>CAZYHC010000049.1:0-42242 GCA_964646625.1 uncultured Anaerolineales bacterium
CTCGTTCATCTCGGACTTGGTTGCCCTGCCTCGCACTAGGTCTTAACATGAGCCATTAGCGTTTTGTGGCAGTTTTGTGGCAGTTTTGTTTGTGTATATACTCATCAGCAACGAACAGAGTAAAAGCTCCGGGCCTCATTGGACGATTAGAGCAAGATCGTACAAAGACCGAAAAAATAAATAAGGAGAGGAAAATGACCCCTCGATTCGGGATACTGACGGATGAAGAGATCAAGCGCATCCACGACGGCACGGTGCAGGTCCTCCGCGATGTCGGGGTGCGCGTCCACCACGATGCAGTGCTGGACCGTCTGGCCGAGGCCGGAGCCCAGGTCGATAAGGCCCGACGGTCGGCCAGGATCGACGAAAAACTGCTGAGGCACAGCCTGGAGGTAGCGGGCAAGTCCTACATCCTGTACGGCAGGGATGGAACGCGCACGGCCCGTTTTGGGTACGGCGATCTGGTGACCATTTCCAGCCCCGGCCAGTACTCCTGGGTGGACTCAGGCGGGGGCAGCCGACGTCCGCCCACCAGCCGGGACACGCTTCGGGCCATCACCGTCGGCGACGCCCTGGAGCACATTGACATCGTGGGAGCCATGACCCAGCCGGAGGACATCCCTACCCCCATCCGCGACGTCTACCTGACCGCCGCGCTGGTCAAAAACACCAAAAAGCCTGCCCGCTGCTGGATCGCCAACGGCCAGACGGCCCATTACATCCTGGAGATCTACAAAGCAGTGGCCGGAGGGGCAGAAGCCCTGCGAGAACGGCCCCAGATCGAGGCTTTCGTAGAGCCTATCAGCCCCTTGCAGATGCCCACTACTGGCATGGAAATCCTGCTGGAATTTACGGCGTTGGGACTGCCCGTCAGCTACGGCCCTATGGTCCAGGCTTCGGCCACCGGCCCGGCTACCCTGGCCGGCACCCTCGTCCAGGAAAACGCCGAGAACCTGGCCGCCATCGTCATCACCCAGGTGCTCAGGCCGGGCACGCCGGTCATGTACGGGGGCATCCCGCACATCATGGACCCGCGCACCACCTCGATCTCTTTCGGCTCGCCGGAACAGGCTTTGATGGGGGTGGCTATGGTCCAGATAGCCCGTAGCTACGGACTGCCCGCCTACATCAACGTGGGCCTGAGCGATGCCAATGCCCTGGACGTTCAGTCGGGGCTGGAGAGGGGCATCACCTTTATTCTGGGCGCCCTGGCCGGGGCCAACCTGTGCGGCCATTTCGGCATTCTGGGAGCAGACCAGGCAGCCCACCTGCCGCTGCTGGTGGTCGATAACCAGATGGTGGCCTATACGCGACGCATCATGAGGAGCTTCGAGGTGAACCAGGAAACTCTGGCCGTCGAACTCATCAAGGAAATAGGCCCCGCAGGCCAATACCTGGGTCACGAGCACACCGCGGCCCACTTCCGCCGTGAGTTCTGGATCCCGCCTCTGCTCTGGAATCGCCTCGATTGGGACGTGTGGCGGAGCGAGGGCGGGCAGTCCATGGCCGAGCGGGCCGCCCAGCAGGTGGAGGACATCCTGACCAGTCACCAACTGGAGCCTATCGAGGAGGACCTGGAGCGGGAGATCGACGCCATCGTGGACGCGGCCCAAAAACATCTACTGAAGTAATTACCTGTAACCACAAAGAGCGCCAGGGACACAAAGGTTTCCGCCGGCACAAGGCCCGGCGGCTCTGTGCTCCTGGTGTGCTTTGTGGTTATTGTTGACGAAATCTTTAATTACGTGTATACTACCAGCAATGCGTATTTTTCGCCAGGAGAAAAGAGGAGACACATGAGAGAGATAACCGTAGCCGTGGTACAGATGCACCCTCGGCTGACCGAGGTGGATCAGAACCTCATCCGGATGTCAGAATTCATCGAAAAGATATGCCTGGAGCAGAAGGTGGACCTCATCGTCTTCCCGGAGCTGGTGACCTCCGGGTACGAATGTGGGGTACGTTTTACCGACCTGGCCGAATGGGTGCCGGGCCACACCGTTAACCTGCTGGCCCAACGAGCCAACGAGTTCAATACCCACATCGCCTTTGGCATGGCGGCCAAAGAGAGGGTGGAAAGCATCATCTACGACGCGGCCGTCCTGGTCGGGCCCGATGGCGAGGTGCTGGGCAATTACCGTAAGGTGCACCTGCGGGGCGAGGAACGGATGGCCTTCCGCCCAGGTTACCGTTACCTGGTCATGGAAACGGGTTTCGGTCCGATAGGGCTGATCATCGGCTGGGACCTGGCTTTCCCCGAAGTGGCCCGCAGTCTGGCCCTGGACGGGGCGGAGCTTCTGTGCGTGTGCGCTAACTGGGAACATCCCCAAACCGACGAATGGCGGATCTATAACCTGGCCCGCGCCTACGAGAATTCCGTATTTGTGGCCGCCGCCAACCGGGTGGGCGAGGAGTACACCTATTCCTTCTTTGGCGAGAGCATGATCGTCGGCCCCAGAGGGGAGCTATACGCCTCCATCGACGAGGAGATCGAGGGTTACTGTGTGGCCAGAATCGACCTGGATGAGGTCAGAAAGTACCGTGAAGAGTTCCAGTTTCTCCAGTGTCGCCAGCCCCAGACCTATCGGGCCATTGTCAGGAGGTATTAACAGCCTGGCCCGATCAGATTGCCAGCTTAAGGGGGCGATGGTTCCAGGTATTCCAGCAGCATACGCAGGGCCGCTCTGGCCGACTGTTCCTTATTGGTCAGCCTGTCTCCCTGCCACACGTGACGCTCACAGCGTTCGGCATCCCGGGCGGAGAGAGCAATGTAGACCAGGCCCACCGGCTTATCGGGCGTGCCCCCTGTCGGGCCGGCGATGCCCGTAGCCGACAAAGCCACGTCGGTATGGAAAAGCCGTCGTGCTCCACGAGCCATCTGGCGGGCGGTGGGTTCACTTACCGCCCCGTGCTCCACCAGGGTCTCGTGGCTCACGCCCAGTACCCGCTCTTTGATCTGGTTGGAATAGGCTACTACTCCGCCCGCCACGTAATTGGAACTACCGGACACGTTGGTCAGCAGATGGCTGATCAACCCCCCGGTGCACGATTCGGCGGTGGAGACCGTCCAGCCTCGCTCAGTCAGCAGACGGCCCACCTCACTTTCCAACTGTTCTAAAGCGATTTCACTCATTCTGCTCTCCCAGAAGACGAAGATGAGGTATCAGAAGAAGCGTTTTGACTCTTACCTGTATTGTACCACAATCGGTATCTGTCTGCAATATACAAGGGGGGCCTTGACCTCGCCCACCACCCTTTTCCGTGCCCTTCTCGCCCTCCGTACACTCCGCGATTCAAAAGTCACAAGAAAAAAGGGGCCGTCCGCGGAGAGGAGAGCGTCGTTACAATAAAAAAGTGTCCACCTCACTCCCGGAAGGAAACCCGCTCGCTAGCGGACGGTCCCTCTATCCTAAATTATAGCGCGCCTTCACCCCTGGCGCATCGGTCAGTTGGCCTATTTGGAGGCGAGGAAGGCGCTTATTTTGGGCCTGCTTCTAGGCCATTTTGCTTAGGTCATTATCACATTCGCGCAGTTGAAAAACTGGATGATCTGTAATATAATAAGTGAGCCCGAAGGAGAGGTAAGCACCGCTCCCCAATGTACGTGAAATCACAAGTGTGGAGGCAGTGATCGTGGAGGCTATTAAAAACTTCTTTGCCAGATTCGGTATTGTCGGTGAACTTTTCACTTTTTTGTGGAAGCGCAAGCTTTGGTGGCTGATCCCGATGATGTCGGTGTTGTTGCTCTTTGCGTTACTTTTGGTCTGCGCCCAGGGAGCGGCTGTCGCGCCTTTCATCTACACCTTGTTCTGAGCCGTGTAGAGATGGCCGTCCAGCACGCTCATGGCCGTCGCCCTGTGGGGCTGGATAGGGTGCAGAGCAGCAGATTGCAGAACGACCACGGACCGGGTATATTGGATAAGCTCCCCAGGCCCTCGGCGACGGTGCTCTTACTGTTTCTGTTCGCTCTGGCGATGCGGGTGCTGACCGCCCTGCCCACCCACCAGCCGGGCTACATGGACGCCTACTATTATTACAACGGAGCGGAGAGCCTGTACCGTGGACAGGGCTTCAGGGAAAATTTCATCTGGAACTACCTGGACGGTCCGCAGGGCCTACCCCATCCCAGCCATCTGTACTGGATGCCCCTGGCCTCGGTTTTGATCTATCCTTTTTTTCTCGTCTTTGGGGCCTCCTACCGTGTGGCCCAGATGCCTTTCATCCTGCTGTCGTCTCTTTTGCCCCTCATCACCTATCACCTCGGCAGGCAAACGTCTTCCGAGGGCCGTCACGCGTTGGGAGCGGCCCTGCTGACGGTCTTCAGCGGTTTCTATACCGCCTACTGGGTCTCCCCCGATAACTTCGCCCCCTTTGCGGTGACCGCCAGCCTGAGCCTGTGGCTCATGGGCGCAGGCTTGAGCCCCAAAGGGAGAGGGAGCAAAAGAGGGAGCCAACTCTGGTTTTTTGCCCTGGCCGGCCTGTTCGCAGGGTTGAGCCACCTGGCCCGCGCCGATGGGCCGTTGCTGCTGGTGGCCCTGGCGGTGGTGGTAGCCTTCGAGGTGTGGCGCCACAAGGACAAGCGAGGGGTCACGCTGGCTGGCCTGTTGCTGGCTCTGGTCGGCTACCTGGTGGTCATGGCCCCCTGGTTTTACCGCAACTGGCGAGCGATAGGTGTGCCCCTCTCCCCGGCAGGCACAAAGACCCTCTTTCTGCGCAGCTACGATGACCTGTACAGCTACGGTCGGGAGTTGACCTGGAGCAGCTATCTGGCCTGGGGATGGGGGCCGATCCTGCGTTCCAAGCTTGAAGCCTGTTGGCTCAATCTGCAAAACGTTCTGGCCTCCGACCTGCTGATTTTTCTCGCTCCCTTCGCGGCCATTGGTCTGTGGGGTTTGCGCCGCCGGATCGAGTACCAGGTCTTTTTCGTCTACGGCACTCTGCTGTACCTGGCTATGAGCCTGGCCTTCACTTTCCCCGGCGTGCGGGGAGGCATGTTTCATTCTGGCAGCGCGTTGTTGCCTTTTCTTTTCGCGGCAGCCATGGCTGGCCTGGATACAGCCATCGCCTGGGTGGCGCGCCGTCGTCCTCGCTGGCACGCCCCCACCGCCCAGGTGTTTTTCTCTGTGGGCTTCGTGGGTCTGGCCGTGCTGGTCAGCGGCTTCGTATACCAGGGCAGAGTGCTGGGTCGCGGCGGCCTTTCGGACCCGGCCTGGAATCACGACGATGCAGTATACCATCAAATCGCCGCCTGGCTGGGAGAGAACGCCCCGCCGGAGGCGGCCGTGCTGGTGAACAATGCCCCTTCTTTTCATTATCACAGCCATCGTCCCTGTCTGTCCATCCCCAACGAGGAATTGGAGACGGTTATAGCCGTGGCCCGCCGCTATGGAGCCCGTTACCTGGTGCTGGAGCAAAACCACCCGCGCCCCTTACAGGCCCTCTACCTGAGCGAAGAGGAAGAGCCTTACCCCGGCCTGAACCTTATTCTGACCCTGGGGGACGTCTCGGGAGAGCCGGTTAAGGTGTACTCGATAGATGAGTAGAACTGGCAGAATAATTTTGGTTGTCTCATTGCTTTTATCCGCGCTGAGCGCGGCCCTCTACCTGGGCTATTGTCGTTATCAGCAGGGGCGTCTGGGCTTTCCCCTGGACGACGCCTGGATTCACCAGACCTACGCCCGCAACCTGGCACGTTACGGCCAGTTGGCCTACAATCCCGGGCAGCCCAGCCCTGGCTCAACTGCCCCTCTCTGGACGCTGCTGCTGAGCCCGGCTTACCTGCTGGGCCTCGACTTCAAGCTGTGGACTTATCTGCTGGGAGTGGTGTGCCTGGCCCTGACAGGCTGGATAGCCTGGCGCTTGAGCGAACGCCTTTTTCCCGGCCGGAAGTGGGTGGCGGCGCTGGTGGGCCTGTTCTGCCTCCTGGAGTGGCATCTGGCCTGGGCCGCTTTTTCGGGGATGGAGACCGTTCTTTTCACCTTCTTGTCGCTGCTTTTGGTAGAGCGTTACCTGGCGGCGACGGAGGAGGGGAGGGAAGAGAAAACGGAGGGGGAACGTGCCTCGACCTGGGGTCGTCACCTTCAACTGGGGTTCATGGGGGGGTTGCTCACCCTCACCCGGCCCGAGGGGGCAGTGCTCCTGGGTCTGATCGGCCTGGCCGAGGGGTTGCGTCGGCGCAAGCTGGCGGTGGTCAGGCGTTGGTTGGGCCTGGGGCTGGGCTTTGCTCTGCCTGTAGCTCCCTATCTGGCTTTCAACCTGACGACCACAGGCTTTATCTTTCCCAATACCTTCTACGCTAAACAGGCCGAGTACCAGGTCTTGATGGAGGCTCTGAGCCTGCCGCGCCGGGCGTTCGACGTTATCTCGGTTACCCTGGTAGGCGCCCAGGTTTTGCTGCTGCCCGGTTTCGCGCTGACCGCCTACGAATTCTTCAAAGGTAAGCGGCCGGAAAGGTTATTGCCCCTGGCCTGGTGGGCCGTCTTCCTGGCCGCATATGCGGTGCGTCTGCCCGTCACCTATCAACACGGGCGGTATCTGATCCCTACCATCCCTTTTTTCATTCTGTACGGGTTGGGGGGCACGGCGGCTCTGCTCCGTCCTGCCCCTGCTCGATTGGTGGTCAGGGTTTTGGGGCGTGTTCTTCTTATGGCCAGTCTGCTGGTGCTGGTCATTTTCTGGGCCGTCCTGGGGCCGCGGGCCTACGCCACCGACGTGGGCTTCATCGAGGGCGAGATGGTGACTACCGCTCACTGGCTGCGTGAGCACACCCCCCAGACGGCCCTCGTCGCCGTTCACGACATCGGCGCGATCGGCTATTACGCCGACCGCTCCCTGGTAGACCTGGCCGGTCTGATCACCCCGCAGGTCATCCCCTTCATCCGCGACGAGGACCGTCTGCTGTCATTCATCGAAACCGAAGGGGCAGACTACCTGGTGACTTTTCCCTCCTGGTATCCTCGTCTGGTGCAGGACCCTCATCTACAGGCCGTGTTCCGCACCGAGCACCACTGGACGGTGGAGGCAGGCATGGATAACATGGTCGTCTACGCAGCCCGCTGGGAGGCCGGGGAGAGCAAATAAGCTCTTGCAAATAGCACACCTTTTATGGTATACTATATGTAAGGAAGCATTTGGCTCATTTGTCTCCCCCCCCCGCGCATAAATAGGACGAGAGAGCAGAGACGTGACAACTGACGCAGAGGGTCTACACCACATCGTCGAGCAAGCCGCCGAAATCCTGAAAAAGGCCCGCCAGGAATTGGAGCTTCTCTCCAGCCAGACCGAAGCCTTATATCAGGCTCATCTGGCTCAGTGGCTTGAGAAGCAGCATGTTCTGGAGAGCTTGCCCCCCTCAGGTGGTGAGGCTTCGGTCTCGGCATCTGACGAGGAAAACGCGCTCCGCCAGCAGTGTGCTCAACTGAACCACCATCTGACACGTCTGCGCCAGGCGAGCTACAAGCTCGATCTGTTGTTGCGGCGCAACGAGGACGATGAAAATTACCTGGAGAACAGTTGGGTGGAGTTCGATCCGGCCGACTGGGGAATGGCTCTGCCCCCGATAAGGATCATCCAGAGTCGGGAAGAGGAACACCAGCACATCGCCCACGATCTCCAGGAACAAATTGGACAACTGCTGGCTAACGCCGTTTGCGAATTGGAATACTATGACCGTGCGGCAGAGAATGACCTCCAGATGGCCAGAGAGGGTCTGCTCAGTCTCAAAGAAGAGCTACGTGAGGGCTTGAGCAAGGTACAATGGCTTATCTCTGAGTTACGTCCTCCTCCGTTGTTAAGTGATTTGGGTCTGGCCCATAGTTTGAAACGTTACACCGAACAATACACCACTCACTTCGGGATCGAGATCGACCTCAACCTGGATGACCTGGATGAACGGTTGCCCGGCACTATGGAAGTGAACATCTTCAGGATCGTTCAGGAGTCGCTTAAGAATATAAGTAAACACGCTGGAGCCACACAGGTTGCCATCCACTCCAGGCGCGAACATGAGATGTTGGTTTTCACCATAGAGGATAACGGCCAGGGTTTCGATCTGCTGGCTGACCACCAGGCCTGGGGCCTGGGACTGATCAACATGCGTGACCGGGCCGCTCTGCTGCGAGGCAAGCTCCAGGTGTTTAACAGACACGAGGGTGGCCTCAGGGTGGTCTTATCTGTACCTTACCCCTCTGACCCACGATAGTTACTGAAAAGAGACCAGCGGAGGTGAGAATCGATGGCTGATAAGATTCGCATCATGATTGTGGACGACCATCCTTTGTTTCGCCAGGGTCTAAGGCGGATCATCGAGCGAGAAGAAGATCTGGAAGTGGTACGTGAAGCGGCCGATGGCCAAGAGGCTCTGGAATTGGCCCAGGAGTTGGCCCCTGACGTTATTTTGATGGATATCAATCTCCCCACTATGAACGGTCTCCAGGTGACTCGTCAGCTCAAAAACAACCAGCTAGATACCGCCGTAATCATCCTGACCGCTTATCACGACGATGAGCAACAGTTTCAAGCCATGAAAACCGGGGCCAACGCCTATTATCCCAAGGAGGTCACGCCTGATGAATTGACCCAGGCCATCAGGCGGGTTAACGAGGGAAGCATCATCTTTGGGGACAGCGTGTTGGACGAGCCGGAAGCGGCTGCCTGGCTGCTCAAACAGTTCGAGCGGCAAGAAACCGTATTCGATTCGATGGAGCAGACCTTTGTTCCTCTCTCGGCCCGGGAAATGGAAATCCTGCAACAGATCGCGCGGGGCCTCAGCAACAAGGAGATCGCCCACGTACTGGGCATCAGCCGCCAGACGGTCAAGAACCACATGACTTCCATTCTGCGTAAGTTGGCGGTCAACGACCGCACCCAGGCCGCCATCTATGCTTTGCGTCGAGGTTGGATCAGGTTGCAGGACACGGGCGATTGAGCTGAGGGGCGCGGTTAAGGAGAGCGTTGTGCAGTATTATCTTTAAATGGAGGTATGAAAAATGGGAGAAGAACAAGAAACCGTTCCTCAGACCCTGGAAGAATTCCTGGAGCATCTTAACCAGGAATATGAACAGCTACAGTCCGAGGTCAAGGAGATCGACGTTCTGATCAAACAGAGCAGCGACGAGGTAGACAAGCTGGCCCAACGCAACGCCCAGATCGCCAATAAGCTGCGGCAGGTAGAGGCTAACATAGACACCTACCCTCGTCACGACATCAAGAACATCTATACCGCCGCCCAGGAGGCCCAGATGCGTCTGTTCATGATGAGAGGCCAGTTGGAGCAGCTTGAGAGCAAACGGCAAAATCTGAATAGATATGCTCAACAGTTGCAGCGGTTTTTGAGTTTTTCTGGTGAACTGGACGCGTTGGGGATATCTTCGCTCTACTCGACCGAAGCAGCCGGGCCAACGGGCCAGGGCACTATCGTGCGCATCATCGAGGCCCAGGAGGACGAGCGCCAGCATTTGGCCCGCCAGATGCACGACGGGCCGGCCCAATCCCTAACCAACCTGATCCTGCAAGCGGAAATCTGCGAACGTTTGTTCGACACCAATCCGCATCAGGCCCGCGTGGAGCTGAACAACCTGAAGAACTCTGTGACCGCGACCTTTCAGAAAACCCGCGATTTCATTTTCGATCTCCGCCCCATGATGCTGGATGACCTGGGGCTGGTACCCACCCTCAAGCGTTACGTTAAAGATTTCGAAGAGAAGAGTAACATCTCGACCAATCTACACGTTATGGGCAAGGACTCCCGGCTGCCTGTTCACATAGAAGTGACCATCTTTCGCATCATCCAGGCTCTTCTCAACAACGTCAGGCAACACGCCCATGCCAGCCAGGTGCAGATCAACGTCGATTTACAACTGGAGTCCATCTCGGCCAGCGTGGAGGACGACGGGAGCGGGTTCAACGTGGAAGAAGTGCTGGCCTCCGTCGAACAACGCCGCACGCTGGGCATTGCTACTATGATGGAGCGGGTGGAGATGATGGGCGGCACTTTACACTTTGATAGCAGCATCGGTCGTGGCACCAGGGTCAGGTTGAATATTCCCCTTGGGCGGGGGTAGGAATTCGGTCCTGACAGTACCTTTTTCCCATTGAAATCTGGCCCACTGTGGTGTATAATGAGACTGAATGTGGATCACAACTGCTTGCATTCTGCCAGCTTTACACCTATGGTACCAACTTCCTATTTACATGGAGCATGTTTTGTTATATAATTAGAGCGAGTTTGGGACCAGGAGATCTGAGATCAAAAGGAGATCGAAGGAGGCAAAATGTTCCACGCTCTCAACCCCAGCAGAGATGAAAAAGGGCAAAGCATCGTCGAAGTGTCGGCTGGCTTGATCTTTTTGCTGCTGATCATCCTCATAGTGTTCGAGGGGGGCATTATGTTCAGCACCTACATCGCCCTTCTGAACGCGGCCCATGATGGGGCTTTGTATGCTTCCAGACATCCCAGCTTAGATCCCGACGATCCCGAGCAGATAGAAAGCTACGAACAGTATGAGGGCCTCATCAGAGCCGAGGCCTTTAACGGCGGGCTGACCGATCCTACCAAGATGCTAATCCTTCCTCCTGAAAAACCAGAGGGCTCGGACCCTGGCGACCCTATCGTGGTCAAAGTGACTTACCGGGTGGAGACCTTCACCAGCAGCGTCAGCCTGCCCTACTTCGGTCGTCTGGGGCTACCTTACTACTGGCCCGTTACGGCCAAGGTCATCATGCCTATACGCTAGGGAGGGGAAACAGATGAGATCGGCGAGCACCGGACGGAAAGCTCTGAGGAAAGACGAGAAGGGTCAGGCCCTAATTGAATTCACTTTAACTGCTCCTCTCATTCTATTAGCACTCATCGGAGCGGTGTTCTTTGCCTGGGTCATGTACGATTACGTCGTTCTTCAGCAAGCGGTGCGCGAGGGAGCCCACTATGGCGTCACAGATGCCATCACGATCCACGAAGACGATGGAGTGGAAGCCTACAAGGAGGCCATCGTTGACAGGGTCAAAGAGCATTTGGGCCTCCTTAACCCGGACGAGGTGGACGTTCTGGTCGAGGGAGCGATAGTGACCGGCGGGTGGGTCGAAGTTACAGCTTATTATAACATCCGCATAACCGAAGTCACCGTCCCCTATATCATCACGGCGGGTAGTTATACCTTCCCGCCCATAAAAATTAGAGCCGTTTCAAGCATGTATCTGGAAGGTGGATAACCTTCCTTGCCCCTGATTTGTGGCGTGGGGCAATCTAAAAAGGCTATGGTCGCTCAGGCTGGCTGTTGGGCCCCGACCAGGGCCGCGTCGCAGGCCCAAAGCTCGCCAGGCGATAAAACCATACAACCCCCAAAAATAATTAATCATAATTCGGGGGGACGCTTGTCCGCCGCAAGCGTAATAGAAAGAAGGAGGTAAACTAAAATGTTGAGAGCACCTCTGAGAAACGAGAAGGGGCAATCGATAATCATCATTGCCATCATTCTCGTGGTTCTGATCGCACTCATCGCCCTGGTCATCGACGTAGGCAACGCCTACGCCCAGAAGCGTATAGTGCAAAACGCTGTAGATGCTGCCGCCTTGGCAGCGACCGGGGAACTGGTCAGTCCATCGGCCACCTTTGCCAGCATCATTAGTGTAGGCCGGG
Organism: uncultured Anaerolineales bacterium; assembly: GCA_964646625.1. GTDB lineage: Bacteria > Chloroflexota > Anaerolineae > CAZYHC01 > CAZYHC01 > DAOULT01. The sequence continues at coordinate 11,636 of CAZYHC010000049.1, forward strand.
AGTACGTGGGCCTGAACGGCGCCGAGCCGGACACCACGCGCATCTGGCTAACTGATGTAAACGGCAACAAACTCCACGATAACCCTATCACGCCCTCCAGCAGCGCGCCGCCAAGGGAGATAGACGGGGTGCAAGTCGGAGGGGTGTACCTGACTGCCGGTAAGGATTTCACCACTTTCTTCGCCGGGGTGGTAGGGGCCAATCTGTTGGCGGCCAGCGCCCACAGTGCAGGCTACATCTCGCCTGGTGGGGCCTGCGCCTTCGAGCCGACCGGTGGGATCGGGCTTTTCCCCATGACCATCTCGGTGGATCTTTTCGGACCGGACGACGGAACGCCCGTCGAAGGCAAGAGCTACCGGGTGTGGGACAAGGCTACCACCGCTTACGGCAACTTCGGTTGGGTGACCTGGGATAACGATCCCAGCGAGCAGACCCTGGTGGATAACATGCACGACGCGTCCAGAAGCGGCCCCTGGGCGGTGGGTGACATGCTTCCCGGAGGACCAGGCGTTCAGAACAGCCGTAACGTCAGGAATGAGTTGGACGCTCGCCTCGATATATACGAGGACGACCGGCCCCCTGAGGTCATTATACCCATCCACGACTACACCGAAGGCACGGGCAATAACCTGAGCTACCACATCGTGGGCTTTGCCATCTTCCACCTGACCGACTACAATTTCAAGGGTAGCGACAAGTGGGTAGAAGGCTACTTCGTGAAAGAGACCATACCCGGCGCCACCTCGGGCGGCTGCACCTACTTCCTGGCCAAGGCTCCGCCCAGCCTGCACATCCCGGTGGGCGTGGCCCGCGTGGTAGAAGGCACGGTCTCAGTGGCCAAGCTCGTCCCGGAGAAACGCAGCGGTGACAGCGCACGCCTGCCCGTTGACGTGGTGAACGTCATGGACGTGTCCGGCAGTATGAGCGATTCCTGGGGCAGCAGCGGCCTGCGGGAGCAAAAGCTCATCACCGCCAAGCGCGTGCTGGCCGGCGACGGCACCGGGCCGGAAGGAGGGTTCAAGAGGTCAGGGACCCGCTACGTGGCCTGTGACCCGGCCGACTCGGACTGCACGCCATGCTCCAGCGACCCGGCCGACCAGAACACCTGGTTCGACAACGTGACCAGAAAAGAGCAGTTGGACGTTTGCATGAAGGGCATCAACAACTACCTGCAGCCTCCTGAAGATCAGTTGGGCCTGTCCATCTACCCGGGTAGGACGTCGAACGGCAACAGGTACACAATGACCTGTAGCCGCTCCAGCACCAGGACCTATTACTTCGGCGCTCTGAAGAACTCCCTGACCGAGGACGTGCAGGCGGTTAACACCCAGGTTGACGCCATGAGCCCTGAAGGCTGGACGCCTATGGTCGATGGGACAAGACTCGGCCGCGAGGCCCTCTTTAACCCGCAGCTCCACAGGCCCAAGAACGCGCCTGTCCTCATCGTGGCTACCGACGGTATGGTCAACGTCTCCCTGGACGGCAAGGTGACCGGCTGGAATGAACCTCGTTCGACTGGTATAACTGGCTGCAACGCCTTGCCCGAAATCCAGTCCGTTGACCAGGCCAACCTGGCCAAGCAAGAGGGAGCGATCGTCTTCACCATCGCCATCGGCAACGGTGTCAGGGCCGACGTCCTGGAAGAGATGGCTACCGCTCCGGCCTACGACCCCAACCCCTATGACGACAAGAACGAGGGCCACTTCTTCATGGCCTCCGATCCCAGGGAATTGGCTACCATCTACGATGCCATCGCCAAACGAGTGGGCAACATCGGCGACGAATGCATCGCCAAACAGGTTCCAGCGGTGCCCGAGGGCGCTACGGTGGAACTCTGGAAGAAGAGTAAACTGGCCAAGGACGAAGATGGGAACGCGCTCCAGTCTCGGGTAGGGGCCAGCGGCCGCTTTGCCTTCACCAAGGTGCCTGCGGGTCTCTACGAGATCCATGCCACCTGGACGGACAATAACGGGGTCGTCTATGATGTTCAAACCGAGTCCCTCGGAGGACAGGAGATGGTCGATCCTGAGTACGCTACCGTCGAGGTCCCGGAGGGCACTGGTACACAACACAAGGACGTTTACCTGAAGACCGATCAGATCCCAACCTGTGACTAAAGCTGATCGGCTTTCGGACCCAAAATAGCCAGCGAGAATGAGTGGGGGGCTGGTCCCCCCACTCATTCCACTATAAAAATCACCTTTGCTATCTATACCACATTACACTGTCCACTTCATGTCATCTTTGTCTGTTTTCATCTTATCTTCTCGATTTAGTGGTTAAGCTGTTACCACGAAGACACAAAGACACCAGGATACTACTCAATACCTGAATAATTCATCAAAGTCAGGCATTATAGCCCTTATTCTGACCTCTAAACCCGCGATAAAAAAGGAGGATGATAATGGACAAGCCCTCCCCAACCCTGGCCCACAAATTGCTTCTCACCGGCCTCAAGCTGACAGTCCTGTTCGGAGCTCTGGTCTATTTTGCTTTGTCCATCATATCAACCTACGCCTACATATACGTTGAGGTAGACGACACCCTGGATCACTTCGGTCCGGGTGTCTTCAGTTTGACCGGTATGGTGGAAGCGCCCCCTACCCACCCGCACAGCGTGCAGCTTCTGCCGGTGGGGCTGGCCGGGGATGAGTGGGTAAAAGAAACCAACGCCGATCTGCCGAAAGGGTTGATCGAGATAGCGGCCGTGGCCCACGAGGGCAAGATATACGTGGCAGGCGGGAAAGACATTGATGACAAACCGTCCGAGTACGTCTACACCGCCACCATCATCCCCGATGGCCCGATGGACAACAGCCTGACCCCCTGGGTGATGCAGGCATACACCATACCCCTTCATCGTGATGCTTCTGGTACGGCGCAGGCGGGCCTTTATGGGGCCGCGGCGGCCATCTATCCCCACAGCGACGCCACCGCTACCCTTTACATTCTGGGCGGGGTCACCGATCGGTCGGGAGGGACAAGCTATTTTGCCACGGATGAGGTGTTCCGGGCCACCGTCATCAACGCCACCGGCGAGGTGGGAGGGTTCATCAGGAGCACAGCCCTTATAACCTCCTTCTGTAGCACTGGAAGCGACCCCCGTTGTGGGGTATCCTTTCACTCGGCCTTCGTGTCCGGCGACCGGCTCTATTACGTAGGCGGTCGCAGCACCAGGACTCCCCCAGGCGATCACCAATATACCAATACTTACTCGGCCCAGATCTATGCCGACGGCAGCCTGTCACAATGGAGAGAAGAGGCCGGCCTGCCTCAAAGCGTGGATTACGGCCAGGTGGCGCTCTACCAGGGAGTCACCACGAATACCGTTTACCACGTCGGCGGAAAACACTGTCCGGATGGGGATTGCGTTGGCAGCCCGGCGGACCCGGGAACCTCCACCTACTACGTCTATTACGCTGACATCGACTCCAGTAATGGGAACCTCACCAAGTGGTACACCTCTTCTACCGATATCGGCAAGGGCGGCAACCTGCCCGACAAGCTGGTCGAACACGCTGCCGCGATGGTGAACAACGGCATGATTTACATCGCCGGCGGCAAGGTAGACACCCTGGATGCCGCCAGTATTTCCAGCACCGTGCAGGCCGCCGCCGTCGATCCCACCGCGGACATCCGGCTCTTCAACTGGTGCGAGCAGGACCCTGGCTGTGAAATCGGCGCCTGGCTGGCCTCCTCTTTCCTGCCCATCACCCTCAGCAACGGCTCGCTGGTGTTCTGGAACCAGAACCTGTACTACATCGGCGGGAGCGCGGGAGCCACCCCTGGCACATTACAGGATGAGGTTTATCACGGCCGTATCTCGACCGGCATCGTAAATGCCCGGTACGCTCCCAAAGGCGCTTATACCTCCGAGATGATAGACCCGATGGCCGACGTGATAGCTCCCATGCTCAAAGATCCCGTGACCCTGACCCACTTTATCTGGCAGGCCAAGGTGCCTTACCTGGCTACCAAACAGCAAACCCTGACCATGAAATATCGCTACAGCCTTAACGAGGCTAAACCGATAAGCTGGGAGGATTGGATAACCTCCACCTCTCCGCTCTCATCGGTTACCAGCGGCCTTTACGTCTTCACCCAAACCCTTAACATTACTGATGTCTGGTATTTCCAGTATCAACTCGACTTCAAGACCACTATTTCCAGGTCCAGCCCCATCGTGGACTGGGTGAAGCTCTACTACGACGTGCCTGACCCGGACATGCAGGTTTCCAAGCACTCGGACCAGTACGAGGGGGTGTGGGGCGGCGATCTCATTACCTATACTGTTTATTATACGGCGGCCGGCGGCGCGCCAGCCGAAGGGGTAGTGGTCACCGAGACCATACCGGACAATACCTCTGCCATGCCCTGGAATGGGGATACAGGTTGGGTGACGGTGAGCCAGAAGGTCTATACCTATTACGTGGGCGACATCGGCTACAAGGGTACAAAGAATATTTCCGCGACCGCAGTCTCCTTCAGCGTGCAGTTAACCACCGCGCGCAAACCAGAAATACAGGCCATCACCAACTATGTGTGCATCAACTTCCCACCTATGGTGGATTACATGGATAATCCGATCAGCGACCCCATTCTTAGCAACAATTGCTTTACGCTGCCCATCCCCTGGCACCAGGTGTACTGGGATATCGCCAAGGTAGCCACTCCCACCCACGGCAGTACAGTTGAGCCCGGCCAGGTCATCACCTACGCCATCTGGTTCACCAATACCGGTAACGCCACCGAAGACACGACGGTTATCACCGACGTGGTAGATACCGGCCTGCTGGAGAGCATCACCCCCCACGATGACGGAGTGCTGACGGGTGATACTATCAACTGGACCCTGTACGACGTGCCCCCCAATAACCGATATGCCCTGGGCTTCACCGCTATCGTCAAGGGCCCGGTCGATTTCGCCTCGGCCACGATCATCAATACGGCCGACATCCAGAGCACGCACGGGGAGTTGACTAACAGCCTGCCCATCACCCACCTTATAGCGGCCGAGCCGGAGTTCCGCATCGTCAAGGTGGCTATCCCGCCCCACGGCAGCACGGTTGAACCCGGCGATGCCCTCTCCTACACCATCTACTACTCCAATACCGGGACCAGAAACGTCAGCGGGGTGGTCATCAGCGACGTGGTGGATACCAATTTGCTGAAGGACATCGCCCCCCTGGATGGCGGCGTGCTGCTGCCCGATGGCAAAACCATCAACTGGACCGTCAGCGTTCCGGCCAACGGCCAAACTTTCTTCCGCTCCTTCACGGCCACGGTCAAGACCATGGACGTGCCCCTGGCAGAACTGGTTAATAAGGCCAACATTCGCTTTGAGCAGATCATCAGCGAAAGTGTGGCCGTCACCCACAGCGTGATAGCTGTGCCGCTCCTGACCCTGGTCAAGAGCTCCGCCCCTCCCTTTGGGCTAAACCCAGGAGAGATCATCTCTTACTTCCTGGCTTACCACAACGCGGGCACGATGAACATCCCGGCCGGCACACCGCTGTTCATCACCGACGTAGTGCCCACCTACGCCCTGACGGACATCGTCCCCTACGACGGCGGGGTGCTGCTGCCCGACGGCCAAACCATCACCTGGACCTCCAGCTCCCATCCAGCCCTGCCGGCGGGCGGTACGTTCTACACGGTCAGCTTCTCGGCCACGGTCAGGCTCGATGCCAGCGGGTTCTTCACCAACGACGCCTGGCTCGATGACCCCCTGGTCGGGATAACGACGAGCCAGAAGATCAACTACGCTTCGACGAATCCTATCCTGTCCATCACCAAAACGAACGGGATCACCCTGGTCGCCCCCAGCCAATACGTGACCTATACCATCACTTATTCCAAACCGATCGGTACTCTGGGCGCCGAGAACGTGATCATCACCGAGACCATACCGGTCAACGCCTCTATAGCTCCCTGGGATGCGGCCAATTGGACATCGGTGGGCGGTCAGGTCTACAAACAGGAGATACTCAGCATGTCCGTGGATATCTCCCAGACCACTATCGCCATCCAGGTGGACCCTTACGCCCTGGCCGGCACGACCGTGACCAACACGGCGGAGATAGACGCGTCCAACAACGTGCCCGGCGGCAACCAGGTCGCTACCGACGAGGACGAGGTCAAAGAAGCGGTGGGCCTGGCGGTCAGCAAGAGAGACGGCCTCACCCAGATCGGCACCGGCCAGAGCGTAAACTATACCGTTCGATTCACCAACACGGGCAATAAGCCAACCACCGTCATCCTGACCGATACCCTGGCTCAATATCTGAGCTCCACTGGAGCAGGCTGGAACGTGGTCGGCGGTGGGGTGTACACCCGCGAGGAAACCCTGGCCGCCTTTGGCAACGGCAGCGTAACCCTACAGGCTACGATGGCCCTTACCCCGCCCGGCAGCGTGGGGTCTGTGACCAACCAGGTTCAGATCGACTCGGCGGACAGGACGGAAACCACCGGCCAGGAGACCGCCAGCGATACGGATAGCATTGTGGGGCCCAGCCTGTGGGTCACCAAGACTACCACGTCTGCTGTCTTCGACCCCGACGAGATCGTGGTCTATACCATCAACTACGGCAACAGCAACAGCCAGGCCACGGCCACCGGCGTGGTCATCACCGAGGTCATAGATATCACGGTGGTAGACTACGAGGCCACCACAGGTTGGGTGCCGGTGAGCACTTCAACCTACAGCTTGGCTATTGGCACCCTGAACCCTGGACAGACCGGGTCCGCGACTTTCAAGGTCAAAGTCAAGAGCGGTCTCGAACCGGCCACCCCCTTCACCAATACGCTCTACATCAATGGCACCAACGTGCGGGTGGCCCCCGAGTCCCCTGTGTTCTTGCGGAATCAGCTCAGAGGTCCGGACCTGACCTTCACTCCGATGGAAATCGAACTCAGCCACAACGCGCCCACTACCAACAACATGGTAACCATCAAGGTCACCGTCACGACCCCTGCGGATTCCGTTCCTCTGAAGGAGGTGATCCCTCCCCCTGTGTATTCCACGACCGTAGGGAGCGAGATAATCTATAACGTCTCGGTGGAACTGTACGTTAAGGAGCGAACTGCTCCGGACACCCCCACCAACCTGCCTACAGGCCCAGACGATCACCTGGACGGTCTGTGCCAAGACGTAGCCTGTACCGGGGGAGGACGGTATGCCGATTATTTCCGGAGCTTCGCCAGCAAGGAGTTCAACGAAACGGCGGGCAAGACCAGAGTAGTTGAGTTCCAGCACCGGTTCGAAAAGCGAGCTACCTACGACGTATACGTCCAGGTTGACATATACGTTCCAGGTTACATTGGCCATAGCCCCGACTACGGCGATTACAAAGAAGGGTTGAACGAAAGCAACAATATCCTGGCCAGGCGGGGCGTCAGAGTGACCTGGGGCGACACCTACCTGCCAGTCGTGCTGAAGTAGAGAAGTTAGATTTGACAAGAATTCCCAGGTGTGATACAATAGCGGCATAAGGATTGCGGAGATTGATAGTATAATGAAACGCCCTAACAAGATCGAGACCCTTACCCTCCTTTTAACCGAGCTCCTTAGCCTTAAGGAGCCAATCGTGGTTGGGAGGGAAGCATCGAGTTAGAGGCACACAATTAATAAAGAACTCTGGCTAAAAATAACCTCCTGACCCAGGAGGTTATTTTAATTTTTCCTAACAAGACGGCCAGGCTGATAGCGGGCCGTGTTGTGAAACTTAAGCGAAGGAGGGTATGATAGACATGGAAATGGAAAAAGTACTGATCTTCGACACTACCCTGCGCGACGGCGAACAGTCGCCGGGGGCCACTCTCAACACCGAGGAGAAGATAGACGTGGCCAAACAACTGGTCCGTCTGGGAGTGGATATCATCGAGGCCGGGTTTCCGGCCGCCTCACCCGGCGACCTGGAGGCCGTGCGCTGTATCGCCCACGAGGTAGAAGGCGCTACCGTCTGCGGCCTGGCTCGCGCCCACAAGAAAGATATCGACCAGGCCTGGGAAGCGGTGCAATATGCCGACCAGCCCCGCATCCACGTCTTTCTGGCCACCTCGGATATCCACCTGCAACACAAGCTAAGAATGTCGCGACCAGAGGCCCTGGAACGGGCCAGGGACATGGTGGCTTACGCCAAAAGCCTGTGCGACGACGTAGAGTTCTCGCCGGAGGATGCCGGACGCTCCGCTCCCGAGTATCTGTACCAGGTGCTCACGGCGGTCATCGAGGCCGGCGCGACCACGGTCAACATCCCGGACACGGTAGGCTACTGCCTGCCCGACGAGTTCGGGGATTTGATCAAAGGCATAAAAGAGAACGTGCCCAACATCGACGACGCCATCATCTCCGTACACTGCCATAACGACCTGGGGCTGGCTACCGCCAACAGCCTGGCGGCCATCCTCAACGGGGCCCGGCAGGTGGAATGCACCGTCAACGGCATCGGCGAACGGGCCGGTAACGCTTCTCTGGAAGAGGTGGTCATGGCTTTGCACACCCGTCCCCAGTTCTTCAACCTGACCACCAACGTCAACACCAAGCACATCTACCGCACCAGCCACCTGGTCAGCACTCACACCGGCATCCCCGTGCAGCCCAATAAGGCCATTGTAGGGGCCAACGCCTTCGCCCACGAAGCAGGCATCCATCAGGATGGCATCCTCAAGGAGCGTCGCACCTACGAGATCATGACCGCCGAGTCCATCGGCCTGTCCGATAACGTGCTGGTGCTGGGCAAACACTCCGGTCGGCACGCCTTCAGAACCTACCTGGAGGAGCTAGGCTATGAACTGAAGACGGAAGACCTGGACAAGGTCTTTGAGAGATTTAAGGACCTGTCCGACAAAAAGAAAACCGTGACCGACGCCGACATCGAAGTTATCATCGCCGACGAGTTGTATCAACCGCCCGAATCTTACCGGCTGGAGCAGGTGCAGGTCGCGTGCGGCGATCATAGCATCCCCACGGCTACGGTCAAGTTGCGCACGCCCCAGGGGGATATTGTGTCCGATGCCGCCCTGGGCACAGGGCCAGTGGACGCCGTTTACCAGGCCATCAACCGCGTCATCCAGGAGCCCAACAAGCTCATCGAGTTTTCCATCAAGGCTGTCACCGAGGGCATCGATGCCGTGGGAGAGGTGACCATCCGCATCGAGGCCGAACTGCCCCACGATGGCAGCACGGTGACCCAGGTCTTCAGCGGCCGCGGCAGCGACACCGATATCGTGGTAGCCAGTGCCAGGGCTTATATGTACGCCCTGAACAAGCTCATGGCCGCCAAACGAGAAGTGGAGCGCCAGATACAACTGCGAGCGGCCGGTGAACACGGCAACCACAAAGGGCCGCAGCAGTTCACCCTCGAAGGTCGTGGCGGCAAGGACCTGTTCAAGCCCTGAGCCGAAATCAAACCCGCCTGGGAGTCAAACTCCCCGGCTAAAAGCTGAAGCAAGCTAAAGCTTGCTATCTGAAGACATTTTGGAGTGCGCTTTAGCGCACTCAGGCTATCAGCCTGGAACTTGAGTTCCACTTGAGTTCCAGGCCATAGGCTTCAGATAAATCACAAAAGGAAAGAGGAAAACTGCTATGGGAATGACCATGGCCGAAAAGATTCTGGCCGCCCACGCCGCTCTCGATCGCTCGTTCGCTGTTCAGGTCGCGCCAGGCGACCTGATCCAGGTTGAGGTAGACCTGGTGCTGAGCAACGACATCACCGCGCCCATTGCCATCAAGGAATTCGCCCGCATCGGGGTGGAATCGGTCTTTGACGTGGACAAGGTGGTGATGGTGGCCGACCACTTCACCCCCAATAAGGACATCAAGTCGGCCGAACAGTGCAAGATAATGCGGGATTTCGCCCGTGAGCAGGGTCTTACTCACTACTACGAGGTGGGACGGGCAGGCATTGAGCACGTGTTGCTCCCCGAACAGGGCCTGGTGCTGCCCGGCCAGGTGGTCATCGGGGCCGACTCCCACACCTGCACCTACGGAGCTTTAGGAGCTTTCGCCACAGGCATGGGCTCCACCGACATCGCCGTGGCTATGGCTACGGGGCGGATCTGGATGAAGGTGCCCGCCACCATCAAGGTCGTCTTCCACGGCCAGCGCCGTCGTTGGGTAGGGGGCAAAGACCTCATTCTACACACCATCGGCGACATCGGGGTGGATGGGGCTTTGTACCAGGTGTTGGAATTCACGGGCCCGGCCATCGCCGGGTTGCCTATGGACGGGCGCTTTACCATGTCCAACATGGCCATCGAAGCGGGGGGCAAGGCGGGCCTCTGCGCCGTGGACGAGACCACCCTGGCCTACGTCCAGGAACGGGCCACAGGCCCTTACACCGTCTACCACAGCGACGAGGACGCAACTTACGCCCGGCTGATCGAGTACGAGGTGAGCGACATCGAACCCCAGGTGGCCCTTCCGCATCTGCCGGGCAATGCCGTGCCGCTGAGCCAGGTAGACCACGTCGAAATCGACCAGGCCGTGATCGGCAGTTGCACCAACGGACGCTGGGACGACCTGGTACTGGCCGCCGAGGTGCTCAAGGGGCGCCAGGTGCACCCTTACGTGCGCTGTATCGTCATCCCCGGCACGCAGGCCGTTTACCTGGAAGCCATTCGCCGAGGGTTGGCCGAGGTCTTCATCGAGGCCGGCGCGGTGTTCAGCACCCCGACCTGTGGGCCCTGCCTGGGCGGACACATGGGCGTGCTGGCCGCCGGGGAACGCTGCGTCTCCACCACCAACCGCAACTTTGTGGGGCGCATGGGCCACCCCGAAAGCGAGGTCTATCTGGCTAATCCGGCGGTGGCCGCCGCCAGCGCGGTGTTAGGCCGCATCGGGGGGCCGGAAGAGTTGTAAGAGCAGGCTATCCGCAGACCAAAATTGAAATCATTTTGGGAATGTGGTACAATAGGGATAATTCCTAATGGAAAGCCATGGGAGGGAGGAAGGCGATGGAGTACCGAGCCTGGTTCGAGTGTTCCGAAGGGTGCGACGAACAGTATCCCTTGACGGAGGTAATCTATCGCTGCCGGCAGTGCGGGGCGCTGCTGGAGGTGGCCCACGACGTTGAGGCTCTGAAAGAACGCAGCGCGGAGGAATGGAAAGCCCTCTTCGACGAACGTTACATGGGCCCCGAATGGCCTTACGGCAGTGGAGTGTGGGGCAAGAAAGAATGGGTCTGCCCCGTAGTGGACAACGACAACGTGGTCTCCATGTACGAGGGCGGCACCAACCTTTTCTGGGCTGAACGGCTGGGCAAGCAGCTCGGGCTGGAAGATTTGTGGATCAAATTGTGCGGCAACAGCCACACCGGCTCTTTCAAGGACCTGGGCATGACCGTGCTGGTCTCGGTAGTCAAGCAGATGATGGCCGAAGGAGTGCCCCTCCGGGCGGTGGCCTGCGCCTCGACGGGGGATACCTCGGCTTCGCTGGCCGCTTATTGTGCGGCCGCCGGCATTCAGGCGGTGGTCTTTTTGCCCAGAGGCAAGGTTTCCATCGGGCAACTGGTGCAGCCCATCGCCAACAACGCCCTGGTGCTGGCCCTGGATACGGATTTCGACGGCTGCATGAAGCTGGTGCAACAGGTCACCGCCGACAAGACCATCTACCTGGCCAACTCCCTGAACTCCCTGCGCATCGAGGGGCAGAAGACGGTGGGCATCGAGATTGTGCAGCAGTTCGACTGGGAGGTGCCCGACGTGATTATCATTCCCGGCGGCAACCTGGGCAACGTCAGCGCCCTGGGCAAGGGCTTTCTGCTCATGAAAGAATTGGGGGTTATCGACCGTCTGCCCCGCATCGTCTGCGCCCAGGCCGAACGGGCCAACCCTCTCTATCGCAGCTATCTGACGGGGTTCAAGGAGTTTGAGCCTGTGGTGGCCCAGCCCACCCTGGCTAGCGCCATCCGCATCGGCAATCCGGTCAGCATCCGGCGGGCCATCAGGACGCTGAAACAGCTAGAGGGAGGCGTGGAGCAGGCCAGCGAGGACGAGTTGGCTAACGCCGCGGCCTGGGCCGATAAGACCGGGATGTATTGCTGTCCTCATACCGGCGTGGCTTTGGCCGTCCTTTTTAAGCTGATAGAGCAAGGAGATGTAAAACCCTCTGAGCGAGTGATAGTTATTTCCACCGCTCATGGGATGAAGTTCACCGACTTCAAGGTCAAGTATCACGAGAAGGCGCTGGAAGAAGTGACTTCCAGGTACGCCAACCCACCTGTGGCACTACCAGCCGATTACGACGCCGTGCAGGCGGCCCTGGCCCAACGTATCGGCCCATAATATACATAGCGTATCAGGTGCCTGGCAACAGCGAACGTTCGTTGTTAGTGCCAGGCACCTGGAAGACTGGAGGTTACATGAAAATAAGCGGCAAAGTCTGGAAATATGGAGCTAACGTGGATACCGACGCCATCATCCCTGCCCGTTATCTCAACGTCTTTACGGCGGAGGAGTTGGCCGCCCACTGCATGGAGGACGTAGACGCTTCTTTCGTTAAAGAGGTGCAGCCCGGCGATATCATCGTAGCCACCACGAATTTTGGGTGCGGTTCGTCGCGGGAACATGCTCCCCTGGCGCTCAAGGGGGCGGGCATCGGCTGCGTCGTCGCCGAGAGCTTCGCCCGTATCTTCTACCGCAACGCCATCAACATCGGGTTGCCCATCCTGGAATGTCCCGCAGCAGTGGCCGGCACCGAAAAAGGGCACCGTCTGGAGGTGGAGTTGAATACCGGTCTCATCCATAACCTGGACACGGGCCACACCTATCAGGCCAAACCCTACCCTCCATTCATGATGGACATCATCCAGACTGGAGGACTTGTAGAGTACACCAGAAAGGAGCTAGGCAAGAAGAAGGGAATGGGGAGAAGGAAATAGAAAATGGAAGCGAAAATTACGGTTTTGGGCGGGGATGGTATTGGGCCGGAGGTCGTGGCCGAAGGAATGAAGGTGTTGCGCCAGGTGGCCGAAATTTACGGTCACCATTTTGAGTTTGTGGAGGCCCTTATCGGCGGCATTGCCATCGACGAAACGGGCCAGCCCCTCCCGGCAGAGACCTTGTCTCGCTGCCGGGAGAGCGACGCCGTCTTGCTGGGCGCGGTAGGCGGCCCCCAATGGGACGACCCGCTGGCCTCTGTCCGTCCCGAACAGGGGCTTTTGGGCCTGCGTAAAGAGCTGGGCCTGTTCGCCAACCTGCGGCCGGTCAAGCTGTTCAGCCCTCTGCTGCACGCCTCGCCCATCAGGCCGGAAATTGTGGCGGGGGTGGACCTGGTGGTGGTGCGTGAACTGACGGGCGGCATCTACTTCGGGCAGCCCAGCGGACGCCAGAAGGTGGACGGTCAGGAGCGGGCGGTGGACAGCATGGTCTACACCGCCCCTGAAGTCGAGCGAGTGGTGCGGGTGGCCTGTGAACTGGCCCGCAAAAGACGCCGTAAAGTCAGTTCGGTGGATAAGGCCAATGTTCTCAGTTGCTCCCGGTTGTGGCGAGAAGTGGCTACACAGGTGTTCGAGGAATACCCGGACCTGGAGACCGAACACGTGCTGGTGGATGCCTGTGCCATGTTCCTGATCAAGCGGCCCACCACCTTCGACGTTATTGTCACGGGCAACATGTTCGGCGACATCCTGACCGACGAAGCCTCCATGCTGGCCGGTTCGATGGGGATGTTGCCCTCCGCCGCTCTCAGCGAGAGCAGGCTGGGCCTCTACGAACCCATTCACGGCTCCGCGCCCAAATACACCGGCCAGGACGTGGCTAACCCCATCGCCACCATCCTGAGCTGCGCCATGCTGCTCCGCCATTCCCTGGGGCTGGACAGGGAAGCCGCCGCCGTGGAAAACGCGGTGGCGGCCGTGCTGGACGAGGGTTATCGCACCAGGGACATCAGGGAAGAGAGCAAAACCCAGGTGGGAACGACGGAGATGGGCGATCTGATCGCCGCCAGGATCGTTTAATTGACGAATTGATGCAGGGATGTTATAATCGAGGCGTTCATTAATCACTTCATCTCATAAGGAGGATGTTGTAATGAAAGTCCATCATTTCACGGATATCGAACCGCAGGAAGCCCCGTACATGGAGGGGGTGACCGTCCGCTGGGTCATCAGCGAAGAGATGGGCGCGCCCCACTTTGCCATGCGGGTCTTCGACGTCGAGCCGGGCTGTACTTCCGCTTTTCACGACCATTGGTGGGAACACGAGGTCTTCGTTCTGGCCGGAACAGGCTCAGTCAAATGGGTGGAGGACGGCGGCGACCGGCAGGAGCTTTTGCGGGAAGGCAGCGTCGTGCTTGTGCCGGGCGGCGTCGAACACCAGTTCATCAACGAAGGCGACGACGTTCTGCGCTTCATCTGTTGCGTCCCCCACAAATGGCTGGAGGGCGTGGCCGAGGAGTGCAAAAAAGCATAAAGATAGTATTGTATTTATAAAAGAAACAAACAGGCCACTTTCTGGAGAACACGGTTGACGGGACACAACGGATCATGGGGGGGGGGCAACATCGCGATCCGTTGCTTTCCTGCAATCCGTGTTCTTGCGATTTGCAAATCCCGGCCTTTGTCGTATAATTAGATTGTCTCGCTCGCTGAGGATAGCGCGCTCCTCTGGCATATACTCACGTACCACTTTCAAGTACTTTCTAAGGAGGTCTGCTGATGAAAAAGAATGTTGTCGCCATCGCCATCAGTGTCATAGCAATTGTGGCGATTTTACTGATCGGTGTTTCCGGTTGTGGGCCGATTACGACTCCCACTCCAGAAGCCACCCCAACGAAGGAGGCGAAGTCTACGCCGACCGAAAAGGCGGAAGCTAAACCTTCGCCTGCCGAAGAAGAGTCGCCAACGGTGGTGGCCGCTGCAAAGGCGACGGACACGGCCACACCCAAACCATCGCCCACCCCTGAGCCGACGGACACGGCCACACCCAGGCCCTCGCCCACGCCTGAGCCGACGGACACGGCCACCCCCAAACCATCGCCCACGCCTGAGCCGACGGACACAGCCACCCCCAAACCATCGCCTACTCCTGAGCCGACGGACACGCCTACCAAAAAGCCGTCGCCCACTCCAAGGCCCACAAACACGTCCACTCCGTCACCCACGCCTGAGCCGACGGATACGCCCACGAACACGCCCACCCCGTCCCCCACGCCTTTGCCTCCCGTGCCGCCCACCATGGTCGGGCGTTCGCCAGCCAGGGGGGAGGAACACCCTCTGGCAGAGCCGCTAGTCATCACCTTCGACCAGCCTATGGACTGGGAATCGGTGAAGAAGGCGTTCAGCATCGAGCCGAAGGTGGCGGGCGAGTTGAGCGGCCAGGATAGGGAGTTGACTTTCACCCCCGCCAAACCCTTCGAGCGCGGGCAAACCTACGAAGTAACCATCGCCGAGAGCGCCAGGAGCGCCGCCGGGCTTCCTCTGGAAGAAGCCATTTCCTTAAAATTTAGCACGATAGGCTTCCTGGAAGTGACAGACGTTCAGCCCGCCCCCGAAACCGTCGAGGTGGGCATGGACGCCGTAGTAACGGTCATGCTCAACCGGCCGGTGGTCCCCCTGACCTCCATCCAGCAGATGGCGGAGTTGCCACAACCCCTGACCTTCCTGCCGGCGGTAGAGGGTGAGGGCGAGTGGCTTAACACTTCGGTGTACATTTATCGTCCCACGAAGGGATTCGCGCCGGCCACCAAGTACAAGGCCAGAGTCGCCGCCGGGCTGACGGACACTACCGGGGGCCTCCTGGCCGAGGACTACACCTGGAGCTTTACCACCAAACTGCCCGCCGTGTCTGACACCTGGCCGGGCAACAAAACTCAATATGTGGGGCCCGATGCAAAGGTCAGCGTGACCTTCAACCAGCCTATGGACCACGAATCGGTCGAGGAGCACTTCTCTCTGATAGATGAGAGCGGGAAGACCGTGCGGGGTGAGTTCGACTGGGAAGACGACCTGACCGTGACTTTCACCCCATTACGGTCCCTCAAACTGGAAACCATCTACATGGGCCAGGTTAGCGCCGGAGCGATGGGCCAGGTAGGCAACAGAGGCACCCGAAAGACGTATGACTGGTCGTTCACCACCGTGAGCCTGCCCATCATCGTCAGCACCGACCCTTACGACGGGCAGGAGGATGCCAACCCCTACGGGGGCATGGATATCACTTTCTCCAGCCCTATCAGCAGAGAGACGCTCCTGCCGAACCTGACCATCCTGCCCGAACCTACCTACGTCTATAGCTACTGGAGCAGATACGATACAAAGGCGTACCTCTCCTTCGACACGCAACCTTCAACCAGATACACCGTCACCATCGAGTCCGGCGTCAGAGGACGCTATGGGCACAGGCTGGACAGAGACTATACCATACACTACACCACACGGGACCTTGGCCCCTACGTCTACCTCTCTACCGGCGGCTACATAGGCACCTACAACGCTTACACCGAGACGGTGGCCTACGTAAGTTGTCGTAACGTCTCGCGTCTCAGATTCCGCCTCTACCGCCTGGCTCGCAAGGATCTAATCAGCTTTGTGAGCAGCGATTGGTGGGATGCCTGGGAAGTCTTTGAGCCTGGTTCGGAGAACCTGGTCCGTGCCTGGTCCAAGGAGGTATCCCCTCCTCCGAACAAAAGTGAGATCTGGCGTATTCCGCTATCCGAAAGTGAGGACGGCAGGTTGGAGCCTGGCCTTTACTACCTGAAGGTTTGGGCTCCGGAGGACCCTGAAGGGGCCCGCCAGGTGTTGGTGGTCTCCCGTCTCAACCTGACCCTCAAGCAGTCCGGAGGCGAGGCCCTGGTGTGGGCTACCGACCTGCGCAACGGCCAGGTCGTCCCCAGCGTGCCTGTGGTCTTTTACGACGAGAGAGGCAAACAGGTAGCCAGCGGCAAGACCGACAAAGACGGCGTCCTGAAGGTCGAGTTTGAGCGGCTAGAACCCTACGAGGCTTTCTTCGCCATCGCCGCCGAGGGCCAGAGAGGACGTAACTCGCTCTTTGGGATGAGCCTCAACCAATGGAACGACGGCATCAACTCCTGGGATTTCAACATAAACTCCGAGCTTTACAGCAGAGACTACAGCGGGTACCTCTACACCGACCGGCCTATCTACCGCCCCGGCCAGAAGGTGTACTTCAAGGGCATCATCCGCGCCGACGATTACGCCCGCTATAGCCTGCCCGAAGGCGAAGATAAAGTGCTGATCAGCATCAGCAACCCCCAGGGAGAGGAGATTTACAGCGAAGAGCTTTCTCTTAATGACATGGGCACGATGCACAGCGAACTGGCCCTGGACGAGGAAGCCGACCTGGGTTACTACTACATCTACGCCACCTACAAAAACGAGGGTTTCGGCCAGAGTTTCCAGGTGGCCGAGTACCGCAAACCGGAGTTCGAGGTCACGGTGCAAACCGACAGGGACGAGTATGCCCAGGGCGAGACAGTGAACGTCACGGTGCAGGGCACCTACTACTTCGGCGGCCCGGTGACCAAGGCCAAAGTACACTGGACCCTGATGAGCCGCGATTATTTCTTCTACTGGAAGGGTAAGGGCTGGTACGATTTCACCGACTACGACTGGACGCGCTACTGGCGCTATAGCGAGTACGGTGAGTTCGTCAGTGAGGGCGAGGGCCAGACCGACAAGGATGGTCGTTTCACCTTCAAGGTGCCCGCCGACATCGCCGACAAGATCACCAGCCAGGTGTTCACCATCGAGGCCGCGGTGACCGACATCAACGACCAACTGGTTGCCAACCGCACGGAGGCTATCGTCCACAAGGGTCTGTTCTACATCGGCCTGAGGCCCCAGTCTTACGTGGGCCAGATAAATAAAGAACAGAACGTGAACGTCATCGTCGTGGACTGGGAGAGCGAACCCGTGCCCGACGTCGATGTAGAAGTTATCTTCTACGAACATAAGTGGTACAGCGTCAAGAAAGAGGCCGAAGATGGCAGCTTCTACTGGGAGAGCGATTACCTGGACACCCCGGTTTTCACCCGGACGGTGACTACCGACCGGAAAGGGGAAGCCATAGCTGCCTTTACTCCCACAAAGGGTGGTACCTACAAGATCGCGGCCTCCGGCCAGGATGAGATAGAGAACGAGGTACGCAGTTCCACTTATACGTGGATCAGCGGTCGCGAATTCATCAACTGGCGTCAGGAAAATAACAACCGCATCGACCTGGTGACGGATAAAAAGAGCTACACGCCGGGCGAAACAGCCAAGATCCTCATCCCCTCTCCCTACCAGGGTGAGGTCAAGGCCCTCCTGACCGTCGAGCGGGGGCGTGTCCTTGAACACAGGATTTTGACCCTGAAGACCAACAGCGAGCAGGTGGAGATACCCATCCAATCCGATTACACGCCTAACGTCTACGTCTCGGTGGTGCTGGTCAAGGGCCTGGACGAGACCAGTCCAGTAGCTTCCTTCAAAGTGGGCTACGCCACCCTGGTGGTCTCCACCGTGGAGAAAGAGCTCCAGGTGAAAATCACGCCTGACAAGGACATGGAGAAGGGAGAATACTACCACCCACGGGACACCGTCACTTACGACATCGAGGCCCTGAACTACAAGGGCGAAGGGGTGGAAGCCGAACTCTCCCTGACCCTGGTGGACAAGGCGGTGCTGGCTCTGGCCTCGGAGGCTGGCCCAGACCTGCTGAGTCACTTCTGGCAAGAGCGGGGAGTGGGCATCCAGACCTCTGCCTCGCTGGTGGTGTCCATCGACCGTCGAAACCTGGAGGTGGCCCCCGAGGCCAAGGGTGGAGGCGGTGGGGAAGCGCCTGGGGCTACCGTGCGCAGTCGTTTCCCGGACGCGGTCTACTGGAACCCGGCCCTGCGTACCGATCAGGACGGCAAAGCCCAGGTCAAGGTGGAACTGCCCGACAACCTGACCACCTGGCGGCTGGGAGCCAGAGCCATTACCGCCGACACCGAGGTAGGCCAGGTCACGGTAGACGTACGCGCCACCAAGGACCTGCTGGTGCAGCCCATAGCTCCACGTTTCTTCATCATCGGCGACAAGGCCATCCTGGGAGCGGTCATCCACAACAATACCTCCAAATCGCTGGAAACCACCATCTCCCTCTCGGTCGAAGGGCTGACCATAGAAGATGAGGCGGAGAGAACGGTCCAGGTGCCGGCCGAGGACAAGGTGAAAGTCACCTGGCAGACGAGCGTAGAGCACGCAGAGACGGCCAAGCTGCTTTACTGGGCCAGGAGCGACGCGCTGGAAGATGCTATCGAGATCAGCCTGCCCATCCATCGCTACAGCACGCCCGAAGTGGTGGCTACCGCCGGCCAACTCAAAGAAGAGGGCAGCCGGGTGGAGATCGTGCAGTTGCCCAAACGTCTCGATCCCACCCAGGGAGAACTCACGATAGAGGTCGATCCTTCGCTGGCAGCCGGGATGCGCGACGGGCTCAAATACCTGGAAACCTTCCCCTACTACTGCATCGAGCAGACCGTCAGCCGCTTCCTGCCCAACGTGATGACCTATCGGGCCCTCAAGAAACTGGGCCTCAGCAAACCCGAACTGGAGACCAAGTTGCCTCAGTACGTGAGCGTCGGTCTGCAACGGATTTACGCCCTCCAACACTACGACGGCGGCTGGGGCTGGTGGCTATACGACGATTCTAACTCCTGGCTGACGGCTTACGTTCTCTTCGGTCTGGTGGAGGCCAAACGGGCCGACTTCGCCGTGGAAGAAGAGGTCATGGAGAGGGCCGCCGACTACCTGTGGGAGAGCCTGGGCCGGTCAGCCGACGTGATGCAGCCTCACTACCCTAATACCCAGGCCTTTATCCTCTACGTGCTGGCCGAATACGGAGAGGGCGACCTGGGACGTACCGTGGCCCTCTACGAAAGAGAACGGGAGCGCCTGGGTAACTATGGCAAAGCATTACTGGCTATGGCTCTGGACATCCTGGATCCCGACGATCGGAGCCGGGTGAATTCCCTGGTCAGCGATCTGACCAGCGCCGCCATCGTGAGCGCCACCGGCGCCCACTGGGAGGAGGGCAGGATCGACTACTGGACGATGAACACCAACACCCGCTCCACAGCCATCGTGCTGGACGCCCTGACCCGCCTGAAACCAGATAGCGGCCTGGTGACCAACGCCGTGCGTTGGCTGATGGTGGCGCGCAAAGAGGGTCACTGGGAGACCACCCAGGAGACAGCCTGGTCGCTCATCGCTCTGACGGACTACATGGAAATGACGGGCGAGCTGGAGGCCGATTACAGCTACCAGGTTCTCCTGAATGGCGAGATGGAGGGCGAGGGCGTAGCCAATGCCGACAACCTGGACGAGCCGTACAAGCTCCAGATAGCCATCGCCGACCTGCTGGCCGAAGAGGCCAACCGGGTACAGATCGACCGCTTCAGCGAGAAAGAACAAACGGGCCTGGGACGGCTCTACTATTCGATGTACCTGCGCTACTTCCTGCCCGTGCAGGACATTAAGGCCCTGGACCGGGGGATCATCGTCTCCCGCCAGTACTCCTTCCCGGACGAGCCCGACGAGTGGATCGACGAGGCCCAGGTGGGCGACGTGATCCAGGTCAGGCTGACCATCGTGGCTCCTCACGATCTGCACTATCTGGTGGTGGAGGACCCGCTGCCGGCCGGTTGCGAAGCCCTGGACCGCAGCCTGAAGACCACTACCCAGATCGGCACCCGGCCGGAGATGAAGATCAAGGAAGCCGAAGACTGGCACCGCTGGGGTTGGGGTTGGTGGTGGTTCAGCCACACCGAGGTGCGGGATGAGAAGGTGGCTCTGTTCGCTACCTACCTGCCACGCGGCACCTACGAGTACACCTATCTTATGAGGGCCAGCCTGGCCGGCGAGTTCCAGGCCATCCCCACCCTGGCTTACGAGTTCTACTTCCCGGAGGTCTTTGGCCGCAGCGACGGGGGCAAGTTCACCGTCAACGAGGCGGAAGAGTGAGAGAAGGTTAAACGGTTTCGGCCGGGGTCGTGGAGGCCCCGGCCGAATCATAACTATCTGAGGTCTTTGCCCCCGACATCTACCACCGAGTTCACAGCCGCGCTGTATCAGTCCGAAGTTCAGTGAAGTAGAAAGGATAGCAAACATGCAGTATCGCAAATTTGGACCGTTGGATTGGAAAGTTTCAGCCCTGGGATTTGGGTGTATGCGCCTTCCCACAAAGGGTGAGGACACATCCAACATCGACGAGCCAGAAGTGACAAAAATGCTCCACTACGCCATTGATCACGGCGTGAACTACCTTGACACGGCGTACCCGTACCATGGCGGGAATAGTGAGTGGGTCGTCGGGCGGGTGCTTAAAGGCGGCTACCGGGCAAAAGTCAAGCTGGCGACCAAGTTGCCCTGTTGGCTGGTCGAGTCCCCCAAGGATTTTGACCAGTACCTCAACGAGCAGCTCGATAGGCTGCTGACCGATCACATTGACTTTTACCTCCTGCATAATTTGAATGAGAAGAGATGGCTCCGGATGCGTGATCTGGACGTGCTGGAGTGGGCTGAGAAGGCCATCGCGGATGGGCGTATCGGGTATCTGGGTTTCTCGTTCCACGACGATTACGAGGCCTTCAAAGAGATCGTAGACGCGTATGACAGGTGGACCCTCTGCCAGATCCAATACAACTACATGGACGTAGAAAACCAGGCCGGGACCAAAGGCTTGCGGTATGCGGCCTCCAAGGGACTGGCCGTCGTGATCATGGAGCCCTTGCTGGGCGGCAGGCTCGTGAACCCACCTCAGCCGATCCAGAACCTCTGGAATACCGCGGCCCAAACACGCCCGCCCGCCGATTGGGCCTTGCAATGGCTCTGGAACCAGCCCGAGGTGTCAGTTGTACTCAGCGGCATGAGCGCTATGGAGCACGTCGAAGAAAACGTGACCAGCGCCGAGGCCTCGGGGATCAACTCACTGACCAAAGAGGAATTGGCTCTTATCGAGC
Organism: uncultured Anaerolineales bacterium; assembly: GCA_964646625.1. Classification (GTDB taxonomy): domain Bacteria; phylum Chloroflexota; class Anaerolineae; order CAZYHC01; family CAZYHC01; genus DAOULT01. The sequence continues at coordinate 33,579 of CAZYHC010000049.1, forward strand.
AGGCGCGCGACAAGTATCAGGAGATTTGCCCCATTCCCTGCACACAATGCGGGTACTGTATGCCCTGTCCGAACGGCGTCCACATTCCACGTAACTTCCTGGTCTACAATGAAGGAGTGATGTACGACGATCCTGATGGGGCGCGCAGGTTGTACACGATACGGATGACAGAAGACGAGCGGGCCAGCGCCTGCATCCAATGTCGTGAGTGTGAGGAATTGTGCCCACAGGACATACCGATCAGCGAGTGGATGCCCCGCGTCCATGGGGTGCTCGCTGAGGGCCAACCGTACCCCTGCCCATCCTGAGAAGGGAGAAAAGCTGTTCGATGCTAGAGAGAATTTCTGTTGACCCACAGATATGCCACGGCCAGGCTTGTATTAAAGGGACAAGAATTCCTGTTTACGTCATCATCGATTGCCTGGCCGATGGGATGACCGTCGAAGAAATCCTCCACTCGTATCCTACCCTCTCCGAAGAAGATATCCGGGCTGCTCTGGAATACGCGGCTTTACTGGCCCGTGAAGAAGTCTATGGTTTTGAGGGGGTGCTTTATGGAAAAACCCAAACCCAAGGTATTCATTAGCCACATCACCGAGGAAGCAAAACTGGCCGAGGTTTTCAAGCGTCATATTCTTAAGGACTTCCTTGGCTTGGTAGATGTATTTGTGTCCTCTGATAGTACAAGCATACCTGCTGGGCGTAAGTGGTTAAATGAGATCGAGAATGCTCTCAAAGTAGCAAAGATCGAGTTTATTCTTTGCAGTAAGGAGTCCGTCAAGCGCCCCTGGATCAATTTCGAGGCTGGTGCAGGCTGTGTAAAAGGTATCCCTGTCGTGCCAGTATGTCACACCGGCATGAAGCCAGCGGATTTACCAATCCCCTTGAATATGCTTCAAGCCGTCGAGGCGAAAGACCGAGATGGACTCAAGAAACTTTATGATCTGCTTGCGGGAGAATTAGGGTCAGTTACTCCCGATGCAGACTTTGATAAGATAATAAAAGAAATCGAGACCTTCGAAAATAAATATAGCGTAGGAATAAGCCAGAGTATAAGCACAGATGATTTATCCCAACTTGCTACCTCTAGTATGTATTATGCTGAACCCACAAAAGTTTCCGCCTCTGATCCAAATTCAGTTGTCCCTATGCCATCTCGTATTTTAAAGAAACCACGTGGCGGAATCTCCGTCTGGGTGTATTTACATCCATTCGAGCGAGGAATCCGTGATTTGGAGAATAACAGGTACATATTGTCACATGACACAAACTCCGGACAAATAAAGAAAATAGAAGGCGAAGAGAGATATTTGAATGTGTTTGCTTTATCTCATGGAGCGGAGCTTCCCGAGTCACAGATTCCTAATCCCATTTGGAAGTTATGGATTACAAATAGCCGTGGAGAGCCGTGGTTAGCCAAATACCCCGACTCCCGAGACTTAACAACAGGATGGCATCACTTTTTGGTACGCTGGGATCACGATAAGCCTCTTTTGCAGTTATTAATTGACGGCAAAAAGGTCATCGACCGAGATGATTATTATAAACACTGGCCAACCGAATATGTAGATCATCTATTAATTGGAGCTTGGACAGATAAAGCGAGAGAACACTATGTAGAAACTCACCTATGTCGCGCTCAAGCTATTTATGATTTTCCAAATGACGATTGGGTAGCAGAAGAGCGCAAGAATATACCACCGGAGGTTCTCAAGTAACATCAGTTGTTATGGAATTTTGGGAAGGCGAACGCTGCGAATATTGTGATGGACTCATCGTCGAGAAGAGAGTTGACCTGACTCGGAAGGTCGAAGGAAAGTACGTGCTCATTGAGAACGTGCCCGCTGGTGTCTGTACAGAGTGTGGATGGATAGTTTTGAGTTTATTGGGTATCTCAGGCGACAATCTTACTATAAAGGACAGATCGTTCACGTCGAGCGCATCCCGGCTCGCAAGGCCCGCTATGGGCGGCTGAAACGACCTCTGCCCCGTCCCCTGCAAAAAGCCCTCAAGGACGTTGGCGCCAACCGGCTCTACACCCACCAGGCCCAGGCCATAAATGCGGCCCGGGCCGGGCACAACGTCATGCTCTCCACCCCCAGCGCCAGCGGCAAAACGCTCTGCTACAACGTGCCCGTGTTAGAGGCCATCCTTGAAGACCAGCAATCCAAAGCCCTCTACCTCTTTCCCACCAAGGCTCTGGCCCAGGATCAGATGCGCGCCCTGCGCGCGTTGACCAAAGGCCACCGCCTGCGGTTCGGCCCCTACGACGGCGATACGCCCCGCAACGCCCGCACCCGGTTGCGCAAGGAAGCCTCCATCATCCTGACCAACCCCGACATGCTACACGTCGGGATCCTTCCCAACCACAACCTGTGGTCGCATTTTTTCAAGCACCTCAAATACGTGGTCATCGACGAGGCCCACGTCTACCGCGGCGTTTTCGGGTCCCAGGTGGCCTGCGTCATCCGGCGTCTGCACCGGGTCTGCCGTCTCTACGGGGCCAGCCCGCGTTTTATCTGCTGTTCGGCCACCATTGCCAATCCCGGCCAGCACGCCCAACAGTTGACCGCGCTCCCCTTCACGGTGGTCGATGACGACGGGGCGTCCAGCGGAGCCAGAGATTTCGTGCTCTGGAATCCGCCTTTTGTCGACCGGGCGAAGACTGCCCGGCGCAGCGCCAACTCGGAGGCCACCACCCTGTTTGTGGAGTTGGTACAGGCCGGGTTGCGCAACATCACTTTTACCAAAGCTCGCAAGGTGGCCGAGTTGCTCCTGCTCTATGCCCGCGAGGTTCTGGAGACGCGGGCTCCCAGGCTGATCCCCCTGATAAGGTCCTACCGGGCCGGGTATCTGGCTGAGGAGCGGCGAGAGATCGAGAAAGGACTTTTCAGCGGCCATCTGCTCGGCGTAGTGTCCACCACGGCCCTGGAGTTGGGAGTGGACGTGGGGGCCTTAGATGCTACCGTGTTGGTGGGTTATCCGGGCACCATCGCCAGCACCTGGCAACAGGCCGGACGGGCCGGGCGAGGCACGCGCCGGGCCTTATCCATCCTTATCGGCCTGGACAACCCCCTCGACCAGTACCTCATGCATCATCCAGAAGAAATCTTTGGGCGCAGCCACGAACACGCGCTGATCGATCCCGGCAACGTCCACATCCTGGAAAAGCACCTGCCCTGTGCCGCCCACGAGGTGCCCCTGACCAATGACGACGAAGAGCTCTTCGGCGGCCAACCGTTCGTCCAGGCCATGATCGTTCTGGAAAGACAGGGCCTCTTGGATTACCGGGGCGAACGCTGGTTTTACATGGGTTTCGGCTACCCGGCCCAGGAGGTCAGCCTGCGCTCGGTTTCCGGTAGTAAGGTGGCCCTGCTGGACGAGTCTCAGAATTACCGTACCCTGGAGGAAATCGAGGCTGCTACGGCTCTCTATCGGGTGCATCCTGGGGCTATCTATCTACATCAGGGAGAGTCCTACCTGGTTTCGCGCCTGGATTTGTTTGCAGGGGTGGCCTATCTGCATCCCGTCGATGTCAACTACTACACCCAGCCCACTGAACTTAACGACGTAAGTATCATCCGCTCGGTGCGGCACCGACAGTTGCCCCCTATTAAGGTGCCTGGCACTTCCAAAGTGCCAGGCACCTGCGCCTATCTGGGCCCGGTACGGCTCACTCAACAGGTCATCGGCTACAAGCGCCGCCAGCAGTTCACCGAGAACGTTCTGGGCATGGAATACCTGGACCTGCCGCCCCAATCTTACGAGACTGTGGCCCTGTGGTTCGACGTCCCGCTGGAGATTGCCGCAGAATTGGCCCAAAGGGGACTGGATTTCCACGGCGGCCTGCACGCCGTAGAGCACGCTGCCATCGGTCTCTTGCCGCTCTTCGCCATGTGCGACCGCCTGGACATCGGGGGGCTGTCCACCCCGAACCATCCTGACACGGGCCAGCCCCAAATCTTCATCTACGATGCTTTCCCTGGCGGGATCGGCATTGCCGAAAAGGGCTTCGAGCTGCTGACCGAACTGTGGAAAGCCACCCTCTCGGCCATCCGCCAATGTCCCTGCCAGGGAGGTTGCCCCTCCTGCATTCAAAGCCCCAAGTGCGGCAACAACAATGAGCCGTTGGACAAAGAAGCGGCAGTGTTCATTCTGAAGGCGCTATTGGGCTGACGAGATCTCCTGCGTGCGTCCACGTTGAAGAACCAGACTTGACATGAAACTGTATTTGCTGTATAATGTGCATAGGAGTGCAAATTTTATATCATCACATTGCGTCTTCTGACTGCTTGCGGCGGTCAGCTGACTGCTAGTTGCTTTACCGCTCAAGACGTGGTATACTATTTATAAGGCTACTATGTAAAAAGAGAGTTACAAAACTCCTTCTACTGGCGGCAATTTGAGATATCACGGATAACATCGTATCATGGGGCTTCAGGTGCCAGGCACCTGGGGCGGCCCGCCAATAAGGGACTGGAAAAAGATCGCGGCCAAGATTACAGATGAGGATAGGGCCTCTGTTCATTGGAAAAGGAAGGGAAACGCAAAAAGACGCTCTGGAACTGATCGAGCTATTGCAGGCGGCTGAGCCAGAGACACGCTGGGAAGCAGCCGAGGCCCTGACCAGGACGCCTAAGCGACATGGCAAGGAGGTCAAAGCAGCCCTTATAAAAGCTCTCGGCGACGAACATCCTTTTGTCCGCTGGCAGGCAGGCGAGGCTTTGGCCCATCTGAAGGACGAAGCAACGCTGAATCTCCTTCTGGAAGCTCTGAAAAGCGGAAGCGTCTTACAACAGGCCAGCGCCGCCGAGGTTTTGGGGCAGATAGGGGGGAAACCAGTGGGGTCGCCTCTTTGTCGGGCCCTGGAGAGCGAAAACGCCGCAGTACGCCAGAGCGCGGCCCAGGCTTTGATCGAGGCCGGCGATGCTGAAGCTGTACCTGCGCTCATCAAGGCTTTGAACGATGCATCTCCCTGGGTCAGACGCAACGCCGCCGAAGCCCTGGGGCGCCTCAAGGATTCACGGGCGGTCCCCTCTTTGATACAGCGTCTAAGCGACGAGAGTGCAGGCGTGCGACAAAGCGCGGTCAAAGCCCTGGGCCTGATCGGGGGGCAGGCGGTCGTCTCTCCTCTCAGCCAGGCCCTAAGCGACCAGGACGCTTTGGTCCGCTGGCACGCTATCCGAGCCCTGGGCCGGGTGGGAAATAAGAAAGCTGTACCTTCTCTGCGCCAACTTTTGACCGATGAGAGTCAGGGGCCGGGGGTGCGCCTCTGCGATGCAGCCCGTCGTTCCATCCGCCGCATAAACCGGCGCAGATGGCTGGTTTTCGGTTTCTGGTAAAGGATACTAAGAAGGAGAGCTGGACGAAGAAACCACTATGTCGAACAAAATCCTTGTTGCCTATGCCAGCCGGGCCGGTTCCACCGCTGGCGTGGCCGAAGCTATCGGCAAAACCCTGGCCGAAGGCGGCGCGCAGGTAGAGGTGCGCCTTATGAAAGACGTAAAAGACCTTGCCCCATATCGGGCAGTGGTGGCCGGCAGCGCCATTCACGGGGGGCAATGGTTGCCGGAGGCCATGCAATTCATGCAGACTCATCAGGCGACATTGGCCCAGAAGCCCTTCGCCGCATTCTTGGTGTGTATGACGCTGACCATATCGAACGGTAAATACCGCGAGCATGTGGCGGACTTCCTACAGCCGGTGCGCGCCCTGGTGAAGCCGGTGAGCGAGGGCCTCTTTGCCGGGGTGCTGGACATCAGCAAAGTGCCGTCGTTTCGCGATAGGCTGAAGTTTCGCTTGAGTGTCGCCTTCGGCGTTTGGCCGGAGGGCGATCATCGGGATTGGGACGCCATTCGCGCCTGGGCCGCGGATTTGAAGCTAATCCTGGCGACATAACGTACAAAAGAGTGAATATCATCCTTAATAACGAATAGACAATTCATCAGTGCACGCAAAGCGACTAAGAGGGAGGAGCAGTTTTATGCAGAAGCCGAGTGATCCTGACGATTACGAACTACGTGACGAATACGATCTGTCCAAGATGACCATCGTAGCAAAGGGCAGATATGCATCCCATCGGCGGGTGGGGAAGAACGTGGTTTTACTTGCGCCAGATGTTGTACAGGCATTCCCGACCGATGAAGCCGTAAACGAGGCCTTGCGGCTCGTGATACAGATTGCGCAGATACCAAACACGGATTTTAACAACGAACAGCACGGATTTCACGGATTGGGCCGTTAAGAGGTCAGACGAAATGGACTTGAGTCTTGAGCGTCGCCAGCAATTGATTGAGGGCCTGGCCGATTGGATAAATCGGCGCGGACTGACCACGCCAGCTATCATCTTTCTGGAGACCCATAAACCTCTCAGTTTCATTGGCAGCCAGGCTTTTCTCTTCTTTCAGCCATTTTTAAGTTTCCTGGTGAACGACGAGATCATCAGGGAATACGCCTTGCTATTCGAGGATCGTACCAATGTCGAGCGGTTGCTCCAACATTTGGAGCCCCCCTTGACTGAATGATCAGAGCATAGGAGCGCGGTCATGGATAGTATAATGGGCAGTCAAAGCTTAATGCTCATCGTGCCTCTCATTTTCTTGCCCCTGATGTTTTTCTTCGCCGCCCGCGTGAAGGCCGGTCATCGCTTGTCTTTGCGCCCTATTCCCGGGTTCGAGACTCTAAAGGGGCTGGTCGGACAGTCGGTCGAGACCGGCCAGGCATTGCACGTTTCCCTGGGCGTCGAGGGCATCGCCAATAGAGCCGCGGCCGATACGCTGGCCGGTTTGACCGTGTTGGAATATCTGACCAGACAGGCCGCCGCTTCCGACGCTCCTCCTGTTATCACGGTAGCCGACCCCTCTCTCCTGCTCGCGGCCCAGGACGTGCTCCGGCACGCCTACCTGAAATACGGCGACATTGAGCGTTACGATCCCAGCCAGGTGCGTTTCATCGCTCCCGAACCCGTCGCCTACGCTACCGGGGTCATGGGCATCCTGCGCCGGGAAGAACTGATAGCCAACGTCATGGTTGGGGCCTTTGGCGATGAATATCTGTTGATGGGAGAAACGGGGGCCAGAAAAGAACTCATCCAAATCGTGGGCGCGTCCGATCCCCAGACGTTGCCTTTTGTCCTGGCCTCCACCGATCAACCCTTGATCGGCGAGGAGATGTACGCGGCTGGAGCATATCTGGCTTCTCTGCCAACTCACATTGGCAGTCTGATCGCTCAGGATTGGATACGGGTTTTAATTGTGTTGGCCATCGTTATAGGCGTCATCTTTAATACAGTGCTATGACAAAAACGAGGAGAAAAACTTGAAACGACGTTTTCCTACGGCCATCGCCATCGCTATCGGGTTGATAGTTCTTCTGAGTCGCTTTTTACCCAATGCCACCCTTAACGCTCTGGGGTATTTCTTTATCGACTCAGCCATAATAGTGGCTGCTTTCGCCATCATTCTCGGCTTTTTCAACGTTATGATCGTCCATTTAAAGAAGATCAGAAGGCGTCAGCGGGACTGGCCTTATAGCATCATCCTGATCGTAGCCATGTTGATCGTCCTGGTTTTAGGGCTATTGAGTAGCCGGGGGGCAGCCAGTCCACCTGTGCGCTGGATATTTCAATACATCCAGTTTCCCATTCAGGCCACTATTGCCTCTTTATTGGCTTTCTTCGTGGCTTCAGCAGCGTACCGTGCTTTTCGGGCGCGCAATTTTGAATCGATCCTGATGCTGGTGGTGGGCATAATCGTTTTACTGGGACAAACCCCTCTCGGCGCATCCATGTGGGATCAATTGCCGGCGCTCAAAGATTGGATCCTGGAAGTGCCCAGCCTGGCTGGCGCCAGAGGCATCATTCTGGGAGTGAGCCTGGGCACGGTAGCTACAGGGCTACGTGTTTTGCTGGGCGTAGACCGACCCTATAGTGAATAGTCAAAGCCTGTCGCTGACTTCAGTACCAGGCCTTGATGGAGGGAACGGTAGAACTGGGAGTAAGTTCAAATGATACACTGCCCAAACTGTGGGACAGCTAATGAAATAGGGAGTGAAGTCTGTCACAATTGCGGGCATGTTCTAAGTGCAACCTCGTCGGTGATGCAGATGAGAGGAGAGGTGGCCCCCGAATGGTTGCAAAGATTACAGGCCCTGCTGCCGGAGGAACTCCGTGAACCTGAGGAAATCGAGTTTGTAGCCCCAGAAAGGCCCCTGGAAGTCGCTCCCCCACCTCCAGAAGAACCAGAGGCCGCTGTCGATTGGCCCCAGGAACTACGTGAAGCCCCTTTTGAGGAAGAGGTTGAAGCTGTCGAGCTCCCTTTACCATCGGAAGAGATCGAGTCAGCAGATTGGTTGCAGGCCCTGCGAGCAGAAGCGGAGGCGCTCCCTGCTGTAGAAGAGGTGGAAGCTGAAGCTCCCGCACCGCCGGAAGAAGTCGAGGTGCCCGACTGGTTGCAGGCCCTGCGGCCAGAAGAGGAGGCGCTCCCTGCTGTAGAAGAGGTGGAAGCTGAAGCTCCCGCACCGCCGGAAGAAGTCGAGGCGCTCGACTGGTTGCAGGCCCTGCGGCCAGAAGAGGAGGCGCCTCCCGTCGCAGCAGAGGTCGAGGTGCCCGCCTGGCTGCGGGGTCTGGAAGCCGAAGAGGCGCCAGAGGTGGAAGCTCCCGCACCG
>CAZYHC010000050.1:0-12230 GCA_964646625.1 uncultured Anaerolineales bacterium
CCGCCTTTCAGCCCCCCGAAGCCAGGAACGCCGGGCGAACCCTGATAATCATGGCTTTGTTGATGGGGCTGCTGTTTGTGGGCAGTGTCGGGCTGACCCAGGCTCTGGCTGTGGTTGCGGGGCCGCAGGAGACGATCCTGTCGGCGCTGGCGCGGCGGCTATTGGGAAACGGGTCAGCCTACCTGCTGATCCAGGCTACCACGATGCTCATTCTGGCCGTGGCCGCCAACACCAGTTTTGCCGGCTTTCCTCGCGTGGCGGCCCTCCTGGCCACTGACAGCTTCATGCCACATCAATTGACCAGTCTGGGAGACCGGCTGGTGTTTGCCAATGGCATCCTGTTCCTGGCGGTTGCCAGCGGCGTGCTGATCGTCGTCTTTGGCGGCGATACCCATACGCTGATTCCCCTGTTCGCGGTGGGCGCCTTTCTGGCCTTCACCCTCTCCCAGGCCGGCATGGTTGTCCACTGGTGGCGCGAGCAGGGCAGAGGATGGCGGCTGAAAATGACCCTCAATGGCCTGGGGGCGCTGGCGACAGGGATGACGCTCGTGGTCGTTGGCGTCAGCAAGTTCGCCGGAGGGGCCTGGATCACCATTCTGCTGATCCCGATCCTGGTGGCCGTCTTTTTCCAGATTCGTGCCCATTACCGAGAGGTGGCCCGCCAACTGTCGCTGCGTGGGTTGTCACCCTCCATCGAGTCATCCCCGTCTCCGCGAGTGGTTATCCCTATCTCCGGCGTCCATCGTGGGATCGTTGACGCCATCGCTTACGCCCAATCAATCTCCAGGGACGTGACGGCGGTGTACATAGAGTTGGAACCAGGCACCGGGGAGCGCATCCGCGAGAAGTGGGAACAGTGGTGGCCGGACGTGCCGTTGGTGATCGTGCCCTCGCCTTACCGGTCTATCGTTGGGCCGCTCTTGGACTTTCTCGACGAGACCGACCGGCAGCATGACGATGGGCAGCTCGCTACAGTGGTCCTGCCCGAGTTTATCCCGGCCAGATGGTGGCATGGCCTGCTTCATAACCAGACGGCCTGGCTCATCAAAGCGGCGCTGCTCTATCGCCGACGACATCTTGGCTTTCAACGGGTGATCATAGATGTCCCGCATCATCTTCAACGCTAGGAGGAATGGCCGATGAACCAAACGAATCCAGGCGCAAGACCTGCGGCCATCGTCATTTTTGGGGCTTCGGGCGATCTGACGCAGCGCAAGCTGGTGCCGGCCCTGCATAGCCTGTCCTGCGAGAGCCTGTTGTCCACCGCTACCCGTGTGCTCGGCGTGGCGCGCAGCCCCCTCTCCGATGAGGCTTTCCTCGACCGACTCTACGAGGGGGTGGTCGAATACGCCCGGCTCAAACCGGGCCTCTGCGAACTGTGGCCCGGTTTTGCCGCTCGGATCTCCTACCTGGCGGGCAGCTACGACGACCCTGAGACCTATCGCCGCCTGACGGAGCGGCTGGCGCAGCTCGACGCCGAGTGCGGCACGCAGGGCAACCGCCTCTTTTACCTGGCTACTCCGCCCGCCCTTTACCCGCTGATCGTCGAACAACTGGGCCAGGCCGGGTTGAACCGCAGCGACCCCGGCTGGACCACCATCATCGTCGAAAAGCCCTTTGGACGCGACCTGGCGAGCGCCCGACGACTGGACGAACAGGTCCACGCTGTATTCGACGAAAGCCAGGTTTATCGCATCGACCATTACCTGGGCAAAGAGACGGTGCAGAACATTTTGACCTTTCGCTTTTCCAACGCCATTTTCGAGCCGCTCTGGAACCGCAACTACGTAGATCACGTGCAGATCACGGTGGCCGAGAGCGTTGGGGTGGGGCATCGAGCCCAATATTACGACCAGGCCGGGGTGGTGCGCGACATGTTCCAGAACCACCTGCTGCAACTGCTTACCCTCACGGCCATGGAGCCGCCGCCAGCTTTCAACGCCAGGGCGCTGCGCGACGAAAAGGTCAAAGTGCTCCAGGCCGTGCGTCCCATCCCCCTGACAGACGGGGTGTGGGGACAGTATCGGGGCTATGGTGAAGAGCCAGGGGTGGCTCCGCACTCGCGGACTCCGACCTACATGGCGCTCAAACTCTACGTGGACAACTGGCGCTGGCAGGGCGTGCCCTTTTACCTGCGCACGGGCAAAAAGCTGGCCCGCAAAGTGAGCGAGATCACCCTGCAATTCAAACGGGTGCCCCACCTGCTCTTTCCGCAGAACGTGGACCTGGCCCCCAACCGCCTTTCCCTCTGCATTCAGCCCGACGAGGGCATCCACCTGCACTTTGAGACCAAGGTGCCCGGCGCAGGGATGCGCACCGCCCCGGTGGATATGGAGTTCCACTACGGCGAGCGGTTTGGGGAGCAGGTGTTGCCGGATGCCTACGAGCGTTTGCTGCTGGACGCCCTCAACGGGGATGCTTCCCTTTTTGCCCGCAGCGATGAGATCGAACGGGCCTGGGCGCTGGTGGATCCCATCCTGGACGAATGGGAGGGCCAGGAGAGGCCGCCGCTGACCTTTTACGAGCCGGGCAGTTGGGGACCGGCCGAGGCCGATGAGTTCATGGCCCACGGGGGCTGTGCCTGGCACCAGTGCTGTGGCGAACACGGGAGCGATGAATGAGTGAGGTTAAAGTTCACCCGGACGCCGCCAGCCTGGCCCGTGCGGCGGCGGAACATTTCGTCACCCTGGCGGCGGAAGCGATGGCGGCCCGCGGCCGGTTCGTGGCGGCCCTGTCGGGGGGCTCGACTCCCCGCGCTACCTACGAGCGGCTGGCCGCAGACGAGTTTGCGGGGCGCGTGGAGTGGGCGCGGGTGCACCTCTTCTGGGGCGACGAGCGCTGCGTCCCGCCCGACCATCCCGACAGTAACTATGGCCTGGCCCGCCAGGCTCTACTTGACAAAATCTCGATTCTCCCCGAAAATATACATAGGATCCAGGGCGAACTGCCACCAGACCAGGCTGCGGCACTCTACCAGGCGGAACTGGAGAGCGTCCTGGGCCTCGATGGCCGGTTTGACCTGATCCTGTTGGGCATGGGCGCGGACGGCCACACCGCGTCGCTTTTCCCCGGCACGGCGGCGCTCCAGGAACGCCAGCGCGCCGTGGTGGCGGTCTATGTGGAGCGGCTGCAAGCCTGGCGCGTCACCCTGACCCTGCCGGTACTCAACGCCGCTCGAAACGTGGTGTTCCTGGTCAGCGGCGCCGAAAAAGCGCCGACCCTGGCCCGCCTCCAGGCCGGCGAGCCGTTGCCCGCCGGACAGGTGCGACCCCGCCAGGGGAAACTGACCTGGCTGGTAGACCAGGCCGCTTACCAGCTAACAGCCCACAGAAAGTAGGTACTACTAAATTAAGAAGGAGGTTCAATGATGGACATGCGTTTCAAAATCTGGCTTATTATTTTGCTGCTGATTCTGGTGGCGGGCAGCGCCATCCAACCCTTAGGGCCGCCTGCTGCGGCCCAGGAACCGACGGGCGAGGAGGCCGAACCATTCGCCCAATTCCAGGAGCCGCCCGTCGAGGTCGAGCCGCAGGTGGAACACGAGCCGATCGCGCCTGACCTGGCTAACGTCGAGGTGCCCTTCGCCCTGACAGAAGCCCAGCAGGAGCGGCTGGGGCAGATCGGCTTCGTGGTCAGCCCCGGCGGGACAAAGGAGTTTTTCACCCTCTACGAGCAAGCCCGCTATAACTACGAGCCCATTTTCGTCACCACCGATTCTCTCCTGCACGTCTACCACCTGATGTTTGACAAAATCCTGCGCACCGCCGAGACCAAATATTTCATCCCGCTGCTGGGCGAGATGAACGTGGCGCTCGTCGCCCAGGCCGAGGCCAACTATCAAGCCCTGCAAGGCACTCCCTGGGAGGAGGCCGCCCGGCGGACCGTCGCTTACTTCGTGGTCCCGGCCAAAATCATGGACGACGAGGTGACCGTGCCCGCTTACGCCGCCGACCTGGTCGAGGGCGAGTTGAAGAATATCGAAGCGGCGGCTGCTATCCTGCCCTCGCCCATTTTCCCGGGCTTGACTTTTGGGGAGGATTACACCCAGTACATCCCCCGCGGGCACTACACCAAAACCGAGGACCTGGAGCGTTACTTCAAGGCCATGATGTGGTACGGGCGGATGACCTTCCGCCTGACCACGGATGACCCCGAAGTGGGTCGGGCCGAGACCCGCATAGCCCTGCTGGTCTGTCACGCCCTCCGCAGTGTGACGGTGGGCCGGCTATCGGGCCTGGAGGCCTGGAACGACCTCTACGCCCCGACCGTCTTCTTCGTGGGCCGCTCTGACGACCTGACCGTGCTCCAGTACCTTAGCGTGATGGACGAAATCTATGGCCCGCAGGCCGACCTGTTGACCATAGCCGACGACGACAGGCTGGACGCCTTCATCGAAGAGGCCAACAAGTTGCCGCCGCCCCAAATCCTGGGGATGGTCATCTTTTTTACCGAAGAGGTGGAGGAAACGACCAAGGGGCTGCGCTTTATGGGGCAGCGCTTCGTGCCCGACGCCTTTATCTTCCGCCAACTGATCTTCCGCAACGTCAGCACCCCTGGGCACAGACGCGGCCTGCCCAAGGGCCTCGACGTGTTTGCCGCCCTCGGCTCGGAGCGGGCCTATGCCCTGCTGGACGAGATGGGAGAAACAGCCTACGCTAAATACCCGGAGCAGATGGAAAAGGTGCGGGAAGCTATGGCTGGATACACCGAGCAGCAGTGGACCGAGACCCTCTATAACACCTGGATTCACACCCTCAAGACGCTGGTGGACGTGCCCGGCGCGCCGCTGCGTGAGACAGGCGGCCAGGGCTATCCCCAGTTCATGCAAAGCGAATCCTGGCTGGACAAAAGCCTGAACACGGTGCTGGGTAGTTGGGCCGAGCTAAAGCACGACACCATCCTCTACGCCAAGCAGGTCTACGCCGAGATGGGCGGTGGTGGGGGGGGCAAGGGGCCACCACCCGAACCCGTGCCGCCGAAAGGTTACGTTGAGCCAAACCCCCACTTCTTTGCCCGGCTGTGGGCGCTGGCCGCCCTGACCCGCCAGGGATTGGCCGCCCGCAACCTGCTCGGCGACAGGGACGCCGATAATCTAACCCAAATCGAAAGCCTGGCCCTGGCCTTCAAGAGAATGGCCGAAAAAGAACTCCGCAACGAGCCGCTGACCGACGAAGAGTACCAAATGATCCGCTTCTACGGCGGCCAGTTGGAGCACATCACCATCGCCGCCTCCCTGGGAGAAACGGACGAGGAGTATTATGGCCCACCCTGGATGGAAGAGGAGCCGCAGGCAGCCGTCATCGCCGACGTGGCCACCGATCCCGATCACGATTTCGACGGCATCCCCAGCCCGGCCGTGCTGGAGGTGGGTGTGGGCCGCATTGACGAGATCTACGTCGCGGCCCCCGTCGAAGGTAAGTTGCAGGTGGTAAAGGGCGGGGTCTTTTCCTATTACGAATTCCCTCATCCCGCCTCAGACCGTCTGACCGACGAAAAATGGCGCGAAATGCTTGAGGCGGGCCAGGCTCCGCCCCGGGAGGGGTGGACCGATGGCTTCATCGTCGAAGAAACCATCGACCGCGAGCTGGCTGAGGCCATGCGCAGATTCCTCATCAACTACGTTGGGGCCATCTGGTGGCCCGATGCCGGCGGTGTCCAATATTGGGCCAAGGGCGAGGCCGCCGACAAGATCGTGGCTGAGGTGGATGCCCTCAACGCCGCCGGGCAGTACGAGGGCCGCCAACTCATTCAACTGGACTTCCGCTCCTTCGACCTGGAGTCCGATAATGTGGCCATCGTCACTGTGCGGGAGACCTGGGACGCCAGGTTGTACGAGCAGGGCCCTGAAGAAGTCGAAGCCCCGGTGTTTAAGCAGCGCGGCCCCTACACTATCGACGTAACGTACACGCTCGAACGCGAGCCCAAGTCCGACCGATGGGTGACGAGCAATATGGTCTGGAACACCCAGCCACCGGCCTGGGAGACCCCATGAGAAATGGGGCTCCGCCTTTAAGTGCCAGGCACAACAACGAACGTTCGCGGTGTGCCTGGCACTTGGGGCCTGTTCTGTTGACCTTGTTGGTGGTAACGACTTCGGTCGCGACCTATGGCGCCCAACTTTCAACCGAAAATACCTTCACTGCCACGCTCCTTTTCGTGGGGGATGTGCTGCCGGCCAGGGGGGTGACGCTGGAAAATGCCCCCCTGGCCGACGTTGCCCCCTGGCTGGCAGAGGCCGACCTGGCTATCGGCAACCTGGAGGGAACGATTGCCCTGACGGGGACGGCCCGCCCCGGCCCCTACCGCTTTCGTGCCGAGCCGGGCGCGGCCCTCGTCCTGGCTGAAGCCGGGTTTGATCTGTTGAGCCTGGCTAACAACCATGCCCTCGACTATGGCCCCGCGGCCCTGTCCGAGACTGTGGCCCACCTGGAGGCGGCGGGCATCACTCCCCTGGGCTTGAAGCGTGAAAATCCTGTGGTCGCAAACGTCAACGGCCTGCGGCTGGCATTCCTGTCCTACAATGCCATCGTAGACCCTGAAGATACGCCCCCGTCGTCACTCCAGAGCCCGCTCTCAACCCTTGATCCTCTCACCCTTCCCGCCGAAATCGCGGACACCCGGGCCGGAACAGAGGCCGACGCCCTCATCCTCATCCTGCACTGGGGGGAGGAGTACCAGCCCTGGCCCACGCCGACCCAGGAACGCCTGGCCCGTTTGGCCCTGGCCGCCGGGGCCGACCTGGTGGTGGGGGCGCACCCACACGTAGCCCAACCTGTGGCCCAGGGCAGTCGGGGCCTCATCGCCTACAGTCTGGGCAATTTCCTGTTCGACAGCCCCCAGCCCGAAGCCCGGCGCGGCCTGGCCCTCAGCGCCACTTTCACCCGTGAAGGGTTGGAGGCCGCCGAGCTTCTCGCAGTGGAGGCCGATGCCACCCCTCGCCTGCTCCCCGCTGACCAGGCCGGCGACTGGCTGGCCCAGTTTGAGCCGGTGGCGCTCGCTCCCCAACCGCTGGCCTTTACTTTCGCGGGCGATGACGCGTACCTGCCCGTGAGCGTCCATTCGCAAATTGCCGCCGCGCCCTTTACCTCGGGCGAGATAGATATGACGGGCGACGGGCGGCCTGAAATCGTCAGCCTGGTTGAGGGCCGATTGCACGTAGAATCAAAGGGCGCGCTGGTCTGGCAGAGTGAGCCTGACTGGGTGGTGCAGGACGTGGCCCTGGGCGATCCCAACAACGATGGCCGGTTCGAGGCCCTGGTCGCTTTCTGGAAGCCGGACGAAGCAGGCCAGATGAGGAGCCAGCCCTTTGTGATCGGCTATCGGCGGGGTCTGTTTGATACGTGTTGGGGTGGCTCGCCCGTCACCTATCCCCTGTTCGAGGTGGCCCTGGCTGACGTGGACGGGGATAGCTACCAGGAATTGCTGGCCCTGGAAGGCCGCTCTGAGGACATGCAGGGGGTGACGGTGTGGCGCTGGCACGGCTGGGGCTTCAGTCAGCAGTGGGGCAGCGTTTCGGGCGCGTACCGGGGGCTATCCGCCCAGGACGTTAGCGGCGATGGGGTGCCTGATTTGATTTTGGCAGGGGCCTGGTAGATGTGTATTACGTTCATTTCGCTTTCTTGTCAACTCCGGGGCCGATCCATATATTGAGGAGAGATTATCATGTTGAGCCCAGGAGATATCGCCCCAGACTTTACGCTGCATACGGCGGACGGCCAGTCCGTCTCCTTGAGCGGCACACTGCGCGGGGGGCGCAACGTCCTGCTGGTCTTTCTGCGCCACCTGGGCTGATTGCCCTGCCGCGAGCACGTGGCACAGTTGTGCCAGCATCAAAGTGACCTCCAGGGATTGAACGTGGAGGTGCTGCTCATTTCCTTTAGCTCGCCAGGATACGCCCGCGTCTGGTCGGAAGAGGTCTGCCCGGCGTTCCGCCTGTTGCTCGACCGCCAGCGGACGACCTATCGTGCTTACGGACTGGCACGATCGCTTCTCCGGTCGTGGAATCTGAGGACGATCAGGAGCTACATCAAATTGATGCGCGCCGGCCGCAAATGGCGCGGCGTCCAGGGCGATTCGTCCCAACTGGGCGGCGACTTTATCGTGGACGCGGGCGGCGTCGTGCGCCTGGCCTACCGCGGCTACGATCCCACCGACCGGCCGCCGGTGGCTGACCTGCTGGCCCTTTTGCGCCGACTGGACAAAGAAGCCGGAAGATGATAATATTGTATACGTGTTGATTTATCATGGAGGGAAACGTGAGCGAAGCCTATGATCTCATCATCATCGGCGGTGGTTCGGCGGGGCTGATGGCCGCGAGCTTCGCCGTCCAACTGGGATCGGGCGTGGCCCTGGTGGAGAAGCATCGTATCGGCGGCGACTGCACCTGGACCGGCTGCGTGCCCAGCAAGACGCTGCTCAAAGCGGCCAAAGTGGCCCACCAGATGCGCACCGCCGACCGCTACGGCCTGGCTCCTGTCGAGCCGGTGGTGGATCTGAAACCGGTGATGGCCCACGTGCGGGCCGTCGTCGATGAGGTGTACCAGCAGGAATCGCCCGAAGCGTTGCGGGCCGAGGGCATTGACGTTTTCCTGGACGCCGCTCGTTTTCTCGACCCCCACACCCTCTCCGTGGGCCAGACCACGTTGACCGCCCACCACGTCTTGCTTGCTACCGGCGCCCATCCCTTCATCCCCTCCATCGATGGGCTGGAAGGCGTGGATTACCTGACCTACGAGAACGTCTGGGACCTGGAGGCTCTGCCTCAACACCTGCTGGTGGTGGGCGCGGGGCCAATTGGCTGCGAGATGGCCCAGGCCTTCCGTCGCCTGGGGGCCAGGGTGACGTTGGTGATCAGCCGAGATCGGTTGTTGCCCCGCGATGAGCCAATCGCTTCGTATGTGCTGGCGGAGGTGTTCGCCGCCGAGGGGATTGACCTGCGCTACAACGTCAGGGCCAGGCGCGCCTGGCAGGACGGAGGGGGCATCCACCTGGTCGCTGGCGACGACGAACTGGTGGGCGATGCCCTGCTGGTGGCCGCCGGGCGCCGTCCCAACGTGGACAGTCTCGACCTGGAGCGGGCCGGCGTGACCTACAGCCAGCGCGGGGTGCAGGTAGACGAGTACCTGCGCACCAGCCAGCGGCACATCTACGCCGCCGGCGACTGCACCGGCGGCTATCAGTTCACCCACTACGCCGGCTGGCAGGCCTTCATAGCCGTCCGCAACGCCCTGCTGCCCGGCACGTCCAAAGGGGTCACCGACCTGGTGCCCTGGACCACCTTCACCGATCCCGAGGTGGCCCATGTGGGGCTGACCGAGGCCCAGGCGCAGAACGAGTTCAGCGACGCGGTGATGAGTTGTGAGTGGCCGATGGAGAGGGTGGATCGGGCGCAGGCCGAAGGGGACACGGCCGGCTTCATCAAATTGATTCACAGGAAGGACGGAACCCTGCTGGGGGCGACCATCGTGGCCGGGCGAGCCGGGGAAATGCTCCAAGAGTGGATCGTGGCCCTGGATCGCGGCCTGAAGGTGGGCGACCTGGCCAACGCCATCCACGTCTACCCCACCTATTCGACGGCCAGCATGCAGGCCGCCGCTGCTATCCGCGTGTCGCAGTGGTTGAGCAGCACCTCTGGCCGGGTCATTCGCGGCCTGGCCCGCCTGATGCGATAAATAAAGAGGACAACTACTATTTAAGGAGGTAAAACCATGCAAATCATAAAGTGGATCGATCTGGCTATTACACTGGTGGCGGCCATCATTGGAGTGGTCCGCTGGTCAAAGGTCAATTGGGCCTGGAAGCTGGTCATCGTAGCCGCCTGGGTGATCGCATTCGGCTCTGTTTCTAAACTCCTGGCCTCCTACGGTATCATCCCCGACCACTGGGGAGTGATGATCGCCGGGATCCCCATCATTATGGTCCTGTACGTTTGCGGGTCGGAGCTCTTACTCTTGCTGGGCATCTGGAGGTCCACGAGGGGGAGATAATTGGCGCTCCCTGATAAACAACGCGTGCGTAATCACGTCTTTCACGAAATCACGCGCAGCCTGTGCCCGGAATGTCGCCAGGTGATAGATGCCCAGGTACTCATCCGCGACGGGGCGGTCTACCTGCGCAAGCGCTGCCCGGAGCACGGTTGGTACGAGGCCCTGGTCTCGTCCGACGCCGACTGGCACCTGGACTCGCTCAGGTACAACAAGCCAGGGGCCATCCCTCACGACTTTGCCACCACCGTGGAACAGGGTTGCCCTTTTGATTGCGGCCTGTGTCCTGAACACCAGCAGCACACCTGTATTGGCATCATCGAGATCACCACTCGCTGTAACCTGACCTGCCCCACCTGCTTCGCCGAGGCTGGCACGGGCCATGACCTGAGTGTGGCCCAGGTGGAGGCCATGCTCGACCGGCTGGTGGAGACCGAGGGGCGGCCTGAAGTGGTCCAGATCAGCGGCGGGGAGCCAACCATCCACCCCCAGGTGCTGGACATCCTGGCCGCCGCCCAGGGGCGCGGCATCCGTCACGTGATGCTCAACACCAACGGGCTGCGGCTGGCCCGGGAGCCTGATTTTGTCCGCCAACTGGCTCCTTACGACCCCACCATCTACCTGCAATTCGACGGCCTGACCGCTTCGCCTTATCAGGCGTTGCGGGGGCGCGACCTGCGGGCCCTCAAACAGCAGGCCCTCGACCACCTGGCTGAGGCCGGGATGTACGCCGTGCTGGTTGCCACCATCGTCCAGGGGGTCAACGAAGGCCAGGTCGGCGACATCCTGCGCTATGGACTGGAACACCGGGCTGTGCTGGGGGTCAGTTACCAGCCGCTGGCCTTCGCCGGCCGCTGTTCGAGCCGGTGCGATCCACTCCACAGGATCACCACGCCCGACGTGCTGCATCTCCTGGAAGCGCAGACCGAGGGTCTTTTCCGGGTCAGCGATTTCCTGCCCGTGCCCTGCCCGCACCCCACCTGCTCGGCCTGCACCTACGCTTTCATTAACCAGGGGCAGGATCGGGAGCAGGATGGCGACCAGGTCATCCCCATCCCGCGCCTCCTGAACGTGGACGATTACCTGGACTTCGTCACCAACCGCGCTGCGCCAGACCTCTCGGCCGAGCTTCAGCCCGCCCTGGCGGCCCTGTGGAGCATGGCGGCGGTGATGGGCAGCCAGGAGACGACCGACGAACTGAGTTGGGTGGCCTGCTGCAACCTCGACCTGCCGTCCAATTTTGATCCCGGTACGCTCAAGGAGCACTTTTTCCTCGTCCAGGTTCACGGCTTTATGGACGAGCATACTTTCGACCTCAAGCGATTGATGAAATGTTGCGTCCACGCACTGCTGCCCGATGGCCGGGCCGTGCCCTTCTGCGCCTACAACAACCTGGGCTACCGGGAGCAGGTGAAACGCGCACAGGAGGCCTTACATTGATCGATAAAACGACACCGCCCGCGCTCGGTGCTCTGATTTCGGCGGTGATGGGATTTTTGTATTCACCGTACCGACCAGCAAGGATAAATAGAAGCGTAGGAGCAGAGGACAACATGAGTGAAACAGCAGGCATTACGATATACTGCACCCGATGGTGCCCCGCCTGTCGGCGAGTTAAGATGTTCCTGGACGCGCAGAAGATCTCTTACAGGTTGGTGGACATCGATAAAGACGCCGAGGCTCGCGCTTACGTCGAGCAGGTCAACGACGGGATGCGCAGCACCCCGACCGTCGTGTTTGACGATGGTTCGATCCTGGTGGAGCCGAGCAACGCCCAACTGGCCGCCAAACTGGGGTTGGGGACCTGAACGGACTATTGGCTTGAGCTTTTGCCCTGGGGCAATACGACCGCGATCGTCACCGTGCGCTTGACTTCCAGCCCTGGGGCAGTGACCAGCAGTTCGTAAGTGGTGGTCTCCACCGGGCAGACCTGGAGTATTTCGTGGCCGGTCACTCCCTGGCCGTTGAGATAGATGGCCTGCGCGTTCTCCACGTCCCAATGCAGATCGGTGCATTCGCCAGCGGCGATTTCCGTCCGCTCAGCCCAGAAGAGGATGGTTGGTTCATCGGCCGGCCTGGGCCCTCCGACGGAGATCGTCACCGTGCGCTTGAACTCCCGCTCCTGGGCGATGACCCGCAATTCGTAGGTCGTGGTCGTGGCCGGGCAGACCTGGCGCACCTCGTGGCCGGTCACCCCCTGGTCGCCGAGATAGATGGCCTCTGCGTTTTCCACGTCCCAGTGCAGGT
>CAZYHC010000050.1:12330-41031 GCA_964646625.1 uncultured Anaerolineales bacterium
CGCAATTCGTAGGTGGTGGTCGTGGCCGGGCAGACCTGGCGCACCTCGTGGCCGGCTACCCCCTGGTCGCCGAGATAGATGGCCTCTGCGTTTTCCACGTCCCAGTGCAGGTTGGTGCACTCCCCGGCGGTGATTTCCGTCCGCTCGGCCCAGAAATTGATGGTTGGCTCCTGGCTCAGTTGGGGCTGTTTGACGGAGATCGTCACCGTGCGCTTGATCTCCTGCCCCTGGGCCACGGCCCGCAATTCGTAGGTGGTGGTCGTGGCCGGGCAGACCTGGCGCACCTCGTGGCCGGTCACCCCCTGGTCATCGAGATAGATGGCCTGCGCGTTTTCCACGTCCCAGTGCAGGTTGGTGCATTCGCCGGCGTTGATTTCCGTCCGCTCGGCCCAAAAGCTGACGTCCGCGATGCCGATCCGCTTGACCTCGATCTTGACCCACATGGTCAAGTCAGGGCCGTCGGGTTGGCTCAGTTTCCACTCGCCGGAGTACTGGCCGGAGGTGCTCGGCGCCCTCATGGGCACGGCAATGTCATAGGTTTGGCCCTGGCCCAGCACGGGCACGTCGATCTCGGAAGGGGCGTTCATCTGCTCGCCTGAATTGAAGCGGAGCGTCCCGCCGGGCCACTGGCAGGGATTATTCATGCGGATGCGCCAGGTCTTGATGAAGTCCGCGCCGGGCTCCAGGACCGTGCCGTCGGGCACGGTCACATCAGCGACGAAAGAGACGCTGCGCAGACACTCGGAGGGGGGCGCAATGGTGACCACCACCGGCTTGCTGATGGCTACAAACTGCTCCTCCCGCTTCTCCTGATCCTCGGACGGTTTGCCTTTGTACATCTCCAGTAACACGGTGTAGTGGCCGGGTGCCGAGAACACATCTGCCAGATCAAAGCCGTATTCGTCGCCAGCTTCCCTGGTCTGCGCCGATTGCCCCTGGTAGTAGACGTGCCATCGCAGGTCTGCGCCCGTGTCGTTTTCCACCTCTGAGCGCATCACGACGGTCTCTTCGACCGATAACCTGGCAAAGGGATCGTGCGTCACGGTGAAATGATAGACGGGGGACTGGATCGTATCCTGCGGCCTGAACTGGTCGTCTTTGGACACCTCGATGCCCCACGCGTACTCGCCGGGCTCCAGGTCCTCCTCCGGTTGCCACTGCCGGGTATACCGCTTTAACGGGATGATATCCCCGCCCCGCAGGCGCTCCCATAGCGGGTCACCCTTGCCGTAGACCAGCCGCGAGGCGTGGGGGCGAGACGCGTTCTCAACCTGCCAGCGGAAAGTAGGGCGTGGCCCTTGCACCTCATCCCTGCCTGGCCCTGGCTCGAACAGTACGGCGTAGGCAGGTTGGCCGGAATACACGGGAATCTCGATTTGATCTTCCTCGATCTGGCCGGAGTCGTCGGTGATCCTGATATCGGCCACGATCTTCTTTATGCCTGTGCCCGCTGTAGCGGCCTCGGCGCGGGCTTTGTGCCAGCTCGCGGCTTCGCAGGTCGAAAGGGGAGAGGGGTCCAGCGAAGCACGGTACACGCCGCGATGATCCGCCTCCTCAAACAGGTCAGCCCACTCCGTGGCGGCTACGTCGGGGTCCTGGGTCTCCACCAACGTCACCGTCGTCTGGGCCGCGGGCACACTTGCGGCCAGGCCGGGCGCCGCAAGCACCAGTCCCCGCCCGTAGAGCGAAAGAACGAAATCCTTCAAGTCGGTGGCCCCCGTGGTGGAGTAGGCGTGAAAGCTAAATCTGACCTCGACCTTCTCGACCGCGCCATCGGGGTCGTCAGCGTCAACCCTTATGGTCAGCGTATTCTTGAAGCAGGGGGGCCAACCCACGTTCTCGAACGCCTGGGGCGTGACCTGCATAAGGTTGAGGCGCGGTTTCTGGGTCAACATCGGCTCCTGGGCGAGCGTTACACCCGCCAGGGCTACCGCCACCAGGGTCAGAATCATAAATACGGCAAGCACTACCTTCTTCATGGTAAAGAACCTCCTTTACCCTAAACCTTACCCTGAACCTGCGATGGAAAGGACACCATGTCCTCAGCTAAATTATACCCCAGAATTCGGTTTTTTGCCAGCCAGCAAAAAAATGGGAAGGGCGGGTCCCCCGAAACCCCGCCCTTCCACATAATATAGTTGGTGTGGGTCGGCCAGCCCCCCACTCAACTGGCCTCTGGTCTGGCAATGTCATCCACAGTTTATAGTATAAGGGATTAAGATAAACCCGGCATAAACGAAACATAAACAAAACATAAAAAAAGGACACCCGGCCCTCACGATTTGCTCGTTGTGGCCAGGGGCGTCCACCAGGCGCTTTGGAAACAAATTTGGACTTGTCAGAAAATCGTGTTTAAGGTATACTGGGGCCTGTCGAAAAGTGGAGCCTCCTAAAAATCGAGAAGGGCGGGGTCCCCCGAAACCCCGC
This sequence comes from uncultured Anaerolineales bacterium, assembly GCA_964646625.1. Lineage (GTDB taxonomy): Bacteria > Chloroflexota > Anaerolineae > CAZYHC01 > CAZYHC01 > DAOULT01. The sequence goes on from CAZYHC010000050.1 coordinate 14,758, forward strand.
CCTTCCACACAAAGGAGGAGAAAAAGGATGCTGGGCTACTATCATTATAGTATGGAAGGCAAATTGAGTCAATAGTACTTTTGTCCTATTTTGACAATTCTGGCATAGTACTTTGTTCCTATTGTTCTTGTGGGTTGGGGGTGAGTGAAGCTATACCCTATAGAATAGGAATAACTATTACCAAAAAGTCGGACTCCCGACTTTACATCTAACCTGGACAGAGAGATTGGCACCATGACGCCCAAAACGAACGCCATGCGCTTCCTGGAGGCCCAGCAGATACCTTACGAAACATACACCTTTCCACCCGCCATCCACTCCGCCGAAGGGGTGGCCCAGGCCCTTAACCTGCCCCTCCAGCAGGTATACAAGACCCTGGTGGTCAAACGTCAGCGGGGGAAGCCCCTGCTGGTGCTGATCGCTGGCGACCGCGACCTCGACCTCAAGCGGCTGGCCCGTTCTCTGGGAGAAAAGAAACTGCGCATGGCTACCCACAGCGAAGCGGAAAAGTGGACCGGCTTGCAGGTGGGAGGCATTTCGGCTCTGGCCCTGCTCGACCGGGGCTTCGAGGTATACATCGACCAGGCCGCTACGGAGTTGACCCACGTTCTGGTCAGCGCCGGAAAACGGGGGATCAACCTGCGCTTGAAGGTGGCGGACTTGATCCGGGTAAGCGGGGCGCAGACCATTGCGGCCACTTAAGTTTTCTCATCTCAATAGCCGGGCACCTGCATGGCCTGACACAACCTTACCAGGTCAGGATGGACGTATCGGCCCTGGTCCTCAAGTTGCAGGTCGTCGGCCCAGACCGAAGGATTGAGCACCACGCCGTCAGTGTGGGAAGGGGCGCCCAGCCGGGCCGGCCCAATGCCAAACTGCATACAGCCAAAAACCCGTTCGTCCTCCAGAATGCGACCGCTGGGACGGAGCACGCCGGGGTTGAAGCCATAGCAGGCGTGGTCCATCATGTACATGGCCGGTTGGTTGAAACTGGCCAGCCAACGCTCGAAGATGGTGGCCTCTTGTCCCCCCTCGATCCTTCGAATAACTCCTTTCGCGATGTGAAGGGCGAGGGGCGCTCGCAACAATCCCAGCTCGGCCGGGGGCCACAAGGCCCCGTCGAAAACCAGTTTCCCCTCGAAGCTGGGAAGCTGAGCGGCAAAACCCGATTGCCCCCCAAGCATCTGGGGAAAACCCTTGTCGGGCGGGGGTGGCTCCCAGAAGGGATCGCCTTCTTTATCAACGTGGACTCTCAGGTCGGTGCCGGCCGGGCCGGTCACGCGGATGACCTCCGCGGCCTGCGACAGTTCGTAGAGGACCGTAGCCATCTCGGATAAGGGGGCGTAAGGCACCCGGCCGATGGTGCGTACCATCATATCCACGTCCATGCCCGGCAGACATAGATAGCGCCCCCCGGCCTCCATAAATGCATCGTAGGCTTTGCTGTAGAGAAGGTAGGCGGTGGCGAACTCGATCCAGATCCCGGCCGCGGTCAGGGCGTGGGCCACAGGGGCCGGCGGCTCCTGACAGGGAGCGGCCTGGGTCGGATACCAGATCACGGTGGGCACCGCGCCGGCGGCGTAAACAGCCTGGGCGGTGGCTTTTACCACTCGGCCATCGCTGGCTGTATCGGCGGTGATCACCACGTTCTGGCCGGCCTGAATGGGCAGCATTTCTTCCACCAGCATCCGCGCCGCCCGTCCCAACTCGAAGGCGTAATAATCAGGCAGCGTTTCCGTTCCAAAAGCTAATTCCATTTTTCTTTCTCCTCCTCATTGCCTGTTCCTGCTTCTCTCCCTAAAAGATAAGCAAAAGATAAGCGGACGGTAGGTTTGCGTACCCCTCCCATCCGCCTATCAGCCCAACAACCGAATTCCCCCCTATTATACAGCAAAAGGTCAGGAATGTCAAGTCGGGTACGATGGTCACGGAAAATGGCTGTTTGAGGGCAGAAAATTAAGAAGGGCAGAGTCCCCCGAAACTCTGCCCTTCAACACAAAGGAGGAGAAAAAGGATGCTGGGCTAGCATAAGTATATAATGAAAAGCCGTTTTAGTCAATAGTACTTTTGTACTATTTTGACAACCCAGACGTGGTACTTTTCTCCTATTTCTATGGCGGGTTCGGAGTGCACGGACATATACCCCATAGAATAGGAATAACTATTACCAGAAAGGCGGATTTTCGATTGTGCATTTAGGGTGGATAGGAAAATTGGCACCTGACCTGCCGGATAAAATCGGGCTGGCGGGATGTTGACAATCTACCCAGATGTGTGTTAGAATAAAACAGGTTGTTACCTGGGCGGAGCCTGGTCTAAGCCTCCACAAACAAGCATTTTGACAAGGAGAGCACCCTTATGGAAGATACTGTCCCCCTCCCTCATCGGGCCCTGGCCAGATTGGTGTGGCAGACTCCCGATAGAAAAGAGCATGAATATTTCTTCGGGCAAGAGACGATAACTATCGGACGCAGTGAGGGCAACGACGTGGTTCTGAATAATTCCTGTGTCTCACGCTGCCACGCCAAAATCTGCTGGAAAGATGGGAATTTTTTCATCTCCGACATGGAGAGTGCTAATGGGACCTTCGTTAATGACCAATGGATCAAAGGGGAGTACCGGCTTCAAGATGGTGATCGCATCAATCTTTGGTTCCTGGAGTTGTACTTCCACAGACTCACTCCCGAAGAGTCTCTGGATAGCACTATCACGGAGATCATGATGGGCGCTCGACCGACCGTCCAGCCTCGCCTGGTGATCAATGCTGGTCCCCAGGAGGGACAGGAGTGTGTCCTGACTAAAGAGGAAACCATCCTGGGACGGGCCAGCCGACACTCCACCTGCGATATCGCCCTGAAGGACCGTACCGTTTCGCGGCGTCACGCCCGGATCACCAACACAACGCGCGGTTTTGTCCTGGCGGACATGGGCAGTGCCAATGGCACCTTCACCAACGGGCGCAGGATCATCGAGCCGCGTCTCCTGAAAAATGGCGATCTTATCTGTCTGGGCGAAACGTACCTCGTTTTTCTGAGCGGTTAGGTAACGATCTCTTGCGCAACGCCCCCTTTAGCTCGCGCCCTGGTCAGCCTCCAGGGTCAGCCGGATTCAATCGCCAGGGTATCCACCTCCATCCACTGACGGCCAGGCGCGTCAAGCCATCCATAGCCCACTCCTCCCCAGGGGGTCACGACCGCATACTGGTTATCCAACCACATCACGAACCCTAACGGCCCACCTGGCGGGGTGGTACAATGTAATGCTGTTTCGCCATCCACGCTGAAGCGGGCCGTTTCGCTCCCCCATTCGATCACGTAGGTGTGCCAGGCGGTCATGCTGGCCTCCACGACCGTTTCACTCACGCCGAGGGCTCGCTGTCCCGTGGGCCACAAGGCCCGGTACAGGGGGCGGACGTTCATTGCCAATACCGCCAAAGGGGCGATGGGCAGCAGCAAAAAGAAGGGCAGCCGGAGGGCATCCAGGGTGGTGGCCTTCCAGCCATGTCCTGGGGTGTGCAGAGCCAGCTTCATGTCTGAGGGGGGCGAAGCGTAGAAAAACCAGATGGCCCGCGGCAGAGCGGGCAGACGGGTCCCGGTCATCATGAACGGATCGTTCCAGAAGCCAAAGCCTGCCGTCCCGCTCAACTGGCCTGCCGGGTGCGAGAAGCGCGCCCGCACCGTCAGTTTCAACGGGGGCCGCCACAGGAAACGGCCACGAGGCAAACCCTGGTAATCGTCAATCTGGGCGTTGGTGTAACGGCGCGCCGAGGTGTCGGTATTGACCAAACGCAACGTGCGGCCGGTGTGCTCCAGCGCGCCAGTGCCCACGACGTGGCGTTTCCATTGCGGGCCGGGGTCAGACGAAAAATCCTGGTAAATTGCGCTCATACCTGGCCTCGTTATAGGATGAATCGATCGGGATGAGTCAATTTTACACCACCATGGACACACTCTATTGGCCCGGGTTCTGCTCTCCCAGCACATAGGTCCGCAGAGCCTCGGTGGAGCGTGGCCGACTGCCAATCGGCAGGGTGAGAAAATGGTCGCCCTCGGCGAGCAGAATGTCAGCCTGAACCAACTCCTCGAGCACCCCATCCAGCGTCCCGTCGCGGACCTCGCGTGGGTACTTGTTACTCAGATCCCTGGCGAGGGCTCGGCGATGCTGGACCTCGTCGCACAGCAGAATCACGTCGTGGTATAGCTCCTCTGAATGCAGATAGCGCCCCTCGCCCTGGCGCGTGTCCGTAATACGGAGAAAACCCGGGCCGATCACATACTCGTAGACAGGTGGTGTCTTCTCCTGGTGGGCGGTCATCCAGTCCTCGATCACCTCCTTCAATCGGCCGACGTATTCGCTTTCTGGAACGGTTCGGGTGGAATTGAAGGAGAAGAAGTAGCCTATCTTCTGAGGATCGACCATCCCTTTCGGGAAGTTAAACTGATAGTCAACCCGCAGCGCGTGCATGTCGATCCCGAACCGCTCACGCTCCTCAAAGAGAGGCGCAAAGCGGTGCATTTCGATGAAATGCACGTTGTGCAAGGGAGGCTGGAGGTGACGCAGGCGGGGAATGAGTTCCGCCATCTCCAGGTACCACTCTGCCTTTTCATCTGGAAAACCCGCCAGGATATTGTAAGAGGCGTTAATACCAACCTCCTTGCACCAGCGGAGGAACTGCACATGCCGGATGGTAGTCGTGCCCTTCTTCATGAGTTTCAGAAGGGGCGTGGACAAAGACTCGATCCCAGGCTGGACGTGCACCACGCCCGCCTTCTTCATGTCCATGATCTGCTGCTTCTTCATGCCGGCCCGCACTTCGTAAAAGATCTCCAGATCGAGGTCGAGATCGATCAGGTGTTGAAACAGGTCGTTGCAGTGCCAGTGGGAGATGATCCAGTCGGTAGCGGCCAGCTTCACGACCTTGTAGCGGGCCGAGATGATGACGATCTCCTGCACCACGCGCTCAACGTCCTTGGCGCGAAACCGCATGAGGTCCTCATTCGTGCCGCAGAAGATACAATGATTCTTTTGTCCCCACCAACAGCCGCGCGAGCTCTCGAACGGGATCATCTCGACGTTGAAGATCTTGCCGGTTTCCTGCTGGACGCGCTCTGCCTCGACAAAAAAGTCGTCGTAGTTCGGCGGGGGACTCTGGTTAAGGTCCAGCAGCGGGCCGCCGGGGATCAATCGCACCTGGCCGTCATCGAACCAGGTGGCGCCTGGGATCTCCGCCGTCGGTTCTCCCGCTTTAAGCCGTCGTAGGTACTCTCGAAAGGCATCCTCGGCCTCTCCCACGAACACGTGGTCGAGGATATCAGGCAGGGCGCGGTGATACTCCGACCCCATCTCCCCGTCGAAACAGGTGCCGCCAGCGATTACCTGGATATCGGGCCACACCTGCTTCAGGCGGCTGGCAAGCGCCAGGCTGCTCAACACCTGATTGAAGGTGGCGGTGAACCCCACTACTGTGGGCCGTTCCGCAAGCACCCGCTGCTGGGTGGCGTCCAGGAAGCGCGGGATCACCTCGTCCCGAAGGTGCTTCAGGTAACTGACGTCGCCAAAGGGCACCGGCCAGGTGCGAACGACTTCGTCCTCTTGCAGGCTACGGCTGAACACTGTCAGGTACTCGTCGCTGCACAGCGTTTCTACGCCAAATAGGTCTGCCGCGAACAGATGCTCGGACAGTCCATAAAGCACGCGCTGCGAAGCCAACAGCCCGGCTGCCTCAAATCCCACCATTGCCGACATGTCCAGATTGGGGTACAAGGAGCACACAGGCACCGAGGCCTCCTCACAGAGGGCGGTCAGGATGCCAAGTGAAATCGAGGGTCGCAAGGTGCTGGCCCAGGGCATCTGAAGAAGCAGAACCCGTGGAGACCGGTTGTTCGGCATCGTACATACCTCCTAGATGTGGTAGCGATTTCCGGGTGGCGGTCAATCAGCAGCAGTTTCGGCCGCCAGAGCAGCAGCCAGTTCAAAGTCCTCGATCTGCTGAGACTGGTGCTGCAACTCGCGCACAGTACGCTGGAGCATCTGGTGCTCTCCTAAGATACGGCTGGCAAGGATAGCGATCTTCAGTCGGGTCTCGGGCTTGCTGGCGCGCTCAACCAGGTATCGGCTTATACGTGGATTAGCGGACAGTTCGAGACACAGCTCGCAAACGTCGCTGGGCAGCGGGTGCTCAAGTTCTTGGTCCAGGCCCACCTCTTCCAGCCAATGCATCGCCTCGCCAAATCCGATAACCCTTAACATCTGGAGTAGTGGAAAGGTCATAAAATCGGCCTGGATCTGGGTGAGCGGGCGGGCACGGGCGTCGCCAAACTGGAAAGGATGACAGCGCTCCTCCACCAGATTGAGACAACAAGGCGCCACGGAACCGTCGTAGCGGATGACCATGCCCATGGTGGTGCAGGGCTTCAGCAACGGGCGGGGATCGCCAGCATCGGGCACCTCGAGAGCCCGGGCCCGACCCATCTTTCGAAGCTTTTGACCGGCGACATGGCATTCGTCGGCAAAGCTGAGTATGAACTCCAATAGTCGTTGATCCTCGGCCGTAAGGGGGGTGTTGTAGGTGAAGCGCAGATTGGGCTGTCTTCCCAGACGCCTGATCACCTGGTAGGCGATGCGAAACCTCTCCGGGTCAACGAACTCTGCGTGATAGGCATCGATGGAAACATCCCACTTTTGGATCCCAGGCAGTGACTCTACAATCCTCTGCGCCAGGCGTTCGTTGGCGGCCCAGTAGCCCGACGTGACCAGGCCGCATGTCAGCCCTGCTTCGGCTGCGGCGTTGGACATAATACTCAACTGCTCGCGGGCCAGCAGCGGCTCACCACCGGTAAAGCTGACCGTACGGATGCCATAGGCGTGTAACTCGGACATCTGCGCCGCGTAATTCTGAACCACATCCAGGGGCATTGTGGTGTCAGTCTTGTCGGGGCCGGAGTTGACCGCGCAATGGGCACATTTCAAGGGGCAACTCAGAGTGAGGACGAATGTTAGATGCTCACCGGCGAGCGACTGGACCACTGCCAACTCCTTGAGAGTCACGCGTGGCCCAGGAATCGATTCAGGATTCAGGGTATCGGACATGACACATGCCTCCAGGGTGTTATCATCCTGAGCCTGCGGGGCTGGGCCCGCAGGCCGCGAAGCTGTTACCAAACAGGAGAGTGGTGAGGCTCGCAATCTTCGCCCGGTTCTCAGGTCGCGCTGCTCGTTCTCGGAGTGCGGGCCCAACCGCCGGGTCCTCCCAGAGCTGGACACAACATTGGCAGGGATCACGCGGTATGGCCCTCAGCACAGGATGCTCGGGAAAGCTCTCGTCCACCCACTGAAGCAGGGGAGCAAAGCCCACTGCCCGCATAATCTGGAGCAAGGGGTCCGTGCACCACGCCTGGTATGCCTGTTTGAGGCTGGTCTCGCGCGCGTTTGCATACTCAAATGGATGGCCGGTGCACTGGTCAATCAGGGCGGAACAGCAAGGAGACAGTGTGCCGTCGTAACGGACGGTTATCCCGCTGGGGACACATAGCCAGGCGGGCACACCGGCCGTAGCGACTTCCATCTCGAGGGTGGCCGCGCGCCCTATCTTTGTAACGGGCTGCACTATGAAAGACACGCCGTCGGGCAGATGCGTACATAATTCCTCCTGCAACTGCAAATCGCAGTCGGTCACAGGGACACTGACCGTTATCCGCATCACCACCTTTCTTCCCTCCGCCATAGCGACCCTGGCAGCTCGCACAACCTGATCCAGAGGGATGAACTCGGCATGGAAAATATCGGTTGACAGATGCCAGTTAGCAATGTGCGGGAATTGGGCCACCACGCGCCGCGCTGCGCGGTCAGAAACAGCCCAGTGGCAGGCAGTAACCACCGTACATCTCAAACCAGCTCGAACGGCCGCCCCGGACAGTAGAGCCAGATGCTTGGGTACCAGAAGCGGTTCTCCACCGGTGAAACTGATCGTCCGTATCCCTTGCGCTTGTAAAGAGGGGAATTCAGCGGCGTAGCGTTCGGCGTCCTGCAAGGGCATGGTCCGCGACCGATCGGCCGCAGATACGGTGGAGACAATGCAGTGTCTACATGCAAGAGGACACGCTTCCGTCAGACTGAAGGCAATATGTTGGGCAGAGAGGGCCTGCAAGGCTGTTAGCTGGTCGCCAGTTAGTCTCACGCCGGTAGATATCGTCATTGTCCAGGTCCCAGTGCCTATAATGAGGCAAGCACCGGTGAACGCCTCAGCCACCGGTGCTTTTCCTTTCGCGACCGCAAGTTGGGTTGCGACCGATCAATATACCACGATTAGAGATGCTACGGGCACTGGGCGGTCAGTCAATGTCAAGTTCGACGTTGGGCATGCCGCGCAGCCGGTTTGCCAACCGGAAAGCCTCTGTCGGCCGGATCTTGTTCAAGTCAGCGATCAATGATGAGCTGCTGACGGTGGCGTTATCTGTGACGGCAGTCACGTTCCAGGAGTCGGCCAATTCACCGCCAGGCCGTAGTTGCATCAGTTCACCGATCGTCATCGCCTCGAGGGGCTTATCCGCTCCTGGAATTCTAATGTTCTTCAAGTCTCGAGGATTGTTCTTCAAAATGAGTTTGAGTTTTTCCTTATCCGGCATTTCTTAACCTCCTTTCGAACAAGAAAGAAACCTTTTCCATGGAGCCAGTTTGCCGGCTCCTCATCGAATGGTAGTTGTCTGTTTGACCATCCCCTTTTGGTAACACACAGGTGCATCAATCCCGTTGACTTGAGCTATAGTGAGCAGGGACGTGACTTCCAGGTACACTCACCCTACAATTATAACATAAAACGGGGCCGAGTATTGTTAGCGTTTTGTGGCAGTTTTGTGGCAGTTTTGTTTGTGTATATGCTCATCGGCAACGATACGGATATCCATAAATTTATGGAATCCAATCGATGCAACAGTACCTTGTTGGACAAATCGTGATGTGGTAGCAACGCGGGTGGATAATAAATTCGGGTAGTTTGAGATCAACGGGGAGCGAATCTGGCGGGTGAAGCGCAATACAGACTTGGGGTAAGCACAATAATAAATTGCCCTCGCAACTCATGGCAATCCAGCATCACCTCAGGTGATGCGTCATCTCCAGCCATTTGTTGCAGCTACTACCCGATTCATGTGGGTGTAGGTTGACCTATTAAATATTATATTACATTACATGAGACTTGTCAAGTCCCCGCGTTATCCCTCCCAGTGGAAATTCAGGTTTTATTAACTTGATGTCAGGCTTGAAGTGTGGTAAAATCACGTTAACTGAAATCAAACTCCTCGGACGAAACGACCATCGGCTGCAATGTGTCTTGTAGTTGCCGAAGCATTGTGCCAGCTTGAACTCCATTGAGTGTTAACGATAAAAATAAGTTCTGACCTGGCAAGGTATGAGGGGGGGTAAAGTGAGCGAAGTATTTAGCGTAATTTTGAAGTTGTTAACCGTAGCTGCTTTCATCCTGGCTAATGGCTTCTTCGTGGCGGCCGAGTTTGCCCTGGTCAGTGTGCGCCGGACCCGCATCGATCAGTTGGTGGCTGAGGGTAATGTGGCCGCCAAAGCAGTGCATCAGGCCATTAACGACCCCGATCGTTTCATCGCCGCCACCCAACTGGGCATTACCATCGCCAGTCTGGGGTTGGGTTGGATTGGTGAAGCGGCCATTGCCGAGCTTTTGGAACCGCTCTTACACGCTCTTTCTGAGGTTGGGGTAATTCCTGTTTCCCATGTCGTGGCCACGCATGCCATTGCTGCGGCGGTGTCTTTCAGTCTGATCACCTTTCTCCACGTGGTGCTGGGAGAATTGGCGCCTAAATCTGTGGCCCTTCAATATCCCGAAGAGACCGCTTTCGTGGTAGCCAGACCGACTATAATCACCGAAAATATTTTCCGACCGTTTATCTGGCTGCTTAATGGGGCCGGTAATGCTGTCCTGCGTCTGTTTGGGTTGAGCACTCCTACTGGTCATCAACGGGTGCATTCGGTGGAGGAGCTGATGCAATTGGTCAGAGAGAGCCAGGAAGGGGGCGTTTTGGAGGCCGAGCACGAAGAGGTGGTACAGAGGGCTTTCAAATTCGCCCACCGCCAGGTGCGGGAGGTGATGATCCCTCGCCCGGATATTGTGGGGGTGGAACAAGGAACAACCCTGGCTCACCTTTTGGAAACTTTTACCCGATTCAGTCATGCCCGTTTCCCCGTCTACCAGGGCGACCTGGACAACATCGTGGGTATCGTGGCCATCAAGGACGTGTTGATGGCCCTGGCCACCAACCCTGCCGCTGTGGACGTAAGCATCGAGGGGCTAATCCGTTCTCCTTTCTTTGTGCCCGAAAGCCGTTCTATCAGCGCGTTGCTGACTGAAATGCGCGAGCAGCAAATCCAGATGGCAGTGGTGCTCGATGAGTATGGAGGCACGGCCGGGGCGGTCACTTTGGAGGAGTTGGTGGAAGAGATTGTGGGACGGCTCAGCGACGAACTGTCGGTAACTCCTGCCCGTGTGAAGACCATCGACGAGCACACCTTCCAGGTTGACGCCCAACTGCGCATCGACGAGATCAACGAGATGTTGGAGCTGGACCTCCCAGAAAGCGACGACTATGAGACTTTGGCCGGTTTAATATTTTACCTTTTGCGCTACATCCCCAAAGAAAACGAACAGTTGCGCTATAAGGACCTGAAAATCACGGTGATCGAGATGAAGGGGCCTAAAATAGAACAGATCCAGATTGTAAAAACATAGATGGCTGTGGTGTAAGTAACCATTATGACCAAAGAAACCATCCTGGTGGTTGACGACGAGCGGAACATCATCGAACTGGCCAGGCTCTACCTGGAGAACGAGGGCTATGTGGTGGAGAGCGCCAGAGACGGAGCGGAAGCCCTGGATAAAGTGCGGTCGCTCCGCCCGGCGCTGGTGGTGCTGGACCTGATGCTGCCCGAAGTGGACGGCTGGGAGGTCTGCCGCCGCCTGCGGGCTGAGGGGGAGGTGCCTATCATCATGCTTACGGCCCGCAGCGACGATGTAGACAAGATCGTGGGCCTGGAACTGGGGGCCGACGACTATCTGACCAAACCCTTTAATCCCCGCGAGTTGGTGGCCCGCGTCAAAGCCGTATTGCGTCGTTCGGAGCGAAAGCTGGCCTCACCCAGGCCCCTCACCGTGGGCTGTCTGAGCATCGATCCGGCCCGGCGGGAAGTGACCCTGGCGGGAAAACGCCTCGACCTGCGGGCCAAAGAGTTCGACCTGCTATACACCCTGGCTGAACATCGGGGCCTGGTGCTCAGCCGGGACCAGTTGCTCGATCTGGTCTGGGGCTTCGACTTCTACGGCGAAACCCGCACCATCGATGTCCACATCGCGCACCTGCGGGATAAGCTGAAGGAGGACAGCCAGGTGGTCATCGAGACCGTCTGGGGCGTGGGGTACAAGCTGGTGGCCGACTAGATCACCAGCAGGGGCCTGGCACTTCCAAAGTGCCAGGCCCCTTACTAATCTACATTCAATAAGGCCCCGAACTGGGCCAGCGAGTAATCGCTGTGCACCCGCACCCGTTTAAGCTCGAAGAGCTGCTCTGATGATTGACGGACCCCCACCTGGGTGGTCACCGCTCCCCAGAAGTGAGTCGCTTTCAGAACCTCGATCACCGTCTGGTCGTAGGAGCCAGCCGGGTAACAGAAAGAGCGCACTTCCTGGCCGGTGTGGGCTTCGATAGCCTCTTTGGGGGCCAGAATCTGCCAGGTGATAAAGTCCAGCGGTTGGCCCGCCAGGTCAGGGTGGCTGTAGCTGTGATCCCCGATTTCCATCCCATCAGCGCTCATCAGCTCGATCTGCTCCCAGGTCATATATTCTTTGTCCCCAAAGTCGATAGGGCCGCTGAGGATGAAGAAGGTGGCCACAAAGCCGTATTCTTTAAGCAGGGGGTAGGCGTGAGTGTAGTTATCCCTGTACCCGTCGTCAAAGGTCAGGACGACCGGCTTCTTGGGCAGCGGGGGGCGGCCCGTCTGAAGGTGCATGGCAAGCTGGCGTAAGGTGATGGGTTGGTATCCGGCTCCCACCAGGTAGCGCAACTGTTCCTCAAAGGCCTGGGGGGAGACCGACAGATCACGGCGGATGGCGTCGGCGTCGGGCGGTGGGGCGGCGACGTGGTGATACATGATGATAGGCACCTCGAGCTGGCGCACCTGGCCCTCACGTTCGCTGTTGGGAGTGGGTAGAGGGGAGGACGTGGGGGTGACGGCCTGCTCCGGCTCAGGCGTATAGGGTAACGGCTGGTCGGCGGCGGCAGGGTAGGACCAAAACGCGCTGACGGCGATCAGGGCCAGTAAAAACCAAATTTTTATAAAATTCAGAGAACGACGATTAGTTTCCATGTCAGAGATTAAGATCGAACAGGCCGCCGGAAGAGCCTGCGGTCTGGTCTGGGCCTGACTCGACGAGAGCCAGCAGGCGGCGCAGCGAGGCCAAAGCTTCCTGCACGTTCCGATCCTCCTGGTCGATCTTTTGGGCCAGTTCCAGACCCTGGTGGCACCAGCGGGCGGCTTCTTCCTGCTCACCGCGTCCCCACAGAAGCCAACCCAGAGCGAGGTTGAGGCTCAACCGCTGCGTTACATCTGGGACATCATCCAGGTCGTCCCAGCTCAATTGAAGGTAGACCGAGGCCATTTTGCCCCGCATCCGCGCCGCCTGACGGCTGGACCCATCCTGGTTTTCGACGATATCCAGCGCCTTTTGATAGTACCGCAGGGCGTCTTTGTAAGCCAGTTTGGCCGTGGCCCGGTCCCCGGCCCGGCTCAGGTAATCGATGGCTTTGGCCCATTGTTCGCTCTGGTTGTAGTGGTAGGCCAGCAGATCGCTGTGTTCATCCAGATTATCGGCGTGCTTGGCCTCCAGGTAATCGCCCACAGCCTCGTGCAGTTGACTGCGGCGGGCGGCGGACAGGCTTTCGTAGACGGCTTCGCGGATCGCTTCCCGCTCGAATTCGTACTGTGCATCCTCGATCTGGTGGATCAGGTTTTCGTCGGTCAGGTCCTTCAGATAGCCGGACAAAACCAGATCGGCCGGAACGTCTTCCAGCGGAGGCGGTTTTCGCCCGCCTAGCAGGGCGTGGACATAGTACAGGGCCTCGTAGTCAAATCTCTCGCCGATGACCGAAGCGATCTGGATCACATTCCGGCCGCCCTCGCCCAGCCCGCGATCCAGACGGCCCAAAATCAGGCCGCTGATGGTGGCGGACAGGGTCAGGTCTTCGACCCCGGCGGCCAGCCTGGCCTCCCCGTCGAATCGCAGTTGACCGGTCTCCACCAGGGTGCGGACCATCTCCTCGACGAAAAGAGGGTTGCCCCTGGAACGGCGGTAGATCATATCGCTCAACGCCTGGGAGGGGGGCTTATCCCTCAAAAGTGCCTGGACCAGGACCAGCGTATCCTGCCGGGACAGGTCGTCCAGGTCGATGGCCTGACAGTGGGCCGCTCCAACCCAGGCGTCCAACCTGATCTCAGGTCGGTAAACAGCCATCAGCAGCACCGGCCAGCCGGTAACCTTGCCGCTCAAGTCGTTAAGCAGTTCCAGGGAGAGGCTGTCAATTCGGTGGGCATCCTCGAATAGAATGATAAGCGGCTCACGACTGGCCTGGCAACGTATCCACCTGGCCAGCACCTCAGATAGACTGAGACGTTCTTGCAGCCATTGGAACATATCGTAGTCGGTGCTGGTGGTTTCTTGCTGGGCCTTTTGGGTCAGTTGCCAGAGCCCCAGGGGTTGCGGGGCAACCTGCTCCTGGTCTTCAGCGGGTGGGGGAAGTTTCTGCTCGACGCTGGCGGGTGGTGGTTGGGGTGGCGAGCTGCTGGCTGACAGAAGGCTTGCCTTCAGACCTTTCGAGGGTTCGGCCAGCCCCAAAAGCTGGCTCACCATGATCTCGGCGGTCGATTCGATATCTCCTTCCATGCCGATGGCCTGTAAGGAGGCTACGATCTTGGCCCGCTTTTCGGCGTCGTTATCGGCTTCGCCCAAATCGAAGTGCTCATTCAAAAGTTCGGTCCAGGCCAGGTAAGGCGTGGTCCTGCCGTAGAAGGGACAGGACACCTGGAGGAGCCGCATCCCTCTACGTCTGGCCCAACTTATTCCCCTTTCCGCCAGGCGACTTTTACCCACTCCGGCCTGACCACATATAGCCAGGAAACAGCCCTCTCCTTCCAGGGCTTGCTGCACCGCGTTCTTGAGGGTAGCCAACTCTGCCTGGCGGTTCACCAGCTTCCTGGGGCTACTGAGCGAGGCCCAGCCTGTTGCTCTCCGTTTGCGTTTGCGTCGCTTTCTTTTGGCCACTACCTGATACACCGGGATGGGCTGGCTCTTGCCTTTGACGGTCACCGGGGTCAGTTTTTTGCATCTAAAGGATTCGGCCACGCGCTCGTACATGCGATTGCTGATCAGGATGCGGCCTTCCCTGGCTTTGCCCATCAGCCGGGCGGAGAGGTTGACGTCGTCACCCATAACGGTGTACTCACAGCGTCCTTTCCGTAGCGCGCCGGCGGTGGTGGCGAAGATGTCGGGCCCGGTGGTGATCCCAATCCGCTGCCGCAGGGAGAAGGTGCCGGCGCTGGTCTTGAGGCTGGCGAAATCCTTCGTGGCGGCCTGCATCTCTAAGGCGGCCTCCACCGCCCGCAGCGGAGCGTCTTCAGGGTTGAGAGGGGCGCCAAAAAGGATGAGCATCTTGTTGCTCTGTCCGTAAGGATCCACGCGACTGATGATGCCCCCTTGCCGGGCCACAATATTCTGCACCTTAGTGAAATAGTGGTCCAGGATGTAGGTGATCTGTTGGCTTTCTGAAGGACCCAGGGCCTCGATGATGTCGGTCAGACCGATGAAATTAGCAAAGATGACGGTGGCCGGTCGGGCTTCTCCTAGCTGGCGCTCCCGACCGTAGAATATGATCTTGTCCAACAGGTCAGGAGGCAGATAAGGAGCCAGGGCCTCCACTTTATCCAGTTGTTCTTTCAACTGTTGGATGAGGAGATGGGGGTCACGATCGGAGATCAAAGCTCCCCAGCCCCTGCGCCGAGAAGGGGTGAACAGCTCGTAGTCGTCCAAGGCGTCTCCCAGATCGTCGATGACCTGGTAGAAGCCTGGACTGAGCTTCTGGAAGCGGAAATCTCCCTGGAGTTGCCGCCAGATATTTTCATCGGCGACCACCTGGCCCGACTCGGCTGCTTCTTCGGCGGCCATCGCTTGGCTGACCGCTTGGCCGGTAACGATGTATTCCATGCGCTGGGCATCGCCCACGCTGGCGGCAAAAAAATGGCCGCTGGCCAGGCCGACGCTCATGGCTAGCCCATACTTCTCGAAGACGCCCATAGCCCGCTGCATCCTCAACCCGGCCCGGATGGCCATCTCTTCGTCGGAGCTTTGGGCGCGTCCTCGTTGGTCAGGGAAGAAGACCAGCACCGCGTCCCCGGCGAACTTTAGCAGGATGCCATTGGCCTGAGAGAGAATTCCGAGCATGCGGTCAAAGTATTCATTCATGTACTCGGTCAGTTTTTGGGCCCCGTCTCTGGTCCCCAACTGGCGGGCCAGCTTTTCGGACAAAGCCGTAAAACCCGACACGTCGGAGAAAAGGATGGTCCCTTCCAGGAAATCGCCGCGTCTCTTACCAGGGGTGAGGTCGGTCATTTTCCATTCTACCAGATGTCTGGGTAGATAGTCGCTGATGGCTTCTTGTAACATGCTGAGGCGCTGCAAAGTGGCTTCCAGGTCTTTGGCTTTGGGGTGGACAGGGTCCATCCGAAAATGTTGTGTCAGTTGAGGTGCGCCTTTGAGATACCTCTCCAGGCGATCCAGGTGAGGAACCAAACTGTACCTGGGGCCGGCCTCCACTGGCGCGGCGCGCTTGGCCGGTCGTGAGAAAGAGTTTAGCAGCCCGTTTAAACTATCGTCTGATGCACTCATTGTTCCTTTAGCCCTGGTAAAGGTAAGAGCGAGGGGCCTTCCGCGGTGACGAGGTGATTCGAAGGCTTAGACTCGCGATTTTAACGGTTATCTTCAGGATATCATGACAGCCGCCCAGAGAAAGGGCCGAGAAACGCTTTCCCCACCGGGGCTTATCTCCGAGCGGTGTAGCCCTTGCACTTATTATTATATCAGCTTTTGCCTCTTTTTTCAATCCTGGCTCAGGCGCGGACGAGCTTAAAAAGTGCCCCCGTGCTGGGACGCTTTTTGCACTTTCCTGAAGATTCAGGTATAATAATACAACCTGGTAGGTTCGTTCTGGCCTTCCATTGCAAGGAGGAGCGCACAGAGATGAAGCTGATGGTGGCTGGTATTCAGATGGTCTGTGTAGAAGAGGCGGCGGCTAACGTGGAGAAGGCCGTATACTGGCTAAAGGCCGCCGCCGACCAGGGAGCCAGGCTGGCCTGTCTACCTGAACTGTGCACTACCGCCTGGTTTCCCAGGGAGATGAACCCTGACCATTACGAATTGGCCGTCTCCCCCAGCCATAAACTCTTCCAGCCCATCCGACGGATAGCCATCGAGCGAGAAATGGTCATCGTCGTGCCTTTCTTTGAGAAAGCCGCTCCTGGCCGCTACCACAACAGTGCAATGGTGATCGACACCGACAGCCGCATCCTGGGCCGCTATCGTAAGAACCACATCCCCCAGGCCCCTGGCTACCAGGAAAAATATTACTTTGCGCCGGGAGATGGGGGCTTTCCCGTTTTTGAGACCCGTTATGGGCGGATAGCGGTACAGATTTGCTGGGATAATATGTTCTTTGAAGGTACGCGTATTTTAGCTCTCAGGGGGGCGCAGCTTGTCTGTGCCCCGACGGCCACCGCCACTTTTGCCGCCCACGCCCAGTGGGAAACCATCATCGCCGCGCAGGCCCTGGCCAGCCAGATTTTCATCTTGCGCGTCAACCGGATCGGGTCAGAGGGCGATTTGCACTTTTATGGGCGAAGCTTTTGCGTCGATCCCCAGGGGCAGTTCGTGTTGGCGCCAGTGGACGACCGGGAGGGAGCTTTCGTGGCTGAGTTGGACCTGGCGCGCCTGGAAACCGTTCGCCGGGAATGGCCTCTATGGCGAGATCGGCGCCCGGAGATTTACGGCGAGATAGCCGCGTCATCGGCCCAAGATCGGTTGTTTTAGGGTAGATTTGAGGCATGGGTATTGCACCTGGAGGAAGCATGTCTACTGCTAAGTTCGATTTGTGGTGGAAAGTGCCTCTGGTGGTAGCCATCATTTTAGTCCCGCAATGGCTGGTGTGGGGATATGCTGTGGCTGCTTATGGAGCGCCGGCCGGGATCTATGGAGGGGTGTGGGACATCTACTACCAATTTTTTCTGACCACGGTGTTCTTTCCCCTGATCGCTACCTTCTTGATAGTGCCCCCTTGTGAGATTTTTTTGAACAAATCGGAGGAGTTGCCCTCCCGTAACTTTCTCATCTTTCGTTTCGTGGCTTACTCGACTATGGGGTTATGCCTGGGCTTCCTGGCCTACTTTTGGCAGTTCAAGACCACCGGCTACCACTTGCAGTATGATGTCTATGCCTATCCGATCTTTTTTTTCGTCATGACCATGATAGCTACGGCCGTTTATGCTTTGTATGAGCGCTTCGCCTATAACCTGTATCAGAGGGAGGTTTATACCGAGAACTTGCGGCAGCTCCACAAACGGCAAAAGTTGTTGCGTGAGATCGACGTGGCTTTCCACTCTCGGTTCGACCTGGATGAGCTGCTGCCCATCGTGTTCCAATGGGTCGTCGAGGCCATGCGTATCGAGGCCGGATCTATCTGGACGCTGCACCAGGAGGAGCAAGGGTTGATCTGCCAGGTAGCCACCGGCGAAGCCGACGCGAACCTGCCAGGGGCCTGTCTGCCCATAGGAATGGCCCTGGTCGGACACGTGGCCCAAACGGGCCAGACCGTGAACATTCCTGACCTTAGCCAAAGCGCCCAACGGTTCGCCGCCATTGATGCCACCACCGCGTCCGACATTCGATCCGTCCTGTGCGTGCCCATGAAAATCAGCCAGGGGCGGGTGATAGGCGTCATCCAGGTGATCAACCGTCTCGACGGCCTCCCCTTTGACGAGAGCGACCGCATTCTGCTGGAATCCATCGCTACTTCGGCGGCCGACGCCGTGGAGACGGCCACCTTCATCGAGCAATTGCGCCAGCTTAACCAGCGCATTACCGCCCTGAACCAGGCTTTGGCCGAATCCAACGAACGGCTCCTGGAATTGGATAAGCTCAAGTCCGCCTTCCTGGGAGTAATTACCCACGAGCTGCGCAGCCCTTTTGTGGCCATCGATTTCTCCCTGCAAATCATTAGCCGTCATGGTCAGGAACGCTTTACCCCGGAACAGCGGGAACAGTTCACCGAACTGGAAAAGGCCACCTCCAACATGAAGACCATGATCGATAACCTGATCAATTTCTCCAGTTTGCTGGCCCGCCAGGGGCCGCTGAATCTGGATTCTGTGGACCTGATCGCGGTGGTGAAGGATACTATCTCGCCCCTGGAAGCCATGTCCCTGGCCCGCAATCTGACTTTTCTTACCGAGTTGCCGGACTCTCTGCCCACTATTCAGGGCGATGGGGAGCGCCTTTCGGAAGCGGTCTATCACCTGGTGCATAACGCCATCAAGTTCAACCGCGAGGGGGGGCAGGTGATAGTCCGATGCCGCCGCGAAGATAGTTACGTGGCCTTCGAGGTGGAGGATACGGGCATTGGTATTCCAGAGGACAAACTGGACTCGCTGTGGAATGGGTTCACCCAGTTGACCGACCCTGTACGGCGGGGGGTGGAAGGGTTGGGCCTGGGGCTGGCGCTGGTCCAATACGTGGTCAACGCTCACCACGGCGAGACGTGGGTTAGCAGCCAGACAGGCACGGGCAGCACTTTTGGTTTCCGTCTGCCCGTCGAAGTGGAGTGAGGGGTCAGGCGCCTCCTGCCTGGCCCCGCTTGCGCTTCAGACTCCAAACCAGCCAGAAAACGGCGACCAAAACCCCCAAAGCCGAGATCACCTTGCCCCCCACCCGCACCGGAATATCCCCAAACCGGATTTTGACTCCATGCTCCCCGGCCGGCACGTCCAGGGTAATCAACCCCAGCTTCCCTTCCGGCCAGAGGTGCACCCTTTCCCCGTCCACGTAGCCCCGCCAGCCAGGGTAATAATAGGTGTAGAATTGCACTGTGACCGCTTGCCCGGCGCGTACTATAACCTCCTCCGAAGCGCCGCCGTGACGCACCACCTCCACCGTCCCTTCGCCCCGCAGGACGTGAGCCTTGAGCAGTGGCTCGTCGTTCAGGTATTGCTCCACCAGGGGCGAGCTCGTGGGTTGCTCCCGGCTCCAGACCGTCATGCCCACCATGTCGGGATGGGCCAGCTCGAAGTCCAGCACCCCCAGCGGCGTCTCCGAACGAGGCGAAGGCGGAGTGTATTCGGGGCGGGCGTAGCCTGCACTGGCCAGCACCACGACCAGCAGCAGGATGTAGAGAGGGAGATGAGATGTGATGGAAGCCTCTCCCACATCCCCACTCCCAATTCCCAATTCCCGTCTGGCGGCCACCGCCCCGGCCAGAATGGATAACGTCACCGTAGTCAGCGCTAACAGTCGCCAGGGAAACTGTACCAGGGCGGCGATGGGCAATACTCTCCACAAGGGCAGAGAAAAAGGCAGCATGATCCATACCACAACGAGGGTCACCCCCAGGAAAAAGAGGACATAAGCCCCTACCCTCCGCCGCAAAAGGGCCACGATGGTCAGCGCCACCGCCGTCAGCCCCAACTGAAAAGGCATGGTATCCTCTATCCCTTCCACGCTGAAGCCCCAGTCCCAGAAAGGAGAAAAAAGTTGCGAGGGATAGACAAAATTCTCTTCATAGCTATAGGTAGCCCGTGTCCACTGTCCCACCGGGATATATTTCAGTTCAGCGAACATGGGCAGCAGGAAAAAGGCGCTCAGCGCCAGGGCCAGAACCAAAGCCCCGGCCATATACCCGATGGTATAACCTGTTCTCGCCAGGCTCAGTGGCCAGCCGTTTGAGGTGCCAGGCACCCTGGTTATTTGTCTGAGCAGCAGAAAAACGATGTATGCCCCCAGCAAGGGCGTGAACAGGAAGCAGGTGGCATTGTGGGTCAGGATCAGCCCGGCGTAGGAGAGAGCGGCCCAGATCGTCCAGCGCCACTTTCCGCTCTCCACCAGTTCCAGGAAGGACCACAAACAGAGAGGCAAGAAGACGAAAGCGCAAAACTCGGACAGGGCGCAACGCACGTAGAGGTCCACCAGGCGATAGGGCAGGTAAGTGTAGACCACGGCCGCTACCAACCCTGCATCCCGCCCGAAAAGGCGCCTGACGAAGGCGTACATGGCCCAGCCGGAAAGGACGAAAGCCAGGATGTAAGTGATCTTGACCGCCACGGTGGGACTGGCTCCCAGCAGGTGAAAGGCTTCGGCCACGTAATAGGCCAGCGGAGAGTAAAAAATGAACGTGGGATAGCCGTAGCCCCAGGCGTGGTCGGTGCCCCAGCGGGGGATGAGGACGCCGTCCTTGATGTTCTGGTCGAACTCGACCAGAAAGAAGACGCTGTGAGGCGCATCGTGGGCGTTCAGGAAATAGTCCGGGGAGAGGAGGGCAGCCCAGGCAAAGACGGACAGCACGGCGATGATTAACAGGTCAATAAGTGAAATAGATGCCTCTCGCTCCTTGTAGTAACGATTTAAGTCGTTACTACTCCCAGGCAGAAGAGAACGGTTTTCTTCATTTACCATTACCCTATCCCCTGCGCTCTCCTTCGTCGGTGGTAGAGCTGTCCGGCCAGTACCAACAGGGCCAGGGCCACGCTGGCGAAGGTCAGGTATTTGCCTACTATGCGCACCGGCGTATCCTCGAAGCGGAAGAGGGCGTAGCGCCGGCCATCGATCACGATGCTGATCTTGCCCAGCTTGCCCCAGGGTTCGATGGGCACCTCGTGATCGATCTCAAAACCCTCCCCGCCTTTCTTCAGTTTGTAGGCGTGCCAGCCGGGATAATAGAACAGATCCATGACCAGGCGGGCCGGTTTCTTGAGCAGCTTGTACTGCACCAGTTCGTGGGTGGTGCTCAGTTCCAGCGTAACAGCCCTTATGTCGCCGATGGAGGCGGTGAAATCCACCCTGGATTCCACGGGCTTGCCCGCGATGTAATGATCGGCGGTGGGCGACCAGGTGGGTATCTCTTCCACCCAGATGGTGGACCCGGTCATCCGGCCCGCGCTGTGCTGAAAACGCATCAGGCTGGCCAGCGAGACCGGCCCCTCGACCGGCTCGATGATTTTGGCCTCCAGGTAAGGGTAGCTGCCCAGAATAACCAGGGCCATCACAACGACCAGAGAAAGCCAGCCAGTGGTTAAGCGACCTTCGTTTTCTTTGTGCCCGGCCAGGATCGAACCGGCCAGCACGGCCAGGGAGAGCGCCGAGAAAACGAGCAGCCGCCAGGGAAACTGGGCGAACCTGGATAGCTGGATCGCATCCCAGACGGGGATCGAGGTAGAAAGCATGAGGAAGATGATCACCAGGGTCGTGATCTGAAAGAAGGTCACTAACCGTCTGACGGTTTTATCCTTGAGGCGACGGGCAGCGGCCAGGGAGAGGATGGCTAAAACGACAGGCACCACGCCCAACTGGAAAGGGGTCTCGTCGTGGGGGCCGGGCTGGCTGGTGCCGAACCCCCACTCAGGCGAGAAAAGCTGGAAGAAGTGGATGAAATCGTCGCGATAATCGTAGTAGCCCCCCACCCATTGGTCAACGCGCACGTATTTGTACTCGGCGAAGGCCGGCAGCCAGAAAATGGCGCTCAGGCCCAGGCCGAAAAGAAGCCCCATGAGCGGCGGCAGAGCCACGTAACCCAGGTGGCCCAGCAGAGGGGGCAGCGATTCCCACGATAGTTCTCTCCAGGGCTGCTCACGGCTGACCTTATCGAGGGCCAGAAAGAGCAAATAGGCGGCCAGCAGGGGGGTAGTCATGAGGGCGATGAGATTGCTGGTGAACATCAGCCCGGCGTAGGCCAGGCCGACCCCCAGGATGGCTATCAACCTGGGCCGCTTGACCGTCTCGTAGAAGCCCCACAGCACCAGGGGCACGAAGACCCAGCCCACTGTCTCGGACAGGGCCGCCCGCACGTAGACATCGGCGATGTGATAGGGCACGTAGACGTAGGCCAGACCGGCCACCAGGCCGGCCGCCCGCCCCATAAGGTGGCGTACAAAAAGATACATGGTGACCCCGGAGGCTACCAGGGCCAGCCCGAAGACGATCTTGACCGAGGCCACGAAACCGAAGCCCATCAGGTGCACTGCCTCGCCCACGTAAAAAGCCAGCGGGCCGTAAATGTTGAAAAAGGGATAGCCGTAGCCGAAGGTGAAATCCGGCGCCCAGCGGGGATACCAGATGCCATCCTGAATGGAGCGATCAAACTCGAACAGGAAGTACACGCTGTGTCGGGCGTCGTGAGCGCCCCAGAAATAGCCCGGCGAGAGGAGCGGTGAGAGGGCGAAAACAGAAAGCAAAATCACGGCCAGGAGATAAGGATCGAAGCGGCTGTTAGCTTTTTGCGGCTGATTGCTGCCGGCACGAGGCCAGGCGGCCTTATCACTGTTCATAGATAATCACCTTATCGTCGTTCTCTCCCACCTTCAATCTCTGGCCCGTATCGGGCTGATACAAACCCACCTCCAGCCGATAGCCCTCTCGTGGCCCGTCCACGTCGAGGCGTAGCTCGTAGCGGTCCCAGACGACTTCGCCCTGTTCCCACTCCGAGGTAGGATGTTCCCCCTGCTTCGGCTCCACGTCACGCTGCCCCCAGATCGTGCCCTGGTCGTCAACGGCGTGGACGAAGACGACGTAATCCTCATCCATAGGCCGCAAAGTCTGCCACAAGACGTTGAGACGCACCGTAGCCCCGTGTCTCAGCGGCCCTTCCAGGCGATGTTCCAGGAGAGCAACTTGATTATCGCCCAGGATGGCGGTCAGCGGCCCCTGGGGCTCCACGTTGTGAAAGTGAGGCTGCTTAGCCTCCGGAGTGAAATCGATCTCGAAATAGAAAGTGCGGGGCGAGAGGTAACTGTAGCTGCCCAGAACGATCAGGGTGATAAGACCAGCTTGCAGAGGGAAAGAGGCCAGGCGCTCGTTCAAAGCCGCCACCGAACCGGCCAGCACCGCCAGGCTGAGGCTGGCGAAGATCAACACCTGCCAGGGATAGGTCATCAGGCGCGACAGGCCGGTGATACGCCAGAAAAAAGTCGTCGGGGAGAGCAGCAAGAGGACCATCACCAGGGTCAGGCCCAGGAAGAAGAGCAACACGCGGCCAGACCCGGTAGTAACGACTTTAGTCGTCGTCGAAACGGGAGAAGCGACTGAAGTCGCCACTACCTCACTATCATTATCACTGCATGGAGATACCAGCCTGGAGCGGGTAATGAGCGGTACGATGAGCAGGATGGAGAGGAGCGCCAGACCCAGAGGAGCCAGCCCTAATTGGAAGGACATGGTGTCCCCCCAGCCGGGCACGCTCTGGCCGTAGTCCCAGGTGACGGAGAAAAGCTGGAAGAGGTAGACGAAGTGCTGGTAGAAATCGACCCCCGGCTCTGGTCTTTCCGCCACCATAAGGGCGACCAGAGCAATAAAGGCCGGCCCCAAAAACAGCGAGATGCGGGCCAAAACTCTCAGGGAACGGGACTCGACCCAGGTGTAACCGATCAGCAGCAGGATGCACAACGTGGTCAGGCCCAGGTTGGTGTATCCCAGGGCGAGCAAGGGAAGAAGACCTGTTATTATGTAACGAAGGTCAAGGGGGGAAGAAAACCCCTTGTGGATGGCGACCCGCACGGCCCAGAAGGTCAGGGGCAGCAGGGCCCAAAATAGGGCTTCGGCCAGCGAGCCGCGTACGTAGACCACCACCAGGTGATAGGGGATATAGGTGTAGACTACGGCGGCGATGAGGGCCGCCCTGGGCCCTAACCAGCCTTTGATCCAGCCGTACATAGCCAAAGCAGCCAGGACGAAGCATAGACCGTATCCCCATTTGACGGCCGCGGCCGCGCTTGCTCCCAGCCAGCGGAATATCTCGGCCAGGTAATAGGGTAAAGGCCCCTCGCCCCGGAAGAGGTCGTAGGTGCGGCCTACTGTCGGGGCCCAGTTCACTTGGCCCAGGTGGTTCTCCAGATCGTAGAGGTTGTAGAGGGGCAGAAAACCGGAGTGGGTCTGGAAGAAACCGGGGTAGGTCAGCGGGGCGAAAGCGAAAACCGTCAGGAGGACAACCAATGCTAAATTGAGTTCGAAACGGTCCAAAAGCTTCATCATCGCCCCATTATAGCACACTTTGGCTTTTTCGGCCAAGTCCGAACGCCTGCATGACTTTACCCCTATCTCTATCGTCTGCGCTGACACGGATTACGGTCACGGATTTCACGGATGGGAGCGCGGAGAGGTGGAGCACTCCCTGGCTGGCGGCCCTGTGGTCTTCTCCTGTTCCGTTTTTCCGCGACCTCTGCCATGCCGAGGTGGTGGGCAAAGTCTCAAGACCCGATTTGACAGGAGGGCGATTTTGTGATATGGTTAGGTTCGCAGGCTGCGATAAGTTTTTCTGTCAGGCATTGCGCGCGGAGCAATTTTGCCGCCAGAACTTATTATGTTCCCTGGCGGTTTTTCCGTTCAGGGAAGGGCCTGAAGCTCGATTTGCGCTGGAGTTGCTCGTCTGTACTTTGCCTTTGTTGGAGTCAGGGGGTCCCAGCCAATCGGTATCACATCTTGCAAGGAAGGAGGGGGTGTACCGGCATGACGGAGCGGGTGTTTGGCACTGTCAAGTGGTTCAGCCGCGCCAAAGGCTACGGCTTCATCGAGCCGGAAGATGGCGGTGATGACGTGTTCGTTCACTACTCAGCCATTGAAGGCGAAGGGTTTAAAAACCTGCGCGGAGGCGAGAGAGTGGAGTTCGCTATCGAGGAGGACACCAGGGGCCCTCGGGCTGTCAACGTCATTAAGCTGACGCCGACAGATTCGCTGTAACTCAACAGCGATTGACCATGGTAAACAAATCCCGGCCCAAAGCCGGGATTTGTTTTGGGCTCGGTTGTGGTTTTCGTGCGGGGCTAGGAGGCCAGGTTACGGTACCCGAACTGCTCCATGTAAAATCTCATGCGCTGCACGACGCGGGCCATCCAAACGTCCCTTCTGACCGACTCTGGCACGGTGGACAGCTTGGGAAGCAGTTGTCCGCCGCACACCTGGTCGATGTACTCTTTTTCCAGGTAGCGGGGGCCAAGGAACCCTTCCTGCTGTAGAGCGCGGATCTGCTCTGCGTCCAGGATGTTACCCAGGTTTCTGACAGCATGTTCGGCCACGGCCTGACCGCCCATGCGGGCCAGGATAGTCCAGATGTTGACCTTGATCACGCCGTCTTCCTTCAACTTGGGTAGATCGCTGTCGAACAGGCTGGAGCTGCCGTGTAGCACTAATATCTTGCCCACCCGCTGGCTGATCTGGCGGGCTCTTGCGGAGTTGTATTTGGCCTCTTCCTTCGTCGAGCGGTGCTCGGTGCCCACGTTGGGCACGATCAGAAAGGCCCCGGTGGCCCGCACGAATTTCTCCGCCTGTTCCGGCGAGGTATGCACATTCTTGATCTCCGCGCTGCCCGCCTCGTAAATCTCGTCCACCGCCCCTTCCACGCGCACCAGGTTTTTGGTCTTCTCTACGAAGCGGGCGGTGCGCTCGATGTTCTCCTCCAGGGGCAGAAAGGAGCAGTCGTACATGATGGTGGCCATCTTGTCCAGCACCAGGTCCAGCATCTCGTCGTCCAGGCCAGGCTGGAAGTGATCGTAGTGCAGCATGGCCCGCACGTCCTGATAGGGGCTGCCTTCCGAGAGAAGGGCCTCCACGTCGGCAAGAAGAGTCCGCCAGCCCACTTTGGGGTCCGGGACGCCGGTATATAGCTTGAACTGTCCCCTGGGCTTGTAATTGCCTGTGATAGAGAGGATGGCCGGGGGATTCTTCACCCCGTAATCACGGGCCATCTCCACCGTGGCCCGCAGAATGGCTTCCATTTCCCGTGGCGTCTCCAGGCAGAACCCGGCCAGAGCCACGTTCTTTTCCTGGGCTTCAGCGTAGATGTCCTCAACTTCCAGTGGATCGGTTACTAGCGGCATTGCTGAATTTCTCCTTTTTACATTTATTTTTATGGGCAGACCACGACCTTCAGGCTGACCTTATCCCGCATGGCTTTGAATCCG
>CAZYHC010000051.1:0-40723 GCA_964646625.1 uncultured Anaerolineales bacterium
CCCACGTCGATGTTCTGGAGGCCAAAGGGCCTGTCACTCCGGCTATGCTCAGTTACATCGAACGGGGCATTGGCTTGGCGGAGACCGATGGGGCCGAGTGCCTGATCATCCAGTTGGACACCCCCGGCGGCTCGGTAGACCTGACCAAGGAAATCATCCAGCGGATAACCGCCTCCCACGTGCCGGTGGTGGTCTACGTTGCGCCTCGCGGGGCACATGCCGCCTCGGCGGGGACTTTCATCGTAATGGCCGGCCACGTGGCCGCGATGGCCCCCGGCACCAGCATCGGAGCGGCCAGCCCCGTCAGCCCTGGGGAAGAACTGACCGGCACGATGAAGGCCAAAGTGACTAACATCCTGGTGGCCGACATCGAGGGCCTGGCCCGCAGACGGGGGGAGAAGGCCGTGGAATGGGCTAAAAAAGCGGTGACCGAGGCCATAGCCGCTACGGAGGAAGAGGCCCTTGAACTGGGAGTCATCGACTTCGTGGCCGAAGAGTTGGACGAGCTATTAACGTTGCTGGAGGGCTTTGAGGTCAAGATCAGGAGGGAAACAATAACCCTGCACACGGCCCAGGCGGAGATCAACCCCTTGCCCATGACCCCCATCGAAAACTTTCTGCACACCATCACCAACCCCAACATCGCCTTCATCCTGATGACCCTGGGCCTCAACGGGCTTCTCTTCGAGCTTTCCAGTCCTGGCGGGTACCTGGCCGGGGTTGTGGGTAGCATCTGTCTGCTCCTGGCTCTGTACGCCTTTGGAGTGTTGTCGGTAAACTACACCGGCTTTTTGTTCATTCTGCTGGCCTTCGCCTTATTCCTCCTGGATGTCAAAGCGCCCACTCACGGGATCCTGGCGGCGGGCGGGATCGTCTCCTTTATCGTTGGTTCTCTCATCTTATTTAATTCACCTTACTATAGCGTCTCCAGCACCCTGGTCATCAGCGTGGCTCTGGCGACGGGCGCTTTCTTTGCCTTCGTAATGACCAAGGCGCTGCGCGCGCAGCGGTGGCAGGTGGCGACGGGCTGGGAGGGTCTGATTGATAAGACGGCCGAGGTCCGCACTGACCTGAACCCCGAAGGGATGGTTTTCCTGCGAGGCGAATTGTGGACCGCCGTGGCCGAGGATGAGCCTGTGCAGAAGGGCGAAAAAGTGAAAGTGATGGCCGTGGACGGATTCCGTCTGCGCGTGAAGAGGGCGAGAGATTGACAAACGATGGGGCTTGTGATAAACTTAACAGAGTCGAGAGGGACTTTACATAAAGTTATCAGGCCCTATCGCCGTTAGGGAGGCGCTTGTCGCCGTATCAGCTCGTCACTCTCTCGCGGGGTGATACACAAAAATTAAGAGGAACTGTCTATGCCCATCGATTACCTGCCTATCCTCATCCTGGTGATCCTGGCTACCGCTATCGCTGTGCTGGCTATCGTTTTTCCCTCGTTATTTGGCCCCCAAAAACCCGATGCAGTCAAGCTCTCCACCTACGAATCCGGCAAGTTGCCTATCGGCCCGGCCCGCCGCCGCTTTTCTGTACAGTATTACCTTACGGCCATGCTCTTCATTTTGTTTGACATCGAGGTCCTTTTTCTTTACCCCTGGGCGGCGGTTTTCAAGCAGCTTAAACTGTTCGCTCTGATCGAGATGGCTATTTTTGTCCTGATCTTGCTGGTGGGCTACGTTTACGTCTGGCGAAAGGGGGCTTTGGAATGGGACTAGAACACAAAATACCAGAAGGGGTGTGGCTTAGCAAACTGGAGGATTTGGTCAATTGGGGCCGTAAGAACTCCCCCTGGCCCGTGACTTTTGGCCTGGCCTGCTGCGCCATCGAGATGATGGTGGCCGGGGCTTCGCGCAACGACATCGCCCGCTTTGGGGCGGAGGTGTTCCGCGCCTCGCCGCGCCAGGCCGACGTCATGATCCTGGCCGGACGCATTTCCCAGAAGATGGCCCCCGTGGTCAAACGTCTCTACCAGCAGATGCCTGAACCCAAGTGGGTGATCGCCATGGGCGCCTGCGCCTCGTCGGGGGGCATGTTCCACAACTACGCCATCGTCCAGGGCGCGGATAAGATCGTCCCGGTGGACGTGTACGTGCCGGGCTGCCCGCCCCGCCCGGAGGCGCTGCTGTACGCCCTCACCCAGCTTCAGAAGAAGATCGAGAAAGAGACGTTTAAGGATTACGCTTGAAGGGAGGGTAGGTATGGTGAAAGAAGAGACGAGCAGTAAGGTCACCTACGAAGTCGGACAGATGGCTCAAATAATCGAGCTTCCTTATACGTTTCGGGACAGGCTGGAGGTGGAGCAGTTTCTCCAGGAGCATGAGTTTTTGTTACCTCTCCTTGTGGATGCATACCCGGTGATTGAAAAGCACTTTGGCCCCCATCCAGACGTGGTTCTCGAAGTCGTTACCGATCCGGAAAGCTTAGATGATCGCGAACTTGTGGCCTTTATCCGTACCAAGCTTTCCTCCGCTCAGGTGTTGGATAAACTTCACCGCCTTGATGAAGAATTGTTTTCAGACGCTGTGGATAGGACACAAGGGGAACTTTGCATTCACGTGGAGTTCGTATGAGCTTCGACTGGAGCGATTATCTAACCCTGGCTCACGACATGCGGACAACGGCAGATTCAAGTTCCACACGAGAGGCAAGATTACGCTCCTGCGTCAGTCGGGCTTACTATGCGGCCTTTTGCAAAGCGCGGAACTATCTGCGGGATGAAAAAGGTTACCAGTTCCCGACTACGGCCACTGCGCATGCCCTTGTCCGAAAAGCATTTCAGCGAAGTAGCGACGCGAAACGCAGACAAATAGGACGCGCTCTGAACCGATTGAGAATTGATCGGAATAAGGCCGATTACGATGATCGGATAAACAGACTTTCCTCTATGGCAAACCTGGCCTTGGAGTCGGCAGAAAATATACTTCAAGTGCTTAAAACTATTTGACGATAGATGCTCAATTTAAAGTATTCTCTGGTCATAGAAGCGACCGAAGACCCCAACTTCTTCGGGTTTTATTCCCCAGACCTGGAGGGGTTCACCGGCGTGGGGCACTCCGTAGAGGACTGCCTGTATAAAGCAAAATGGGGCATGGAAGAACACGTGGCCCTTTTGAAGGAAAGGGGGCTTTCTATCCCCCAGGCCAACCCCAATCCCACAGTGGTGATCCAGAACGAAAGACGCCTGCAACCGGCGGTGTAACCCCGGTTACCGAGGAGCGGTTATGCCCGACGATACCGTTGAAAAGCTGAAAGCCAGATTCCCGGAGGCCGTGCTGGAGGTGAAAGATTTCCGGGGCGAAACGACCGTCAAGGTGCGCCCCGAGAACCTGCTCGAGGTGGGCCGTTTTCTGCGAGAGGAGCAGCAATACGACCTGCTCATCCACGTCACCGGGGTGGACTACCTGAATTACATGAACGGTCGCGGGGCGCGCTTCGAAGCCGTCTACAACCTGTACTCCGTCCCCCGCCACGAACGGCTGCGCCTCAAGGTCCCTTTGGCGGGCGAACCGCCTACCGCGCCCAGCGTGACCGGCATCTGGCCGGGCGCGAACTGGCACGAACGCGAGGCTTACGACCTGCTGGGCATCGTCTTCGAGGGCCACCCCGACCTGAGGCGCATCATGATGCCCGACGATTGGGTGGGCCATCCCCTGCACAAAGACTATCCGCTGGGCGGCGAGCCGGCGGCTTTCTCCGTCAATACGGACGAAACCCTGGGCCAGCAGATCATGGACGCCCCGACCAGAGAGTCCTCTTTGCCGCCGTGGGTTGATACTGAGAACCACATGGTGCTCAACATGGGGCCCCAGCATCCGGCCACCCACGGCGTGCTGCGCGTGGTGATGGAACTGGACGGGGAGAGAGTGATCAGCGCCAACCCGGACATCGGCCACCTGCACTCCGGCATCGAAAAAACAGCCGAATACAAGACTTACCAGCAGGTCATCCCCTACACCGACCGCATGGACTACGTGTCGGCCATGACCAACAACCTGGGCTACATCCTGGCCGTGGAGAAGCTCCTGGGCATCGAGTCGCCGCCCCGTGCCCAGGCTTTGCGGGTTATCTGCGGCGAGTTGCAGCGCATCGCCTGTTTGCTGATCGCCATCGGCACCAACTGCCTGGACGTAAGCGGCACGATTCACGCCCTGCTGCTGTACACCTTCCGCGAGCGGGAAGAAATACTGAACCTGTTCGAGATGATAAGCGGGGCGCGTCTCACCCCCACTTACTTCTGCATCGGCGGGGTGCGCTGGGATGCGCCGCCCCACTTCGCCGACCGGGTGCGGGCCTTCCTGGCCGATTTCCCCAGACGGCTGGAGGAGTACGAGACCATGCTGCTGCAAAACCCCATCTGGCTGTCTCGCACCAAAGGCATCGGGGTGATAAGCGCCGAAGAGGCCATCGCCATGGGGATGACCGGGCCGTGTCTGCGGGCCAGTGGCGTGCCCCACGATGCCCGCAAATACGCCCCCTATTGCGGCTACGAGCAGTACGACTTCGAGGTTTCCGTGGCCCAGGGGGGCGATTGCTACGACCGCTTGGGGGTGCGCCTGTTCGACATGAAGCAAAGTGCGCGCATCATCGAGCAAGCCCTGGACAAACTGCCCGCCGGGCCGATTAAACATCCCGACGCTAAAATCAGCCTGCCGCCCCGCCAGGAATTGGATACCAGCATGGAGGGGCTCATCCACCACTTCAAGCTGGTGACGGAAGGCTTTTCCCCGCCGGAAGGCGAGGTTTACGCCTGCGTCGAATCGCCCAAGGGCGAGATCGGTTACTACCTGGTTTCCGACGGCAGCCCCCACCCCTACCGCCTGAAGATCCGGGGCCCGGCTTTTTCTAACCTGCAGGCCCTCAACGTAATGTCTCGGGGAGCGATGTTTGCGGACATGGTAGCCATCATCGGGGCCATAGACATCACCCTCGGGGAGGTGGACCGATGACCCTCTCGGAAAACGCCGTAGCCAGGATAAAAGCCGTCCGGAAACGATATCCCGACCCCCGTTCGGCCCTGCTGCCGGCCCTGGATATCGCCCAACGCGAACACGGCTGGCTCAGCGAAGAGGTTATGGGCGACGTGGCCGAATTGATGGGCCTGGCTCCGGTCGAAGTCGGCTCGGTAGCCAGCTTTTACACCATGTTCAATCGCCGCCCGGTGGGCCGCTATCACATCCAGGTCTGCACCAACGTCTCCTGCTCCCTGCTGGGCGCGGAACACCTGGTCGAGCACATTAAGAATAAGCTGGGCATCGAGGTGGGCGAAACCACGCCCGACAAGCTCTTCACCCTCACCACCGTCGAGTGTCTGGGTTCCTGCGGTACGGCCCCCATGATGCAGATCAACGACACCTATTATGAGAATTTGACCGAGGAAAAAATAGATAAAATCCTGGCCGAGTTGCAAAAAGCCTAAGGTGATAATAAATGGGAGACCTTGCCGGAGAGCTTTGTGATTTATGTGGTGGCCTGCTTAGGGCAGAAATCGTTGATATGGAATTCACCCAGGATGGAGAACTTGTAATGTGTAAGGGAGTTCCAGCCGACCTATGCACCCAATGTGGAGAGAAATACTTTAGCACCGAAGTTATGGAAAGTGTTATGGGGAGAGCAGATTTATGCAGGATAAAATCTTGCTGAGAAACGTGGGGGTCGAAAACTCCCACGAGATAGACGTTTACGTCGAGCGGGGCGGGTATCAGACTTTGGAAAAAGCTCTGAAGGAATCTGAGCCCGCCGAGCTGGTTGACCTGGTAAAGCGTTCCGGCCTGCGGGGTCGGGGTGGAGCCGGTTTTCCGGCCGGGGTCAAATGGAGCTTTTTGCCGACAGGCGTTTACCCCCGCTACCTGGTCTGCAACGCCGACGAAGGCGAACCGGGCACCTTCAAGGATCGGGTGCTCATCGAGCACGATCCGCACGGCCTGCTCGAAGGGATCATCATCTCCAGCTACGCCTGCCAGGCGGAACACGCTTTCATCTACGTAAGAGGCGAATACGTCTTTGGCGCGGAACGGCTGGGACAGGCCGCCGCCCAGGCTTACGAGCGGGGATACCTGGGCAAAAACGTCCTGGGCAGCGGCTACGACCTGGGATTGACGATACATCACGGTGCGGGAGCCTACGTCTGCGGCGAGGAGACAGGCTTGCTGAGCTCGCTGGAAGGCGAGCGAGGCCACCCCAAGCTCAAGCCGCCCTTTCCGGCCAGCGAGGGCCTGTACCGCAGGCCGACTATCATCAATAACGTGGAAACTCTCTTCAACGTGCCGTTTATCGTGGAGCGGGGGGCGGAATGGTACACCAGCTTCGGGACGGAAAGGAGCCCCGGCATAAAGCTCTTCTGCATCAGTGGACAGGTGGCAAAACCCGGCGTCTACGAGTTGCCGCTGGGCACCCCCATGCGCGAACTGATCTACGACTGCGCCGGTGGGCCCACCGAGCCGCTCAAAGCAGTCATTCCGGGCGGTTCTTCCACCCCGATGCTGCCGCCCGAGGTGGTGGAAACCGTCACCCTGGACTACGAAGCCATTGCCGAGGCCGGTTCGATGTTGGGCTCTGGAGCGGTGATCGTCATTGGAAAGAGTGCCTGCATTGTCAGGGTGGTGGAGCGTCTGGCCAAGTTCTACCGGCACGAATCCTGCGGCAAATGCATCCCCTGCCGCGAGGGGACCGACTGGCTGTATAAGATCATGCATCGCCTCGAGCACGGCCAGGGGCGCGAGGAGGACCTTGACCTGTTGCTGGACATCTGTGACAACATCGGGGGCAAGAGTTTCTGCCCCCTGGGCGATGCCGCGCTGGGCCCCATCCGTTCCAGCATCAAGCATTTCCGTGACGAGTATCTGTATCACGTCCGCGAAAAGAACTGTCTGGTGAGAATAAAGCCGCCTGGCCTTGTGCCGGCGGTGGTGGGTGGCGGCGGCTGATGTCAAATTTCGAGAAACAACTGCGCACCCTGGCCGAACAGGCCAGAACCTTGAGCGCTGAGGTAGCCATCCGCCCCGAAATGGTGGGCGATATTAATATAAACCAGAAGGTCAAGGACGAGTTTGCGGCTATCGCTGCCAATCTGGAGGTGGCCGCCGAAGCTCTATCGAGCGGCCGGGGGCCGGATAAAGAACCCATCAGCGCCGAAGAGGTGGGAGAAGGACTGCTCCAGATGTGCGCCGTCACCCTGGAGAGCAATAAGTGGACCGTGCCGGTCATGATGCCCCTGCGGGGCAGCGGCCAACGAGACCTGGCCGATAGCATGATGGGCCTCCTGCGCCAGGTGCGGGAGATTGCTAAAGGCTTGAAAGGACAAGAGCGATGAATAAGCCTGGTATATCTTTGATAGAGGAATTACAACTGCCAGTCATCTATCAGGGTGACGAACCGACTGCCGTAGTTCTCGATATCAGGTTGTTCCAGGCTCTTATTGAGAGACTGGGGGAACTTGAGGACGAGGAGCTTTTCAGCGATCCTGAAGTCATTGAAGGGCTGCGAGAAGGCCACGCCGACTACCTGGCGGGCAAAGTGAGTTCTTTCGAGGATGTAGTTAGGGAATTGGGACTGGAATAGGGAGATCAATTGTGCAACCTGTAATCACGGTAGAGCGCGATGATCCGGAAGCGCAGAAGGAAAAGCATATCTTGTTGGCCATCAGCGAAGACGATTGGGAAAAAGTCAAAACCGTTGACGATCTTGTAGCCTGGCTCGAAGCTCACCGCGATAACATTCAAATCAGGCGGGGGAGTTCTTTCCTGACTTATCTCGATTTTCCTCGAGAGAGAATCATTATTACGTTGCGATACGAGGATGGGGAAGAGATATTAGCCACTTTCGACGAGACGAACGTGGCTGCCGTCGGCCAGACGGAAGAGGAGGCGGTGGATAACCTGAAAGCCGCCATCGAAGATGAGTACCGCCATCTGAAAAAGAGAGAAAGCGTCCTGAGCGAGAGACTACTGGCAGTATTGCAACGGTTGGAGCGGCTGGGAATAGGTACAGAGGAATGAACCCCGGCCTGGTCAGCAAAAGGAGATTTAGAAAAGCGCTCCTGAAGCTGGGCTTTGTTGAGGAACGTGGGAAAGCTCACATACATCTGGATTTTTACCACGAGGGAAGGGTGGTCGTCCACACCCAGCTTTCGCATGGCGGAGGTAAGGACATAAGCCGGGGTCTCCTGTCTTATATTCTGCGATGGCAACTTTATATGACGAAAGATGAATTCTCTAGGGCTTTGCGCGGAGATTTAAGCCGGGACGAATATCTGGAAATTCTAAGCCGAAAAGGTATCATTTGAGGACTGATTCATGAACCAACTGGTAACTTTGACCATAGATGGTCGAGAGGTGAGCGTGCCGCCGGGCACCACCGTGCTGGACGCGGCCAGGGAATTGGGCATCGAGATTCCCACCTTCTGCTATTACGTCAAGCTGAGCCGCCTGGGGTCGTGTCGCATGTGCCTGGTAGAGATCGCGAAGATGCGCGGCCTCCAGACAGCCTGCACCACCCCTGTGCGCCCGGAGATGGTCGTCCGCACCGATACCGAAGAGGTGATCAAGGCCCGCCGGGCCAACCTGGAATTTCTGCTCACCAACCATCCGCTGGACTGTCCGGTGTGCGACAAGGGCGGGGAGTGCGACCTCCAGGACTACGTCTTCAAGTACGGCCCCAGTGTCAGTCGCTACGTCGAGGAGAAGCGCCACAAACGCAAAGCCCGTCCGCTCAGCCCTGTCATCGTCTACGACGAGGAACGCTGTATTCTCTGTCGGCGCTGCGTGCGCTTTCTGGACGAATGGGCCGACGACCCTCAACTGGGCGTTTTCGAGCGAGGATGTATGAGCTACATAGACACCTTCCCCGGCCAGCCGCTCGATTCCAGGTTTTCGGGCAACGTGGTCGATCTCTGTCCGGTAGGCGCCCTTACCAGCCGCATTTTTCGTTTTCGGGCCCGCTCCTGGGAGCTAGAGAACGTGCCCAGCGTGTGCCCTTACTGTGGAGTGGGCTGTAACACCCACCTGGGCGTCAAGATGAGCCAACTCAGGCGCATCACCCCCCGCCAAAATCCAGACGTTAACGAGGAGTGGCTGTGTGACAAGGGGCGCTTCGCCCACCAGTTCGTGGAAAGCCCCAACCGGCTGACCACCCCCCTGGTCAGGAAAAACGGCGAGCTAACCCCCGTTTCCTGGGAAGAGGCGTTAACCACCATAGCGGAGCGCCTGACGGCCATCATCAAGGAGAATGGGCCGGACAGCGTGGGCGGGATCGGTTCGGCCAAGGCCACCAACGAGGCCAACTATCTCTTCCAGCGTTTCATGCGGGCGGTGGTGGGGACCAACAACGTCGATCACATCAGCCGCATGCCCGAAGAGGCCAGAGCGATGCCCCCTCTGACCAAAATCGAGGAGACCGAAGCTATCTTCCTCATCGGGGTAAACCCGTCCGAAAGGGCCCCTATTGCCGAGTTGTTCATCAACGAGGCGGCCAGACGCTACGGAGCGAAAGTGATCGTGTCCGACCCGCGCCGCATCAAACTGGCCCGCAGCGCCCTGTGGCTGCCTTGCAGGCCGGGCGCGGAGGTGGCCCTGCTTAACGGCCTGGCCCGGGCTATCATCGCCTACAAGCTGGAAGGGACGGGTCATAGTTTCGAGGAGGCCGAGGAGTGGGGGAAGGAGGCCCCATCCAGCCGGTTCGAGTACCTGGCCCTCCAGGTTAGAGAATATACGCCCGATAAAGTGGAAGAGTGGACCGACGTGCCCATCGCCGCCCTGGATCAGGCCACCCGCACGCTGGCGAATGCCTGGTCTACCCTCATATTCTACGGCCAGGCCCTGGCGGAGGGGCCCGGGTGGGCGGCCCTGAACAACCTGGCCCTCCTGGTTGGAGGTGTTGAGCCAGCCTACATGGTCGGCGACAACAACACGCCGGGGGCTTTGGACGTGGGGGTGGTCCCGCACCTGTATCCCGGCCGTCAGAGCGTGGAGGACGAAGAGGTTGGAGAACAACTGAGCCAGCGGTGGGGAACGAAGCTCCGGCCTGACAGGGGCCTGACTGTAAAGGAAATGATGGCCGCGCTCGCGGCGGACACGCTGAAAGCCCTCTACGTCATGGGCTCCAACCCGGCGGCCGTCTGCCCGGACGGGAGATCCCTGCCAAGGCTTGACCTTCTGATCGTGCAGGACCTCTTTCTCAACGAGACGGCCGAACTGGCCGACGTGGTTCTGCCTGCGGCCAGCTTCGCCGAAGTGGACGGCACCTATACCAACATGACCGGTTTGGTGCAGAGGATCCGGCCGGCCCTCAAGCCCCCCGGCCAGGCCCGCCCCGACCCTCAGATCATCGCTGACCTGGCCGAAGCTATGGGCCATAGCTTCCACTACGTTTCGCCCCAGGTCGTGATGGACGAGATCGCCGCCGTAGCGCCCCTGTACAGCCAGATCAGTTACGAAGCCCTGGGCGAAAGCGGCCTCCAAAGACGCCTGCCCGCCCCCCCTGCCTGGACCTTCATGGCCGCCCCCTACGAGCCTCCGGCCGTGAACGAGGACTATCCCTTTATCCTGATCACGGGCCGTCTCCTCCACGACCGGGGCGTGTTGTTAACCCGTTCGGCCGCCATGGAGGGCTTTGTACCCAGACCTTTCGTCGAGCTCAACGCCGCCGACGCCCAGGCTTTGGACATCGCCCCCGGAGAAATGGTGACGGTGGCCTCCGAGAGGGGCAGCATGGAACTGGAGGCCAGGTTGAGCGAGACCATCTGTCCGGGCTGCGTCTTCGTCCCCCTCCATGTCAGCGAGACGCCGGTGGAAAGCCTGCTAGGTGGCGAAGAGGCTATTACCTGGGTAAAGGTTTCTAAAATGTAAGTCAAAGTCAATCAGCTCTCGTCAGGCGAAGTAAAGAAGAGAGAAAGGAGCAAGAAATATGAAAGGCAAAACGCTTGTGATAGTGGTATTTCTTATCGTTCTGCTTATCGTCGCTGCTTTCTCGTTCAGGGGGGAGGATGTTGCAGCAGAGGAGGCCACTCCCGCGCCGGCAGAAAGCAAGGGAGTCAAGCGCGTAGAGGAGGCGGGCGTAGCCCTGACCGTCGAGGAAGTGGAACGGACGAAGGCCAACGATATCTGGGAACCCGATCCAGGCTACATTTTTCTGAACATCAGCGTGTTAATCGAGAATATTGAACGCGATGAGCTACACTACAACCCGCTACAATTCTCCCTGAAAGACGGCGATGGGTTTGAGTACTCCGCTTCTCTGTTTTCCAAACAGCCCTCGCTCAAGGATGGTGATCTGGCAAAGGGTGAGAAAGTGCGTGGGTACATCACCTTCGAGATACCAGAAACATCCAGCGGGTTGGTTCTGCGCTTTGAGACCGCTCTGTTTATGGGCGAAATGCTAAAGATTGACATCGGGGAGGAAAGAGAGGAGCCGGCCCCGACTCCAACGCCGCGCGAGGCTACCCCCGTGCCACCTTCCACTTCTCCCCCTGCTGGCCTGGGGGAATCACGCGATAATCCCGTGCCGGTGGGCGTCCCCTTCCTGACCTCCGATGGATTTGAGTGGACGGTGGTGGGGGTTGACTTCGATGCCTGGCCGGAAGTGCAGGCTGAAAATCAGTTCAATGATCCGCCTGCTGAGGGCAACCGCATGATAATGGTCACTCTCAAGGTGACCAACGTTTCCAGCGAAGAAGAACCGGCTCACGTTTCGAGCTACGACTGGGAGCTCCTGGGATCGAAGAGCGTTCTTTACGATACAAGTTGTGGAGTTATCCCCGATGGCTCGGCGCAGATCTCTTTCATGGAGGGAGTGTGCAAGGGAACGTCTGCTGGCAGGTGCCCCAGGATGAGACCGATTTTAGAGCTGTTTATGAGATGGGCTACCGCAAGTATATCTTCTTTGACATTGGGGAGGAGGGAGAGGGGCCGGCCCCGACCCCAACGCCGGGCGAGGCTACTCCCGCACCACCTTCCACTTGCGAGCCAAATTCCGCCTTTGTAGCCGATGTCACTGTGCCCGACTACACCGAATTCAATCCCGGTGAGCAATTCGATAAGACATGGCGGATGAAGAATAGCGGCACTTGCGCCTGGGATGCAGGATACAAGTGGGTCTTTGTGGGCGGTGATCGGATGGGGGCTGCTGAAGAAGTAGATTTGCCTTCGACCGCGCCAGGTGAAACAGCAGACATTACGGTCCCCACGACTGCCCCCGAAGCTCCTGGCACGTATACAGGCTACTGGCAGATGAAAGGCCCTGACGGAGAGTTTTTCGGCACAAAGGCCACTGTTGTCATCAAGGTGAAGGGTGAAGAGGCCCCGCCTGAGTCTGAAGCCACGCCTGCTCCTGAAGAGGAGGCGCAACCATCCGCCGCTATCCCCTGGAGAAAATCGGCCAAACTGGGCACATGGGACATCAGGACGAGGCAAATCTACCGGGAGAAAGCCGTTTATTTCTACGACGAATCGCTGATAGCTCAGGGCGTTTATGTCATTATCGGTATAGGGGCCACGAACCTATCTCCAGGCAGCGACTATCTAGGCCGCACCGTTGATTTTCACGTTTATGATGACCAGGACAGAAAGTGGTATCGCCATGACGTTATCGGCTCTGCGGAAGGGTATGCCCGATGGCAGTATGGAGGCTGGGATAGTCTCTACTCTGACGCCTTGCCTGGGCAGGAGCTGGGCATCCTCATGGTTTTCGATGTGGCGGAAGATGTTGAGGAAGATGTTGACTTCCTCTGGCTCGCAGCCGAGCACGAGGACGGCGATTCTGTGATTTTTGAGTTGAAGCTTTTCAACCCCATATCACAGGCAGCACCCGTGCCCGAGTCAACACCGGCAGAGATACCGACACCGACGGCAACGTCGGGTTGCGATCCATCCTATCCCGACGTGTGTATTCCCTCACCCCCGCCAAACCTGAGTTGCCCAGATATCCCTCACCGGAATTTCCTGGTTCTTCCACCTGATCCCCACGACTTTGATAGAGATGGAGATGGAATTGGGTGCGAAGAGTAGCCGGACAGTGGAACAGGTTGAAGTCAGCGAAGCCACCGGCATAAAAAGATCGCAGTAGAGGAGAGAACGTGGACTGGATAGACATCTGGCTTATTCCCATCGTCAAGTGTGTGGCAGTGCTGGCTATCCTTTTGGGAGGCGCGGCCTACATGACGCTCTTTGAGCGCAAAGTATGCAGCCGGTTCCAGGTGCGCTATGGCCCCAACCGGGTGGGGAGATTCGGCTGGCTCCAGCCCTGGGCCGACGCCGTGAAAGCCTTCTTCAAAGAGGAGATCATCCCTGATACTGTGGACAAGGTGGTCTACGTCATCGCTCCCGGCATCTCCATTGCGATGGTGATCGTCACCTTTGGGGTGGTGCCCATTGGCCGCCCCATCCACATATTTGGCCGGGAGATTGGCCTGTACGTGGCTGACGTAAACGTCGGGGTGCTCTACCTGCTGGCTGCGGCCGGGCTCAGCACCTACGGCGTGGTGCTGGCCGGCTGGTCGTCCAATAACAAATATTCGCTGCTGGGCGCACTGCGCACCACGGCCCAGATGATCAGCTACGAATTGCCGATGGGCCTCGCCCTGGTCAGCCTGATCCTCGTCGTCGGCAGTTTGAGCCTGGTCAAGATCGTGGAATATCAGGCCGCCGTGCCGCTCATCGTGCTACAGCCGGTGGGCTTTCTCATCTATCTCATCTGCGGCATGGCCGAGAACAATCGCTCGCCCTTCGACCTGCCCGAAACCGAGAACGAACTGGTATCCGGCTTCGCCACCGAATACGGGGGCATCAAGTTCGCCCTGTTCTTCATCGCCGAGTACGCTAACATGGTGGTGGTGGGCACGGTCATCGCCACTCTGTTCCTGGGCGGCTGGCAATGGCCTGCTTTTCTGGCCGACGTTCATCCCCTCGTTTCCATTCTGGTTTTAGCCGTCAAGGTGCTCTTTATGGAGTTTGTGTTTGTCTGGATCCGGGCCAGCCTGCCCCGGGTGCGCTACGATAAGTTGATGCGGTTTAGCTGGAAATTCCTGCTTCCCTTGTCTCTGCTCAACCTGGCAGTCACGGCGGTCGTGGTGGCGCTGGTCAGTTAGCGTAAATAACAGGAGCACGTTCGTGATAATCGATGAAGCAGTCACAGGGCTGATCGAGCTGGGCAAAGCCATGCGGGTGACCCTGGGATATTTTTTCACCAAACCCATCACCGTCCAATATCCCGAGGAAAAGGTCAAAATCTACCCCCGTTTTCGAGGGCGACACGAGTTGCAACGTCACGAAAACGGCCTGGAAAAATGCGTGGGTTGTGGCCTATGCGCCGCTTACTGTCCGTCCGAATGCATCTACGTGGAGGCCGCCGAGAACACCGAAGAGGAACGCTATTCCGAGGGAGAGCGTTATGCCAAAGTCTACGAGATCAACCTGAGCCGTTGTATCTTCTGTGGCTATTGTGAGGAAGCCTGTCCCACAGAGGCCATCAAGCTCAGACACGAGTTCGCCCTGGCCGACTACGAGCGCCGAGATTTCATCTATGACAAACAAAGGCTGCTCGCACCGGCCCATCCACACGTCATTATACTGGAGGAGTAGTTTCTATGGAACTGGCCCTTTTCGTCGTGTTGGCCATCGTGGCCGTAGTGGCCGCCGTCGGCGTGGTCGTCAGTCGGAGCGCCACTCACAGCGCCTTGTTCCTGCTGGTTAATTTTTGCACTCTGGCCGGGCTCTACATCCTGCTCAACGCCCAGTTCATCGCCGTGGCGCAGGTCATCGTTTACGCCGGGGCCATCGTGGTGCTCTTTCTGTTCGTGGTCATGCTGCTGGGGGCGGAGTGGAGAGAGGGCCGGGACCCCAGACCCTATCAACGCTACGTGGCTATCGTCCTGGCGCTGGTGCTGCTGATAGAGGTGGGTTACATTCTGACGGGCGGTTGGCTGACCGGCCCCCAGGGCCCTTATCCCCAGGAACTTATCGCCCGTGAGGGCAATGTCCAGGTCATCGGCCGCCTGCTGTTCACCGATTTTTTGTTGCCTTTCGAACTGGTTTCGGTGTTGTTGCTGGTGGCTATTGTGGGAGCAGTGGTGCTGGCCAAAAAAAAATTGTAAACTATTCAGAGGCTATTTTGCTTGAGCGAAGCAGTCTGGCAACTTTTTCGTAGATGTCCTGTTTGGAACCTTCTTTACGAATACCAGTTGCCACAACCCAAGCAATGTCGGACTCCTGAGCATAGCGGTAGATAACTCGGTACCTTCCTAAACGAATACTTCGGTATCGTTTCAATATGCCTGACAAGGGTTTGCCGCAGTGAGGGTCGGTAGAGATCATTTCTAGCTTTTTTACAAAACCATCGAGCACATTTTTAGGAAGTTGAGGGACATCTTCCTCTCTGCATCTGGCAGTGACTATGACCTGGGCCATCTAAAACCCTAGTTCTGCTTTGAGTTCTTCGAGGGTGATGCCTCTACCCTGGGCGATATCCTCTTCGCTGCGACGAATCTTGTCCATCATCTCGTCGTCGGCCAGGATTTCGTGGGTCTCGAGCCATCCTTCCACTCTGGCGAGGAGTTCCCTGGCTTCCTGAAGCTGGCTATAGAGCTGGCGCAGAGTATCCTGACGGATAAGGATTACGTCGGCCTTGTTGTCTTGTATGATGGATACAGGCTGACCGTTACGCACCTTTTCCAGGTAAGCCGACAGGTTCTTTTGCAGATCAGTAACTTGCACAACCTCGTCGCTAAATATAGTTTTCATGATTCTTTCACCTCGTCTGAACCCATTATAGCACGAATGATGCACGCTGTAAAGTACCGAATCATATAAAGAAAAGTGGTGACCAAAAATGATTTCCTTAGAGCGCGGTAAGATAGTAGCCCTGTTTGCCGTTATTGCTCTTGCAGGCTTGTTGCTCCCGGCGGGGACGCAGGCCGTTGGGCCTCGTCAGGGCGGCGATCAGGGCCAGATAGTTTTCGTATCGGAGGCAACCGGCAACGCGGAAATCTACATCATAAACGCCGACGGCAGCAATCGCAGACAGTTGACCAATAACACCACTGTCGATTGGCACCCGGCTTTATCGCCGGCGGGAGACCGGATTGCTTTCCAGTCCATGATAAATAACGTGTTCAACGTTTTTGTCATGAACATCGATGGCAGCGGCTTGATCCAGGTGACCTATTGGACGGCGGCTGATACCGGGGGGATGGCCGGAGCCCAGAAACCGGCCTGGTCGCCTGATGGCACCAGGATCGCCGTCAGCTTCGAGGGTGTAGAGGGAACTTACATTTACCTGTTGGACGCTTATGGCGGCCAACAGAAGCTCGTAGAGGGCCGCGACCCCAGTTGGTCGCCCGACGGCACACGAGTGGCTTACGATAAAAACGGCCACATATGGGCGGCTAACGTTGATGGCATGGCCGCCACCCAGTTGACCACTGGCGAGATGGTCAATTTCTACCCCACCTGGTCGCCCGACGGAACCCGGATCGCGTACATCAAGATGAGCGCCGAGGGGGGCGGCATCTTCATCATGAATGCCGACGGCAGCGGGGTGACTCCCTTCGCCGCCAGCATCGCCAACGGGCTTTGTTGGTCGCCCGACGGCCAGAAATTGGCCTTTGGCATCGAGGGTTGGGTGGCGACCGTCAACCTCGACGGTTCAAATTTGCAATGGATCGCCGATGGCTACCAGCCGTCCTGGTCTAAAGTAAGCCAGGTATTCGTACCACCCACTCCAACCATACCGCCGCCAACCATGCCGCCGCCCACTCCCCTACCGCCCCCGACCATTCCACCGGTGGTGCCAACCCAGCCCCCGCCCCCGACCATTCCACCGGTGGTGCCAACTCAGCCCCCGCCCCCGACCTTGCCGCCCATCCCGACTATTCCGCCGACGGCCGCTACGACGGGCAGAATTGCTTTCTCCGTCTTCAACCCACAGTACAACAAGTACGACATCTACATTGCCAACGCGGACGGGAGCAACCGGCACATGGTGGCCGACCAGATGCGTCAGCCCGCCTTCGACCCCGGCGGGGGGCGGCTGGCCGCCAACGGCGATAAACATATGCGTATGCACCTCTTCGTGATGAACGCCGACGGCACCAATCAGATAGAAGTCACTTTGCACATCGAGGATGGACAGCCTAGCTGGGCGCCCGATGGGAATCGCCTCGTCTTCGCCTCCACCATGCACTCCGACCGCCGCTCGCGTATCTACGCCCTGGATAAGATCCCTGGCAGCGAGGCCGAAAGACAGGATGGCCGGGCCTTGAACTACGGAGCCAAAGAGGTGGGCGGCAAACACCCCAATTGGATGCCCGATGGCCGCATTATGTACACCGGCTGCGACGAGTGGGCCAGCGGGGGCAGTTGCGGCTTGATGATCATTGCCCCCGAGGGCGGCATCGCCCAGCAGCTCACCCGCGACCAGAGCGACATGGCCCCGGACGTGTACGGCAACCGGGCGGTGTTCATGTCTCAGCGCGACGCTAATTGGGAGCTTTATATCATGAACCTTGACGGCAGCAGCCTGACGCGCCTGACCAGCAACGGGTTTAACGACGGCCTGCCTGTCTGGTCGCCCGACGGGAATACCATCGCCTTTGTCTCCGACGAGGGCGGACAATGGGCCATCTGGGCTATTAACCCCGATGGCAGCAATCGCCGCAAACTGTTCGACCTGCAAGGCACCTTCGGGGCCGACGACTACGACTGGACCAACGAACGCATAGACTGGGCGCCGTAGGATCGAGAAGTCTTCTAATCGTTGAAAGAAAGGCAGCAATCTAAATGATCCCTTCATCTTACTATCTGATTTTGAGCGCCGTGCTTTTCGTCATCGGGGTGGTGGGGGTGTTGGTGCGGCGTAATGCCCTTGTGGTGTTCATGTGCATCGAGATGATGCTCAACGCCGTCAACCTGACCTTCATTACTTTCGCCCGCTACCTGAACTCGATGGACGGCCAGATATTCGTCATCATGGTCATGACCGTGGCTGCGGCGGAGGTAGCGGTGGGGCTGGCTATCGTGCTCTCCATCTTCCGTAAGAAAGAGACCACCGACGTAGATGACGTAAATCTTATGAAATGGTAACTTTGCCGTAAGGTGCCTGGCACTTCCAAAGTGCCAGGCACCTAGATGAACTTGCAGGAG
This sequence comes from uncultured Anaerolineales bacterium, assembly GCA_964646625.1. GTDB lineage: Bacteria > Chloroflexota > Anaerolineae > CAZYHC01 > CAZYHC01 > DAOULT01. Next base: position 18,132 of record CAZYHC010000051.1, read on the forward strand.
GCTTTGCTTTAATGCTCGAACACTATGGGTGGTGGCTTCTCTTCTTTCCCCTGCTGGGGGTGATCGTAAACGCTTTCTTCAGCCGCAGGCTGGGCAAAAAGCTGGTGGGGTGGGTGGCCTGTGGAGCGGTGGGCCTGTCCTTCGTGGTGGCCCTTTCCCTTTTGTGGGGACTTACACAGATGCCTGCCCACCTGCACTCTATCTCCGATACCCTTTTCACCTGGATTGCGGTGGGCGATTTCGAGGTCCAGGCTTCGCTGCTGCTCGATCCTCTCTCCGTGCTGATGGCTACGGTGGTTACCGGAGTGGGCTTCCTCATCCACCTCTACTCTGTAGGCTACATGGCCGACGACGAACGCTACGGGCGTTATTTCACTTTTCTCAACCTTTTCGTCCTCTCCATGCTCATCCTGGTGTTGGGCGATAACTTCCTGTTGATGTACGTCGGCTGGGAGGCCGTAGGGCTGTGTTCCTACCTGCTCATCGGTTTCTGGTTCGAGAAACCCCGCGCCGCCGAAGCGGGCAAAAAAGCCTTCATCGTCAACCGCATCGGTGATTTTGGCTTTGCCCTGGGCGTGATGCTCATCTTCTTCACTTTCCGCACCCTGGACTTTCACCAGGTGTTCGAGGCTGGTCCTGCTCTGCTGGCTGGTCGCAGCGTGGACCTTTGGGGGCTTACCGTCCCGCTGGCTACGGTCATCACCCTGCTGCTCTTCGCCGGGGCAACGGGCAAGTCGGCTCAAATCCCGCTCTTCGTCTGGTTGCCCGACGCCATGGAAGGGCCCACCCCTGTCTCGGCCCTCATCCACGCCGCCACGATGGTCACGGCTGGCGTTTACATGGTAGCCCGCACCCACGTCCTTTTTGAGCTCGCTCCCTTCTCGATGGGGCTGGTAGCTATCGTGGGGGCGGCCACCGCCTTCCTGGCCGCCACCATAGCCCTGACCCAGCATGACATCAAGCGCGTGCTGGCCTACTCTACCATCAGCCAACTGGGCTACATGTTCCTGGCCGTAGGAGTAGGAGCTTACGCGGCTGGCATCTTCCACCTGACCACCCACGCCTTCTTCAAGGCTCTCCTGTTCCTGGGCGCAGGCAGCGTCACGCACGCTCTGGCCGGAGAGCTGGACATCCGCAAGATGGGCGGCCTGAAGGACAGGATCAAAACCACCTACCAGGCTTTCATCTTGGGAGCGGCGGCCCTGGCTGGCGTTCCGCTCTTCTCCGGGTTCTTCAGCAAGGACGAGATACTGTGGAGGGCCTTCAATCATTCCCGGATTTTGTGGGGAGTGGGCCTGTTCACCGCGTTGCTGACCGCTTTTTACATCTTCCGGGTGGTTTTCGTCGCTTTCTGGGGAGAGTCCAGGGTGGACGAAAAAATACACGTCCACGAGTCGCCGCCGGTCATGACCAGGCCCCTGGTCATCCTGGCTGTACTGTCCTTTGTGGGAGGGTACGTTGGTCTGCCTCATCTGTCTCTGGTGGATTCCTTCCTGGGGCCGGTATTTGAAGGAACAGGCCATCACCCCGCAGCCGACATCGGCCTGGAGTGGATTTTGCTCGCCGTCTCTGCGGTTGTGGCCCTGGTGGGCATCGGCCTGGCTTACCTCATGTACGTCTCGAATCCCGCTCTGCCGAAGGCCATAAGCCAATGGTTCAACCCCATCTACAAGCTGCTGTACAATAAGTATTACGTAGATGAAATCTACATGTGGGCCATCGTTAACCCGCTCCGGAGGCTGGCCGCTTTTCTGGCAGATATCTTCGACACGGTGGTCTTCGACGGGCTGGTCGAGAGCCAGGCCAACCTGGTCGGTGTTCTGAGCGCCACCTGGCGGGAACTGCAAACGGGTGTGGTGCGCAACTACGCCCTGGGTATTTTGATAGGGGCAGTATTTATTATTGGATATATGCTCTTGAGATGATGAAGATGGAAAAGGAGTACCAAATTTGAATCAACTCGGATTCCCCCTGCTGTCGTTTATAGTGTTTGTGCCCCTGGCCGGGGCGGTGTGGGTCTGGTTTTTCGACGACGAGAACCAGGCCGCTATCAAGGGCTATGCTCTATTCGTGAGTGGGGTCGATTTTCTGCTCTCCCTGGTCCTTTACTTCTCCTGGGTCAATTTTGAGGGCATGCAGTTTGTGGATCGATTCCCCTGGGTGGACGAACTGGGCGTCAGCTTTCACCTGGGCGTGGACGGCATCAGCCTGTTTTTCGTGCTGCTGACCACTTTACTGACCCCGCTGGCTATCCTGGCCTCCTGGCGGTCTATCACCGAGCGGGTGAAGGGGTATCTCTTCTTCATGCTCGTGCTGGAGACGGGAGTGCTGGGGGTTTTCCTTTCCCTCGACCTGGTTCTATTCTACGTCTTTTGGGAGGCCATGCTGGTGCCCATGTACTTCCTGATCGGGCGCTGGGGCGGAGAACGGCGGGCTTATGCGGCCTTCAAGTTTTTCCTCTACACCATGGCCGGCAGCGCCCTGATGCTGGCGGCCATTTTAGCCCTGGCTTACTTCAACCATGCCGAGACGGGAGAGTTGACCTTCAATCTCCTATCGCTGTATGGGGTCGGCGTGCCCGCCGGCCTTCGTCCCTGGCTCTTTGCTGCTTTTGCCCTGGCCTTTGCGGTCAAGGCCCCGGTGGTGCCTTTCCACACCTGGCTGCCCGACGCCTACGGCCAAGCTCCTGTCCCCGTGACCGTGATGCTGGCCGGGGTCCTTTCCAAGATGGGCATTTATGGTTTTCTGCGCTTCTGCGTGCTCTTATTCCCGGACCTGGTGCCCGTCTTTGCCCCGGCGATATCTTTCCTGGCCCTGGTGGGCATCGTATACGGCTCGTTGGTGGCCTTGGGCCAGAAGGACGTCAAACAGTTGGTGGCCTATTCCAGCGTGGCTCACCTGTCGCTCATCGTGCTGGGCGTCTTTGCCCTGAACGCCCAAACCCTGACCGGCAGCATCATCCAGGGCCTCAGCCATGGGATCAACATTGCCGCCCTGTTCCTGCTGATCGGGATGCTCTACGAGCGGCGGGGCAGCCTGCTCCTCAAGGATTTCGGCGGCCTGTGGAAGGCCATGCCCCTTTTCGGCGTCTTTCTGCTGATCGCCATGATGGCCTCGGTGGGATTGCCGGGCCTGAACGGTTTTGTGGGAGAGTTTACCATCCTGGTGGGGGTCTTCAGGGTCAACGTGACTTACGCCGCTATCGCCACGCTGGGCGTTATTCTGGGGGCCTGGTACATGCTCCAGATGTTCCGACGCATCATGGAGGGGCCGCTGGACAAGCCCGAAAAGGACCTATCGGCCCGCGAGGTGCTTATCCTGGTGCCGCTGGTGATCTTCATCTTCCTGATAGGCATCTTCCCTAACCTGTTCGTTGCCAGGATGGACGCCTCGGTGCAGATGTTGTTGAGTCAGAGCCAGGCCACGGTGGTGATGGAGAAATAACCTGTTATGAGTACCTCGTGAGGAAAGTGAAATGAAAGCGCGAAAAGAGATAGAAGAAACGCTGAAAAACTATAAACCTCTCCTGAGAGAGAAGTTCAAGGTGAAAGGGATAGGGATTTTCGGCTCTTACGTCAGAGGGGAGGAGTCCGAGAAAAGTGACGTGGATATCCTGGTGGAGTTTTCTGAGCCAATTGGATGGGAATTCGTTGATCTTAAAGAATTTCTAGAGGAGATTTTGGGCGCAGAGGTGGACTTAGTTACAGTGGGAGCCTTGAGACCACAGCTAAAGGATAAGATATTGGAAGAAGTGATTTATGCGTGAAAAGAGATCGTACAGGATGTTTATTGAGGACATACAGGAATCTATGGATAAAATTGAACATTATATCGAAGATCTGACTTATGAGACGTTTATGAAGGATGAAATGGTCATAGATGCAGTTTTAAGGAATCTTGTGGTTATTGGTGAAGCATCAAGGAACATTCCAGAAGATGTGAGAGAAAAATATCCTGACATTCCATGGAAAAGGATGATCGGATTAAGGAATATTGTAATTCACGAATACTTTGGGGTTGATTTGGGTATTATTTGGGAGATTATAACCAGGAATCTACCGGAAACGAAACCTATGATTGCAGAAATGCTGAGAGGAATTAATGAGGGGAAAGAAATAGGAGATTGAATTATTAAATGAACATTCAGATACCTGATCTTAACTTCGCCGCTATTATGCCGCAATCGATCGTGATCTTTACGGCGCTGGTCGTGCTGGTGGCCGAACTGATTTCCCCGGCGGGCCGAAGGCGTTACCTGGCTTACCTCAGCCTCTTCGGGGTGTTCATGGCCGCCGTAGCTTCTGTGATCGTCTGGGACGGCAGTGCCCCGGCCTTTCAGAAAATGGCGGTGGCCGACGGCTACGCCCTTTTCCTGAACGTGGTTTTCCTGGTCACGGCGGCGCTCTCCCTGCTGCTTTCCGCCCATTACCTGGAACGGGAGGGCATCGACTACGGCGAGTATTACGCCCTGCTGCTCTTCGCTACGGCGGGCATGATGATTATGGGGGCGGCCACCGACCTGATGACCGTCTTTCTGGGGTTGGAGATTCTGTCCATCCCTCTCTACGTTCTGGCCGGATTCAACCGTGAGAAGCGGGAGTCCGGCGAGGCGGCGCTCAAATATTTCCTGCTGGGGGCCTTCGCCTCCGGTTTTCTGCTCTACGGCATGGCCCTCATCTACGGGGCGACGGGCACCACCAACCTGGCGGGCATCGTGGCCCAGGCGGCCAGCCAGGGCGGCCCGTTGCTGGCCATGGGGCTGGGGCTGTTGATCGTGGGTTTCGGGTTCAAGGTGGCCCTGGTGCCCTTCCACATGTGGACGCCGGACGTTTACCAGGGGGCGCCCACCTCGGTCACGGCCTTCATGTCGGTGGGGGCCAAGGCGGCTGGTTTTGCTGCTCTGGGTCGGGTTCTGATCTACGCTCTGGGCCACCAGGCGCACGACTGGTCGCCGGTGCTGGCGGTGCTGGCGGTGCTGACCATGACCCTGGGCAACGTGGTGGCTGTCTCCCAGACCAATCTGAAACGTATGCTGGCCTATTCCAGCATTGCTCACGCCGGTTACATCGTCATCGGGGTGGCGGCGGCCAATTCTTCAGGGGGAGCGGCGCTGCTCTTCTATTTGTTGGCTTACACGTTCATGAACATTGGCGCTTTCGGCGTGGTCATTGCCGTAGGAAAAGAGGATAATGCGGGGGAGAACCTGGAGGATTACGCCGGGCTAAGCTCCCGTCGTCCCTTCCTGGCGGCGGCGATGGCTATCTTCATGCTCTCGCTGGCCGGGGTCCCACCGCTGGCCGGTTTTTGGGGCAAGCTCTACGTCTTCAGCGCGGCGATGGAAGCGGGCCTGGCCGTCCTGGTCGTGGTAGGGGTGATCAACAGTGTGATCTCCGCTTACTTCTATCTGCGCCTTATCGTCTACATGTATCTGCGTCCTTCGACCGGGGAAGCGCCCCTCACGGTCGTTCCTGGCGCTTTGGTGGTAGCCACCATTCTGGCTGTGCTGGGCACGGTCCTGCTGGGGCTGTGGCCTGCGCCGCTGGTCAGTCTGGCCCAGAGGTCGATCATGGCTATGCTGGGCGGTTGAAAAGATCAGGCCAGGGCCTTGGCTATCTCCCGCAGGGTCTCAGCCGAGGCGAAGGTGGTAAAGGCCCCCGACCCGAAAAGGGCCATCGAGTTCCAGACGCCGTCGATAGTCCTGACCCTTTCCGAGACGTAAGCGTAAATCTCGTTCCCACTCTCGCCGACTAGAGAGAGCACCATGTCCACCGACAGTGAGTGCAGGACGATGAAAGCGCCCCACACCTTTACCTGCTCGGTATCTTCTAACTGGCACAGATGTTGGAAAACCTCTCGTTCTTTACCGGGCTCGATATCCAGGTGTACGTTGACGGCAATATTTGTTCCGCCCGGTGTGGCCGCTTGTAAGAGAGGTTCGACCGCTTCGGGACGCAATTTGCTGTTGAAGCTGAACATCGTGCTCGTCTCCGTTACCCAACGGATGGAACGAATCTCGTCGATGACGAAATCGTCAAACCGCTCCGTATCCCTCACGGCACAAACGAGATAGATGTCCCCGTTCTCCCGGATGATGCCTCCATACAGGGGGATTACCGTCACGGCCGGGTAGCTTTTCAGTCTCCTGTTCACTTCATTCCAGATCAATTTCTCGCTCCCTGCCAGACAGTCAATGTACAGGAAAGTGACAGTATACCTCTGTTTCATAATCTACCTCCGCGTTAATCGATGGTGCCCTGGTAGGGTTAAGATTGGATAAAGGCGCCCGACTCCCCTTTTTGGGCAGGTACTAAAAAAGATCAACGGATAGGAGGGGTGGGAGTGCTCGTCACCGCGGCCATGAATTCAAGCAGGCTGAAAGAAAGGCAGACGATGATGCAACAGAGAGCCAATACCCCTAACACGATCAGGATGACCGTTCTGGCCGTCTTATTCTGTCTCTGGAACCATTCCATGTCGCTATGTTTCCTGCTCTAATTTAGCCCCGCACGAGCCACAAAACTTTTTGGTTGAATCCATAGCCTGACCACAGCGGGGACAGGTTACGACCATAGGCCGGCCACACAGCTCAGACACCTGAAGGCGCAGCCGCTCTATCTCGGCGATATTACCGCCCTCGTCGCCCAGGGTGCGCAGATGGTGTTTCTTGAAAGCCAGGTCGGTGGCTATCTGATAAAAACGACCCCTCCGCCGGAAGGCTTGCCAACCCTCTTCCCTGAAAGCCCGCCAGCGGGCCCTGAGCCGCCTGATGGAAGAAGATACCTCCTCGTACTCGCCCGCCGTGATAAGCCCTTTCTGGACCTCTTCCTGCAACTCTTCCACGATCCAGGCTTTTTCTTTCTGCCAGACCAGGATGATAATCACCAGGATGACCAACGCCGCGCCCCAGTCACTCACCAGGCTGATCAGACAGCAGAAGGGGGCCGCAACGTTGTTGAGAGCGTGGAGAAACACCGCTCCGCCCCAGGCCGCCGGGACGACCAGCAGCCGGGTGCTCCACCTGGGCGACAGGCGGGCCAGACCGACGCCGGCCCCGGTCACGCTGGTGAAAACGGCGTGAGAGAGGCCGAAAAGGGTGGGACGCAACAGGATGATGGTCCACATCCCTTCCCAGCCTCCACTGGCATAACCCCGCATAAAATAATCAAAGTCCTCGGTCATGGCGAAGCCGAAGCCGATCATCCCCCCGTAGATGATGCCATCCAGGATGTTGTCGAACTCTTTGCGGAAGAGGAGCACCAATATGAGAAGAGCCAGCCCCTTGACGCTTTCCTCCACAACGGGGGCCACCAGGCTGGCTGTGCCTAGCATGCCCAGCTCCTCGCCGGCGACGATGTACAGGGGCAGACCCAGCACTGTATTGATGATAAGGGCAAAAACGTTGGCCGGGATGGCCCCCCATAGAAAAGCGAAAGCCAGCAGCCAAAAAGGCTCCTTCTCATAGCGGTCCAGCCACCACAGAAAAACGACGTAGATGGCAGCCGGGATCACCGCTCCCAGAACCGAGGCCGAAAAAACGCCCAGGTAGACAGGCCAATCTATCTCCGTCACCAGCCTCCCTCACGCCCGTTGCACACATCTTTAGACCGCCTAACTATACCCTGTCTGTGCTTATTTGTCAAGAGTCTGCGGGGCCAGGGCAGTTAGGGGGCCGGGTTTAGATACTCCTCCGGATCGATTTCCCCGTATTCTACTTTTTTAAATCCCGCCCGCTCCTCTTCCGTGCGCAACTGGCCCGCCGGGGTGTGCCAGGGGATGGTGGCATCCAGGCCCATCTTGCTGGTCCGGGCCTTCTGGCCGGGGATAAAGGTGGCCGAAGGGTCCAGAGAGCTGCTGGGCTGATCCTGCAACACGAGCAGGTCACGGTCGGCCTGGAAGCGGGTGGCGATGGCCCACTCTACGTCCGCCACGTTGTGAATGTCGATGTCCTCATCGACGACGACCACGTGCTTGAGAGAGTTGTGCCCCCGAAAGGCCGCCTCGATAGCCCGGCGACCGTCGTGGGGGTGCTCTTTGGCGATCTGCACCACGGCGTGGAGCCAGGAGGTCCCGCCTGGGGTGATCAGCACGTCCTGGCAGCGGCAGACCCGGCTCACCTCGGCGTAGATGGTCGGCTCACGGGGCATCCCCATGAGCAGCTTGTGCTCCAGGCCGCCAGGCAGCAAAGCGTGATAAACGGGCTGGCGGCGGTGGGTGAGGCAGTCGATCTCGATGATGGGCTGTTTCCGCACCAGGTCCCAGGTGCCCGTCAGGTCGATGAAGGGGCCTTCGGCGGTGGTGCGGCGGGTGATCCTGCCTTCCAGCACAATCTCCGACCCGGCCGGCACCTCCAGGTCTTTGGTCACGCATCTGACCAGGGGAGTGGGGCGCAGCGCGTTGGCGATGGATAGCTCGTCCATCCCCTTGGGGGGCGACATGGCCGCAGCCAGCAGCACGGGCAGAGAATTGCCCAGGCAGAGGGCAATTTCCAACTCGCCCGAGGTCTTCTTTAGAGCGGTGTCTGTGCCCCGCCCTTCCACGATGCGGGCCGCAAACCGGCGAGGGCCGAGACGCATCAGGCGGTGAAAGCACATATTGCGGCCGTAATCGGGGTCCTTGACGATGGCTACTCCGGCGGTGGCGTAAGGGCCGCCATCGCCCGGCAAATGGGTCAGGATAGGGATGGCGTTTAAGTCCACCTCGGACTCGATTACCTCCTGGCAGGGCGCAGCCTCCACCATCTGCGGGGGGCGAGGATGCTCCAGGGCTTCGAGCATGGCCCGGAGAACCTGGCCCCTATCCAGGCCCAGGTCCAAAGCGAAATAGGCCCGCTCGGAGCAGACGCCAGACACCACCCGATAGTCCGAGCCTTTCACCCTGGTGAAGAGGAGCGGGCGGCCCTCCAGGGCGTGGATGACGCGGGCCATCTCCAGGTAGGGATCGACCACCCTGTCGATGGTGACCAGATACCCGGCTTGCCGGGCCTTGGTGATAAATGCTCGCAGGCTCATTTCCTGGTAGTCCCTCTATCTAACATGCCCAATGCATAAGAACCTTTCAGCCTCACCGCCCAAATTATACTCGACAATGCGCCGTCACGCAAGAGAGAGTCGTGGTCGGGTCTGTCCAGGATTTCAGGCAGGAGAGCGGGTTTCTTCAGAAAAGCTCCCGTCTCGGGGGCGACTCAGGGGCGCAGCAGCTTGTTTGGACCGCCCTCGGGGACGAGGGCTATGAGCAGTGACCAAAATTTCTGGACGCCCCGAAAGCCCAGTCAAAGTTGACAGGCTGTTCGGCTTGTGCTATAATAACGAACACAGTTCGGCAATAGCGAATCGAGCAATTGAACTGATCGCAGAAGTTGAGGGGCAGGCTCTCTTTTAGGGGACAAAGGCTGGCCGGGTGCGCCGCAGGATGTAAATAGCAAATGACTCCTTCGCCGAAAGCAAAAGGGAAATACATCTTTTCCGTTCAACGCGCCATTCGGATCCTCGAGTTATACAATGACCACTGTCAGCACCTGGGCATCACCGAGATGGCGACGCGGCTAGGGCTTCCAAAGAGCACTGTTGCCGGTTTGGTGTATACCCTTGAGTCTGAAGGTTATCTCCATCAAGACCAGGCCACTCGAAAGTATCGGCTTGGTTTTAAGCTGATCGAACGTGGAGCAGTGGCCCTGGACTCAGTCGAGACGCGCCAGTTAGCGTTCCCACATCTTGCCGAATTGCGCGATTGGTGCGATGAGACAGTTTTCCTCTTCGTAATGGATGATGACAACATGGTGCTCGTGGCCCGATTGCTTGGCTCCAAAGTCCTGGGGGTGCACGCTGCGCTTGGAACGCGGGTCCCATATCGGAACACGGCTATGGGTAGAGCGGTTCTTTCGTATATGGTCCCGGAAGAGGTAAGGGCCCGTACAGGTCTGCGCTCGACGCTTGACATCAACGACTTTCTCCACGGGCTGCAACAGGTGCGAGAACGGGGGTTCGTCCTGGACGATGAGGAGCATGAAGTTGGAGTCCGTTACGTGGCCGCTCCCGTCTTCGACCATACCGGACATCCTATGGCCGCAGTCAGCGTCTCCGTGCCCTCGGCCCGGCTCCCAATTGAAGAGGTCTTCCAACTTGGCGAAAAAGTTCGAGAAACGGCCAGGGCCGTGTCGCGCGAACTGGGCTTCAGGGGCACTATTTTATCGATGGAGTGGAAATGATACCCGACCAGGAAATCAAGAAAACGGTCCTCGCCCACGTTCATCGGGACGAAGTGATAGAACTATCGCGAGAGTTGATACGCATCCCTAGCGAGACAGGTGACGAAAAAGCTGTCAGCGAATTCTGTATCTCCACCATGCGAGAGATGGGATTGGAGGCCCGTGGGGTGGAGGCTGCGCCCAACCGGCCCAATGCCGTGGGCCGCTGGGGCGGCGACGGAGGCGGCCCCACGGTGATGTTTTCCGGCCACCTGGACACGGTCGGCGTCGGCGATCGTGCCAAGTGGTTCACGGATCCTTACGGCGGCGAAGTGATAGACGACAAGCTCTATGGCCGCGGCGCGATGGACAGCAAAGGCGGCGGCATCGCTTCTGTCCTGATCGCCCTGAAGGCCATCCAGCGGGCAGGGGTGCGGCTCAAAGGCGACGTGCTGGCGGTGGGCACGGTAGACGAGGAGGTGGGTGGTCGCTACGGCATGCGCTTTCTGATCGAGAGCAACGCTATTGAGCCCGACATGGTGGTCTACTGCGTCCACTCGGACATGGAGATCAAGGCCTACTTCAAGGGTGTCTGCTGGCTCAAATGGACGGTGCGCGGTCAGACGGCACACGGCAGCATGCCCCACAAGGGGGTCAACGCTGTGACCCGGGCCGCCCGCCTGATCGCCGAGATCGAGCGGCGGGGCGGCATCCCCTTCGAGCGCCACCCCATTGTTGGAGATCACACCGTCAATTTCGGGTGGATCGCCGGCGGCGGGGAGCGCCCGCGCTACAACATGGTGGCCGACGGCTGCCAGTTCGGGGTTGACATGCGGCTGGTGCCGGGACAAAGCACCTCCCAACTGGAGAAGGAGATGACGGCCCTGATCGCCGAGTTGAAGGCCCAGGACCCGGATTTGGAGGCCTCCTTCGAGTTCGTCACCCGCCGCGAGCCGCGTTCTGTGCCCGAAGATGAGCCTGTTCTGCAAATCGTCAGGCGAGCAGCCACGGAGGTCATGGGCAGAGAGCCTGTCATCGGAGGGACGATCTCGACCGGAGACCTCACCTCGATCCTGGAAAAGGGTATCCCAGGGATAGGCTTTGGGCCTGGCGATCTGGATCGTGGCAACGCTCATAAAGAGAACGAATTTATCGAGGTCAGCCAATTGGTAGACGCCACCAAAGTCTACGCTCTGACCATGTTGGAGGCCTGTGGGGTCGCGTGAGTTCCTGGTGAAGGAGAGGGCAGCGTGGGAGCTTCCGAGGAAATGATCAAGGTGCGGGTCAGGCGACAGGACCCCGCTCTCGAGGAGAGCGCTCGATTTGAGGAGTATCAGGTGCCGTGCAGCCGGGCGCGACGGGTTCTGGATGTGCTGGAGTACATCCAGGAGGAGCTAGACCCTACCCTGGCCTGGCGCCCCCACCTGTGTCGCGACTCCTGTTGCAGTGCCTGCTGGCTGCAAGTCGATGGGCGAAAAAGGATGGCCTGCACCACCGTGCTTGACGAAACACGAGGCCCGATCGTGCTTGAACCGCTGCCCGGCTACGCGCTTATCCGCGATCTGGTCGTGGATTACTCCCGAGAGATGAAAAATGACGGAGGAGGGGTCACACACGACCGATCTTGAGAGGAACGTCGGATTGTGGCTCTCAACTGGCGCTCGAACCTGAGACCGAGGGCGGTCACCCTTGAGCCCGGCAAGGCCCGCCCCAGGGAAGACAGCGTCTAGTTGGAAAAAATTTTAAGAACCAATAGGGAGGTAAGAAAAATGAAATACTTGAAGCTCGTCATAGCTCTCATAGTCGTCAGTCTGTTGGTCGTCGTCTGCGGTGGTCAGACGACTCCTGCCAGGGCGGAGGAGCCGAAGCAAGGAGGCACGTTGACCTACGTTCTCAGCTCGGACATTGTGTCCTTCGATCCGCACGCCACGCGGGAGCTGGTCTCGGGAGTGGTCAACGCCCAGATGTTCGATTACCTGACCCGGTTGGATGAAAACGGTCAGGCTCAGCCGTCCCTGGCGGAATCGTGGGAGATCTCTGAAGACAACCTGACCTGGACGTTCCACCTGGTGCAGGGGGTCAAGTTCCACGACGGCACGCCTTTCAACGCCGAGGCGGTCAAGAAGAACCTGGATCGGATCCTCCACCCGGATAGCGTCCTGCCTTCGAAGCGCCTGATTGCTGGTATTGAGGTCAAGGTCGTGGACGAGTCCACCTTCCAGATCGTCACCGAAAACCCGTTTGGCCCGCTGCCTCAAAACCTCTCCCACTACTCCCTGGGCATGATCAGCCCGGCGGCGCTCGACCAGTATGACGACCAGGAACTGGCTCAGAACCCGGTCGGCACTGGCCCCTTCAAGTTCGTCAGCTACAAGCCCGCCGAGAGCATCGTCCTGGAGCGCAACGAGGACTACTGGGGGCAGGTGTCCTACGTGGACCAGGTCACCTTCAAGCCGGTGCCCGAGCCTGCCACGCGTGTGGTCATGCTGGAAACAGGCGAAGCGGACATCGTGACCAAGATCCCAGCCGTGGAGGTGGAGCGGCTGAACGGCGTGGAGGGTGTGACGGTCAACGTCGTTCCCTTCAACCGCGTCTTCTACGTCATGATGCACAATCAGCGTGCGCCGCTCGACGACCCCAAGGTTCGGCAAGCCCTGAACTATGCCGTGGACAAACAGGCTATCGCCGATAACGTCTTCCAGGGGTTGGTCTCGGTGGCCACGGGGCCGATCTCCAGCAAAGTGTTCGGCTACGCCGAGACGCCTCGCTACGAGTACGACCCTGAGAAGGCCAAGGCCCTCCTGGCAGAGGCCGGCTACCCTGATGGTTTCACCCTCAAGTTCTTTGTGCCGCAGGGCCGTTATCTGGGCGGCGAAGAAAGCTCCACGGCCATCCAGGCTTACCTGGCGGCAGTAGGGGTGCAGGCGGAGATCGAGGTCCTGGAGTGGGCCGCCTACCTCGACGAAATAGACAAGCCCCCAGAGGAGGCCCAATATAATCTGGCCTTCATCGGCTTCTCGCCCTCGACCAACGATGCCGACTGGATGCTGTATACGCACTACCACTGCGACTCCATGGCCCCCGCTTCCAATAACAGCACCTTCACCTGCGATCCAGAGTTGGATGAGTTGCTCGATGCAGGACGCTTCACAGTCGATCCTGAAGAGCGCCAGGCCATTTACGCGCAGGTCCTGGACAAGATCGTCTCGGAAGCGCGCGACATCTACCTCTTCGAGGAAGCGCAGATCACTGGGGTGGGCGACAACGTCCACGGCCTGGTCTACCTGCCTGTGGAGCTGTTCCACCTGGAAGAGGTGTGGACGGATTAGCCCTTCCAATGGGTAAAGTGGCTTGAAATGAAGCTTAGGAGGTCCGGTGCTCGAGATCGAGAAGAACCTACACTTTGAGACTGACGTCCTTGTCATAGGCTCCGGAGCAGCGGGTTGCGCGGCCGCCATCACTGCCGATGAGTACGGCGCTCGGGTCATGATGATTGCCAAGGGTGTGGTCGGCCGGAGCGGGAATACCTGCCTGGCCGGGGTCGTGTTTGCCGCCGGGCTTGGGCATACCGACCCACGCGACAACCCTGTCGTCCACATGGAGGACACCATCATCGAGGGGCGCTTCCTCGGAGATCAACGGCTGGTCAAGCTGATGTGCGATCATGCTCCGCACACAGTGTACGACCTGGCACGGTATGGTGTTCGGTGGTACAGGCTGGAGGATGAAAAGCACTTCCTCCAGGCCCCTACTCCCGGACATCGCTATGACCGTGGCGTCCACTACGATGGCCGCACTGGGCAGGAAGTCCAGCAGGCGCTCAACGCGGAGATCGCCCGCCATCCTGATATCGTCTGTCTCGACGACGTCTTGATCACCACCTTGCTGAAGCGAGACGGGCGCGTCATCGGGGCAGCCGGCATCGATCTCAAGACGGGCAAGTTACTGTCCATCGTGGCGGGTAGCACGATCGTTGCCACCGGTGGCGCGGGCAAGATCTTTCGCGTCACCGACATGGAGACTGGAAGCACGGGCGACGGTATGGTGTGGTGCTTACGCGCTGGGGCGACCATGATCGACCCAGAGATGCACCAGTTCTTCCCGACCGCTTTCGTGTACCCGGAGACGTTGCGCGGCACGGCGTTAGCCACCAGCGCCCTGTGGGTCTATGGCTTGCGCCTCTTCAACCGGCATGGGGAGCGCTTCATGGCGCGCTACTATCCAGCAGAGAAAGAAAACGTGCCGCGCGACGTGCTCAGCCAGTGCATCCAAAAGGAGATCCTGGAAGGACGCGGTACAGAACACGGTGGGGTGTGGTTGGACACCTATGCTGTGGAGAACTGGGAGCACTGGCAGCGGGATCGAGCTCGTTCCTACGTCTGGCCTGCCAAGCTGGGCGTGGACGTGCGCCACCCCGAGGTGGCGACCACCTCTCACTACACCTTGGGGGGCATCCGGATCAACGAGCACGCCGAGACGGGCATCGAGGGCCTCTACGCCGTCGGCGAAGTGGCTGGCGGCCTCCATGGGGCCAACCGCATCGGCGGCAACGCTCTTGCCGACTGCATGGTCTTTGGCGAGATCGCGGGACAACAGGCGGCACTTGCTCGGCGAGCCGTGCCGCCTGCCGACCCCCAACTGCTCCAGCAGGAGCGCGACCGGTTGAGGGGACTGCTGGGCCGCTCCACGACGCCCGACGGCATCGGTCCTGCCGAGCTTACAGCCCGGCTGCGGGAAACGATGTACCAGAGAGCGGGCGTGGTGCGGAATGAGGAGCTCCTGGGCAAGGCTCTGGCCGAGATCCAGGAGGTGCAGGAGCTCGTTCAGAGGCGGCTGGTGGTCGGCAAAGAGGAACACTTCAACGTGGAGTGGATCTGGGCCCTGGAGATCGACTCTATGCTGACCATCTCCGAGTTGACGGTGCAGGCCGCCCACCTGCGCACGGAGAGCCGAGGGGCCCACTTCCGGGTGGACTACCCGTACCCCGACAATGACAACTGGCTGAAGCACATCGTGGTTCGCCTCGATGAAAATGGCAAGCCCCGGTTCGACTTTGTGCCGGTCGAGTTTCCGTATCTGGAGCTCATACCGGAGCGCACCGAGCCACCTTTCCGTGAGTTGGACGCCGTTCTGTAAGAGGTATGTCGGCCCCAAGTGCCCACATACCTTCCTCAAATCCTGACTCAAGAGGGATGTAACACCTGTGAGCCGCTACCTGCTACACCGCTTGCTCTGGGCAGTTCCTGTCCTCATCGGGGTCTCGCTGTTGATCTTCGTGCTTTTGCATCTCGTCCCTGGCGATCCAGTGAAGATCTTCTACGGCCTGGAGATGAATGACCCGGAACTGATCGCTCTCAAGCGGGAGGAACTGGGCCTGAACGACCCCCTGTGGGTCCAGTACATGCGCTTTTTGGCGGACGCCTTGCGTGGCGATTGGGGGCTCTCCATTCAAACCTTGCGCCCTGTCCTGCCCGACCTGTTGGAGCGCCTCCGCAACACGGCCGAGTTGGCCACCCTGAGCATCGCCCTGGCTGCCGTGGCAGGCGTGTCTCTCGGCGTGCTGTCGGCCTTGAAGCCTTATTCCTGGCTGGACAACTTTAGCCTGGGGGTTTCGCTGGGCGGCATCTCGTTGCCCGTCTTCTGGATCGGGTTGCTCCTGATGTGGCTGTTCTCGGTGCGGTTGGGCTGGTTACCGGCCACCGGACGCGGCAGTTGGCAAAACCTGGTCCTGCCGGCCATAACCATGAGTGGTCCGTCGTTGGCGCTTATCGCTCGCATCACCAGGGCCAGTATCCTGGAAGTGATTAATAAGGACTTTGTGCGCACCGCCCACAGTAAAGGTTTGGGGCAAAGGGCGGTGATGATCCATCACATACTGCCCAACGCCCTGCTCTCGACCGTGACGATCATCGGTCTACAATTTGGCTATTTGCTGGCGGGGGCAGTGTTGACGGAGAGCGTGTTTTCGTGGCCTGGTCTGGGTCGGCTAATCGTCGAGTCGATCAAGGCCAGAGATTATCCCGTGGTGCAGGGCGGCGTGCTGCTCATCGCTTTTATCTTTGTGATCATTAATCTCGTGGTAGACCTTCTGTACGGCGTGCTGGATCCTCGAATCCGGACGGGAGGCCCACGGTGAACGATGCGGTGATCATCGCGCCCCCGGTGCGGCCCCGAAGTATGCGCCAACAGTTGTGGCTGCGGATGAAGCGCAACCGGGCCACGATGTTCGGTCTGGCCGTGGTGCTGGTCTACCTGGTGGCCGCACTTTTTTCGGCCACATTTGCGCCATACGAGCCGAACGAGATCGAGCTGGGAAACGCGCTCAAACCGCCGTCGCTGGCGCACTGGCTGGGGACAGATGAGTTCGGCCGCGACGTATTATCCCGCATTCTGTACGGTTCCCGCCTCTCTCTCTCGGTGGGCTTTTTTGCGGTCATGATTGGCCTGGTCATCGGCGGCTTCCTGGGAATCGTTTCCGCCTACTACGGCGGCCCGCTTGGCATGATCGTCATGCGTATTATGGACATCCTCCTGGCGATACCGGGGATCATGCTGGCTATCGCCCTGGTCGCCGTCCTCGGCTCTGGGATGATCAACGTGGTCATCGCCGTCGGGATTTACAATATTCCCTCATTCGCGCGCCTCGCGCGCAGTACGGCTCTCTCAGTGAGAGAGGAGCTATTTATCACGGCTGCCCGCATGACGGGCACAAGCGAGCTCAGGATCATCCTGCGCCACATGCTGCCCAATTGCATCGGCCCGCTCCTGGTATATGGCGTGCTGCGCTTCGGACACGCCATCCTGTTGGGCGCGGGCCTGAGCTTTCTGGGCCTGGGGGTGCAACCACCTACCGCGGAGTGGGGGGCCATGCTAGCCAGCTCGCGAAATTATATCCGTGTTGCGCCGCACCTGGCCTTTGCCTACGGCTCGTCGCTGAGCATCCTGGTGCTGGGCTTTAACGCCCTGGGAGAGGGCCTGCGAGACGTGCTTGACCCTACCACCGTGCGTTAGTTCGAAACATAAACAACATTCAGGAGGTTTGAAATGGCAGTCAGTGAGGAAATTAAGCAAAAAGTTCTCCGGAATATCCGCGAGGCAGACCTGGTCGAAATCTCGCGCCAATTGATCCGTGTTCCTAGCGAAACTGGCCGCGAGAAAGAAGTCAGCGAGCTGTGCCAGTCCATGATGCGGGAAATGGGCATGGAAGCGCATGGTCTGGCGGCCCCAGCGACGCCCGACAGTCCCAATGCCGTGGGCGTCTGGGGCGGGGTAGGGGGCGGCCCTGCCATTCAGTACTCAGGTCATCTGGACACGGTCGGTATCGGCGATCGTTCCAAGTGGTTCACCGATCCTTACGGCGGAGAAGTGATAGACGGCAAGCTCTACGGACGCGGCTCGATGGACAGCAAAGGGGGCGGCATCGCCTCCACCCTCGTGGCTATAAAGGCCATCCAGGAGGCGGGCATCAGGCTCAAAGGAGACGTTATCCTGGTGGGTACGGTGTACGAGGAGGTAGGTGGTGATTTCGGGATGCGCTACGTGGTGGAGAGCGGCGTGGTGGACCCCGACATGTTCATTTACTGCGTCCACTCGGACATGGAGATCAAGGCCCACTTCAAGGGCGTGCTGTGGACCAAGTGGGCCATCCGGGGACAGACGGCGCACGGCAGTATGCCGCACAGGGGGGTGAATGCCGTCATTCGCGCCGCACGGATCATCGGCGAGATCGATGGCCGCAGGGGCGCCCGCTTTGAGCCTCACCCGGTCCTGGGCGACCATACTTACAACTTTGGCTGGATCACGGGCGGCGGCGCAAACCCGCGCTACAACATGGTGGCGGACATCTGCCAATTCGGTCTGGACATGCGGTTGGTCCCCGGGCAGAGCACGGCCGGCGTCGAGGCTGAGTTGCAGGACTTGATTAAAGAGCTCAAGGCCCAGGATTCTGACCTGGACGCTTCGTTTGAGGTTATCATACGCGATGAGCCAGCTACAGTCTCCGAAGATGAAGCGGTGTTCCGTCTCGTCCAGGATTGCGCCACAGAGATCCTGGGGAGGCCGCCAACGGTAGGCGGCACCATTGCGGCCGGCGATTTGGCGGCTGTCTTTGCCCAGGGCAAGGTGGGCATCGGCTTCGGCCCTGGCGACCTGGAACGGGGCAACGCTCACAAAGAGAATGAGTTCATCGAAATCGATCAACTCGTGCAGGCTACCGAAGTATACGCGTTGACCATGCTGGAAGGGTGCGGCGTAGCCTAAACCCAGGGATCAGGTAAGTCTGGCTTTTTTGCGATTCCTCGCCCCCCTCGGAGCAGGATCGCTCCGAGGGGGCGTCTTGAATTGGAGTGGTGGATGGCAACTACAGCGGAAATCCTCGGCCACTACGCAGCAGAGTTACGATACGACCAGCTTCCGTCGGAAGTGGTCGAGCAGGCCAAAGCCCTGATCATGGATTCGGTGGCTTGTACCGTAGGGGGGCACGTCCTGCCGCCGGGGCAGTTGATTCTGGACATGGCCCGGGAGATGGGCGGTGCGGGGAACGTGCATGTGGCTGGCACCAGGCTGAGCCTGCCGATGCCGTGGGCCGTGTACGCCAACAGCTACCTCAGCAACGTGTTGGACTACGACGACGTGCATCCCGTTACTGGTCATCCAGGAGCCACCATTACCCCGCCCGCTCTGGCGCTGGTCCAGAGCAATCCCTGCTCGGGAGGCGAGTTCGTGGCCGCTGTTGTGGCCAGCTACGAGGTCGCTATGCGCATAGGCACCGCCATCCGGGCCTCCCCCGCACAATCCCGGCGGGTGGTGGGCTTTGCTACCTGGCAGGTGTTTGGTTCGGCGCTGGTGACGGCCAGGTTGATGCGGCTTGACGGGCGTGAGACGGCCAATGCCCTGGCTGTGGCTGCTACCAATGCGCCGGTGCCCTTCGTGCGCAAGTCCGGCCGCCACGAGCGGCCCTACGCCTGGGTAAAAAATAACTATGGCTGGACCGCTATGGGCGGCTACCTGGCGGCCTGGCAAGCGGCACGCGGTTTTCGCGGCAACCTGACCATATTCGACGGCGACACGGGATTCTGGAGGATGGCCGGCTCCGACCAGTGCAATCCCCAGGATTTCACGGACGGCCTGGGGCAGGCTTTCCAGATTCTCCAGGTGGCCCTCAAGCCTTACCCTATCTGCCGCCACATCCATGCCGCCCTCGACGCCCTGCTGGAGATCATGAGCGCACACAATTTGCGCGGCCCAGACGTTGCGGGCGTGGAAGTATACGGCAGCCCCGCGGTGGCGGAAGATTTTATGGTCTACCGCCCGGCCGATATCGTCGATGCTCAATTCAGTCTGCCGTGGGCCATGGCCATGATCCTCCTGGGGCGGAAGCCAGGCTATGCCTGGCTGGACTCTGCCTGCTTGCAGGATGCCGAGGTCGAGCGCATGGGGCGCAAAGTGGTGGCCTTTGGGGGGCAGCCCGTGGAAAAGCAAGCGCGGGCGGATTGGCCTGTACGGGTTCTGGTCCAAAGCAGTGATGGCCGCCGATATGAGGCCCACGTAGATACGCCACGCGGGCAGCCGTCCCATCCCCTGAGTGTGCAGGAACGGTGGGATAAGTTCATGGAGCTGAGCACCCCCGTGCTGGGCGGCGAGCGTAGCCGAATCCTGGCCGAGCGGATCGCAGGTTTGGACGAGGAAGCTGAGTTGGATTGGCTGGTAGAGTTGACCACGCCGCCCGGTTAACCTTTCCGTGGCGGCTTTCCCTGAGCCCTCTGCGGCTTGAAGGGGGTCACAGGGCTGAGTTTTAAATTACTAAACCAGGAGGCAAGCAGCAAATGGGGACTGCCAACAGTATTCTGGAGGCCATCGGGAACACGCCTTTGATCCAACTGCGAGAAGTGGTCGGTGACCTCGGCGTGGAAGTGTGGGTAAAGGCTGAGTTTCTGAATCCCAGCGGCAGCATCAAAGACCGCATCGCCCTCTATATGATCGAGGGCGCCGAACGCAGCGGGCGGCTCAAGCCGGGGTACACCATCGTGGAGGCCAGCACGGGCAACACGGGCGCGGCCCTTTC
Organism: uncultured Anaerolineales bacterium; assembly: GCA_964646625.1. Classification (GTDB taxonomy): domain Bacteria; phylum Chloroflexota; class Anaerolineae; order CAZYHC01; family CAZYHC01; genus DAOULT01. The sequence goes on from CAZYHC010000051.1 coordinate 38,378, forward strand.
CTTTGTGGCTGCGGCCAAGGGCTACCGGATGCGGGTGTTTTCCCCCCAGCTCGTCGCCAGCCCTGAGCGGGCGCGCATTATGGAGAGCTACGGGGCCGAAATCGAGATCGTGGACACTGAGGCGCTTCAAAAGGACGACAAGCTGCGCGACGGCAGCGCCCATGGGGCCACACTGGAGGTCATCCCCAGGCAGATGTGCCTGGCTCTGGAGCGTTCGGATCCTACGGTCTGGTGGGCACGCCAATTCAGCAACCCTGATAACACCGCCGCCCACCGAGAGCAAACGGGCAAGGAGATCCTGGAACAGACAGGGGGCCGGCTGGATGCGTTCGTGGCCTCGGTCGGCACGGGCGGTACGCTGCTGGGAGTGGCTCAGGCTTTGCTCGCCCACGATCCCAACATCGAGATCCACGCTGTAGAACCGGCCTCTTCGCCCCACCTGAAGGCCGGGCTGGAGGAAATCCTGATCATTCCCGGCATTACCGATGGCCTCCTGGTGGACATCCTCAAGGCAGACTTTCTTGCCAGTGTGATCAGCGTGACCGACAAAGATGCCATCGAAATGGCCCATCAGCTTGCGGAGAAAGAAGGGTTGTTTTGTGGCATGTCGTCTGGCGCAAATGTGCTGGCCGCATTGGAGGTGGCTAAAAGTCTGGGGAAGGGCGCACGCGTGGTGACGGTGCTGCCCGATAGCCGAGACCGCTACCTTACGCTTGAGAAATACACAACCTGAAGGCCGGTAGCACGCCTACTGACGTTCACCATACACCATTAAAAGAAATCCCTCCTATCCTGGTGAAGTCCTTTCGATTGTACAACAGGGTAAGAAGGGCCTATTTGGATTATGACGATAGCAAGGAACAAGATCAGATTTGACCGTTCTGGCCTGGTCTGATATAATGAAGCCAGCACGGAGGAGGGGCGCGCCGGCAAGATCGGCAAAACTGCGGAGTTCCTGATAGAAAAGAGAAAGGAGGAGAGTGAAAACTATGAGAGCGTATGTCTTGATTCAGACGGATATGGGCAAGCCCTCGGCGGTGGCGGAAGCGATGCGTAAAATAGACGGGGTGAAGAGCGCCGATACCGTGACCGGCCCTTACGATGTGATTGCGGTGGTGGAAGCCCCCGACCTTGACGCCTTCGGCGAATTAGTGACCCAAAAAATCCAGGTCATAGGCGGTATCGCCCGCACCATTACCTGCCTGGCAGTATAAACTGTGTAGCGACCCACGTTGTGAGGGCGCCCCCTCGCTGAACCTCGTCGGCCCGCAGGTGCCCGGCGACTGGGAAGGGCCGGGCACCTGGCGCGTTCTCCGTGACCTGGATTTGACCTTCTTCCCCATTGATGCTATAATCTCCTCAGCGTCCGGAGGCATGGTACACTCCTGGTACTGGTTGTGATTACTTGAAGATTCTCCGGGCGCTCTCAAAAAGACTACGGGCCGATGGGCCTGTTATAGATATTCGCTCTTTGCCACCGGGTTATCAAAAGTGGGTAAGAGCGTAATATTTTCCTCGGGGGAAGAATCGAAAGGGAGGAGTCAAGCTGTGTCCGGGAACACTAAACTGCTCATTGGTTGTTTGATTTTGGGGATCACTTTCGTTACGCTTTGCCTGGTTACTCTGGGCGTGGCCGAGCTTGCGGCCCAGATCATTCTCAACAATATGTCGGATGAGCCGCTACCTCTCGAGCCCATGATAGCCGCCGCCACCCCTGTCCCCACCGCCACGCCTCTCCCCACCGACACCCCCTTGCCCACAAACACGCCCCTCCCGACCGACACGCCTCTCCCCACCGCTACCCCTGTGCCGCCCACCGACACTCCCGCCCCCGAATTGCCGACCGACACGCCGGCTCCGCCGACTGATACGCCCCCGCCGACCGATACGCCCACCCCCGAATTGCCCACCGACACCCCCACCCCGGCCATTGATTTCGTGGTCACCAAGCAACGAATGGTATCGTACGAGGAGAACGGCCAATGTCGGGGCGCTCACAACATCTACGTCACCGTGGTCGATGTAAATGACAACCCCATAGACGGCCTGATCGTGGGGGACACCTGGGATAACGTGGAACTGGCTACAGGCAGCAAGGGGCCAGGAGAAGCCCATTTCGACCTGTGGAAAAATACGATGGAGATCATCGTCAAACGTGACGAAGCTACGGGCCAGCCGTTCATCAGCGAGAAGACCCGTCCCCTCAGCTCCATTCGCCCCGAAATCCCCGATATGATTGCCGGTGGATACTGCGAAGACGAAGCAGATTGCAGTCGCAGGCTCGCCACCAACCAGTATTGCGTGGGACATTTCTCCTACGAGGTGGTTTTCCAGCGACAGTGGTGA
>CAZYHC010000052.1:0-23129 GCA_964646625.1 uncultured Anaerolineales bacterium
CGGCTGTTGAAGCGGCGCGAGGAGCGAGCGGCCAGCCAGGAGCAAGAGGCCCACGGAGAGGCCGTCTGAGCGACCAATTGGGGAGCGGTGGCTGCAATGCCGCCGCTCCCCTTTTCGCTATTGGTTGCTACACCACGAAAGGAAAGTGACATGAAACACTATACCTTGTTCTACGACGGCGGCGTCTCAGGCGACCAGCAATGGGGCTACGGCTCCTACGTCATCGTCGGCCCGGACGGGAAGGTCCTGAACGGCCACGAAGCCCTCACCTTTGGCCCCCACTTCGACAACACCAGGGCCGAGTTCCTGGCCCTGCTGGAGGGCGTGGAGGCCCTGCGCAAGCACCTCCAGCGCCAGAAGATAGACGCTCGTAGCTGCGCCCTGATCATCTACGGCGACAACGAGGCCGTCCTGGGCGTGGCAGGCGGCAACGGCCAGGCCCAGAGCCGCCGCATCACCGACGTGGCCCGCAAGGTGCGGCGGAAGCTGTCGCGGTTTGGTGAGGTGCAGGTGGAGAGGCTGGAGCGGCAGCAGATCAAGGCCATGTTGGGACATTAGAGAGGAGGCCACTTGCGATGGACTTGACTGAACTGGAGAAGACAGCGGAGAAGCTGGCCGGGCAGCTCGAGGCCCTGGCCCAACTGGAAGAGGAGGTGGTAGGCAGGGAGGCGGCGGCTCTTCAGGACGTGCTGGACGTGTTGAAGCCGCTCTTGCCCCACCTGGTCCAGGACCTGGACTGCGGCGAGGCTTCGGGCATCGTCCTGGTGGATGGCACGGAGAGGATAGCGAATGGGCCGCATCCCTATGAGGACGCCGCAGGAGAGTTCCGAGGGCGGCTGCTGGCCCTGGATGCCGAAGGGCGCTTCCTGGAGTTCGAGGCCAGCGGAGAGTGGAGCGCGCCGCCGCTCGAGCCGAAGGAGGCCAGGACGCTCACCCTCCTCGGAGAGTGGGACGCGTCTGACGTGCTGCGCCAGTACAGGCTTCAAGAGGTGCTGGCCGCCTTGAGCCAGGCCGTGGTCAGGATGGGCAGAGAGCTGGCGATGAAGGAGGAGGAGCTGAGAGAACGGGCCAGAGCGATGATGTCGCCAGGCCAGTGAGTAAAGAGGCCCCCGCCAAATGAGCGGGGGCTTCTGCTGTGAGGAGACCGTCATGCTATCGAAGATAACGTACAAGGGTTTCGCCGCTGCCTGCCTGGGCTTCGTGCGCGACGACCACCTGGTCTACCTGCACCTGTTAGGCCCCACGGCCGCTGTCCGGGCCATCTGGGCGGCGCTCTCCGAGAAGAGGCGCGGCCGCTCCTACGAGGTGAGAATAGACGACCACAGCTACCCCCGCCTGGAGAAAGGAGTGCGCTACCGCACCTTCACCAGCAGAGTCGAAGATCTCCTGGATATGGTGATGGTGCACCCCAGGGCGGCAGGCATCTCCGTAGAGCCGCCGGTGTATCTGCTGTCCCCGGCAGGCCACCAGGGGCCGCCCGCTGGCTTCTTCGCCCGACTCAACCGGGCCGTGCCCATCCCTTTTAAAGCGGAGTGGGCCGGGGAGCTCTGGGAGAGGGGCCTGGCAGGGGTCGAAGAGGAGAGGAAATATAGCTATAGCGACAGAACTTACACCCTCCACAGCGACCTGGTGCGGAAGCTGGTCAGCCAGGGAGATGTGCAGGGCTACGTCCTCCATCGGCAGCCATCGTGGTGGCTGAGGGTGGTGCAGGAGATCGTCAGGAACGAGGCGACAGCCCGATAAGTCCCTGGGGGCGATGGTGATGTACTGGTACACGACCATCGCCTGCCCGACCAAAAATAACACATGGCGCAAAAGGGAGGCGGGTCGGGGTCGAGCGCCGAGAGAGGAGCATTTGATGAAAGCAAAGGTTGAATTTATCGTGATGTTCAGGGCCGAGGGGCCACTGGACGATGGCCTGCCGCCCACTTACGCCTGCCACAGCTTCGCCGAAGCTGACGAGATGCTGCGCAAGTGGGGCGAGTCCTCCGACCGCACCGGACAGACCTACGACAAGATCGACTTCTGGCTCAAGTGGGCAGGCTTCGATGTGTACGAAGGCCGTTACGACCTCCTGAATCCACAAGTGGAGAAGCCAGACCTGGCCCAACACGTCAAAAACTGGCTCAGTTTCCAGGCCGGGCGGTGGCAGTCGTGGATGTCCGGCGAGGAGTACCAGGACTTCATGGCCGGACAGGACCCGGAGTTCGTGGGTCAGTGCGAGCGATACCTGGATGAATGTGTGTTTGAGCCTCCACCAGACCTGAGCGACCCGACGGCCTGGCAGTCAGGCTCATACGCCGACACCGATGAAGGCAAGGCTCGCCGCGATTTTTACGAAGCTGGACGATTGGACAAGGAGACCGTAGCCAGGGCCGCCATAGCCCTGCTGCGTCGTAATGGAGACGACAACCAGTTGACCACTTTGCAGCCCATCGCCGCCAGGTTTCTGGTGCAATTCGTTGACAGGCTGACTGACGCCCTGGAGCGGGGCTGCCAACATTGCCCCCTGTGGATGTAGGAGAAGGATCGTGAAAGATACCAAACGCATCCGACAGTACGTTACCCGCTATGCGTTCTATTGCCCCGACGGTGTTCCCGTTCACGTCAAATTAGGGAATAGCTTCATCGCTGGCCGGCTTCACCCGACTGACGTGGGGCCAGAGTCGAGCACCGTGTACGCTGATGATGATGGAGAGGCGATGTTCATCGCCAACGATCTCATCCTCCCCCGGAGCGAAGGGAACGGGTTGGTGGCCGAGCAGCAAGCAAAACGCAAACGCCGTCACAGGCTGTTGAGAACCAGGCGGGCATTGTCGTCAGAGAACATGTGCGAGCTGTATCGTAAGAAAACCAGAGAGTTCCTGGAGATAGTGGACAACAAGCACAGGCGGGGGCCTTTCACCGATGAAGAGGTAGAGAGGCGTGACAAAATATGCAATGCCTTGTCTCTGTTGAGCAAGATGTACTACCGGCGGTACGGGTACGTCCTGGACTCCGAGGCCAGGCGAGACCAGATGGACTATCAGCAAAAACAACGGGCTATTGCAGATGGTTGGATGGCTCCAGATGAGGAGGTAACGACGTGATAGCCAGAGTGGTTTTCGAGTTTCCGCCCCACCACGAAGGTTGGGCCTGGGAAGCTGGCGAGGTCGTAGCCTGCGACCGGGTGGCAGTGGAGGTGGCCGACGCTGACGAGGAATGGCTCGATCTCCCGGCGGGAACGTGGGTGGAGCTGGGGCGTACTTTTCCCGAAGATGCCGACGAAGTGGCCCTGGACGTCCAGGCCCGGCTCATCTTAGAGATCGGCCTGGTGGTCGAGCAGTGGAAGGTCATCACCGTCGCCCTGCTCAGGTGATACTATCTTCAGAAATAATACGAGGAGGTAAGCGAAAATGGCGTATGAGATCAAGTTGATGGACAGTTTTTCTTTCGCCGAGGACGCCCTTGAATCGGGCCAGGTGAGAGAGGTGCTCGAGGACCACGAACACTGGTGGCTGCTCGAGCAGGACCTGGAGGACGGATTGTTCTGTTTCCAGTGGGATTGGGTCACTATGGACACCCTGGAGAACGTCCTGAAGATGCTGGTCGAGGCCGGCTGTCTGGAGGATGGCGAGTCGCTGGCTATCAGCGAGGACAGCCAGTACTGGTTCTACGTCGTCGAGGACGGCAGGCTGCTCGTGGCGGATGCTCTATCGGGCCAGCGGCGAGAGTTCGACCTTGCTGTGGAGTGGAAGCGGGAGGACCACGATGGCACGGCTGGCTAGCATCGCCAAGGCAGGGTATTATCCCACCCCGCCCGCAGTAGTGGAGGTGGTCGAGACCCTGGCTCGCGCCCCGCAGGGTGGAGCTATTCTCGATCCATGTAGTGGCGCGGGCAGAGCGGTGGCCGCCCTGGGAAGAGCCTGGGGTCTGAAGACTTACGGAGTGGAGATCGAGGGAGAGCGGGCCGCCGAAGCAAAGGCGGCCCTGGACGTGGCCCTGCACGGGCCGGCCGAGTTCCTGGAGGTGGAGGGAGAGTTCGGGGCCTGCCTGTTCAACCCACCCTACGACGTGGACGCAGACGGCGGTGGGGAGCGGCTGGAGACCAGCTTCCTGGAGCTGGCCACTCCCTGGCTGACGCCGGGCGGCCTGCTCATCGGGATTGTGCCCGAAAGCACCGTCCGCTCCTGGGGCTTCGCGGGCAGCCTGGTGGCAGGGTATTGCGACCTCCAGGTGTACCGCTTCCCGCCGGGTGAGTACGAACGCTTCCACCAGGTGCTCTTCCTGGCCGCGAGAAGGGAGGAGGAGGCCCGGTACACCTACGAGGCCACCAACTCCCTGGTCGAGACCGAGGAGTTCCCGGCGCTGGAGCCGCACGTCACTGCTCCATACCTCATCCCTTACGCCCGGCCTGCCCGCTTCGAGTTGTCCATGCCCGACGTGGGCCAGGCTATAGAAGCAGCTCAGGTAGAGGGCGTCCTGGCGGGCGAAACCTGGCAGGCGTTCGTCGCTCCCCAGGAGGGCGTCGGGCACTTTCAGCCGCTCATGCCCCTGCGGGCCGGGCACACCGCCCTGCTCATGGCCGCTGGCTTCCTGGACGGGGTGGAGGTGCCGGGCGAAAGCGGCGACCTGCTGCTCAAGGGCTGCACCGTGAAGTACACCGAGACCAGCGAGGAGACGGAGGGTGAAGCCAGGAAGACCATTGAGACCGAGCGCCTGGCGACGGCCATCAACGCCCTGAACCTGGAGACGGGGGAGCTGGAGACCTACGACTCCCGCCAGAAGGAGGAGTACCAGGCGTTCCTCGACCGCCACGTGGAGGCGCTCTCCGCCTTGATGCAGGAGCAGTACCCGCCGCTGTACGGCTTCGAGCACGGGCGGTTTGGCCCCTACCTGGGCCGGGTGCGCTCTCCGCAGCCTCTCCCTGGCCGCCAGGCCAACGGCCTGTTGCCGGCCCAGGCTCACGTGGCGGCGGCGTTGGCCGAGGGCTGGAGGCGTTACAAGACCCTCATCATAGTGGGCGAGATGGGATGTGGAAAAACTCTCACCTCCATAGCAGCGGCCTACCTGCGCCACGCCCAGGCGGTGGAGAGGAACGAGGCCGTCAACAAGAAGGTGGTGGTGATGTGTCCCGGCCACCTGGTGCGGAAGTGGAGGCGGGAGGTCAAGGCTGCCCTGCGGGAGGTGGGCGGGTGGGCGGAGATCGTAGCCACGCCCTCGGAGGTGGACCAGGCGATGGAGAGGCCGGGGTTGGGCTTCCTGGTCATCTCCAAGGAAAAGGCCAAGCTGCGGCCAGGGTGGGCGCATCGGCTGCGGGTGCGGCGGCGGAAGATCACCTGGCAGGAGACCAGGCGGGTGGGATATTCCGACCGCTACGAGGTGGTGACGCGTGAGGCCATCGTGAGCGTCTGCGAGTGCCCGGACTGTGGTTACCAATTCGAGGGCGAAGGTGGGAGGCCGCTCTCCCTCGATGATCTGGGCCAGCGAAAGCATAGGTGCCCACAGTGCCGTGCAGCGCTGTTCACCGATGGGGAGGCCGAGGGTGACTATCGTCAGTTGGGCCAGGGCCACCAGACGGCAGAGGGCAGGGGCAAGAAGCTGGCCGTGGGCTATCGGCGCTGGCCGCTGGCCAAGTACCTCAACCGCCGCTATGCGGGCAAATTTGACCTTATCCTGGATGAAGTGCACCAGGTAAAGGGAGCCGATACTGACCAGGGTTACGCCGCCCAGGACTTGCTCTCCGGTTGCTGCAAGGCGGTGGTCATGACGGGCACGATCTACGGCGGGCGGGCGAGTTCAATTTTCCACCTGCTGTACCGGGCCTTGCCCGAATTCCGCCTGGCCTACAGCTACGACGACGTGGAGCGGTTCATCGACCACTACGGGCTGCGGCAGGAGGTGCGCAAGGAGAAGCGGCAGGAGCGATACCACTCTCGTGGCGGCTATTGGAGGGAAAGCGTCAGACGCAAGGAGATACCGGGCGCGGCTCCTGGCATGGTGTCCCACCTGCTGCCCTACGCCGCCTTCCTGCGCCTCTCCGACCTGGGGGTGGAGCTGCCAGACTATGCTGAGGAGCGCATCTCGGTGGAGATGGACGAGATGCTGAAAGAGGAGCACAAACAGATAGATAAGCTGAGGGACTTGGCGCTGGCCGCCATGCACCAGGGCGACGTGAGCCTGCTATCTTCTTACCTCCAGTGCGCCCTGGGCTGGCCCGACTGCCCGGACAAAGAAGAGGTTTACGAGAACGAGCACGACTCAGTGAGCATCGGCCCGCTGCCCTCTCCCAAAGGCGGGTGGGCGAAGGACAAAGCCCTGGTGGAGCTGGTGCGCCACGAGCAGTTGAGAGGGCGGCGGGTGTTGGTGTACTTCTCCCAGGTCAGGAAGCGTGATCCGATGCCCAGGGTGGCGAAGCTGCTGGAGACCTTCGGCTACCGGGTGGCCATACTGCGGCAGTCGGTGGCTCCGGCCAAAAGGGAGGGATGGCTGCGCAAGGCGGTCAGAGATGGCTGCGACGTGCTGTTTTGTAACCCCAATTTAGTGAGCACGGGTCTGGACCTGGTGGACTTTCCGACCATCGTGTATTATGGCATCGAGTATTCACTTTATACTCTGCGCCAGTCGTCCAGGCGGTCGTGGCGGTTGGGGCAGGAGAAGCCGGTGAGGGTCATCTTTCTACATTACACCGAGAGTATGCAGGAGCAGGCGTTGGCCCTGATCGCGGCCAAGCTGCGGGCGGCCAGTCTGATAGATGGGGAAATAGCGGAGGGGTTGGCGGCTATGAACGCCACCGAGGACTTCACCGCGCAACTCATGAGGTCGGTGATGGAGGGGGTGCCGGTCGACCTGGGGAGCCTGTTCCGGGAGGCGGTTATGGTGGAGGAGGAGGTGGAGGAAAAGACGAAGCCTATCGTTGTGCCGCAGGTGGACTTCGATCCGGCTGAGGCGGTGCAGCTCAGGATGTTTTGAGAAAGTATAAGTGAGGGAGGAAAAATTTCGCCAAACGACAAAAACGGGCGGGGCTTCTATAACCCCGCCCGTTGGACGTTTGGAGCGGCAAGAGAAGCTCTATTGCACACTCACGTCGTCGATGTAGGCCCAGGTGTTGTACCAGTTGTCGGCCCGGTTCCAGACCTCGAAATGGAGGGTAATAGTCTGGCCCTTGTAGGCGCTCAGATCGAGCGTTACCTGCTGCCACCCACCGTCGTTGGGCGGCTTGTCGCAGCCATAGGCGGTGGCCCAGGTGAGGAGGTCCTCGAAAACGGTCGCGCCGTTAACCTTGACTTCGAAGGAATCGACGCGCGCTCTTTCTTTTGTTTTGTCATAGCTATACAGGCGATACCAGAAGGACAGCTTGGGACTGCCTTCGTCGGGCACGTTGAAAGTCTGCTCCATCCAGGCGCTACCCTGGGGGACGCCACCGTCACATCCGTAGACGCTCTTATCCCCACCCAGCAGGGCAGACTGACTCCCGCCGTGGGGCATGGCCGTGGAGACGGTGTGGCGCTCCATCCCTCCAAAGCTCCAACACGAGGTCCCCTGCTCGAAATCGCCGTTGCAGAAGGGAGCGTAGCTTTTCATAATGGCGGGCAGGTAGACTGCTTCAGGCAACTCGAGCCTGGCGACAAAGGCATCACCGCCTCCCTGGTCTCCTTGATAGGAGTTTCGGGTGGGGAAGTTGGTGGATTCAGTCCCTCCCGTCACGTAAGCGTGGCCGGCCCCATCTATAGCAATGCCACCGATGGTATCATTATTACTCCCACCCAGGTAGGTGGAATAGAGCAGGGCATTGCCCATAGCGTTGAGTTTGGTGACAAAGGCATCAGAGAGGCCAGCATTTGTCGGCTGATGGGGGTTCTGGGTGGGGAAGTCGGTGGAATTAGTCTCTCCCGTCACGTAAGCTTTGCCGTTCCCGTCCACGACGATGCCATAGCCCTGGTCATCACCGTTTCCTCCCAGGTAGGTGGAGTAGAGCAAGCCGCTGCCCGTGGCGTTGAGTTTGGTGACAAAGGCATCATAGGTACCACCGCTATGCGTCCCCTGATAGGGGTTCTGGGTGGGGAAGTTGGTGGAACCAGTGAGCCCTGTCATGTAAGCGTTGCCGGCCCCATCCACAGCGATGCCACGGCCATAGTCATCACCACTCCCCCCCAGGTAGGTGGAGTAAACCAGGTCGTTGCCAGCGGCGTTGAGTTTAGCGACAAAGGCATCAGCGCCCCCCTGGTCTCCCTGATAGGCGTTCTGGGTGGGGAAGTTGGTGGAACCAGTGAACCCTGTCACGTAAGTGTGGCCGGCCCCGTCCACGGCGACGCTATAGCCCCACTCATAATCACTCCCCCCCAGGTAGGTGGAGTAGACCAGGGAGGCGGCGCCACTCTTTGTAGTGTCTATCTTGGTGACAAAGGCATCAGTGTAAGTGGTACACCCACCACACGCCCCCTGATAGGGGTTCTGGGTAGGGAAGTCGGTGGACAGGGTCTCTCCCGTCACGTAAGCGTGGCCGCTCCCGTCTACGGCGATGCCAAAGCCCCGGTCATAAGCGCTCCCCCCCAGGTAGGTGGAGTAGATCAGGGTGGGGTCAACGACCAGCGGATAGTGACGGTCGTAGTCGCCCTGCACCGCAAAGCCGCAGGTGCGCACCCCGTGCAGCACAAACTCCGTCTCTACCTCCACCCGCCGCCCGCCTATTTCCTGGTAGGCGTAGGGCCTGGTGTCCTTCAATTCGCTCCCCCCGGCTTGGATGAGCAGGTTGCCCTCTCCATCCAGGCGCAGGCCAGTCGCGCCCCCGTAGGCCAGCCGGATCTGCGACACATCCGCCCCCGGCTGCACCACGAAGGCGTACTTGAGCGCCCCATTTTGCCCTGCATAGCGCAGGTCGATGCCGGGGTAGAGCTCATGGTAGACCACCTCGCCGTAGGTGGGGACGTTCGTCTGCCACTTCGCCGGGTCGTTCCCGATGAAGTAATTGGCTTTGGCCGCCCTCTTCTCCACGCCCACCGGTGGGGTGGCTCTGGCCCCCACGAAGCGTAGCCGCAAAACGGTTTCGTCCAGGGCCACGACCACCTCCTCAGCAGTGAAGTAAATGGAGTGCCCACCTCCCTGGGCGTAGTAGGCCACATTTTCGTCCATCTGTCCCCGGTTGGCGACGAAGTACAGGGGCAGGTTCAGGTAGGCATCCATCGCCCGTTGTTTGAGGGTTTCGCGGGCGAAACTGTTGCCACTAGGCGGGGTCTGGGCGGCCTCCATCGGCGGGGCGAACCCGACCCACGGAGTCAGCAAGGCTATCGACAGTAAGGCCATCAAATACTTTTGCATTTTAACTCCTCCCTTTGTGTAATATACTGAAGAGAGTGGTTAGAAGAACCACTCTCTTCCTGTCCAAACGTTGCAACTGCCGCTGCGTTGTCGTTTTGTTGTCGGAATCGAGGCTGCTCTTTCGCAGGAGCTCACCTCCCTCAGAATCTGGTCCTCTCTAATATTATACCACACAAAAGTTATAACCGGGTAAAGATCAGGTTAAGATTTGGTTAAAAATTTCAGGTCTCACACCGGCTGGGATGGTGCAAATGCAAATGTTTTAGGGGAATAGAAAGTCTGAAGCGCTACCCCCGTTTTTTTGGGGGCTTCCTGGAAGTCTAGGAATTTGTATTTTTGTGGGTCGTGCCCCTCGCCCATTGCCAATACCTGCCCCTGGTTTGGAGTTACTGCGCCAAGAATAAAGAGAAAAAGGCGAAAGTACACACGAGCAAAAAAGCCAGCTATGGCTGAGGTGCCTATGTGGTTAGGGGACGATGGCGTGCATCTAGCTGTGCCGGCTGATCAACTGCTGCCTGAGGAGTTGGAGCGATTAACAGATCTGTGGCGGGAAAAACTTCGCAACTCTCCCGTATGGGATCAAGTGGTAGAGCAGTTTGGCCCTGAGAAGGCAGAGGAGATTTTGAGAAACTGTCGCGCTGAACTGCGGTAGGGAGTGGCCTTGCCGTCAGACGTAATGCCAGCGGCAGCCGCCCGCACAACGCCGCAAGCTCCGCCGCGTGCACGGCCTCCCGGGTTTTGCGCGGCGGGTCGTTCATGTACGGTACGACAATTGTAAGGGTGGCAACGACATCCTCTCCGAGCCCTGACACAGCCCGTTCACAATTATTGAGTGTCCGCTCCAAAAGGCGATGCGCATGTTCTCGGTACTTCTCATTAGACCAGTTCTGCGTAAATACTCGCCCTAGCCCGTCTTGATTTCAGATTCCTCTCCCCTCATTGCCCGCCTGACGCGTTCCGGCGTCATGGGCAGCCGGCGCATGCGCACGCCGGTGAGAGCAAAGAGCGCGTTCCCGATTGCGGGGGCGACGGGACCGATTGGCGGCTCTCCGGTCCCTGAAGGTTCGCGATCCGGCGTTTCCAGAATTAGGGTTTCGATCTCAGGGGCCTCCGCCGCAGTGAAGAGTGGATACTCGGCAAAGCCGCCGGCTGCCACGCGGCCATCCTTTACCGTGAGCTCTTCCAGAAGCGCGGCGCTCGCGCCCATCGCGATGCTTCCCTCCATCTGACTTCGCACCAGATCGGGATTGATGGCACGGCCGCAGTCCAGAGCTGCCACCACCCGGTGGAGCCGGATCCGGCCTGTTGGTTCGTCAAGGGATATCTCGACAATTTCAGCAACCACTGTTCCGTGGTAGACGCAGCAGGCGATACCCCGGCCGCGTCCGGCCGGTGGAGCCCCTCCCCACCCAGCCCTCTCGGCTGCTGCGTTGAGGACTGCGGCCATCCGTCTGCCCTGTGCATCGGCGGGCAGATGATCGAGGCGGAACTGCAGCGGGTCTCTGCCTGCCGCATGGGCCGCTTCGTCCATGAAGCTCTCAATTGGAAAGGTGTTCGGCACCAGGCCAAGTCCGCGCCATTGGCCGGTGGGAAGCGGCAGACGGCGCCTCCATACGGTGACGTCTCGGTGCGGGATGTCGTAGTAAATCCATGCTCCCATGGTAGCCCCCGGATCAAAGCCCACGATACGTGCGATGAGCTCTGGAGCAAGACCGAGAATGGAGTCACCGCTCGCCTCTTGCCAGCCGATGGCTTCGATTCTGCCGCCGCTCAGCTTCGCAGAGAGCTTATGGTGCGTCATGGGACGCACATAGCCGTTTCGAAACTCCTCCTCCCGATTCCAGCCCACGTGGACAGGAGCGTTCGTCGCGCGCGAGAGGAGCGCCGCTTCCGCGGCAGCAAAGGAAACGGGGTTGTTGCGTATCTTGCGGCCAAAGCCACCCCCGAGATAGGTCGGGATGACCTCGACCTCGCGAGCCTTGATGCCGAGCGCCTTTGCCACCTGCCCGGCCGCCCAGTTCTCGGCCTGGGTCGATGTCCATACCCTGGCACTGCGTCCCTGGACAATGGCGAGCGCAGCCTGGGTTTCCAGGGAGGCATGGGCCACCAGACCCGTGCGATACTCCGCGCTCAAGGTTGTGCTTTCAGCAAGAACGGAGCGTGCACGTCCTTTTCGCTGGATGTTGACCCCGCGCGGTCCTCCAACCGTGACCAGCTCTTCCAGATCGGATTGCTGCCAGAGGCGGCCCTTGTCCCACGTCGCCTCGATGACATCCCGGGCAGCCCGAGCCTGTTCGGGCGATCTGGCTACGACCCCGGCAAAGCCTTTCTCTATAACCACCTTCACGACACCCGGCATCGATTGAGCCCTGCCGGCCCGTGCAGAGAGCATCACGGCCTCGATCGTCGGTGCACGGACCACCGCGCCGTGGAGCGTCCCTTCGACGCGAACGTCCTGGCCGTAGACGGCGCGACCTGTGACTTTTGCAGGGCTATCGACACGGGGCAAGGACCGGCCGATGACCTTGAACTGGTCGGGGCTCTTGAGAGCCCCCGGCTTCCGTGGCTTTTGCCATTTGGGGTTACCCCGTACGAGGTCGCCGTAGGTAACAGCACGCGCTGGGTCGCCAACCATCTCGAAGCGCCCGTCCCGGGCAACCAGCTTTTCCGGCCCAACTCCAAGACGCGTCGAGGCCTCGGCCCGGAGCATCTCTCGCATCGTGGCCGCGGCTCGGCGGAGCGGACCATAGAGGCTGGCAATCGACGTGCTTCCGAAGGTTCCTCGATACCTGTTCTCCCCCTGGCGAGTGCTGGCATGAACGACCTCCAGCCGGTCCAAGGGAACCTCAAGCTCCTCCGCGACGATCTGAGCCAGGCCCGTGTGGGTTCCCTGGCCCATCTCTGCTTTGGGCACAAAGAGTCGGATGCGATCATCTGGAAGCACCTCGATCCACGACCGGAGATCGAGCGGCCCTCCAGGAAGCGAAATGCCTCCCGCGATCGCCGAGGCGATTTTTCGCCGAGCAGCCGGCAGACCGAACCGGACGCCCACGACAACCGCAACAACCGCCGCTCCCAGACCGATCAGGACCCACCACATAGTCGTCACGCGCCTCCTTCCGAGCAGGCTGCACGCTCGATCGCCTCGATAATCCTGGAGTAACTCGTGCAACGGCACAGATTGCCGCTCAGCGCCTGACGAACCTCTTCACGCGTCGGGCGACGAACCTCTTCCAGCAGTTTGACGCCGCTCATGATGAAGCCGGGACTGCAGTAGCCGCACTGCACCGCGCCGGCTTGGACGAAGGCGGCCTGCACCGGGTGCAGTTCCTCGCCCCTCTGGAGGCCCTCGATCGTGACGATCGTTGCATGGTGAGCCCTCGGCGCCGGCACCAGACAGGCCAGGACCGCCATACTATCCAGGAAGACGGTGCAGGCGCCGCATTCCCCTTCCGCACACGCCTCTTTGGTCCCCATCAAGCCGATGTCGTCGCGCAGCAATCCGAGCAGCGTCTTGTCGCTCGCATGATGAACCACATACTCTTTTCCGTTGACCATCGTTTCGATGACCTCCGAGGATCGGACCGACCCCAGGTCCTGAGTCGGGACCCTCCCGCCGGTTTTTCCCCACAGCATGACCCGTCCGGAGGGAAAATCGTCACGCTCGCTCCCGTCGCGCAAGGAGGTCAGAGCCCTGCCGACGAGGACTCCCACCATCTCGCGCCTGTACTCAGCGCTGCCGCGAATGTCGTCGATGGGGCGTGCCGCATGCATGGCAAGACGCGCAGCCTCCGCAATGACGCGATCGTCCAGCGTCTTGCCGATTAGAAATTGCTGGGCGTCTTCCGCCGAGACGATGGTTGGAGCGACCGATCCGAGGGCGATCCGGGCGCTTTCGATCTCCGACTGCCGCGTTGCAGACTTGAACCCCAGAATCACGGCGGCATTGACGACCGAGATTGCCATCACCTGGCGCATGCCCAGCTTGACGAACGTGCCGGCTTGATTCGCTTTCAGCGCAGGAAACGATATCTCGGTCACCATTTCATCGGGTTCGAGCGCGGTGCGGCGGACACCAAGTATGAACTCCTCGATTGTCGCCTCTCGCGTGCCGCGTCGCTGACTCTGCACGGTCACCTGCGCTCCCATCGCTGCGAGCGGTGTGATCGAATCATTGGCCGGAGAAGCAGTGATCAGATTGCCGGCGATCGTCGCACGGTTGCGTATCTGCGGGGAGCCCACATGCCAGCACGCCGAGGCCAGAGGGAATGCCCTGCCCCCCACTTCGTTGTGCGCGGCTGCCTGGTTGTGGGTCACGCCGGCGCCTAGATGGAAGACGCCGTTCTCCAGGAGGATGCTGTCCAGTCCGCGGATGCGGCTCACGTCGATGACGACTTTCGGCGAGCGTGTCCGACGTTGTATCTCGATGATGAGATCCGTGCCGCCGTTGATGACGCGGGCGTTTTGTCCGTGCTCCGCCAGCAGCCCCAGCACCTGCTCCACCGTGGTAGCCGTGACGAATGTCTCCCACATAGGATACCCCTTCACTATCTAATCTTGAACAGCTCCCGTGCCGTGTCACCCAGTATTGCCCTGCAATCAGCTTCCGGTATCTTCATGGCCTTGATATCGTCGATGAATGCCTTGATATCCTGGGCCTCGATCATCTCAAAACCGTAGTCGGTGCCAAAAACCATTCGTTGGGGTTTCACCGTCAGCAGCGTTGCCTGGGTGATGGGAAGCCATCCCTGGAAACCGGAGGTGTCGAAATACAACTTGCCGAACAGGTCCATAAATATCTTGTCCAGGCCAAGCTCTTTACGTATCCTCGGCGTCCGGGGCAGCGTCTTGTATTTATCGGGCAGGACAAAACCTTCAGGCAGGAAGTGGAACATCATCCTGCCGATCCACAGGGGCATGCCGCCGCCATGGTGGGGGATTAATACCTTCAAATCCGGAAACTTGGTAAGCACGCCGCCCAGTATTTCAGTTGCCGCCTTTCCGTTTTCTATTTCCACCGCCGCAGCGCTATTAATATTATTCATTACATTCAGTAAAGCGGTCGGTGAACCGCCTGTTGCTGCCAGTATACGGAAATTCGCGGGATGGACGACCACCGGCACGCCGAGGCTGTTTATCTTTTCAAATAGCGGCGTCAGTTCCGGGGAACCAAGGGTATATTTATCTGAAGCTGTCTCCAGCGCCACTCCCTGCAACCCCAGCTCTTTCATGGAGCGGTCCAGCTCTTTCATCACGGCCGGGCCGGTTTCCAGCGGCACATGCGCCAGCGGCACGAACTTGCCCGGGTATTCCTTTGCTATCCTGGCATTGCCGGTGTTCATCGCCGCGCAGAACTCGAGGCCGAGCAAATTCAGCGACGCCATGTGAAGTACCGCCATGTCGATGCCGGCTTCCTCCATTACTTTAAGCTTGCCTTCTATATCGAGGCAGTATTTAAAAAGCCCGGAGCGGGCATCGCCGCCTTCCGTTAAAAAACCCAATTGCGTGCCCTTTAACAGGGGGATTGCCTCAAGGGGAACGTACTGGTTATGACAGTCGACTACAAACCACTTTTTTGCCATAGGAGCACCTCCACAGGTTTATTTGTGAGATAAGCCCGATAATCATGCCTATCACACTAGTAGTATCTATTAGCTAGCTAATAGATTTTTGGTGGTTTCGAGTTCCGAACGGGTGGACACATGAATTTCACATAACTCATAAGTTGACGAAATACGTTAGCGATGGCTAATACCCGTCGTTGGCGCAATGCGTCAATGATGGGTGCAGGCATATATTGGCGCAATATGTCGTCATCGAGAGGGTTTTGGTAAGGTCTGGCGACACAACAGAGTTTCCAATACCAGAACCCGCCAACTCCCCTCTACTAGATCGGCATACTCCAGGCTCGTTGATTCGCCTACCGAGCCCTTTACCTCAGAATTTCTATAACGCACAAAGCGCTTTCCCATAGTCATTTTATCACGTTGCTCAATAGATGTCAATGGGTTTTCGGCGAAACGGCGAAATTGCAGGATTCTGTAATGGAACAGGCGAATCAGGTAGGTGTGCGCTTAAACTTGTCGGTCAGATAGTTCTTGGGTCGGCCTTTGGCACAGAGCCTGGAGGCGTTGATGAGCAGGATCTCGCCGGGATGTGCTTTGGCCTTGTTTAGCACCATGATGATGCCCGGTGCAGTGGTGTTGTAGAACAGGTTCTCCGGCAGCAGGATGACCGCCTCGACGAGGTCTCCCTTCGCTACCAGGTCGCCCTCAACAAAGGTCTGGCGGACGTCCCGCTCCTTATTGCTGCTCTGGTTGCCGCTGCCGCGAGAGACAGCACCGGTGTCCAGCACCACGGCCATCTTGCCGCTGTCATTGAGACTGGCGAACATGTGCTGAATCCAGCCCCAATTGGCAGAGCTGGCTGGGGGCGTGCCCCTCGTGAAGCGGTTAAAGGCATCGTTCTTGGGAGCACTTTCTGTTACATATGAAGCAAACCTGCAATGCTTACTTGCTGGTGGCAATAGTTTCAGCACGGCCTTTCGCGGTCGGAAACCTATAACAATGCGACTGAATGTAAGAACGTGTAAGAATGTTGACAGTCTTCGACCACTAAAAAGGCCGAAAATGCGCCGTATCTTTAAAGTTTCGGTGCAACTCGGAAGAAACGCTTGACAAAAGCAAGAAAGTGCTGTATGCTGGAGTTAGAACATTAACAACGGAGACTCGAAACCAACCGCCCCAGAAATGCTGGAAACAGCCCAAGGCAAAACCCCACGGACTCCCGGAATAATAGCGATAAAGGCTACCGGCCCTGAAGGAAAGCCAAAAGGCCCAGACCAGCCAGGTAGGGGGAGGGGAGGAGTAGAGTAATAAAAGGACGCAGGAGAGAACATTTATTCTCTTCTGCCTGCTCCCCAACGCATCGTTGAGAAGCAGGCAGCAGGGAATAAATTATAAAACGGAGGAAACTTACGATGAGCACAAAGATAGCTTTTCGGCATGAGCCACCCACCAGGTGGCAACAGGAGATGAGGAGAGACGCTTACTACAGGAAGCACAAGGCGCGGTTGCAGAAGGAATGGGAAGAGGCCCAGGCTAAACTGGCATCGATTCAGAGGGAGTGGGAAGAGATGGGACAGTTCAGCCCGCACTTCCAGAAGGACCGCCCCTGGGAGAAGGAACAGATTTCCTAAACCTGTTCCCGTGACCGAGACAGGCAACCCAAACCTTCCCCTGGAAACAGGTTAATGGACTCGGCCTGGGAGGTGTGGGGTTAGCAAATAAAACAGGGGGCAGGACTAAAATGGAAACCCAGAGAATGTACGTTCTAGTTGAATACTCACAGGATGGTGAAATAGACAGTGTGGTTGGCCCCTTCCCCTCCCGCAAAGCAGCTCGAGAGTATATGCCTATAGCGGAGGAGGAATTTACACGCCAGTATCCCGAACTCCACGGCGGTTTCGTTGTAAGGGAAGTTGAACCACCTAAAAGCTAACGTGGTGGGATTGAGACGGAGCAGGCTTCATAGCCTGTTCCCGTGACCGAGACAGGCAACCCAAACCGCCAATATCCGAAAGGACTGACCCGGCAGGGCGGTGTGAGGTTAGCAAATATAATGAGAAGGAGAAGGATCGTGAACTGCCCTTGTTGTGAGAAAAGAATAACAGTGAAGATGTTGAATACCCCTATCTATGTGGGAGAGCAACAGATTCACGGTGTGTACCAGTGCGGGCATTGCCAGGCACTCCTGGGTCAGTGCTCGAGGGGGATGAGCTATCTGCTGGTCAAGCCCAGTTGGGCACCGGCTGGCGCATCGCTCGAGGATGCCGTCTATTTCGATTTGCAGGTTCTGGGGACGGACGGGATCAAGCGGCGGCATGGCTGGTTCGACCCCGAAACCCGCTGTATCGTTCAGGTGGGATAAGCAGGAGGCTCAAAATGAAACAGCTCCGTTCTGATTCTCAACAAAACCGTCCTTGCGAGACGGAAGGCCAGGAAGAAACCATCACGTTGTATCTGTACCGTCACGGATATTTCTGGAAAGAGGTTGAGGTACATCCAAAGCGGTTGACCATGACGATGGTGGCCTGGGAACAGCAAGGTTACCTGGTCAAGATCGCTGGGCAGGCTTGGTAAGCCTGCCCCCATGACCGAGACAGGCAACCCAAACCCTCTACCTGGAAACAGGGCAATGGACTCGGCCTGGAGGGTGTGGGGTTAGCAAACGAGAAAGGAGGGAACTAAAATGACGGTGGAACTGGTTCAGGCGTTGTGCGACTTGCGGGAAGCGATTCAAGATGTGGTAGAGCAGGCCGAAGAGGTGCAGGCCCTGGCCAGGGAGCAGGAGCCGGACAGCGATATTCAGTTGCTCATCGCCCAGATGGATGCCTACACCATCCCTGGACTCCAGAATTGGGTTGACGGCCGATACCAGGCCGGCAGTATCCAAAGTCTGCTGAATATGTTGACCGGCAGCGACATTGAGGAATTAGTGGAGCAGGCTACTTGAGCCTGCTCCCGTGACCGAGGCAAGGCCACCAAACCGTCACACAATGAGGGACTCGGCCCGACGGTGTGGGTGAGCAGAAAAGAACGAACGGAGGAGGATACTGATGAACGAACGTACTGACTTGAGCTTGAAACAGCAGAAGGTGCAGCAGGCCCGCGATGCTTTCCTGGCCGGGAAGGCTCGCCTGGCTACAGGCGGCATCTCCATCGACGAGCTTCACCACCTGGCCCGCGCCTACGCCGAGGCCATGGCCGAGTACCACAAGCTCCGCTGGCCGGACAGGCGGTTCAGAAAACCCTCGCCAGGATATCTCATCCGGGCTCTGTGAGTAAACGGGGCGGCGCTGCTTGCCGCCCCGACTGGCAGCGGGGTACACAAGCTCAATTGCCAAACGTGGTGATTGAGCAACAAACCGACAAAGGAGAGTGCGACGTGAAAGCTTATCAGGTTAGATCGGGCGATGATACTTTCGGCCCGTACATCTGGCAGGGACAGGCGAGAAGCCACGTCAACCACCTGGAAGAGCTGAACGAGAAATGGCCCGAACACGCAGAGCCAACAGGCATCGAAGAGGTCGAGGTTGAAAAGCTATCCAGCCAGGAAGTTGACGTTATCGGTAGCGTGGTGGGATACCAATTCAGCCGCACGACCAATGGTCACCGTGTGGTGCGGCGGGCCGTCCGCAACCTGCGTTGGGTGCGTGACCACGCAGAAGCCGAAGGGGAGATCATCTTCTACGGGCGCAGGGTGTTGGTGCGACAGACTGAGTACTTCATGCCCTGGCGCACCGTTAAGCTTCTGCCGGACGAGGAAGAAGCAGGGGAGCGTGAGCTGCCCGACACCGTTATGTTTCCAGCGGGCGCCATCGCCACCTGCAACCGCAGCCACGATGATAACAAGCATCCGCTTCCGAGGGCTATGGAAGGGGTGCGTGAGAACCGCAACGCCTACCGGCTCAGGGAGATGTGTATTCTGGGCTGTGGACATCTGGATGGTCATTGGGTGTTTTTGAGCGACAACCCCAACGTAAGCTTGGAGGTGGAGGAGGGAGATCGTGCCTAAAGAGCCGAAAACAATTGCCTACAACGTGGCCTTGAATAGCCAGAGCCTTGAGGCCCTGGAGGGCTTGATGGAGCATTATCAGGCCTCGCAAGCCTGGACGGTTAGCTGGGCAGTGCGGTGTCTCCAGGCGGCGCTGGAAGAGCAGGATGCTATCCCTGAAGCGCCAAAAGGCAGGAACGTGAGAGGCATTACTGTCCGGCTGTCCCAGGGCATAGTCGATCTGATTCGCGCCTTAGCCGAGGAAACGCCTTTGAGGAAGCAGGCCAGGGCAGTAAAAGCTGCTCTCGTTTGGACGTGGCAGAAGGTGTTAGAAAAGCACGGAGTTCCTACGCCGTGATGGAGTTCAATTAGATGACGCTGGAGTTATACCCCACCTGGTGAGAGAGCGCAAAAGAGAAAGGCGGTCATCTGAACCGCCTTTTGTCTATAAAAAACACTCCCAGAAGGGAGAAAGCATGCATCACCTGCTCACAAAGAGCAAAGCCGCCCAAACGGACGGCCTTACTCGATGGCACAATGTTGCTCAAAGAAGCCAATAAATTATACCCCATCTACCCAGAAAAGTCAACGTCACAACCGTAGTCAAAAATGCTGACAATCTCCCTCCAGTTCAGGCGGTTTCTGCCTACAACTGTGGCCGGGCCGTCTCTTTAGAGGCCAGCACAGGCCGCCATCGCTCTGTCAGCCGTCTGCCCGCCCTGGCCAGGGTAAGCACGTCGGCCAGGTCACCAATCTCCTGCCATAAGAGCATGGCGTCAAACTCTCCCTCGGCGATGAAGCAGTCGGGCCGCCCAGTCAGGTGATCCATGCCGAACAGGGAGAGGTACAACCGTGAACCTGGCACCACCACGTATTTCGGCTTCCCCCTGGGCCACAGCCTGGTCCGCTCCTCTGCCGTCCTGACGTTGACGCCCCACAATTCGCCCTGAGCCTGCCAGGGAATGGTGATACCCCGATCTACGTGGAGCCCATGATATTGGCCGTCCTCCGGACAGAAGCCGATCCGTCAGGCTCTCAAGGTGTCGTCGGCCAAGCCACGCTTTCCCAGGTAGTCCAGGGCCTTCGCGCCGGCGTCGGACCACAGCTTGGCCTCGCAGTCAGCCACGATGCGCTGCGCCGCTTCCTGCCAGTCCATTGATGGTGGATCGGCCGCCCTTCTCAGTGACATTACCGCCCTCGACCTCGCCGCCGCGCGGCGATAGCCTCCAGCACAGTCAAAACAGCGGCCATGATGACCGCCACCTTTATGGGCCAAAGCGACCACAAAGACGAAATCGTCGTCCACCAGTCTGCCCAGGTGACGTTGATCGTGGGCATCGTCTGCGGTATGGGCGTGCTGGTGGATGTTGGCTCCTGGGCCAGGGCCAGGCTCAAGGAGAGAGCGAAGAGGGCCGGGGCGACGACGCCGATCAGGAGCACGCGGTTTTGCACGTTACACCTCCTTTACTGCCCCAGGGCCAGGGCCGCCGCTGTGGGCGCGGTGAAGGGTTCAACCGCTACAGCCCCACCTCCCGATCCCAGGCGTGCCAGGGATTGGGGAGAGTGCGAAAATCCCCGTACACCTCCTGCCTGACCTGCTCAAATTCTTCGTCATGAACACTGTAAAACACGTTACTCAAGACGGTGATCACGTCCTGTCCACGCGGCCACCGCGCCACCCCTGGCCTCTGGTTGGTCAACAGATACATGAACGTTTTGTACGCCGATACCGTGCCCACCTCAAGCGGGCACTCATCGGCAGGGACGATGACAAATGACCTTTCATCTATCTCCCTATGGGTCCACACCGCGTTGATGGGCTTCTCCCACCTCACGAACCCATCCGGCTCTCTCCTACTGCCTTGATACTCGGCGCTGAAGGGGTATTGCAGGCGAGAAAGGACCTCATTCGTATCCTGCCTGCCCCTGAAAGGTTGACACCCTACTGGAATCTGGAACAGCGCAATCTCTCCCGACCATATAGCGCAGTGTACCCGCATAAAGAGAAATGCCTCGTACATGTCGAATGAGCCACGCTGCTTTTGCAGTATGACGTCCACGTAGCTTTTGGGATAGACGTTGCCGGCCTGAAGGTCGGTCAATGCCTGGGTGATCAATTCAGCCCACTCCGGCTCCTGCATCCTTTTGTCCACCACTTGCTCTGCTGCCTGTCGAAACAAGTACTCAGTCATGTTTAAGAAACTTTCTCCTTTCAAAAAATTATTTCTGCACTCATAACTCTTCGCCTTCGGTGCGTTTGGGGAAAGGCGTCCGCTCAAAAGCACCGGGCATCGTGCACTCAACACTCTCTTACCCTGACAGTATACCGCTTTCCCAGAAGTTCAGGGTAAGGTTTGGGTTGAGGTTCTGTTAAGGTTTTGTGAGAAAATACGAAATCGCTCCATTCGCCTCATTAGGTTTGCTTTGTACTGTTCCAATTGCCACTTGATTAACTTTATTGATTCGGGTATTCGTTCAAAGTCCATTTCACATCCCATTCACCGTAAACGCCGCCCAGTAGTAGGGATGAGCAAAAGGCCGCAAGGCTGGATCCTTCTCAGCCAGGTGACGGTAGCGGAGCATGTCCTTGCGCAACCTCGCCAGGAGCAACCCCCCCAGAGGCCTGGCATTCTGCCTGTTGTAACACTTCTCGGCGTACTCCGCCACTTCTCCAACTTGCAACTCGCGTACCCACAATTGCGCCTCACGCAGCGCCGCAGCGAAGTTCATCTCTTCTCTCAGGTGATTGCTATAGAAACGCTCCATCAAGAGCGCCGTGGATAGATCCGGGACTGCCCACAAGCTGCTCACTATGCACGGCACTCCGGCCAGCATGAAACCGGCCGGCAGCCCCACGTATTCCTCGGCGCTGCCTTTGACGATATCGGTCATGCCCGTCTCGCAAGCGGAGAGCGTTACCAGCCGGGCGGCGGACATATCCACCGCCCCGCTCTGCAACTCGGTCAGGGTGAGACGACCGTCGGCCAGAGCCAGGCCAGACTCAGGTGGGTCGTTCCAGTTGTAGGTACCATGGCAGGAGAAATGCAGATAGGCTCGTCCGCGTACCCTGTTGGCGACTGCCTCCTTCGTCCCGGCTCGCCCTTCGTGGACTTGACACTCGGCAAAGAGACCGACGATAGCCGTCCCCTCGACCGGGGTGAAAGCGAGCCAGGGGTCTTCTTCGGGATTGATGGCCGCGTAGAGGTCACGTCCACTGGCTCGCGCCGCCTTCGCCTGGATGTCGGCCAGCACCTCAACTGAGGGCGCATAGCTGACCTGGTAGCGGTCGCATACCCGGTCTGAACCGTCATCCGACAGCGGCGCGGCGTGCAGTGGCAAGAGGAATAGCCCACCCGAGGGCAGGAAGATAAGTCGCTCGATGCCGGGGGGCAGCGCGGCCAGGATGGGAGCCAGCAATTTCTCCCCTACCTCCGCCAGCACCCGCTCCATAGTAGGATGCCAGCGGGTGCGATCCCGGCTCAGGTAGTCCCTGACCCAGCCACCAGTGATACGCCCCTGCTCATCAGGTTCAAACAATAACCGGTTGAGGTCGACCTGAGTGAAGTCCGGCACATCCACTGTCTGCATCGCTTCGTTGTGGTTGTGGCTCACCACAAAGCCTATGCTCCCCTGATCGGTGAGACAGAAAGTCACCAGCACCGTGCGCCCATCAGGGAGTAGGTCTTGAATTGCGGACAGGTCGAGCTTCTTCAGGAAGTCCGGGGCATACTCGCGCACTTGCTCAACAGCCGCGTCCAAGGCGGCGCTTGCCTCTCGCGCGGCCTGTACACGGAAATTGTAGGCCTCTATTGGGTTGTATTCCTCACTGGGTAGAGCAGTGCCCCGAGACTGAGCAGTGTGCACTGCTGCCCCGGCCTCCTCGAACGCGGCCCAGACCTCATCGGGCACGTTGGCCAGGCGGGGAACGCGTAAACGCAAGGCTTCGGCCAGGAGACGGGTTTTGCCTCGCTCCAGGGTAAGCAGGGCCTGAACTGTGTCCCCCAGACGGGCGGCGGCGAAGGCGGCGTTGCGGTAGAGGGTCGCGTTTTCGGCCATCTCTGCCGCCTTGCTCTCGGCGGACAGGCTGGCGCGGTAGAGCCGTTCTCCAGCGCCCATGGCTGCACGGTAGGCCCCAAGAGCAGAATCCCAATTCCCCTGGTCAAAGTAAAGATTGGCCAGGTTACGGTTGGTCATGCGGCATCCGTGGGGCGCGGTCTCCGGCGTGTAGACACACAGGGCTTCCTGAAAGCATTCGATGGCCCGCTCCAGGTTCGCCC
>CAZYHC010000052.1:23229-23772 GCA_964646625.1 uncultured Anaerolineales bacterium
CGCGGTCGCCCGTCGGCATATCTCGGTAGACGGTGCCCAGGTTGTTCTGGGTCATAGCGTACTCGAGGGGTGCGGTCTTCGGCGTACAGAAGCGCAGGGCTTCCCGGTAACATTCGATGGCCCGCTCTAGGTTCGCCCCGCGGTCGCCCGTCGGCAACTGGTCGTAGGCAATGCCCAAGTTGATCTGGGCAGCCGCGTACCGGAGGGGCGCGGTCTCCGGTATCCAAAAGCGCAGGGCTTCCTGAAAGCATTCGATGGCCCGCTCCAGGTTCGCCCCGCGGTCGCCCGTCGGCATATCTCGGTAGACGGTGCCCAGGTTGTTCTGGGTCATGGCGTACTCGTGGGGTGCGGTCTCCGGCGTCCAAAAGCGCAAGGCTTCCTGGAAGCATTCGATAGACCTAGCCATATTCTCCCCTCGATCACCCGTTGGCAACTCCCGGTAGGCGGTGCCTAGGTTGTGCAGGGTCCCTGCGTACTGGAAGGACGCGACTTCCGGCGTCCGAAAGCGCAGGGCTTCCCGGTAACATTCGATGGCCCGCTCCA
>CAZYHC010000052.1:23872-39748 GCA_964646625.1 uncultured Anaerolineales bacterium
GGTTCGCCCCGCGGTCGCCCGTCGGCAACTGAGTGTAGGCGTTGCCCAGGTTGCTTTGGGTCATGGCGTACTGAAAGGGCGCGGTCTCCGGCGTCCAAAAGCGCAGGGCTTCCTGGAAGCAGGCGATGGCCCGCTCCAAGTTCGTCCCACGATCACCTGTCGGCAACTCCAGGTAGGCATTGCCCAGGTTGTTCTGAATCATAGCATACTCACGAGGCACAAGCTTCGGCGTACAGACACGCAGGGCTTCCCGGTAACATTCGATGGCCCGCTCCAGGTTCGCCCCGCGGTCGCCCGTCGGCAACTGAGTGTAGGCGTTGCCCAGGTTGCTCTGGATCCCGGCGTACTGAAAGGGCGCGGTCTCCGGCGTCCAAAAGCGCAGAGCTTCGCGGTAACATTCGATGGCTCGCTCCAAGTTCGCCCCACGGTTGCCCGTTGGCAGGTCGGAGTAGGCGGCGCCCAAGCAGGTCTGGGTTGTGGCGTACAGTAAGGGCGCAGTCTCCGGCGCATAGACACGCAGGGCTTCCTGGTAGCATTCGATGGCCCGCTCCAGGTTCACCCCACGGTCGCCTATCGGCAGGTCGGAGTAGACGTTGCCCAGATCGTTCTGGACGGCAGCGCGAAAGGACAGATGCTCGCCGGGCCGCAATCGTCCTAAAATACGTTCGTAAATCCGGATCAGAGGTACGAAGGCCTGTGGGTCTCTTCGCCTCTGGGCTTCCAGCCGTTGCGCCTCGGCGACATCGGCCTCGAAGCCGGGGGGGATGGTCATCCCATCACCTTGTCCGCCGGTCGGGATCGGCCCGGTATCCGGCCGCCCCAACACAGCCAGAAACGCCTCTTTAACACCCACCTCCCGACAGAGGGCCAGCAGAGCGCGATGTTTTTCCACTACACGTTTCGCCCTCTCGTCTTCCTGTGCCATTGCGAGCGCTTGCATAAGGGAATCGGTCTCCGGGCGCAGCAATTCCGGATGCTGTTCCACAATGCGTTGAGACTCATTCCAGTTGTCGGCTTTAATGAAGGCGATGATCGTTTTCAGCAACTCTTCCATGGTTGTGCCTCCTTGCATCTATCTTCTCGCTTGGTGATGGTTCGTCACTGCACAGTAGCCAGCGGGTCGGCGAACACGGTGTAGGCCAGCCAGGTCAGATCTTTCAGCGGCCGGATGGCGGCCCGCGCCTCTTTGGCTGCCTGGCCGATAGTCTCCCCGGCCAACAGGTGGTCGTAGAAGACTTTGGCAAACTTGTACGCTGCCTGGTCGTACACCGACCACAGCGAGCCAACGAACCCGGCGGCCCCGGCCTCGACGAAGCGCCGCGCCCACCCCCCTACGCCGGTCAGCGACAACGCCTCCCGCCCCGTCTGGCAGGCGTTCAGGAAGACCAGCGGTCGGGCCAGCCCGCAGTTGCGCACCATCCCATTGATGTCCTCAGCGCACAGACTTTGGCCTCGCTCCAGCTCGATGTGCGAACGGTTGGGGTCCGGGGCCGAGAAATGCCCATGCCCGGAGAAATGCCAGCCATCGTGTTCGCCTCGGCTGAGTGAGTCTATCACCTCCAGGTAAGTGGCGGGCACCTCCGTTACCTGCCGCTGACCATCGGCCAGGGAGAGCAGGTAGTCCCGCTCCTCTGGAGCGTGATCCAGCCCTGAATCAGATGGGATGACCAACGCCATCCGTTTCAAGCGCAACTCTGGCCGTCGCCCAATGCCCGGAAACCAGCGGGTCATGGCAAAAGCTTCGCACAGAAACGGCCCTTCGACCACGCGGCCGTTTTCCTGCCCTTGCAGCTTGAGCAACTCCCAGGGAATCCAGGGCTCGTCTGAAAGCACCTGCACCGAGCGAATGCGGTCTCGTAACGACCACAGGAGCACTCGCAGGTCTTCCGGCAACAAATCCTGGAACAGCCTGGCCCCCTTGAGGGCCAGCCTTCTGACGGCGATGGCCTGATCATCGGCGGTCTCTATGCGCAGCCCCTCAATGTCCTGGAAGAAATATTGGAAGTATTCCAGCGGGTTCATGCGCAGTTTGATCGGGCCGAAGGGTTTCCAATTGAGGCCCAAGGCCGGGTCCAGGGCCAGGAGTTCCAGAGTGATAGCAAGTTGGCCCTGAGTTTCTTGTTCAAAGATGCGCAGAGTTAGATCGGGCTGGGTAACGGCAAACGGAGCCAACGATTGGCTCCCGGCGGTACGTTCTCCTTCCGCCGCCTGGTCCGCCGCGACGACGGTGGGAGCCAGGGTGATTTCTCCCAGAGGGTATCCGCCCTGGAAACAAAAAACGCTAATCCGGCCGGGGCCGATCTCGGTGGCGCACAGCTTGAACTGGATAGGGAGTGTTTTGGCTTTGTCGGTGACTATTAAGTTGCCCTCGCCACGGCCTTCTAGGACAAAACCTTGCTGAACCTGCACCACGATATCCAATTCTGTTCCCAGAGAAACGGCGATAGGCAGGCCATGCTGCTGGCTCATCTGCTGCGTAAGCCAGACCAGGAGCGAGGCTGTCTGTCCCTGAGCCACCTCTTCGGGAAATTCGGCTTGGAGCGAGCGGGAGACCGGTGTAGAGACTGGCGCAGCCGGCAGGCCTTCGAGACTGTCGACCCGGCCGAGAAGTTCCCGGCGCCTATGTTCCGGAGAGGAGCTATCCAAAACCAGAAGGGGAGGGGGAGTAACATCATAGAAGCCGACAACGCGGTCTCCATCGATGATAACACCGCGCGGCGGGGCGCCTTCAGCATCCTGGTAGGCGTCCAGGGCAGGCGTGGCCGCCCATTCGTGCAGGCGCAGCGCGTACAGGAGTGGTACTTCATCGTCGGCCTGGGCCAGCTCGTCGAAAAACTGCTGGGCAGTGTAAAGGTAATAATAGACAGTATCTTCTTCCCAGCGGCGCACCACGACGCTGGTCGGCTCCAGGCGGCGCACCGCTTCACTTGCCTGGGCGACTGGCTGGTCAGCATGGAACAGGATGAAATCATCGTTGGCGATTTCGTGCAGGTGAATCATAGAGCTTTGATTTCCTTTTCGTACATAATCATATTTCTATCGTCAAGCTGACGTGGCTATTATCTAGCCCTCTAACCGCGACTGCGTTGTGATATCGGCCTCATCCAGCGGCTCCTCGACGGCGTTGCGCAGCCAGACAGGGTCAAAGCCCTCCTCGGCTTCGGCCACAATGTCGAAAGAAACAGTTACCTTCTCGGCCCTGTCGGCCAGGTTCTGGAGCACGGTAAAGACGGTGAAAGCCTTGCTCTTATCGGCCGTCACCCGCAAACGGTAACGCCTGCGCCCTGGCTTCTCCTCGGCCCGCAGGCCAAAATCTGCCGTCTCTTTAGCCTGGGGAGAGACCGGGACTTCTGCGACCGAGGGCGTTGTCGGCATGTACTGAGGCCCGGCCTCACACACGACCTTCGTCTGGCCCACAGACAGCGGCGGCGAAGCATAGCGTCCATCCTGGTCGGTGAGCACCCGCCCGACCTCCACTCCACCCTGCTCGAAACGCACCGTTACTCCGGCCAGGCCCTTCTCACCCGGCACGCCGTCTTTTTCGGTCTCAAGCTGCACACGGCCGGTAATGACTCCTTTGTCTGCCTCTTCCGGCCTTGTGAGGCGGGTAGCCAGCTCTGCCGAGAGCAGATAAGCCCCGGCCGAAAGGTCAATCTCTTCAGGACGCAGCGGCTTCCCAAAGCGCACGTAAGCTCTACCAAACACCGGCTCACCCTGCTCATCCAGACCCGCCCCGGCCACGTAGCCGAAATCTTTATCGGCCACGCCCTGGGCAACGCACTTCTGCAAGGCTCCGACATTCCACATCTTCGGGAAGTCGAGGTAGGAGAAGAACCAGCGTACCACCTGGTCACAGACCAGATGCTCGACGGCTGGCCCGCCTTCCTCACACGGCTGGCCCAGGCGGGTCAGGGCTAACAATCTGGTAGGGGTAACGTAATCAAAAACCCAGTTGCGCAGCGCTTCCAGAGTATGTCCGTGTATATCCCGGCCTGTACCTAACTGGGTTCTCAGGTCCACCGTTTCCAGGATGTAGGGAGCTTTCCCCTCCCGCTCAGGCACCGGGAAGCGCACCCGTTCATACAGTTGACGCAGGGCTGCCTCCAGCTCGGTTCTGGCATTGCTTCTGCGCTCCTCAAGCTCCTCGACCTGCTCTGCCGAAAGCTGAAGCTTCGTCTTCTGGCTGAGGAGAGACTCAATGCCCAACAATTGCCGGGCCGCCGCCCGAGACCTGTCGGCAGGCTGGCGAACGGGAAGGGTGAAGGCCAGAGCGTTGAGGTACTCCCTCTTGGAATTGCCCCTGTACTCGATCCAATTATGCAAAGCCTGCCCTGACTCCTCTTCGGCCTTCTCCGCCCAGGAAGGGTGCAGGTAGACCACCTTGAACTCCGGCTCGCGGTCGGAGATGGCCTCTGAGCTCTCAGGCCAGAGCACCACGCCGTGCCTGGCGCCTATTATCTTCCTCAATTCCTCTCTGACCCGGTCCAGCACCTCTTCGGGGTTGAACTTCCTGGCTTCATCGGCGATGAGCTTATTGAGGTTAGGCCGAGGCTCGAAGCGGTAGCGGCGGCTGGTGTAGTGCAGGTAGAGAAGCTCCTCCCGCAGGTCGCTTAAGGTAGCTGTCAACACCAGGCGGTCCAGCCTTGGCGCCAGGCAGGAGGTGATAAGCTCGCTCTCCACCACGCCGCGCTCCTCCCCCTCCCGTGCCCCGAAGGAGTACAGG
This sequence comes from uncultured Anaerolineales bacterium, assembly GCA_964646625.1. Lineage (GTDB taxonomy): Bacteria > Chloroflexota > Anaerolineae > CAZYHC01 > CAZYHC01 > DAOULT01. Next base: position 28,596 of record CAZYHC010000052.1, read on the forward strand.
AAAGCCGCCGTCGCCAGGCGAGTGCCCACCCGCAAATGTTCCAGGGCCGGGCTTTCCCGACCCACACGACGGTCTACTTCCCTGACCCGCGCCTGGGTGCCGGTCAAGTCAGCGTCCAGCACGGCGGTGTAGCGTTCGCGCTCGCCCACCTGGGAGAAAAAAGCACCGCGCACCGCTTCGTCGGTGAAGAGCACGTCCCCCGGCCCGACGAGAGGCTGGGCGAACTGCGGGTTGCGCCACAAGGCATATACAGTTGTGGCCAGAAATTGCAGCGCGCCCCGCGTGCGCTGATAGCTGGGCAGGCTTCCCCAGCGGTGGTACATCAAATCCAAAAGATCCGGGTGGAAAGGGTAGCTCTTCAGGATACGTTCTTCCAGTAACTCTGCTTCGTGGGCCGCCTCCCGGCGGTCGCTTTCAGTCTGGGCAAATCCTTCCCGCAGCCGCCTGTAGAGTTCGGCATAGGTGCGGGCTACCTCCTGCCGCACTGTTTCCTCGCCCAGGTCTTTGAAAAGCCGCCGCTGGACGACGCGCATCACCTCGTCGCCGCTGACCGGCTCGCGCTTGGCGTCTACCCGGCTGACCAGGTGGTCGAGGTTCTGGAGGAGAGCCTCGTCCCCGGCGGCTTCGTCCCCGCTGGTCGGCAGGGAGTAGACCAGCGCCGCTTGGGGCAGCCCGCGCACCGCCTCGGTCAGGGTTTGCAGGAAGACTATTACCTGGCGGCCCAGGGTAGAATCCCGAACGGGAATGGTCATCGCCTTGTGGACGTAAAGCACGGCCTCGTCAAAGAGGATGAGGGTCGGCCCGTCACCCAAAAGCTGGCGGAGGACTTCCCCGCCGGGCGCGGCGCGCGCTTCGTCCTGGGCGCGCACCATTTCGTATGCCTCCACGCCGCCAAGCTGCCAGGCCAGTTCGCCCCAGAGGGTACACAAGGGCGGCCCGCCGTCGGGCTTGCGCACCACGTGGGGATCGAGCTCCAGGCCGTGCAGCACAGCTACCCGCACAGGGCCGGGGTTGGGTAGCCCTTCCAGGTCGGACAAATCCGCCAGGGCGCTTTGGGCGGCGGCAAAGTGGTAAAGGGCGATGAGGGAGTGGGTCTTGCCGCCGCCGAAGGGCGTGCGCAGTTGGAGCACCCGGTCGCCGGAGCCGCCACCCAGAACTCCGAGCACGTCACCCAGGAGCTTCCTCAAGGCTGCGGTGAGGTAGGTGGCCTCAAAGAAATCTCGCGGCTCGCGGTAAACGCGGGGACAATGTGGGTCTTTCCGAACTACGGCCCACAGGTCGGCGGCATAGGTGCTCATCTCCAACCTGCCGCCCAGGATGTCCTCGTGGGGGGTAGCAACCCGAGTCCAGGGTTTAAGTTGATAAGCGTCCATAAGCTCTTTCTCCTATTCTTAATCGCTAATCCGCTCGCGCGTCAAGTGAGGTTAGTTTTTAGAACTCCTCAGACTCATCTAATGGCTTTTCACTCTCCCCAGTAATCTCTCTATACAATTTCTTCATATCATCTACGGCACGATGGCATATCTCAGCTCCCTGTCCGGCTCTCTCCAACTCAGAATTGATTTCACTTTTCAATGCCCCTGCCAACTGTTTATACTTTCGATATGATCTACGTTGTTTAGTTGCTATCTGCTCCATTCCATGCACTAACGCATTGGTAATGAAATCACCCATATTCATGACACATAGCAAATTTTGCATATTTCTCCACAGTTGAGTCTGATAAGCCGCTATTTCTTCGGATGACGCATTCTGCCCTGGCTCGCTCAATTTACTCTGACGTGATATTTCTGCCTGTCTTTCAAACCATGCAGATGCCCCATAAAAATTATCAAGCTCCTGCAACAACTCTTCAGGATCATCTTGGTGAGCTTTACCAAATGCTAGAAGTATATGAGCTGCATTGCCAGGACCTTCGTCAAAGAGGACCCCGACCTTAGGGTCTAACCGTCTTTCTGCTCTTCTTTCTGCTCTATCCATATTTTCCATACCTCCGATATGACAAAGTGTCGGGTCATTGGGTGTATACTGTACCGTTGTTTACCTGCTTCATACTGTTCATCGACATCGACCAAAGATAGTCTGATCAATTCGACCATGGTCGAGTTGAATTGGTTATTTGTCATTTGAGCTGCGTCCTGTAACGTCTCCAATAGCATCGATCTTCTGACTGAAGATGCAAAAGAAGAGGCCATGAGCACCAGCACTTGCTGAGCCTCAGATGGGAGACTATCCCATATATCAAAATAAATGAAATTGTAAAGCTCATATTCGTCCTTGGCTCCACTCAAACGCTCTAGCTCAGTGTCTATCGCCAATCCTCTAGCAACCTGGCTAACAACCAGTTTCATAGCTAATGGCATACCGCCTGTGACCTGATAAATCTCTCTAAGGATAGATTCAGAAGCAGCAGTTATTGCTTCTACATTCCTAGTACGCCCTTCTTGTTTTAGAAAGTTTATAGCAGCATACTCCGATAGCCCTTTGAGATGGATGGTATAGACATAATCAAATTGGTTTAACCTATGGCGGCTGGTAAGGAGCATTCGACTTGGCCTTAACATAGTGCGGAAGTCCAGGATTAATTGATGAGGATCCTCTAATGTCTCAAGATTATCCACTACAACAAGATAGCGGTCAGACCTCAATAATTGCCGAATCACTTCTTTCTTTTCTTGCAATTTACTCTTCCGTACAAATTCAGGCTGTCTTAATTGCAAACCTATGTTGTCGAGGAGGCGTTCTAAAGAGAGTCTGGATTCCAATATTGGCACTCTCACTACACCAATAAATGCCTCATACTTAGCACTATCCCAGGCCAAATCTGTGAAAAGATTCTCTTCAAGACAACGCTCAGCAATTTCGTAGGCCAAAGCGGTTTTGCCTATCCCACCTATCCCCGAGATAGACAAAATGGGCAGCCCGTTTGGATCACGCAAAACCGACATGGCTTTGTCTATTTCTTCATCACGTCCGATCAGAGAATAATACAACCTGATAGGTAAATTTGTGGATATTGAACCTAACTCTCGATATTGAACAGAAGTGTCCTCGGGCATGACTGCTGCTGTAGTACTTAAACCCTCTAGAAGGGCTTCCAAGCGATTTATTTCTCTTCTCTCAGACTCGATGGCATTCAGTAGATCAAGGGGCGCATTTAGGCCGTAGCGAGCTAATTGCTCTTCCAACATATCAAGGTTGCTACGACGAGTGGCAAGCTCACGTTGTAGCGATTCAAGTGATCTGCTCATGTTCTCCTCCCTTAATACTCTATCTCACAAACAAACTCTCCTCCACCACCCGCCGCCAGGCCCCTAACAGGGTGTCAATGGCCTGCTGCTCGCGGGTGCGGACGTTGCGCATCGCGCCGGGGGTAGGCTCCGCAGCCAGGGCGCGCCCGGCCAGCGCCTGCGCCACCAGCCGAAGCCGTTCTGCATCCGGCTGGGCCTGAACCAGGAACTGCGGCACCTCGTGGGGAGCGCGGTCGAGAAGCCACAGCAGGCGATGCAGCACGTCTACAAGCGGCGCCGATGCACCCTCGCGGAACAGGCCCAGGTTTTCGCCTTCGCCGCGCTCCTGGTAATCCCGCAGGCGCACCTTGTCCTTCTTCTTCTCCACCAATGCCTGGCGGCCCCAGGTGAGGCCGCCGGGCGCATCCAGTTCCACCCCCACGCCCCGCGCCAGCACATTGGCCTCGTCAAAGGGCACGGGAGCCTCGCCGTACTGATAGCGGCCCAGGACGTAATACCGGGTGGGCTTATCCACCCCGCCCACGCCGGAGCGGTCCACGCCCATCACCTTCTCCAGCACCACCTCAGCCACCTCGCGCTGTACCTCGTCAAGGTAGGCGCTGGCATCCAGTTCCTCCCCGCTGGCAAGCTCCACGCGGGCGTAGCGGGTATAGGCCCGCAGCCCGGCCCCTACCGCGGCGATGACCAGATCTGCGCCGCCTATCCCCTCCGCCATGAGCGTCTCCACCCGCTCACGGACGATTTCCGCAAGCTGTGGCCGCACCTCTCGCACATAGTCGCCTACCTCGTCCCCCTCCCGCCGCCGCGCCACAATGAAGATGCTGGAGGCGAGGGCAGCGGATTCCATTCCCCGCAAGCGAGTCCTCATCTCTGTATTCAAAGGCCAGGCTTCAGTAACCACAAATCCGGCCTGCCGCAGGGCGTCTACCAGGGTGGCCCAACCTGCCGTTGTTTTGTGAGCATAGACCACCACCAGAGGAGCGCCGGGCTTGAGCACCTGCCGCGCCTCCCGGAAAGATTCCATCATCATGGCCTCGTATACAGCGCGGGCTGTATTCCGGTCTCCGCTGTGGCGGACTGCATCGGCCACCGCCTCCTGCTTCTTGGGAGTCAACTCCCCGGCAAAATGCTCTGGATAGAGGTGGCCTACGGAGCGTTTAAGCCAGACGTAGAAGAAGTCAGAGATGTTCGCGTAGGGGACGTTGTCATAGTAGGGCGGGTCAGTAACTACAGCATCAAATAGGCTAGCATCGAACGGTAGGATGGTAGCGGATCCTCGGTAGGCGCGACCCGGCATACTTGGAAGGGAGATCGCCCCTTCTACGGCATTCTTAGCCAAATTTATCAGCGAAAGCCAATCGCCAACTGAGCCGCCGAAAGGGCTAGCTTCGCAGAAGTCCCAGACCATAGGCAATGCTTGCCGCCCAAATGTGCCCTGCATCTTCTGGGCACTAGGATTCCAGCGACAGAGCGAAGATTGATCCTCAGCACAGCGATTGAGTGCCATCCCCAAATACACTGCCACCGCCTTCGCCCGCTCCGGCTCCATCCCCTGTGCCAACATCTCTTTATGGGCAGCGCGGACATATTTGGTGAAAGTCAGCAGGGCCAGCAGTTGGCGCGGGGTGAAGAGATCGGTGAAACAGGTCAGGCCATACTGGATGCACCAGGCACTTCCTTTGGCGTCCGTTGTGATTGGCTCCTCCGGCACGGTCAGGCCGGTGTCGGCGCAGAGGCGTGCGATTCTGGAACGGATGGCCTCGTCGTCGGGCCATATTTCAGGCGGCGCGTCCTCCGGGGCGAAGTACCGCTTGCCCTTCTCTCCCTTCTTTGTGCATACAACTGCCATCGGCTGCGTGTCTGTACGTCCGGCCTTGCCCTCGGCCTTGACGTGGCTTTTGTTGACCGTCCCGCCGCAGAGAGGGCAGGTGGCGTTGCCTCCCTTGCTGAACTGGGCCGGGTCAAAGCCGAATTCGGCCACCGCTGCTTTGTCTGTCGCCGCGTGAGACTCCACCACCTCAAAGCGGGCGCGTTTTCCCTCACGGTCGGCGAGCATCCGCAGGGCCACGTAGCGGCCCTTTTTCTTGCACAACCACGTCTGGCGCACCAGGGGCACGGTGGCTCCACAGGCCGGGTTGGGACACTGCACGGTGCGCGTCCACAGGTAAGCTATGGGGGTCAGCATCTTCCCCTGACGGAGCGGCTGCTCGACGCCGGGAAGGGCGTATTGCTCACCGGGCGGGGCGGCAGCGGCCGGGTCGGGAATGGGCCGGTAGAGGTCGCCTATCTCTGCTTTCACCCGCTCCAGTACCCGCTTGCCCCACTTTTCCACCTCGTCGGCCAGCTCCGGCCCGAACTTCTGGGGGTAGACCAGAGTGCACAGTTCAATGAGGTGGGCCACGGGGTTTAGCTCCAGGGCGTAGGCTTCGCAGCCCAGGCGCAGCGCCTCCAGGGGTATGGAGCCGCCCCCGGCGAACATATCCAGCACTTTGGGAGGCTCGCCGTCGTTGGCCTCCAGGATGCGTTGCCTGGCCCGCTCAATTACTTCCTCAGATGCCTTCCACCGGCAAAGTTCCACCATCTCTGCCGTCAGTTCCTTGCGCTCCTCCGGGGTCTTCGGCGCAGGGGCAAGGGCCCCGAACACGGCGGCGCGGCAGGCCACCAGCGGGCGGCGCGCCCACCACAGGTGCAGGGTGGAGATGTGCCCCTTGTGGATGCTCTTCTCCCGCGAGGCTTCGGCGCTTATCTCTCGGATGGGGATGTAGTCTTCGATAAGGCGACGGTCAGTCATAGTGTGCCTTTCTACTCGGCTTACTCACTTTCGGCCCCGCCGAGCATACCAACCAGTTCCTCTTCGGTTATCTCGACAGCTTGAAGAGGAGGGCGCTGAGATACGGGTTTGTCGCATGGGTAAATGTCTATCGTGATCAGAAAGAGTGTCTTGTGGTTATGTACGACCACGGGAATATGCCGCTGGAGTTGCAAGGAAAAGCGCAAGTCTCGTTCAGTGATCTTGTAGATCAGCAGGTAGCCGAATGGCTTATTGTACTGCTGAGTATAGGTGTAGAGTTGGGCAAATCCTTTCCGAATGTAATGCTTGCCCCGACTGTCCCCATCAAAGATCTTCGTGTCAAGCAGAAGCGGGTCTGGTGAGTCCTGCGCTGCGATTAGATCAACTTCACCGGTGATGGATGACGGCTCAATGGTGAAGTCAATACCTTGATCGTAGAGATACGAGTAGAGATCAAGAGCAAGCAGTTTCTCCCCGCGTCGTTTGGTCTGGCTCAGTTCCCAAAGGCGCTCTCGAAGAAACCATTCGCTGCGGTGCTTATAGCGAATGAGCAGAGCCAGCATAGCTCGCTGGTCGTCTAATTGCTCGTCAACGTACTCGTAAAATGGCTCAAGGAAGCATTCGCGTGTTACTTCCAATGCTTCATACAGTTTTGTAACACTGTCAACGTATTGCCTACCCAAATATGCAATCCGAGTTCCATTGCCGTCCTCGCCAATCAGGCGACATAGGACGCCATACCCTATTGCTGCCGCTTCTTCCTCCGTCTCTCCATGCAGTGCTTCGCCTTTGAATATCTGATCAATTACTCTGTCAATATCGGGAAACTGGGCAAGCAATTCTTCCGCGATTCCCACAAATGTGGGTTGCCGGTTGAAGAACTGCCAGAACTGAGCCAGCGTGATCGTGAAGATCTCTGCATCAACGGAGTTCAATCGGCTCACACGCTTCTGCAACTTATAACGAAGGTTCTGAACAAACAGGGGATCCATAGTTGCCCTCCTACAGGCGGATCGTAATTGTACCGATTTGTGCTAATTGCTCCTCAAGTTCTCTCATCGCTCGCTGGAAGGAGCGGATGGTCTTTTTGGCTGTATTGAGATGATCCTCCAGCCTAATGTTTGTCTTACATCCTCGACAGAGGACCACGTCCCGGAGTCGTACCTGCTTGAGTGTCACCGTGTTGAGGAAACGACATAAGGGGCATCGAATGTCAATCGTAAGGCTATCAATGTCAATCACGACAGGCCCTCCTTAAGTCGGGTTGCTCGTTCTCCTCTAGCAATCTATAGTTCCGGACAGCCATTTATGAAATCACTTTATTGGATGTCCATACTGCGTGCTTTGAGCCGCCTGCTGGACAGCCTCTGCTGGCAGAAGATAGCCCTTGACCACTATCAACGGCTGCGCCTCTCGCGACAGCTTCAAGGCCGGGTTCTGGATGGTCAACAGGCGCTTCTCCCCCGTCTTGCAGCCCCACACTACGTAGAGCCAGTAACTATCGCCGTGGCGGTGGGCCTGGAGCCACTCGTTGGTCGTCAGCGCCACCGGCTCGTTCATCCTCGCCCGCCCCTTGACCTCAATGCGCCGCACCGGGCGGCGGTCGTATTCATCGGGCGGACCCAGGCTGCGGATGTCGAAGCCGCTGCCATCCCGCTGTTGGCTGATATCCTCCGGCTCCCAGCCTCGATCCTGCTCGTATTGCATAGCCACTTCCATTGCAATGTCCTCTACTTCGTTGTCGCGACGCATCAAGGCCGCCACCTGCGCATCCTCAGTGGGCACGACCACCGCCGTGCCCAGGTAACTCACCGGCCCAGGGCGCAGCACCCGCAGGTAATCCAACTCCTTAAGCTTATCCTGGCGGCGGGCCTTGAGGTCTTCCACCCGTTTCAAGGCTTCGTCGCGGGCCAGCCTGGCCGCCTCCTCGCCCGCAGCCACCCGCGCCGCCAGCCCGGCCCATTTCTTCTGCTGGGCCTTGATGGAGGCGTCGAAGGACTTTTCCAGATATTCGCGCCGGAGCGTGATCTCTTGCTCCCGCCCGGCGCGGCGCTCCTGCACCATCTCGTACTGGACGTGAGCTTTCATCCATTTCTCCAGCCGTTGCAGGTCTGCGATGGTCGGCCCTTGCTGCGCGGCCATCTCCTGATCTGTCAGCGACGTGAGGTCGTGCAGGATGTCCGGCGGGGCCAGTTCCAGCGAGCCGTCTTCATCTTCCAGCACGACAACTAAAGCCGCGTGGAGGAGGTAAGGCCGGGCCTGACCACCGGCCAGCCTCGCCGCGCTGCCGCCTGCGCCGGTCATTTCTCCGATAACCTGCACCTCGAAAAAGTGCAGCCGGTAGGGCGCGGGCGCGGTCGGGTCCAGGAACGGCGCCACCCCCTGCCGCGCCTCGGCCAGCTTCCCATCCAGCACCTCGGCCACAGCAGCAAAGAGGGGATGGCCGGGCGAGAGCAGTTCTGCATCAGCGTGCTGGGCCTGGCGGAGGATGTGCTCCTTGTGAAAGGTCAACTTGGGGTAGCGGCTCTGCGGCGAGTCGAAACGCCTGACGGCCTGCAACCCCGGCGACCGGAAGCGCTCAGGCACGTAATCCACCCGCCACAGGGTATCGGCCCGCTGCTCCACTTTCAGGCCCACCTTTTTGGCAGCCTGGAAGAAGAAATCGCGCACGTACTCCGGCATCAGCCGCCGCTCCTCTGAACGGAAGTCCTGGTTCTGAATGCGCCCGAAGTCCACGTGTCCAGTGGCCATAGCCACCCCCGTCGCCTCCTCCAACTCTTTCAGCCTGTCCGGGCTCATGCGCTGAATCTGGTCGGTGTATTCATCTATGCGCTTGGGGTTGTAGGCCGCCTCGCGCAGCATCTCTTCCAGGTTGACGTCGTTCAGCCGCAAGATCAGATCGATCACGTCGAACACCCGCCCGCCCAGCGCCTTGCGCATCTCCTCCAGCTTCTGGAGCAAGCGGGCCAGGATGACGCCCTCCACCACCAACTGGCCGTTTTGGGCTCGCTCGGCCACGAAGTTGAAAATGTGCACGTCGTACTGCTGCCCGATGCGGTGGATGCGCCCCATCCTCTGCTCCAGGCGCACCGGATTCCAGGGAATGTCGTAGTTGATCATCAGGTGGCAGAATTGGAGGTTGATGCCCTCGCCTGCGGCCTCGGTAGCCACGCAGATTTGAGCCTCACGCCGGAAGGTGTCCTGGGCCTCCTTGCGCTGGAGGGCGTTCATACTGCCGTGGATCTCGCAGCAGGTATACTTCCAGGCTTCCAGGTTCTCCCGCAGGTAGTTGAGGGTGTCACGATGTTCGGTGAAGATGAGCAGCCTGCCCCGCCCGTCGCGCAATTCCGCGAATTCAGCCCGGTCGAGGCAGCGCCGCAACATTTGGAGCTTTGTCTCCTCGCCCAGAGCCTGGGTTTCCCTGGTGAGCCTGATCAGACGTTCTAGCTCCTGCACCTCCCGCCGCAGGTCGTCGATGCGCTGCGCTGCCGTCATCTGGGTGGCTGCCTCATCCTGGATCAGCTCCTCCTGATCGTCAAACTCCTGCTCCTCATCCACGTCGATGAGCTGAAGCTCGGCCAGGCGCCGGGCCTGCTCTTCGGGCGGCAGGTCCTCCAGTTCCCGCAGCCAACCGCTGAACCGCTCGTGCCGCCGTTCCAACGAGCGGTGGATGGCCCGCAGCGAGGAGGCCAGCCGGCGCTGGAGCACCGTCCTGGCCAGGGCCACGCTCATTTTGCGCCGCCCGGCCTTCTGGCGAGGCAGGAAGGTGTTGATGTAGCGGGTTACCTCCTGATAGAGACGGTATTCAGCCTCCGAAAGCTCGAAGGAGACCGTGTAGGGGTGGCGCTCGGTGAACAGCTTCTGGCCTTCAAAATCGCGTAGCTCCTCTTTCATCCGCCGCAGGAACCAGGGGCTGTCCTCGATATGCAGCAGCTCTCTATCCAGTTCTCCGCCGATGAACTGGTCGGCGTCCAGCAAACGCAGGAAGTGGGCGAACTGGTCTACGTTGCCCTGGTGGGGTGTGGCCGTCAGCAAAAGAAGCCGATCTGCCTCGGAACTGAGCCGTTCCGCCAGTTGATAGCGGCGGGTCCTCTTCACTTCGTTCCCGAAAGTCCGGGCTGAGCACTTGTGCGCCTCATCGATGACCACCAGGTCCCAGTTGGCACGCAGGATGCCCGGCCAGATCTCATCTCGCTTGGCAAAGTCCATCGAGGCGATACACTGCGGGAAGCGCTCCCAGACGTTACCGGCCAGGGTATCTTTGGCCAGCTCGGCGCGGATGATCTCGAACACCTCGTCGAACTTGGAGCGCATCTCGTCCTGCCACTGGATGGTCAGCGGCGCGGGACACAGCACCAGCATCCGCTCCACAGCCCCGCGCATCTTCAGTTCCTTGATGAGCAGCCCGGCCATGATGGTCTTGCCTGCGCCGGGGTCGTCGGCCAGCAGGAAACGCAGACGGACCTGGGGCAGCATCCGCTCGTAGACCGCGGCGATCTGGTGGGGCAGTGGCTCCACCCCGGATAGGCTCACCGCAAAGTGGGGATCGAAAGCATAGGCCAGCCGAATGCGAGCGGATTCAATGAGGAGGAAGAAGTCGGAGGCAGGGACGACTGGTGCCCTTTCGTCCTGGCTGGCGGCCAGCGCTGCCTCCAACTGCTCACGGGGCACGATGGCGTCGTCCAGAGTGCCGGCCTGGGTGCGCACGCGGAGAAATACAAAATCGCCCTCCTCCTCGGCGGTCTCCACCAGGACCGGCCCGGAGAAGTGCTCAGGCAAAGTGATGCGGCGGTTAAGGACACGGATGGCAAGAGAAGTCTCGTCAGATGTCATGTTGGGACCTGCTGTCACAAGTTTGTTCCTCCAGAATTGGCAGAACAACAAAAATCCCGCTCAGAGTGGGTTTGCCTCCAGCGGGATTCTATGCTATACTTCTTATCGCCGGGGTGTTCCCACCACCCTGGCCTCCGCCTCGGGCTACTGGAAAGCCGCGAGGCTTTATCTGTTTAAGACTATGATAAAATGTCTTCTGGTGCTGTTTTATTGTACCATAACCTATCTTTTCTCGCAACCTTTTGTGGGTGAGCGTCACTGGTTGGGGACATGGTTCT
>CAZYHC010000053.1:0-14426 GCA_964646625.1 uncultured Anaerolineales bacterium
GAGGTCACGCACGAAGACGTCCCACGTAACGTTGCCGTCGCCGGCCACCAGGTCGCTGGCCAAGGACTCGAAGGCCACGTAGCGCCCGTCGGCCGAGATAGCGGGGAGCATGCTCTGGTTATCAGGGTCGCCGCCGGCGGTATCCACGCTGACGCGGGTGGTAGTGTTGGTCTGCCGGTCACGCACGAAGATATCCTGCCAACCGTTGCCGTCGCCGGCCACCAGGTCGGTGGCCCAGGACTGGAAGGCCACGTAGCGCCCGTCGGCCGAGGTGGAGGGTCTATCACTCCAGCTATCAGGGTCGCCGCCTGTGGTATCCACGCTGACTCGCTCGTTACCTGGCGGGTCGGCGTAGGCGGTAGCCAGGCAAAGCAGCAGCAATACCAGCACCAGGCATAGCCGCAAGATCACTTTTTCTTCTCTTACCTTTTTCATTTTCGTCCTCCTTTTTGCAGAAAGATTAGTGGAGAGAGTGGCAAACACCGCCCCCCTCCTGCCCAAAGAAAAAAGAACGGCATTACGTTGAGGCAACGTTGTAACTGCCGCTGCGTTGTCATTAGCGATGTAATGATCATACCATAAAATTCAGATTTTGGCGACCTGCTTCCATGACAATCCGCCAGACGTTTGAGTTAGCATCACAATACTCACCGCCGATGGACGCCGCTGAACGCCGATAAAGAGATAGGACATCAACGTTTATCTGCGTTTATCGGCGGTTACGGTCACCGCCCCTGGGACGAGGGCTGGAGCATTGGCCCCGACCCGGACTTTGACATGGCCCTGAGTCGTGTCGTTTTCTCCTTGACTTGGCGTGATATCGATGTTATACTAAGTTGGCGCTCCACCGAGGGGCACCGATTTGAGGAGCAGCAGGAGGAGGCCCGAAATGACTTTGATCCAGACTCTACAGGAGTCCGACATTTTCAAATGGTTGACTCAAACTGACCTCCAGGCCTTGACCGGGATCGCTCGCCAGGAAACTTTTGAGGCGGGGGCGACCATCATCACCGAGAACAGCGAAGCCAGAGATGTTTATATTATTCAGGAAGGCAAAGCCGCGGTAGAGATTCAGATTCCTTTAGGCCCCCATCAACCATCTCAGCGGTTAACCATTCAGACCTTAGGCCGGGGCGAAAGTTTTGGTTGGTCCAGCTTGACGGAGTTGCCCCAGTACACCGGGTCGGTCAAATGCGTGGAGAAAGCTCGCCTGGTGGTCATAGATGGTTCAGCTTTGAGCACTGTAATGGAAGGGGACCCCTCGCTCGGTCTCAGGGTGATGAAAGGGGTAGTCAACCTTATTGCCTCCAGGCTAAGAAATACCAGGGCGCGGTTGGTCAGCGAGTGGGGTTTACTTATGCTCCATAACCAGGAGCCTCGATATTGATCGTTACCGCGTTGGGGCCTGGCCCCCAGGCTGGCAGTTCGGAGCCTAGTTTATCCCGAAATGGTTGCTGGCCAGCCTGGCCCCCAACTCGTGCTGACAGTCCTGGCAATATAACACCCTGGCTCTGGATTCTTCTTCCGTATACTCGATCAGTTCAGCCAGCGAGTTAGTGGGGCGCATGACACACGGTTCCAGGTACTCGGTCTCTTCCCGCCAGCCTGGAATGGGGATGCCTATCAACTGACCCAGGTAATGGGCCACCAGGCGGCGCAAGAGCTGATAGCGTTGTATTCCCTGCTCCAGGGTTTGCAGGGAATGCACCGAGAGCACTACGGCACGTCCACGTGCAGAGACCCCAAAAACGTTACGCTGAGCATCTTCGTCTAACAAGGGCTGATGAACCACGGCCAGATCGTAGTGCGGCGTTTGTTGTTGCCACGGTTCGGCCAGCACCAGTTGGAGATAGCATCTGCCCCGCACTTGCTGGCCCTCCCGATCCAGGCTGTTGTCGATGTACCATTTCATGCTGCCATATTCCTGGTTGGGGGGCGTGTCCTGGAGCACCCAGTACCCGAATGGCTTGATCTCGGGGACGGCGATGATGTTGCCATGTTTCGGCCATTGTTGGCGGGCCTGGATGAGAGCTTCGTACACGGTCTGCACGATCAGGACCACCTCATCTTTGGGGATGGCATCGGTCCAGCTCAATGAGATGAATCTCATGCCTGTCACTCCGATCTTGCCCGGTGTCAGCGGATTTTAGCCGAACTCGCGGATCAGAGCCCGCCCCAAACGTTTGATCCCCTCTTCGATCATCTCCGGCTGGGCATTGGAGAAGTTGAGGCGCATGGAGTTCCTTCCAGCGCCATCGGGATAGAAGGCAAAACCGGGCACAAAAGCTACCTTCTCCTCCAAAGCCACTTGCAGGAGCTCGGCGGTGTCCACGTGCTCCGGCAGAGTGACCCACAGGAAAAGACCACCCTGGGGACGGGTCCAGGTCACGTCGGCCGGGAAATGTTTCTCCATGGTCGCCAGCATGAGGTCTCTGCGCTCTTTGTAGACCTGCCGTATCTTCGGCACGTGGTTTTGGAACAGACCGCGTTGATAGCAACTGTAGGCGACCATCTGGATGAAAGTGCTGGTGTGGAGATCGGCCCCTTGCTTGGCCTGCACCAGCCTGGCGATGATTTCCTGCGGGCCCGATATCCAGCCCAGGCGGATGCCCGGCGACAGCGTCTTGGAGAAGGTGCTCAGGTAGAGCACGTTCTCTTTATGCAGGGTGTAGAGGGGGGGGATATCTTCGCCCTCAAAGCGCAGCTCACCGTAGGGGTCGTCCTCGACGATGAAGACGCCGTATTTGGCGGCCAGCTCCACCAGTTTTAGCCTTCGTTCGTAGCTGAGGGTCACTCCGGCCGGGTTGTGAAAGTTGGGCAGGACGTAGATGAACTTGACGGGCTGTTTAGCCAGGATGTCCTCCAATTTATCCACCTGCATCCCGTCCTCGTCGAGGGGCACGGTTACGTAGTGGGCCTGGTAGGCATTGAAGGCCTGCAACCCTCCCAGGTAAGTGGGCGCTTCGGTGAGGACGACGTCGCCCGGATCGATAAATAGCTTACCGACCAGGTCGAGGGCCTGCTGGGAGCCGCTGGTAAACAGGATGTTTGACTCCTCGGCTGTCACCCCGTACTTTCTCACCTTCTCCAGCAGGCATCCTTTAAGGGGCGGATAGCCCTCGGTAGGGCTGTACTGGAGGGCCTTAGCCCCCTGGTGACTCAAGATATCGCAGCAGGCTTCCTGGACCTCCTGCACCGGAAACAGTTCGGGGGCCGGTAACCCGCCCGCAAAAGAGATTACGTCCGGCTGCTGGGTGTACTTGAGTATCTCACGGATAATGGAACTGCTCATTCCTTCGATCCGCCTGGCAAAGCGCTCTTCCCAGGCGGTTGTAACCTGGCCATTCAGGTTTGTCACTGCTTGCATCTTTTAGAAGTCTCCTTTGTCTATTATGATACGGATGCCGGGGCTAGAAGTCGATAGCATCCAGGGCGCAACGCAGGCCAATGTAGATAAGGCCCAGATCAGGCAGGCTGGCGTTGCGGTAAGCCGAACGGGAGCTAAAGGCGTCGGGCAGCCAGGCCCCCCCACGCACTATCCTGAACCCGGAGGCAGTCAGGTCTTCGCGCCCGTCTTCGGCCTGGTAAGGGTAGTCCTGTTTTAAGCTGTTAGTCCACTGCCAGATGTTGCCCGTCAGGTCGCTCACGCCGTAGAAGCTGTCGCCCTGTGGAGAGTACTGGCCTACGGGCGAGGTGCACCACAGGCTGGAGTCGGCGGCACTGTATTTACCGGGCACGAACTCGTCTCCCCAGGGGTACTTTCGTTTGGCTTTCTTTTTCTCGTCCCAGGTAGCGGCCTTTTCCCACTCGGCTTCGGTGGGCAGCCGTTTGCCCGCCCACTGAGCGTAGGCCAGGGCATCCTGCCAGGTGACGTAGACCACCGGATGGTCGGCCGTGTCTTTCGGGAAGCCGCGCCGCCAACGACGCGGTTCGGGGTGGCCCGTGCATTCCACAAATTTCCTGTAGTCGGCGTTGGTGACCGGGTACCTGTCGATGTAAAAAGCCGACAGATGGACAGAGTGGGCCGGCTGCTCGTCCTCGCGCCCCTCGTCGTCGCCCATGATGAACTCTCCAGCCGGAATGAGGATCATCCCTTGGGGCGGATTTTGGCGCAGGATCGACGAAGCCTGGTCCGTGCCGATGGCGTGCAGGGCCGCTCGGGCCCGCGCTCTTACGTGGGGATAATCGTCGTCCAGGGCCTTGACCAGGTACTCCAGGGCTTTTTCATCCTTTTTCTGCCCCAAAGCCTGGGCTGCTTCGGCCCGGGCGTTGGGCGGCCCTTTTAACAGGGTCTCGTACAGATCCATAAAATGTGCTTCCTTTCCCAATTAACCATTTACCTGCTTGCTGCTATCTGCCAACTCCTGCTGAATTTTCTTTACCACCTTCCCCACTTCCACCACGTCGCGTATGGCGAAATCTATCACCGCGGCGTCTGCACCGGGGTGGCCGTCCACCAGGATGGTAGTCATGCCTAGCTGCTTGGCCTGGCGCAGATTGCGGACGTTGTCTTCCACCAGGATGCACTGCGGGGCGGTGGCGCCCAGGATTTCCAGGATGCGTTGGTAGGACTCCGGGTTAGGTTTGCTCAGGAAGTGCATGGCCCGCACGTCCACAATCCACTTAAAATGGTGCTCGATGCCCAGCACTTTCAGCACCCGGCGGGCGTGTTCCTCCGAAGCGTTGGTGAAAACGGCTTTCTCCAGGTCGATGTCGGCCAGCACCTTATCCAGGGCCTGGTTCGGCCCGATGTAATCTTCCAGCCTGATGTTGTGGACGTAGGCCAGGTAATCGTCAGGGTCTATGTGGTGTTCGATCTGCAAACCGCGCATGGTGGTGCCGTAGTGCTGAAAGTATTCGCGGCGCAGATGAGCCACTAACTCCGGGGGCAGGCCCAGCTTTTCTTCCATATACAGGCTGATGAGATGGGCGATCTCCTGCATCAGTCCCGCGTCTCTGGGGTAGAGGGTTTCGTCCAGGTCGAAAAGTATGTATTTCTTGTTTGTGGGCATTGGTGATTCTCTCTCGTCAATCAGATGTAAGTCAGATGTAAGAATGCAGGTGTTCTTTCAGACGCGCCAGCCCTGTCTTCAGCACCGCGGTATCGCAGGCATAGCCCAGCCGCAGGTAGCCTTCCATTTCGAAACATTGGCCGGGCACCAGAAAGGTGCTTTTTTCTTTGACCAGGCTCTCGCAGAGCTGTCGGGAAGGCACGTCCAGGTCGTATTGCAGGAAAGCGGTGGTGCCGGCCCGAGGGGGGACGTAGGAGACGAGCATTTCTTCCGCCACCCAGTCGTCCACGATGCGAAAGTTGTTTCGCAGCAGGGTCAGGTTACGGGCCATGACCTTTTCCCGGTGGTGCAGGGCCAGGGCGGCCAGCCAGTCGCCGATCATGTTGCAACTGATGGTGGTGTAGTCGCGGTGTATCTGGCAGGCGCGGATGACTTCCTGCGGCCCCACGATCCAGCCCAGGCGCAGGCCGGACAGGGCATAAGTCTTGGAGAAGCTACCAGTGGTAATGGCCCGCGCGCTCAACTCCACGGCTGAGGGTGCGGTGACTCCCTCCTCCAGGTAGAGCCCTCGATAGACCTCATCGCACAGCAGGTAAGCGCCACAATCCTCGGCCAGACGGCAGATGTGCCTTAACCTCTCCTCCTCGATGAGCGCCCCGCTGGGATTATGTGGATTGTTGACCACGATGAGCTTTGTCCGCCCGTCGATAAGTTGTTTCAGATCGTCCGGGTCGGGCAGAAAGCCGTTTTCCTGGCGCAGCACCCAGCGTTTAACCGTGGCCCCGAAGGACTCGGCCACCCGGTAAAGTTGCTCGTAGGTGGGAAAGATGGATATCACCGTATCGCCCGGCTCTACCAGGGTGTAGAAAACCAGGAAGTTGGCCCCGATCGCGCCCCCCTCTATCAGGACGTTGTGCGGGGCCTGGCCCTGGTAAAGTCGGGCCACTTCGGCCCGCAGGGCTGGTGAGCCCGGAACGTGGCCGTAAGTCAATTGCATATCCGGAATCTCTGCCACCCCCACCAGGGCCAGAAATTCATGGAGACGGAAAGGCTTGACGCACGTTTCGGCCAGGTTGTATTCGACCTGGTGTTCGTAGGCGGACATCCACTCTTCGACGGCGAAGGGTTCGATTTTCATTAAGCAAATGGCTCCATAAACGACTCCACGTCAGCGAAGCACCCACAGGAGGACGCCCCCCAGGATAAAAGCGACGAGGGTGATACACCCCATTTCTGCTCGCTGCTCCCCTGGACGTCTGCCGGCCGCCCTCGACCGCCATAGCCCCCCGAACCTGGCTGTCTCGATCATATCCAGGAGCAGATTTTCCACCCAGAGAAGGGCCAGAAAAACCCCTCCTCCTATGAGGGAGTATGGCAGACAGAGTTCCAACAGGTATCTTGCCACCCGCTCGAACGCTGAGTTCAGCGTCCAGCGGGGAGGAAGCGCCTGCCACAGAAAGCCTCCCACGTAGAGAAGCAGCAGGCCGAAACAACCAAGCCCCATCCCGCGCTCCAGTTGCCCCATTGTCCCCCCGCGCTCTCTCAGGTCCATTGAAGCCAGGGCGCCTTTTCCCAATTCAGGATTATACCAGATGGCCCAGCGCTCCCTGACGGTGCTCAGTATCGCGTCCAGCACCCCGACAACTAAACATAACGCACCTAATCCCAAAAACAGATACGAGAGATGCACCCTAGAAAATTGCATTTCGCACCTCCGTCGTCAATGACTGTCTTTTTCGGGTTCCTTGAATCTCGTCGTCGTTGATACCGATCGGTCCGGCGGCTGTACCATCGGGCTTTGGTTCCATCCTTGCGTCTCAAGGTCTAGTTTATCATTTTTTGAGTAATTGTGCAAGTCTCTGAGGTTTGTCTTTATCTGTATCTCAATCCAACTTGACGAAGCAGCTAAACTATTGTATAGTTTAGCTGCTCATCTCGGTCTGGGCCGGGTGAAGGGCGTTGATGGTCGGCCATCTAAAAAGACGAGGCAGGCGGTGAGTTTTATTTACAAAATTTGCAAAGCGAGCAGTTGGCATCTAATCTGGGCGGCGCTCCTGTTTCTCCTGGCGCTATCCGTTTACTGGGTAACTCTGGCCCCCACGATCACCTGGCGCCACGACGGTGGAGACGGGGGCGATTTGATCACGGCGGTGCACACCCTGGGCATTGCCCATCCTCCTGGCTACCCGACCTACGTACTGCTTGGCCGGCTTTTCTCCCTCCTGCCCTGGGAGGATACCGCCTATAAGCTCAATCTCATGTCTGCTGTTTTCAGCGCCCTCACCGTCCCGCTCTTGTATCTTATAGCGGTGGAACTCAACTCTTGGTCGGAATCGCCCCCCCGTTTGGCCGTCCTGACATCTCCGGTTGTGGCTGCCTTGTCTCTGGCTTTCTCTCCTGTTTTCTGGTCGCAGGCGCTCATTACCGAAGTTTATGGCCTGAACGCTTTCTTCGTGGCCGTCGTCCTCTGGCTTCTGGTGCGGTGGCGGAGAAGCCAGGCCCCCCTCCTGCTCATCTTGCTGGGCTTCGTCTACGGCTTGAGCCTGGGCAACCACCTCACCGTGGCCCTGCTCGTTCCCCCCCTTGCTCTGTTCCTCTGGCAGGAAAGGCGCCACTTGAGCTTGGCCCTGCTGGGAGCGGTGGCGCTCTCTCTGCTGCTGGGACTGTCGATTTATCTTTATCTGCCGCTGCGAGCGGCCCAGAACCCACCTCTCAATTGGGGCAACCCCCAAACTCTACGGCAATTTCTATGGGTAGTGTCCGCGGCCCTGTATCGCCATTTCGTTTTTGCCCTGCCCTGGAATCACGTGCCTGCCCGGCTATCGGCCTGGGCCACTTTGCTCGTCGGGCAGTTCGGATTGTGGGGCCTGCCCCTGGGCCTGATCGGCCTCTGGCATTTACGATGCCGGGATCGTGCTTTCTCGTACCTGTCCTGGCTGGCCTTTATCCTGTACACCACCTACGCCATCGGCTACAATACCACCGACTCCTACGTCTATCTCATTCCGACCTTCATGTTTTTCGCTCTGTGGCTGGGAGGCGGTTTGGACGTAGTCCTCTCCTACCTGGCGGACGTATGGCCCAGGACCAGGGCCGCCGTTTGGGTGGGGTGTGGCCTGGCTCTGGCTCTGCCCTCGTTCTCTTTGGGAGCAAATTTCGCCCCCACGAACCTGAGCCAGGATCGAACCGCCTACGACTTCGGTCGGGAGATAATGGCTGCTCTTCCGGCAGGAGCCCTGGCCGTCACCAACCGCGACCAGCATACCTTTACCCTGTGGTACTTCCAATACGCGGTCGCTGGCCGGGCGGATCTGGTCGTTGTGGATAAAGCCCTGTTCTCCCACCGCTGGTATAGAGAAAGCCTGCACCTGCACCACCCCGACCTGCTGCTGCCAGACACCGCCGATCTGACGGACTTCATTATGGCTAATATCGACCGAAAGGTCGTCTACCTGGTGGAGGAGCAACCTCCCCTGCCAGACGATTCTGGCTCCCGTGGGGGCCTGTTACGTCGCGTGAGAAAGCAAGATGAAAACACGCTGGAACCACATCCTTGAGGGAAGGAGAGTGCTGTGAAAATGCTGTCTAATCATCCCCCCAAAAAATTTCTACCTTTCGTCGTCCTGGGAACGCTGTTGATGTCCCTGCTCCTGCTGAAGACCGGCGTGTGGGCCGCTCCCTGGCAGAACCCTCAGCGGCAGACCGTGCCTACCCGCACCCCTACGCCGGCGGAGGGAGAACCAGGTGAGGCGCTTAACCCCACCGCCATGCCTGTGCCCTCTTTAGCCACTCCCGCTCCAAAGGCTGAAGCTACCCCAACCGTTGACCTCGCACTGTCTGATGAGAACGTGGTCCAAAACCCATCGTATGAAAACTTCAGCGGCAAAGAGGACGACGGCCAGAGCGATACTTTCGCCGACTGGAAAGTTTTACGACAAAAGCAGGTCGCAGGGATCGTAGAGGCCGTAACGGGGGTCAGGTCGAAAACGGCCCTGAAACTGACCATGACCGGGGCCTCCGACGAAGGCCAATGGCTGGGTCTGCAACAGGCCAGCGGGACAGCGGAGGCCAATACGACCTGGCAGCTATCGGCCCAGGTGTTTATCCCTGAGGACCCGGTGAGTTGCACCCTGGAGATCAGAGCCCTCACGCTCAGACGCTCCTCACCTCACCCCATCTACACCACCACCAGCTTCCAATACCAGGGGGCTACTTACGGCTGGATTCGGCTGGGGGCCGACATCACTACGCCCTCCAGGTTCGGCACCTACGACGTGGTGATACAGGTGGGCCTGGTTTCCACCGCCCCTATGAGCGGCCAGCGTAACGTAGTTTACGTGGATGACGTTGTGCTTAGAAAGAAATAATCGAGCGGCTCGGGGGCCTGGCACTTCCAGAGTGCCAGGCCCCTACACCGAAAAAAATGCAAAGGGAATAGTCTATGTCTGAGAAAACGAGTGAACAGCTTGTAGACCCCTCGCTGGTGCAAATCGGCGAACGCCCTCGCCTCGATCCAGGGGTGATGATCGGCTACAAAACGGGACGACACATCACCGCCTGGCAGCTATCCATCGGCGACAACGCCCGTCTCCGCAGCGGCACCGTCATCTACGCCGGAACACGCATCGGCCACAATCTACAGACGGGCCACAACGTGGTCATCCGCGAGGAGAACGTCATCGGAGACGATTTCAACGTCTGGAACAATTCCACCATTGACTACGGGTGTCGCATCGGCCACCGGGTCAAGATTCACTGCAACGTCTACGTGGCCCAGTTCACCGTCATCGAGGACGACGTGTTTCTGGCCCCCGGGGTGACGGTGGCCAACGACCTCCACCCCGGATGCCAGTTTTCCGGTGAATGCATGAGGGGGCCTGTCATCAAGAGAGGGGCCCAGATCGGGGTCAACGTTACGCTCCTGCCCTTCGTCACCATAGGCGAAGAGGCCCTTATCGGGGCGGGCAGCGTGGTCACCAAAGACGTGCCCCCTCGCACCCTCGTCTACGGCAACCCCGCCCGGCTGGCCCGTTCCATAGACGACCTGGCGTGCGAACGAGGATTGACCGATAAGCCTTACAGCAACCCTTTGTAGCAACGACTTCAGTCGTTACTACAAAATAATACAGATATAAGGACAGAAAAA
Source organism: uncultured Anaerolineales bacterium (assembly GCA_964646625.1). GTDB lineage: Bacteria > Chloroflexota > Anaerolineae > CAZYHC01 > CAZYHC01 > DAOULT01. The sequence goes on from CAZYHC010000053.1 coordinate 10,159, forward strand.
GATGCGGGAACACATCCCTGTATACGAGCCCGACCTGAGCGGCAACGAGTTGAAGTACGTGACCGACTGCCTCCAGTCGGGCTGGATTTCATCGCTCGGCCACTACGTGACCGATTTCGAGGAACAGTTCAGCCGTTTCTGCGGGGTGAAGCATAGCATCTCCGTATCCAACGGCACGACCGCCTTACACCTGGCCCTGCTCGCCCTGGACGTAGGCCCAGGCGACGAGGTCATCGTGCCCACCCTCACCTTTATAGCCACCGCCAACGCCGTCACCTACACCGGCGCGCGGCCCGTCTTCGTCGATTCGGAGCGCACCACCTGGAACCTCGATCCGGCCTCCATCGAGGAGAAGATCACCCCCCGCACCAGGGCCATAATGGTCGTCCACATCTACGGCCATCCGGTCGACATGGATCCGGTCCTGGAAATAGCCTCCAGGCACAACCTGTACGTGATCGAGGACGCCGCCGAAGCGCACGGAGCCGAATACAAAGGCCGAAGAGCCGGCAGCCTGGGAGATGTGGCCTGCTTCAGCTTCTACGGCAACAAGATCATCACCACCGGCGAAGGGGGGATGGTCACCACAGACGATCCAGAGCTGGCCGAACGGGCCAGGTTCCTGAAGGACCACGCCATGTCCTCTACCAAATACTACTGGCATAGCAGGGTGGGTTACAATTACCGTCTCACCAACGTCCAGGCGGCCATTGGCCTGGCCCAACTGGAGAACGTAGCGCAGAGGATAGAGAAAAAGCGGCACATCGCCCGGGCCTATAGCGCCCGCCTGGAAAAGGTCAAGGGCCTGACCCTGCCCGTCGAAGAAGCCTGGGCCAAAAACGTTTACTGGATGTACTCGGTGCTGGTGGAGGACGATTACGGGCTGGACAGGGACGGGCTGATGGCCCGGCTGAAGAAGGCCGGCATTGATAGCCGCCCCTTCTTTTATCCCCTGCATACCCTGCCCCCATACGCAGGCAGCGGAGAGCGGTTCCCGGTGGCGGAGGAACTGGCCCGAAAGGGCCTCAACCTGCCCTCGGCCTCCACCCTGACGGAACAGGACATCGACAGAGTGTGTAAGATAATCGCGCCTTAAAGAATTGTTCAACCACAAAGAGCATCGAGAGCACAAATAAAGAGCCGCGAACGAACTCCTGTTCGTTACTTTTCTGGTGTTCGTTGTTGTTCGCTGTTCGCTGTGGAGGGAGGCAGCCATGAGCGTGAATTCGGAACCCCTGAAACTGTCGTTGAATTTCCAGGCCGCCGACGAGGAGGGCTATGCCATCGCCCTTGAAGCGGAGGCCACCGGCCAGGTCGAGGGGCACTTCCGGCCGCCCTTCGACGCCGCCACCGAGCGGGCCATGTGGCGCGCCCTGGAGCCCGGCCCTTTCCCCCTGGAACAACCCTTCTCCCCCGAAGAACTCCGGGCGTTGGAAGCGGCCGGCGTGTTGAAGGACAACCACCTGCACAGGTTGCACGAAACCATCGGGGAGGGGCTGTACTCCGCCCTGACCGCCGAGGAGTCGATAAAGACCGCCCTCGACGCCATGCTCTCCCTGGCCCGCGAGAAAGACCAGCCCCTCCACGCCGAACTGTGCTTTGGGCCGGGCACGGAGAGGCCGGCCGCCCTGCCCTGGGAGCTTCTGCGCCAGGGAGACGCCTTCCTGGTGCGCCACGGCCTGCTGGCTCTCAGCCGCTACCCGCAGGGCGCCACCCCGCCCACGCCCGCCGCGGGAGACCTGCCCTTGCGGGTGCTGGTGTGTCTCTCCCGGCCCTCTGGGGCGGCCCCTCTCGACCCCATAGCCGAGCGCAAGGCCCTGCTCTACGGCCTGCGCAGCCTGGAGGAGCAGGCCGCCGTGGTGGTGGACGTTATGCGCCCCCCCACCTTCGAGACCCTGCTCGAGGCCGTAGGGGAAGGCGATTACCACGTCCTGCACTTCAACGGACACGGCGACCTGGTAGCCCAATGTCAGAACTGCGGAACCCCGAACAGGCCGGGTAAGTCGGAATGCAGCGAATGTCAGAGCCCCCTCCCGCCGCCGAAGGGCTACCTCCTCTTCGAGGACGAGCATGGGGCCACGTCCCTGGTGGCCGCCGACGAGCTGGCCCCCGCCCTGCACGGCAGCCCGGTGCGGCTGGCCGTGTTGAGCGCCTGCCTGTCGGCGGCGGTGGGCGGCGACCTCTGGGCCGGAGTCGCCCCGGCCCTGTTGCGCTCCGGCGTGCCCCTGGTGGTGGGGATGCAGGTCAGCATCCTGGCCGCAGACGCGGTCGAGTTCGCCCGCCACTTCTACCTGGCCCTGTCTCGCGGCGAGCCGATCCCCCAGGCCGTGGCCCGGGGCCGCCTGCCGCTGATCCGGAAGAAGTACGGCCACGCCTGGTTCATCCCCACCCTGTACGGGCGCACGGTGGCAGGCTACTCCCTCTTCGACCGGGAACAGGTTGCGAAGCTCGAAGAGCAGCCGGAACAGGAGAGCAGGCGGAAAAGATTGCGCGAGCTGCGGGCCACTCTGGACGGCCTGGAGCAGCGCGCGGGAGGCTCGAGCCTGGCGGAGATCGCCAGCCTGCGCAGATTGCGCGGCGAGGTGCTTGAACTGCACGAGGAACTGACCGGCCGCCAGGTTAGGCCCTGGGCCCCGCTGGTCAGCCCCCTTTACGGCGTGCCCCCCAACCCCTACTTCGTGGGGCGGATGGAGGAGCTACGTAAGGTGGGCCAGGCCCTCAAGGAGAGACGGCACGCCGTCGTCTGGGGCACGGCAGGCATCGGCAAGACGACCCTGGCCGTCGAGGTGACCCACCGCCAGGGCTGGCGCTTCCCCGGCGGGGTGTTGTGGCTGGACTGCCGGGGCGGCACGCCCCTGGACACCCTGCTGAACACCCTGGGCGCCTTCTGCGGCCTCGATCTGAGCCAGGAAGACCCGACCACCAAGCCCTCCAGGGTCCACACCCTCCTGGCTAAGTCCGGCGAGTGCCTGCTGGTGTGGGATAACTACGAGGACGTGATGGAGGATGCAGAGGTGACCCGCTTCGTGCGCAACCTGCCCCCCAACTGCCGCGCCCTTATCACCAGCCGGGTGGACCCCGAGATCCTGGGCTGGCGGGTGGTGCGCCTGGGCGGGCTGGCCGCGGAGGACATGACCCTCCTCTTCCTCCTGCTGGTGAAAGACGTGGGCGGCCAGATCGTCACTCAGGAGGACGCCGAAGCCCTCGACTCGATAGTCGAGTTCCTGGAAGGCCACCCCCTGGCCCTGACCCTGGTCGTCCCCCTGACCGCCCGGCGCAGGCTCTCCAGGGTGTGGGCCGAGCTGCAAAAGCAGCCCCTCACGGGCGTGGAGGCTTCGCTGGGCCTGTCCTACGATGCCTTGAGCCAGGAGCAAAGGGCCCTCTTCGCCCGCCTCTCGGTCTTCGCCATCGCCTTCGAGGAGGAAGCGGCCGACGCCCTGGGAGGCACCATAGGCGACCTGGAGCAACTGGTGCGCCGCGCCCTGGTGCGCTTCGACGGGGCGCGCTACCGCTACCACTCCCTGGTGCGCCAGTACGCCTACAAACAGTTGGAAGCCCCGCCGCAGGTTGCACGCCTGGCCGCCCAATACCTCCAGGACAAGCTGACGGACGAGAAGCGGGGCGGCACGCCCGACGAGGCCCTGGAAGAGTGCGACCTGTGGGAGCGGGCCGGGGAGTGGGAAGAGTTTGCCAACCGCACACACCGCTTGGCCTGGGACCTCTCTCCGTTGGGCTACTGGGCCGAGATCGTGGCGCGGCTGGAGCGGGCGCATAAGGCGGTGGTCGAACGCCTGGACGACGCCAAACTGGAAGCAACGCTCCTCAACGACGTGGGTATCATTGCCCGAAAACGAGGCCAGTGGGATGAGGCCATCGATCTCTACAACCAGAGCATCGCGATCTATGAACAGGTGGGCGACCTCCACGGCCTGGCCCAGACCTGGGGCAACCTGGGCAGCGTCTACATGCAGCAGAGCCAGTGGGAGCGGGCCATCGAGTTCTACCAGAAGAGTTTGGAGATCACTGAGAGGTTAGGGGATATCGCTACCTCGGCTAACCAATACGGCAACCTGGGCATCGTTTACAGACAAATGGGCCAGTGGGAGCGGGCCATCGAGTTCTACCATAAGTCAATTGAAGTCAAGGAACAGGTGGGCGACCGCCACGGCCTGGCCCAGACCTATAACAACCTGGGCCTGGTCTACATGCAGCAGGGCCAGTGGGAGCGGGCCATCGAGTTCTACCATAAGTCAATTGAAGTCAAGGAA
>CAZYHC010000053.1:14526-38793 GCA_964646625.1 uncultured Anaerolineales bacterium
AGCAGGGCCAGTGGGAGCGGGCCATCGAGTTCTACCATAAGTCAATTGAAGTCAAAGAACAGGTGGGCGACCGCCACGGCCTGGCCCAGACCTATAACAACCTGGGTGCCGTCTACATGCAGCAGGGCCAGTGGGAGCGGGCCATCGAGTTCTTCCAGAAGTCCATCGCGGTCTATGAACAGGTGGGCGACCGCCACGGCCTGGCCCAGACCTGGAACAATCTCGGTGAAGTCTACCGCATGAAGGGCCAGTGGGCGCGGGCCATCGCGTTCTACCAGCAGGCCAGCGAAGTAATGGAACAGGTGGGCGACATCCACGGCCTGGCCTCAACCTTCGGCAACCTGGGCGCTGTCTACATGCAGCAGGGCCAGTGGGAGCGGGCCATCGAGTTCTACCATAAGTCCATTGAAATCAGTGAACAGCTAGGCGACATCCACGGCCTGGCCCACACTTTTGGCAACCTGGGCCTTCTGTACGAAGCCCAGGGAGACAAGGAGCAGGCCGCCCGCTACCTGGCCCGGGCCCTTCTCGTCTTCGCCCAACTGGGCGCAGAGCACCTGGTGCAGCAGGCTGGCGGCTATCTGGTGCGGGTTTTGGGTTCGCCGCAGGCGGTGCAGCAGTACCTGGAGAAGTTCCAGGAGGAGAGGGAGGGGCCTCTGGATCGCGGAGGCACGGAGGGCGCGGAAGCCGCGGAAAAATAGCCAACTGCTCTAGCCCCCGTCCCGGGGGCGGTGATGTGGAGCATCGCCATACGCTTTATTGAGGCATAGACGGATGGCCGCCAGGCAGCCCAACGAGGGAGGAAATTCGGAGCCCCCGGAATTTCCCCAGGGAACTTGACATTTGGGGCCAGAAAGTATAATATTGGTGTAGACCCGGAAAGACGATTGGAAGGTGAGATGAGCGATCTTGGTGACATGTTGCGCCGGGCCCGTGAGAATAGAAGGCTTACCCTGGCCCAGGTCGAGGACGAGATCAGAATACGACAGAAGTTCCTGAAGGCCCTGGAGGAAGGCGACCACGAAGTCCTGCCCGAAGAGGTTTACGCCAGGGGTTTTATACGTAGCTACGCTGCTTTTTTGGGCCTCGATCCCGGGGAAGCGCTTGCGCTTTACCTGAAAGACAAGAGGCCATTTCAAGCGGCCATTCCCCCGCCCAGCCCGATGTCGTCTCCCATTAAACCGATGGTAGATTCTCCGTCGATATCCACCTCCTGGCTGCACCCTGGCTGGGCTATCGCTATCGCCATTGCTATGGCTATCATGGTCGTTGCCTGTCTCACGGCCGGCGGACTGTGGGCTGTCCGTCAATATCTGCTTCCCGGAGAAGGCAGCGTGGAAGCGCAAGCCGGACCAACCCTGCCGGCCTATACCATTATCGCTACGGAGGCCAGCCACCCCTCGTCAACGCCGGACATCTCCGTGCCCTTTGTTCCCACCGACACCCCGACGCCCACTGTCACCCCGACGGTCACTCCCAGCCCGACGCCCAAGGCTTACACCGGGGTCGAGATCGAGTTGATCATTCAAGCAAAAGCCTGGCTCCAGGTCACGGTCGATGGCGTCAAGCAGTTCGATGGCATCCTGGAGGCCGGGGAGAGGCGCATCTTTAGCGGCCAGGAACGGGTGGCCGTGCGCTGCGGCAACGCTGGCGGGGTGGAAGTCATCGTCAATGGCCGCTCTGAGGGGCTTATGGGCGCGCCGGGCGAGGTGAAGGGTCGAGAGTGGATTAAAGAGGACGTCCCTTCGGGCCCACCTCCTGCCAATGTAACCCCTTCTCCAACGGCTATGCCCACCGCCACCCCCAGGGTGCACGTGGTGCAAGCCGGCGATAATCTGTGGAAGATCTCCGTGCAGTACGGCGTGACCATCGAAGCCATCAGGGAGGCTAACGGCCTGACCGAAGACAGCGTACTCCATGCTGGAGACAGGCTGCTCATTCCGGCGCCCGTCCCCTCGCCGAACGCCACTCCACAAGGCTAGGCAACCAGTGAAGCCCCGCTCTCGCTCTAACCAGATGCGTTTCTACCTGCTATCATTGGGCTGTCCCAAAAATGAGGTCGATGCGGAGGGCATGGCCCGACTGTTACAGCAGGCCGGCTACCTCTCCAGCGACGACCCGGCCCAGGCCCAACTTCTGATCGTCAACACCTGTGGTTTCATCGACAAGGCCCGCCAGGAATCTGTGACCGCGCTGCGAACCCTAGCCGCTGCCAAACGCCCCGATCAGCTTCTGGTGGCGGCCGGTTGTCTGTCGCAAAGCTACGGTCGAAAGCTGGCCCGGCTGGCTCCCGGCCTGGATGGCCTGCTCGGCACCCGCCGCTGGGCGGAAATCGTCCCCCTGATAAGCAGACTGAGGAAGCAAAGGACACGGCGACAGGTGGCCCTGCTCGACGATCCGCCCCCAGGAACGGCCCTCAACCTCCCCAGAACCACCACCGGCCCCAGCGCCTACCTCAAGATCGCCGAAGGCTGTAGCGCCTCCTGCGCCTTTTGCACCATTCCCAGCATCAAAGGCCCGGCCCGTAGTCGGCCCCTGGAGGCTATCGTGGCCGAAGCCCGCCAACTGGTGGCCCGGGGGACCAGGGAAATCATCCTCATTGCCCAGGATACCACCGCCTATGGACGCGACCGCGGCCAGCGCGACGGTCTGGCCGCCCTGGTGGTAGCCATCCTGGAGGAGGCCCCGCCGGACTGGCTGCGCCTGATGTACGCCTATCCTCAGCACGTCAGTCCCCGCCTCATCGAAGTCATGGCCCACTATCCCCAGGTTTGCCACTATCTGGACCTGCCGCTCCAACACGGCCACCCTCACGTTCTACGCCGCATGAACCGTCCCGCCAACGTGGACGGTGTGCGACGGTTGGTATCCGATTTGCGCCGGGCCATGCCCGACATCGCCCTGCGCACTTCTTTCATCGTCGGATATCCGGGCGAGACAGAAAAGGAATTCCAGGCCCTGCTGGACTTCACACAGGAGATGGCCTTTGACAAGGTGGGGGTCTTCACCTATTCCCGCGAGGAGGGCACTCCGGCCACGGCCCTGCCCGGCCACCTGCCTGCCGAGGTCAGGGAGGAACGTTACCGCCGCCTGATGGCACTTCAGCAGGGCCTCTCTCTGATCAGGAACCAGGAGATGATCGGGCGGGTGCTGGACGTTCTGGTCGAGGGCTGCGGCGATGGGTTCAGCCTGGGGCGCTCCTATCGTGACGCCCCGGAAATCGACGGCCTGGTCGTGGTCAGCGGAGAGCTGCCTGTCGGCGAGATCGTGCCCGTGCGCATCACGGGAGCGTTGGAGTACGACTTGATAGGGGAAGTCTGAGTCGATCCAGAACCGATTTGACTAAAATCGTGTTTGGGTGTATAATTAGTAATAGGAGGAGACAATGGACTGGGAAAGTCCAATTTCAATTTATGTTGAAAGGAGCAAGTGCAAGCAAATGTTTAAACGAAACGTTGTTCTGGGCCTGATAATGGCTCTGCTGGTGGTAAGCCTGGCCCCTGGCCTGTCCTTCGCCCAGGAGAGCTGGCCGCCCCTCAAAATAGAAATGACGGCCAGCGCCGAAGCGGAGGTAATCACCTATGCCATCACTCTGAAGAACGAAGCAGACTGGAACATGCAGGATGTAATCGTCAAGGGCCTGCTGCCCCTGGGCGCAACCCTGGTGAGCGTTGAGGCCCCATCCCCCATCGAGGCCGTTTTCGATGGGAGCGACGCCTCATTTTCCATTCTGGAGCTTCCGGCCGGGACGACCGTAGGGCCTCTGATTTACAAGGTGAACGCCGTCGGAGTCACGGAAGAAGCGGCCTTCGCTCACGCCTGGGTTTCCTGGAAAGGCCAGGTGGCTGGCAGCGTCCTTTCTCCTGAGGTCGTGGTTAGCCTCACGCCTGTGGAGGAGAAGCCAGCGGAAGAAGCGCCGGCCCCGATGAAAGAGGCTTTACCGGAGGAGAAAGCGGCCGAGGAGCCCTCTGAGGAAGAGGAAGTTAAGGGGATAGCGATTGGCGAGGCTCTGCCCGGCAAACTGGTCTTTCAGGTCTCCAGCGGCGGGTTCATCTACCTGATCGACGCCGATGGCAGCGGTCTGACCCTCCTGACCGACGGTCTGGACCCGGCCCTGTCGCCCGATGGGAGCCAGGTGGCCTTCACCCGCTGGCGGGACGAGCGTGGGCTTTACGTCATCAACGTGGATGGCAGCGGCGAGAGGATGCTTTACGGCACGTCCCAGGCCAAGGCTCCGGCCTGGTCTCCTGACGGCACCAAAATCGCTTTCACCCATCAGAAGGGCGGGCGGTTGGACCTGATCAAGAAAGGCCAGACCTACCCCGACTCGGACGGCGTCGTCATGCCAGATAAGGACGATCAGAAAAGGAAAGAAGCCCAGGAGGACATCCCGCCCAATCCCTGGTGGAAGCTGGCCCGGGTCAATACCGTCTACACTGGAGACGAGGGAGGCAAAGAAAGTTATTTTCTCGATCTGCCCTGTCGCCACTTCAGCTTTTCGCCCACCTGGTCGCCCGACAACAACATCATAGCCTACCGCAGCGACCTGGGTATACGCCTGAGCAGCGAGGATCACTCAGTGGACCAGTCCAGCCCCGAACCGAATCAAGGGCTTTCGGCGGACAACATGGATGGTTCGCCAGCCTGGTCGCCGGACGGCACGCGCCTGGCCTTCATGAGCCGTCACGGTGAGTTCTACCACATTTCCGTCATGGGCCCCGACGGTGGAGGACGAGCCCAACTGACCGAGGGGATGTATCACGACGTGGCCCCGACCTGGTCGCCGGACAGTCAATACATCGCCTTTCTCACCAATCGGAACGGTCCCTGGGAGATATACGTCATGCGGGCCGATGGCAGTGAGGAGCGCAAAATGTTTGACCTGGACGACCTGAAGATCGTTTACGATTTCGTCGATGAACGGGTCATTTCCTGGTCGCAGTAAGACCTCCCCGCCTGAAACAACGAAAGCCGCCCACTATCAAAGTGGGCGGCTTTACGTTTTATATGCTTACGTTTTACCGGGCAGAGAAACTGGCCAGGGCCTTTTCCTCGGTGGCGTGAAACTTAAAGATGCGCTCCAGCAGAGTTAGCTTGAAAATAACCCGCACCTCGGGCCGGGGAGAGATCAGTCTCATCTCCCCCTTGTGTATATTCATGGTCTTCAGGCCGGAGATCAAGGCCGCCAATCCCGTACTGTCGATCATGGATACCTCGGCCAGATTGACCACCATCCGGTTCACCCCTTCGGCGATGAGGTCTTTGATGGCCTGTTTGGCCTTCTCAGCCGAATCAACGGTCAGTTCGCCTCTGAGTCTCAATATCCTCGTTTTTGCGTCGATGGCTGTGATCTCTATTTCCATGCCTCCTCCTCACCTGCTTTCCGCCTCCGCCAGCCTTTGCCCGTACTGCTTCTTGTAATAGGCCATGTACTCGCCGCTCTTGATCTTGCGCCACCACCACCCGTTATCCACGTACCAGCGCACCGTCAACTCCATAGCCTCCTCGAAGGAATGCCGCGAGCGCCAGCCCAGAGCCTTTATTTTATCGCAGTGGAGAGAGTAGCGCCGGTCGTGGCCGGGGCGATCTTGCACGTGCCGGATCAGGCGGCGGGGCTTGCCCAACAGTTCCAGGATGAGGTGGGCCATGTCGAGGTTACGCGTCTCCACCCCGGAACCCAGGTTGTAGACCTGGCCGGGCTGGCCCTGGTGCAATATCAGGTCGATGCCCTCACAGTGGTCGATGACGTACTGATAGTCGCGCATCTGGAGACCATCGCCGTAGAGAGGCAAAGGCTGGTCGTCGATGGCATTGGTGATGAACAGGGGCACCACCTTTTCCGGGTACTGGTAGGGCCCGATGCTGTTGGAGCCGCGGGTGATGGTGGTGGGCAGCCCGTAGGTCACGTGGTAGGAATAGACCAGGTGCTCGCCGCCCGCCTTGCTGGCCGAGTAAGGGCTGCGCGTCACCAGGGGGTCCGTTTCCAGGGAAGAACCCTGCTCTTTCTCGCCATACACCTCGTCGGTGCTGACCTGGTGGAAGCGTTCCAGGCCGTATTTGCGGCCCGCTTCCAGCAACACGTAGCTGCCGTACACGTCGGTCATGATGAAACTGCCCGGCTCCATGATGGAACGGTCAACGTGGGATTCGGCGGCAAAGTTGACGATGGTGTCAATCCGGTGCTCGGACATCACCCGCTCCACCGTCTTGGCGTCGCAGATGTCTCCCTGCACGAAGGCGCAGCGGGGGGCGTCTTTCACGTCGCGCAGGTTGTCCAGGTTGCCGGCGTAGGTCAGCTTGTCGTAGACCACCAGCCGGTAATCTGGATACTTTTCCAGCATGTAACGCACGAAGTTGCTGCCGATAAACCCGGCCCCGCCAGTGATGAGCAGATTTTTCAAGTTACAACTGCCTCCTAATGGTAGCTGCCTGTGCCTGGCACTTTCGGGAGTGCCAGGCACCTTTGCTAGACCACTTCCTTTTCGGCCTCGTAAACCACGATGCCTCGTTCCCGCACCTCGCCCAGAAAACTGGCCGGGCTGGCAGCCTCGAACTCCTCTAATGTGAAGCCCAAAGGCTGTATGTAACCTGTCTCCGCTTTCCAGGCCAGCCACCCCAACTGTTGATGGCGTTCTAACTTGGGCATCCCTTTGAAATCATCGGAAAGCACCACCAGATCGATGTCACTGTCCTCTCCGGCGGTGCCGTAGGCGTAGGAGCCGTAGAGCACAGCTTTTTGAACCTTGATCACGCCGTGCACGTGAGCAAGATACTGCTTTAGATGTTCTCTAAGCCCAGATTCGCTAAAAACCATTGGAACACCTCGTCCATACGTTCCACAAGAGGAGAGATGTTTTCCTCGCAGTAAACCCCAGTCTCTACAACGCCGGGATAGCGCGTGCCGACATAATAGACATCCACGTCCGACACGAAGCGCGCTATCTCTTCAGGAACGACAACTCCCTGCACATCCAGCAAAAGAGTTCTCAAATCGTGAACGTAAGGCGGCCTCCGGCCCGTCTGATGCACGATGGCTGCCTTGAGCAGTTTTTCTATGGCCTGCTGGCAGTGAAAGGCCGCGTCCCAATAATCGGCGACGTTCAGGGCATGCCGCGCCGCCCGCCGGTCTCTCTCCGCAAATTCCAGCCAGGCGTGTGGCTCATTCTCGCTCACAATGGCGGTTTCCTCTTGTGCCACTCGGTGGCCTGCTCGTAGGCGTAGGCCACGCGCAGGATAGCCGCTTCGCCGAAGGCCGGGCCCATGATCTGAAGGCCGATGGGCAGGCCATCGGCAAAACCACAGGGCAGGGACAAACCGCAGATACCGGCCAGATTGCAGGCCAGAGTGAAGATATCGGACAGGTACATCTGGAGTGGGTCCTCGGCCTTCTCCCCGATTTTAAACGCCACCGTGGGCGAAGTGGGGCATACCACCACGTCGAAGCGTTCAAAGGCGGCGTCGAAGTCCCCCTTGATCAACGTCCGCACTTTCTGGGCCTGGAGATAATAGGCATCATAATAGCCGGCCGAAAGGGCGTAGGTGCCCAGCATAATGCGTCGCTTGACCTCGGCCCCAAAGCCGCTTCCCCGCGTCTGGCGATAACCGTCCCACACATCCTCGGCCTGGGCATAAGAAAAACCATAGCGGATGCCGTCGTAGCGGGCCAGGTTGGCTGAGGCTTCGGCCGGCGCGATCAGATAATAGACCGGCAGGCAGTAGTCGGTGTGAGGCAGGGAGACGCGGTCCACTTCGGCTCCCATCTCGACCAGGGTGTCGATGGCCTGGCGCACGGCGGCCTCCACTGCGGGCTGCATCCCCTCGATGAAATACTCGTCGGGGACGCCGATCTTAACCCCCTTCACCTCTGGCACCAGACCGGCGGTGTAAGCGGGCGTGGTAACGTTGACCGAAGTGGAATCACGCCGGTCGTAGCGGGCGATGGCCTCCAGGAGGAGAGCGCCATCCCGCACCTCGCGGCCAAAAACCCCGATCTGATCCAGAGAGGAGGCAAAAGCCACCAGCCCATAACGCGAAACCCGGCCATAGGTGGGCTTTATCCCCACCACCCCACACAGCGCGGCCGGCTGACGCACGCTGCCCCCCGTATCTGAACCGAGCGCCCCCAGGGCCTCACCGCAGGCCACCGCCGCGGCGCTGCCCCCACTGGAGCCGCCCGGCACCCGGCTCAGGTCCCAGGGATTGCGTGTGGTGAAGTAGGCCGAATTTTCGGTGGAGGAGCCCATCGCAAACTCGTCGGTGTTGGTTTTGCCCAGGATGACCGCTCCCCGCGCCCGCAGGTGCTCGATGACGGCGGCCTCGTAAGGGGAGATGAAATCCTCCAGGATTTTGGAGCCGCAGGTGGTCGGCGCACCCTGCACACAGATCACGTCCTTGATCGCCAGCGGGATGCCCAGCAAAGGGTTGTCTTCCCCTTCCGCCCGCCGTTTGTCGGCCTGGCGGGCTTCCTCCAGGGCCGTCTCCGGGGTGAGGGCCAGATATGCCTGGACCTTATCGTCGAGGGCCGCTATGCGGTCGAGGACCGCGCGGGTCAGCTCCACCGAGGAGAGGCCGCCCTTTTTCAGAAGCTCGTGGGCCTGGTGGATGGTCAATTGATACAAATCCTGGCTCATTCCAGCACCGCCTTTATCCGAAAACATCCCCCTTCCTCATCGGGCGCGTTGGCCAATATCTCCTTGCTGGGGAAGGAGGGCTCGATCTCGTCGGGACGCATCACGTTGCGCAGGGCCAGAACAGTGGCCGTAGGCGGGATGGCCTCCGTATCCAACTGGTTAAGCCTCTCGGCGTATTCCAGAATGGCCGACAGTTGCCCTCTGAATTTTTCTTTTTCTTCCTCCGTCAGCTTCAACTTGGCCAGTTCGGCGATGTGCTCCACCTCAGCGCGGCTTAGCTTCATGCTCTCTGTCTCCCTCCTTACGTAATAACTACGGCCACAATTATTGTTATGGTTGGGTTTCTGGCTGAGTCTCTTGGGGGAGCGGCTGAGAGGTCGTCTGCGTCACGCCCATCTGCTCCACGTCTATGATGAAAGGCGCGCCGCTGGGCAACATCATGACCTGGATGTTGGGGGCCAGCTTCTCGATGTAACGGTAGGTGAGCAGGCTAGGGTTTGCAGCCAGGGCCTCGCTGATCAGGCGCAGAGACTCGGCATCGCCTTCAGCCTTGATGATGGCCGCGCTCTTGAACCCTTCGGCTTCGATTTTCTTGCGTTGCGCCTCTTTTTCCTCTCGCTCCAGCACGAATTTCATGCGTTCGGCCTCCTGCTGGGCGATCTGCTTCTGCTCGATGGAATTGGCGTAGTCGTCGGTAAAATTGATGTTGCGGATGTCGAAGGAAAGGAGATCCAGCCCTTCCCCCTGGAAGCGGCCGCGGATGTCGGCCTCGATCTTGGTCTGAATTTCCCCCCGCTTGGGGCCGTAAATTTCGGTCACGGTGTACTGCGACACGTGGAGCCGCACCATGGAGCGGATGGCGGGGCGCACCAGCACTTCATTAACGTTCTCGAGCCCGTCCCTGAAATGCTCCAGGATGTAAGCCGCTTTGTCGGGATTGATGCGGTAGCGGGTCGAGGAGTCAACGCCCACCTGAAGGCCCTCGCTGGTGGGCGACCACAGGGAATCGTCCCCCTTTATGTCCCCTTCTTCGCGGATTATGCTCATGGTATATACTTGTTCTCTGGTGGAAAAGCGATAGACCTGGTCAATGTAGGGGATGATAAAATTGATGCCCGGCTTCAGGGGTGTGGATCGCGTTCCGCTGATGGCGTTGAAGACCACCCCCACCTCGCCAGGCTGGATGACCACCACCCCGGCGCCCATCGTGCTGGTCACCGTAGCCGCCACCAAAAACAATATCACCAGGGTAATGGATATCCTGGCGGGCCTGCCTCGGCTACGCTGCACCAGCACGTAGGCGATGTAGGCGATAAGGCCCAGCCAGAACAACGTAGCCAGACCACCGAGTAGAGTAGCAATAACCATTTTTCACTTCCTCCTCAAAATTCTTTAGCTTCCGATTCCTTTGGTGAGAGTAACGTTGCTAATGCGACCTTTCGAGCGCAAATCATGCTGTTCTCGATGATACCACATCCGCCCTCAAAAGTAAAGTCGCCCGGTGCCCGGCACCACTTATGAAAGCGGCTGGTTTCATCGGTGCATGTGAACGAGGCCCATCAGCTTGCTGCTAATCTACTGGCTGCTTGCTGCGTTCATGGGCGCTTCCCAGCTTCGTTCGGTCAACTGTACCTCTTTGACGTAGAGATTGCGGTCCTGGTCGTTAGCCTGGTCATAATAATCGTTGACGAAGATGATCGCCAGCCGTTGATAGCCGCCTTCCACTTCCAGGGTCGTCTTATATTCCTTCCACCCCCGCGTAGCCACGACCACGCCCCTGGATTGTTGTCCGCCCACGGCCACCACGAACCGAGGCCATTCCTGCCCTCCCTTCTTCCCCTTGGCCACCACCGTCACCTCGACCTGACCGTCATCGAAATGCCGATCGAGGTAGAGCGCTCCATTGGTCCACAGGGGAGCGTAAGGTACATCGTGGAGATTGCTGAAGAGAGATTTGTTGGTATTGGTCATGGTCGTGGCGGCCATGACGGTGGTCTTCTCCACGGCCAGCCTGTTCAGCAAAGCGTGTAGGGCTTCTTCGGCCGCCGCTAATGCCCCCTTGCTCAGCAGAGCCTCGATCCGGTGCAGGCTGATCTGGCCCTGAGTCACGCGTCTGATGTGGCCCTGTTTCTGCCAGTAGGTTAAAAGTCTTTCGGCCCGTCTGGCTTTTTCTTGCAGGGCCAACTCCCATTGGCGTTGCTTCTCTGCCCTCTTCTGGCTGAGCCCCGCGCGGTCGAACACGATGTAGGCTTCGTGAGTTCGTCTCTCTTTGACGGTGAGCTCCAGGCTCAGACTCAGGCCGCTCTCCTGCTCGGTGACCGTCACCCGATAGGCTCCACCAAAGCCCCGGAAAACGACCTGGCCCCTGGCATCGGTGACGCCGCGGCCGCTCGTCGTCCAACTCCTGATAAGCTGCTTCAAGGCGTAGTAACTGGGCTTGGGCCTGTTCTCCTCGCCCAGCAGCCCGCCGTGGTAAATGAAGCTGCTGTCGTCGTTGGCATCCCACCAGGTAATGGCCTGCACGTGGGGCTTGCTGAAAAAGATGGTATAGGCGGCCCGCAGATAGGCGGCCTGCAACTCCTCGCTCCACGCCTGGCCCCAGTAGCCGGCGTGGTGCATGAGAGAGGCCGAGGGCACAGAAAATTCAGTGACGTGCACCTCCTTGCCCAGCGCGGCGTACTCATCGAGCAGTTGGCCCATAGAGGCCAGGCTGCGACGGGGCATGTCGTAACCCCAGGTGTAACCATTGTAATAGAATTGCAGGCCCACGATGTCGAAATCTACTCCGGCCTTGATGACATCTTGCAGGAAATAGTAGGGGTGCATCCCCTTTTTATCCTCGCCGCCGGGGCTGGCGTTGTTGACGATGATGCGGGCCTGTGGGGCGGCCGCTCTGATGGCCTTCACGCTGGTAGCGATGATATCGATGACCTGCTCCTCGTCAAAGCCGGGTGCGTTGGCCCCACTGGACATGGGCTCATTGATGGCGTCCCACAGCTCCACCTCGTCCCGGTAATGGTTAACCGTATCGTATACGTGGCGGTACACAGCTTTTTTGTAGCTCTCGAAGGGGAGATAACGCAGGTAGAGAGGGGTAGTTTCTTGCAGCCAGATCAGGGCGTGCCCCTTGAGGTGAAAACCCATGTCCCCCAGGTATTTCACTCCCCAGGCGAAGTCCAGGTTGTCCCAGGTGTACTGTCCTGGGCGGGGTTCTACGGCTGCCCAGTTGTAGTGAAAGGTGGCGTGATTCAGGCCGGCCTCTCGCATCAGGGTGAAGACCTGGGGGTCGTAGGTATCGAATACCCCGAAAAGGAAGGAGTGTTCGAGCTGGGTGTACTCCACGTTCAGGCCGGGCAGGGGGCGTCCCTGGCTATCGACGATGGTGATGAGGGCCTCTCCCTGGCGGTTTTTTTCGATATCTGCTTCGGCCTGGGCCACTGCCGCCGCGTCCTCAGCCGACATGGGGATGGCCGGGGTGCGGGTCGGTCCGGGCGTGAGCGTGGCGGGGGGCGTGGGGGGCGGCATCGCTTTGACCATCGGTTGCACCCCCGACCCGAGCCAGGCCAGACTCAGCATCGCCCATAAGATGAATAGCCAGCGGTTTCTGTTGAAAGCTCCCATATCTGTCTTACCCGCTCAGGTTATGCAACATTCTCCCGTTCTGAGGCCATTGGGGGGATTAGTTTTTACTTCTCGCTTTATGGCGACTGGTTAGTTGGATGTTCCTGCGGGAGAGAATCGGCCGCTTTCCCCCCCAGCCTGTCGTAGATGCGCACCAGCACCCAGGTCGCGGTCATGGTAGGGATCAGTTGGGTGCCGGGGATGAGCTCCTCCACGATGGTCACCCCCCGCAACCCTTTCAGGCCCAGCCTGCCCAGCACCACCCAGGCCACGGGCGCGGCGAAGATGTCCAGCCCAAAGTCCAGTAAATCGAGGAACAGCACCAGGGAAAAAGGCACAGCCCGTAAAGTGGTGAAAAAATCGGCATAGGCCGGCAGATTCAGGTGGCGCAACCGTCGGCGAGCCAGGATGAGCAACAGACCGGCGGCCACCAGACTCAAAATTAATAAGATGGCGAAGGTGAGGGCTATATGGCGCAGCCCTTCGACATCAATGTCCATATCTCTCCTCCCTATATCAAACCCACCTTCCACACGAAGATGGCGATCATGATCAGAGCAATGGTCAGTTGTATCACCGTGGAGATCAACCAACCCACCAGCCAGCCCACCCCGGCGCTCAGCCCCTTGCGCCAGTCTTTCACTCGCAGTATTTCCACGCCCAGCACGCCCGCGATAGAACCAATGATCGCTCCAGGCAAAGAGAAAAAGAGCAACCCCGCCAGGCCCAGCAACAAGCCTCCCAGTATGGAGAGAAAAGAGGCCCCCCCAGCCCTGGCTCCCAGGCTGCTGACCCAAATATCGGCCGTAACTCCCACCACCCCCAGCACCGTAAGGATCACGACGGTAACGATGTCCAGCTTATTAAAGCCCTCGACCAGGGCGTATAACAGCGCGGCCAGCAAGATGAGCACGATGCCAGGCACCAAAGGCAACACCACTCCTATCAGCCCAATCGCCATCAGAATCAGAGACAAGATTAAAACCCAATCCATCGCTATTTCCCATCCAAAAAATTTATCTTACGGGAGGATATCCCCCCAGCCTGTAGCCCCAACGTTGCCTCCACCGCCTGACCACGGTATAGGCTTCCGTGAACTCTGCCCCGACCAGGACAATGACGCCCGTAAGATAGAACCAGATCAGGAGGGCAATGACCGTTCCCAGAGAACCGTAGATCAGGTTGTAGCTCCCAAACCTGGCCAGATACAGAGTGAAAATGCGCTTGACCCCTTCCCAGGCCAGACCAGCCAGCAAGGCCCCTGACCACACTTCGCTCCAACTTACCTGGGTATAGGGCAAAATTCTGTACAGTAGAAAGAAGATCACCACGTTGAGGAAAATGGGCAGCAGAGAGGTGACCATATTCCACAGCAGAGGGCGGTTGAAAGGCTCCCAGCCCAGAACAGGCAGACGAAGATGACGGATGACGTCAAACACCGTGGTCGAGGCCACCGATAAGAGGATGAGCAGCCCGATACCGGCGATCATGATCAGGGCCAGCAGCATCCGCGACCAGAAGGGACGCAGCCGCTTCACTCCCCATACCCTGTTCAGGGCCCGCTCGATGTTGAAAAAAACGGCCAGGGCCGACCACGCAAGACCTAACATGGCCAGGATACCGGCGGTGCGTCGGGCCCGCAGAATCTGCTCGAAGTTAGCTTGAACCAGGTCGTTGGCGGTCGGCATGTAGGTTTCGACCAGGAGGATCACGTTTTTCTGCACCTCGGTCGATTCCAGGACGAAGCTGGCCGCCACCACCAGGACCAGGAGCAAGGGAAAGAGGGCGATAAGGGCATAGTAGGCAATGGCCGCGGCCCGCATGAAACAATCGTCTTCCCCGATGCCGCGGATGGTCAGGCGCACGATGGCGCTCCAATCGGCTTTGATCATCGCCAGGCGGGTCCACAAATCCACCTGCCTGGTGGTCGCTTCCAGGCGATCATTGTTACTTTTTGCTTCATCCATCAGACTATAATCTCGGAGGCAAAACTGGTGCCAAAAGGCAAAGGCGCCAGGCCCAATAACTCGGCGACGGTGGCCGCGGCATCGGCAAAAGTCGGCCGCGTGCCCAGGTTCACCCCGGCCTTGACCGCTGCGCCGTAGACCAAAAGGGGCACGTACTCCCGCGAGTGGTCGGTGCTGGGCATGACCGGGTCGCAGCCGTGATCGGCAGTGATGATCAAAACGTCGTCCGCCTGCAAGGCGGCCATGATCTCTGGTAAACGGCGGTCGAAATCTTCCAGGGCACGAGCGTAACCCTGCGGATGGTTGCGATGCCCATACAGCATGTCGAAGTCCACCAGGTTGGCGAAGATCAGCCCTCGGCTCTTCTCGGCCATGAAAGCCAGGATTTGATCGACGCCGGCCATATTGTTGCCGGTGTGCACCGAACGGCTGATGCCCTGGTGGGCAAAGATGTCCTTCAGCTTGCCCACGGCCAGCACTTCCTGCCCGGCGGCTACCAGGCGATCCAGCAGGGTCGGTTCGGGCGGCCGCGCCGAGAAGTCCTGCCGCCGTTCGGTGCGGGTGAAATTCCCCGGCCGGCCCACGAAGGGACGGGCGATGACCCGGCCTACGTTGTGCTCGCCCACCAGCAGTTCGCGGGCCAGGCGGCAAATGCGGTATAGCTCCTCGACAGGGATGACCTCCTCGTGGGCGGCCACCTGGAAGACGCTGTCAGCCGAGGTGTAGACGATGGGGTAGCCAGTGCGCATGTGCTCCTGGCCCAATTCGGCGATGATGGCCGTGCCGGAGGCCGGGTAATTGCCCAACGTCTTGCGCCCGATACGCTGCTCGAAGGCGGCTATTAAATCCTGCGGGAAGCCCTGCGGGTAGGTAGGCAGCGGTCTGGGCGAATAGAGCCCGGCCAGCTCCCAGTGTCCGGTGGTGGTATCTTTGCCCGCTGAAGCCTCGGCCATGCGCCCGTAAGCGCCCAGGGGATGCTCGCAGGGCGGCACGCCCTCCACCCCCGTCAGGTTGCCCAGCCCCAGCTTTTGCATATTGGGCAGGGAGAGGCCCCCCACTGCTCTGGCGGTGTTGCCCAGGGTGTTGCTGCCCGCGTCGCCATAGCGGTCGGCGTCGGGCAGTTCCCCGATGCCCACACTGTCCAGGACGATGATGATCGCTCTGACGATCTGACTCATAATTGATATACGTGTACGCTATCCTGAAGTTGCCCGTTTGTTCTACGCTGATTCCGGGCTTAATTATAGCTTTACTCGCCAGTTCTGTCAAAGCGGAAGCGCGCAGTAACGGAAAATACGGAAGCCCACCGGCCACGACCAGAACGGCCATAGAACGACAAATCATAATTTGACAGTTTTAACAGTATCAATTATAATTAGAGGAACTTGAGCGACAGAACGGTCCCGAAAAATGATAGTCTATACATGCGGCCATTCGTATTGGGACTTGGGGCTGGAGACTGAACGGAAGGAGGCTGACGGTGAAACCCACCGCCCAGGATCGCGCCCGGCTGGAGGCGGAAACCCAAAGCCTGGTGGAACAGTTGAAGAGCATGGGCGCGGTCAAGGTGATCCTGTTCGGTTCCCTGGCCCGCGGACAGCTCTCCCTCTTCAGCGACATTGACCTCCTGGTACTGTTCGACCAGGAACGGCCAGCGCGCGAATTAACCCGCTGGGTCTACCAGAACATCCAGGCCAGGGAGGGCGTGGACCTCCTGGCCTACAGCCAGGAGGCATTCCAACGGGTGCGCGAGCGGCCTTTTTTCCGCCACATTATGAGAGAAGGGAAAGTGCTTTATGAAAGACCTGGAACTTGAGGCCCACCGCTGGTGGCGGCAGGCGCTCTCCGACCTGGACTTTCTCCCGGTGGCTCGTCAGGCCGGCAAGTACGACACCTGTTGTTTCCTGGCGCAGCAGACCGCCGAGAAAGCGCTCAAGGCCTACCTCTTTCACCAGGGCGAGGAACTCATTTTAACCCATTCCATATTCAAACTATGCGATATGGCCGCCCAGTATAGCCCGGACTTTACAGCCCTCAGAGAGCGGGTCAAGCTGCTGGATTTCTACTACGTCGAGGCTCGCTACCCCAACGCCCTGGAGGACGTTATCCCCGCCGAGTTCTATAACGAGCAGGATGCAGAGCAGGCCATCGCCATGGCCGAGGCGGTCATAACCACTGTGGGCCGACTTCTTGGAAGAGAGGGGGAGTAATTGATGCTAAGCTCTGTAGTTCTTATTTGCCTTTTTTGTCAAAATGAGGTATTATCGTGGCCGTAACTGGATCGCGGCTAAGCGTCGAATAAGCGTAATGAAGCGAAGGGCACAAAAGAGGCGCGGCTTTCGCCTGTTCGTGATTCGGCAGGAGTCTGGAAATGCGGTTTCCGAGTTTCTCCCTGGCAGGGAAAGTGGCTCTGGTTACCGGTGCGAGCCGGGGGATAGGGCGAGCCATTGCGCTGGGGCTGGCACATGCCGGTGCGGACCTGGTTATCACCGCCCGAAAAAACAAGACCCGGCTGGAGGAGGTAGGGCAGGAAATTGGGGAAATGGGGCGCCGCTATGCCGTTTACACCGTTGACCTGCGCTTCCCAGACCAGATCGAAGAAATGGTAGCCAGCGCCTGGGAGCAGATGGGCCACATTGACATCCTGGTCAACAATGCGGGGGTCATCATCCCTCAGACCGCCGAAGAGGTCACCGAAGAGACCTGGGATGAAACGCTGGACACCAACCTGAAAGGGGTTTTCTTTTGCTCCCAGGCGGTGGGGCGTCGCATGATCGCCGCCGGGATAGAAGGACGGATTATAAATTTGACCTCTCAAATGGGCTTTGTGGCTTCTCCAAAGCACGCCGCCTACTGCGCCAGCAAAGGGGGGGTGGTGCTGCTCACCAAAGCCCTGGCCGTGGATTGGGCCAAGTATAAAATTCGGGTCAACGCCATCGCCCCTACGGTGGTGAGAACCGAGATGATTAGACTCCTCTATCCCGATGACGAAGCTATGAAGCCTTCCATCGCCCGCATCCCTCTGGGCCGCGCCGGCGAGCCGGAAGATTTCATCGGAGCGACCATCTTCCTGGCCTCTGATGCCTCCGACATGGTTACCGGGGACACCCTCCGGGTGGACGGCGGACGTACCGCCCGCTAGGCGTGAACGCCGGTGGCCTGCCAGGCCCCTATGGTACAACGAAGGGGTGAACTATAAGAAAGGGGGGAGGGTATACGACCAAGGCGTGAATATCCGAAGGGCATTTCGTCGAGCATATACTCCAGATAATTAAAATAGGGGGGAAAGGAAAGATGAAGAGGATAATTATTCTGTCGTTGGTAGTGGCCTTACTCATCGTTGGCGCGGGGGCCGCTCTGGCTCAGGAGGCCGAGTGTGAACCGGGTGCAGCCTTTGTAGCCGACGTTAGCGTGCCCGACAATACCGTCTTTGAGCCAGGCGAAAGCTTCGAGAAGGTCTGGCGGCTGGAGAATACCGGCGACTGCGAGTGGAATGAGAACTACGCTCTGGCCTTCGTTGATGGCGATCAACTGGATGAAGACGGGCTGGGCCTCCAACTGCTGGGCGTAACCGTCGCGCCCGGCGAGACGGTGGACATCGCGGTGAAGATGATCGCCCCGGAGGAGGATGGAGTCTACACCAGCTACTGGCAGATGGCCAACGACGAAGACGCACTCTTCGGCGATGAATTCTACGTCAAGATCGTGGTGGGCACCCCGCCTGAAGGCGAAACCCCTGCCCCGGCTGGGGAAACCCCTCCACCGGTTTCTGCGCCTATCCCTGGAATTGGAGAAGTCATAACCCTGGACGACGGAACGCTGGTGTATGGTTTCATCTACACCGCCAGTTCCAGCTCCGGCAGCCCTGAGTTTCAGGAGCAGAAAAGCCAGGCGATTTCCGCCGGCGCTCGCGAGTTCGTCACGCTCGAACCCAGGCCAGCGTTGATGATCGTGATCCCGCTGGACGAAGCCGGCACCGCCATAGCCGCAGACCGCGTATTCATCAGGGGCGATGACGTGGCTGCCCTTAACATAGATGCCAGCATCATTATGGCCCCGGAAACAGGGAAGGCCGTGCTGCTCCTCGAAAACTGGATAGGAGAGATATCACAGGTGGACGTGGGCGATCAGAGCGTCGAGGTGCCGGCCAAGCAGGGAGAGGAGCCCGGCCGGGCCTTTGTGTCGTTGGAGCCGGGGCACTACGTGGTGAAAGGCCGTATCCGGGGCGCAGAGGGGCAAATCGAGATTGACCTCGAGGCCGGTTGGTTCTTTGTCTGGGCTCTGGCGGTAGCGGGTTACTAGCATCCATTCGGCACCGCAGGGGCCTGGCGGTTTGGCAGTGCCGGGCACCCTACAGGCTATATACCTTCCGCAAACGGGCAACGGATTTAACGGATTGCCCCTTAGTATATCCGTTAAATCCGTTTTATTACGGTTGGCCGCTGAGCCGGGAAACAAATTCAAGCGTTTTTGCTATTGACGGTCTGCCGAACGCGAACACCTTTTCTATTTTGACAGCCCAATTACTGTTATGGTATAATAAAGGTATGAAATTATAAAATAAGACATCCAGCCAAGGTCAACGCTTTTAGCTTGCTCAAGCGGAGTTATAGCAGTTTTAATATAGAGGTAGAACAGGAACCAAAAACATGACTGATTCTACATCAATCGTTACCCCAATCGGGTTTCGGCCCGTGACCGACGAGTTGCTAAAAGAGATTACAGAGCGCATTGTGGACGCTCTTGCGCCGGAGCAGGTGATCCTCTTCGGCTCCTACGCCCACGGGAACCCAGCGCCTGACAGCGATGTGGATCTGCTCATCGTGATGGAGACCGAAGAGCGGCCATCGAAACGACGGCGGACCGTCTCTCGCCTGTTTCGAGAGCGTCCATTTCCAATGGACATCATCGTGCGCACGCCAGAGGAAATGAAACGGTCCATGGAGCGCGTGGATCCGTTCATTAACGAGGTTTTGGAGAGAGGAAGAATACTCTATGACCGCTCGCGAGGAAGTGGAAGAATGGGTGGCGAAGGCGGAGACTGGCTACAAGGCGGCCATAGATCTGGCGCGCCGCCGTAAGGACCCGCTGCCAGAGGCAGTCTGCTTTCACTGTCAGCAATGTACCGAGAAGTACCTCAAGGCCTTTCTCATTGCGCGCCAAGTGCCTTTCCCCAAAATCCACGACCTGATTGCTCTTAAGAAGCTGTGTGCGGAGGAAGAGAGCGCATTCGAACTGATCCACGATCTGCTGGAGAGTCTGGAGGGATATGATGTGGTGGTTCGCTATCCCGGTGAGATGGCCACAGTCGAGGACGCTCGCGAGGCGGTAGCGGCGATGAAGGAAGTGCGACGGTTTGTGCGAATCAGGCTGGGCAACCCGACTGCATAATGGTGAAAATAATCTACCGCGACCAGGAATGGGAACTGAAAAGCGGCATGACCGTTCGTCACGCCATCCTTAAGGCCGGGCTGGATCCGCAGGCGGTGCTGGCCGTGCGCGAGGGGAAGCTCATCAGCGAGGACACCATCCTGCAAGAGGGAGAAGTGGTCAGGCTGGTGGCCGTCGTTTCGGGAGGGTGAGCGTGAAGTGTCACACGTGTGGCGGCGCGGCGGTCATCAACATGCGCCAACACAGGCTATCTCTCTGCGCCGAGCATTACCTGGAATGGTTCCTCAGGCAGGCACAACGAGCCATCGAAAGGCATAGCATGTTCGGCCCCGACGATAAGGTGCTGGTGGCCGTCTCCGGGGGCAAGGATAGCCTGGGCCTGTGGGACGTGCTCCTGAGATTGGGCTACGCCGCCGATGGACTTTACATCAAGCTGGGGATCGAAGAGGGGGACTATTCCCAGAAATCGCTGGGCTTCGTGGAACGTTTTGCGGCCGAAAGGGAGGGGGCCAGCTTCCGGGTAGTGGATGTCGGGGAGGTTTATGGCCGTTCGGTGCCGGAGATAGCCCGTGAGAAACGGCGGGGGCGCAAGGTGTGCTCCCTGTGCGGCCTGATCAAGCGCCACGTCATGAACCGCGTCGCCTACGAGGGCGATTATGCGGCCCTCGCCACCGGCCATAACCTGGACGACGAGGCGGCCACCCTGATGATCAATACTCTGCGCTGGCAGACAGGGTACCTGGCCCGTCAGGCTCCGGTGTTGCCTGCTACCCATCCTCGTCTGGCCCGCAAGGTCAAACCCTTCTACCGTCTCTACGAACGGGAAACGGCCGCTTACGTCCTGGTGCGGGGCATCGACTACATTTACGACGAGTGTCCCTACGCCGTGCGGGCCAAGACCATCTTTTACAAGGGCCTCCTCAACCAACTGGAAGGCCGTTCGCCGGGCGCCAAGCTGAGCTTCTACCTGGATTTTCTGCGGGCCAGGAAAGAGAAAAGGCTCGTTTTCGCGGAGGAAGAGAGGGTGGAATTAAAGGAGTGTGAGTGCTGCGGCCAACCGACTACCGCGCCGCAGCTATGCGCTTTTTGCCGGCTGTGGGAGTAGCTTCACCACTGCATCTTGTAGATCATCAGATGCCCCTCCTGGTGGAGGGGTATTTTATTTTCTGCGGGGATGCCCTGGTAGAGCCAGTGGAAGGTGACGAAGTAATCGGGTTTCTCCTGTCTGAGATAGTTGAAAATGGCCTGGTCTTTCTGCGCCGAATGGCGGGGGTCGTCCAGTTGCAAGGCGGGCGTGACCAGCCCTTCGATGTCGATAATGCGCCGGTCGGTGAAGAAGGTGATGGCCCCAATATCGCTCAGGGCCAGGACTGCCTCGGGGGGCACGTTAACCTCAATCCAGCGGGCCATAGCCACGTGTTCGCGCTGCATGGTGCTCACCCGTTCGGTGTAATAGTTCGAGGCGGCGCGCTGGTTATCCACCAGGGAAGTGGTCAGGAGGATGGCAAAGAACAGCACGACCGCCAGGCTCAAAGGATAGGTCCAGAGGGTTTTTAAAGAAGGGTTGTGGGCCAGCGCCGCCTGCCGCCGGGAGAGAATCCAGTCGATTATGGAGAGTTCAATGTAGCGCAAAGCTCCCCACAGGGTGAACAGGCCGAACATCCCGATGACGACCAGCAAGGGAAGAAGATTCATGAAATGCCTGAACCAGGGCCAGCTAATTCGGTCCGCGGGCACCACCGTGCCTACGGCCAGGGGATAGAGGATGAAGACCAACGGGATGAGAAATGACGGCCTCCTGCTCACTTTTTCCTCGACGGGGCCCTCTCCGAAGAAAAGAACCTGGAGCGAAGAGCCGGGGGCGAAGGGCAGTAGCGCCAGCGAGATTAACCCCAGGTAGAGAAAAGAGGCCATAAGCAGATTGGTGGCCCTGAGCTCCTGGGTGAAGCGTTGCAGGTAGAGTTTAAGGTCGTAGGCCAGGGTCACGTAAAGCTGGTCGAGGTTGCCCGTCGAGAGAGCACCCCACAGGCCCAGCCTGCCCACTTTGGCGGAGAAAGTGTGAGGGAACAATGAGCCGGAGGTGACGTAGCAAAAGATGGCGTAGGGAGAAACGATGACCAAAAAAATGACCAGATGCTTGAGCACGTTCAGGGCGAAGGACCTGTAGTCGGTCTGTTTTCTATAAAACAGGAGAGCCGTGATCAGGCGGTCGAGCAGGGAGACGAAGAAGAGCAGATAGCTTTCTGGACGGGTGAGTGCGGCTAGGGCAAAGATCACGGTGCTGCTTAGCGATTTGGAGGCGGGCGGCTCTCTATCTCGCAAATAGAGGTAGATGCCCAGCAGGGTCAGGAACACGGACAGGGAGATTTCCATACCGGACAACGCGCCCCAGGTCAGCCGCCCCAGAGAGACGGTCACCAGCCCAACGGCCATGGCCCAGGCCCGACTCCCACTCAAAAGCAGGCCGATCTCGTAAACCAGCAGACCGCTCAGGATGAGGAACAGGACGCCCACCACGAAGGAAGGGAGCATCAACTCGCCGGTGAGCCTGTAGACCAGGGCCAGCATAACCGTCCACAAAGGGGCGGTGGAACCCCCAATAGGCTGGCCCTTGTTGAAACAGAAGCCGTAGCCCTCGGCCAGGTTCCTGGCAAAGCGAAAGTGAATCCACCCATCGTCTATGGGCAGCCCCCAGGTCCCTATTTCCTGGTAGACCTGAACCAGGAACAGGGCGGATGAGGCCAGAACGATAGCGGTGATCAAGGCGCAGTAAAGAAAGTACCAAAAGGCAACCCATTTCGCCATCTGCTGTCTGCTCATTTGCGTGTAGAATTTGCTCTTGATGGCGCAAGTGAACCGCGCAGTTTCATCATCTCTGCACTTTCGGGGCGGGGAACAACTGTCAGCCCGGTGGTGGGCCCGAGATAGTGGCTAACCCGAAACATATCGCCCCGGCCAGCAAAATGGCAAAGGCTACTATGATAATTAAAGTGGTCGTACTCCACCCTTTTTTCTTCTCAGGCTCTGGGGGGTGGCCGCCATAAGGTATGGGGGCCATCATATCTGCCTGGCAGCTTTCGCAAAACCGACCGCTGGTGGGGTTTCTGGCCCCACAGTGGGGGCAATATCTGGCCAT
Source organism: uncultured Anaerolineales bacterium (assembly GCA_964646625.1). GTDB lineage: Bacteria > Chloroflexota > Anaerolineae > CAZYHC01 > CAZYHC01 > DAOULT01. The sequence continues at coordinate 37,272 of CAZYHC010000053.1, forward strand.
GCTTCTCCCTCACTTTCATTACCTAATATCTGTTGCTTCACCCCGACAGTTCCAGTATACCATAATTTATCTGGCAGAGCAATACGCAGCCCGCCTGGCTGTGTTTCGGCGGTTGTGCCGTCGTCTGCTCATCGTCCTTAAAAAAAGTCGGGATAGAGCTTTTTCAAGCAATCTGGACAAAGGCCATGACTGAATTCCGCTTCAGAGTGATCACGAATGTAAATTTCAACTTGATGCCAGTAGCCCTGATCATCGCGTATCTTTTTGCAGGACGCGCAAATGGGGAGCAACCCTCTCAAGGTCTTGATTTTGTCCAGAGCTTCTTGAAGTTTGAGAATGAGTCTTTCCCGCTCCTCCTCCGTCCGCTTGCGCTCGATGATTTCCCGTCTAAGGTGTTCATTGGTCTCTGTTAATTCGGCAGTGCGCTCTTGCACCAACTCCTCAAGGTGATCACGGTGTTTCCTCAGTTCCTCCTCGGCCTTGATGCGCTCGGTAACGTTTACCAGGCACAGGACGAGCCCTTCCACCTTCCCCGAAGCGTCTTTTACAGGATGAAGGGTCCAGTCCCAATGGGTCACTCCGCGTTCCGGATGTTCCGCATATTCGAAAGGCCTGGCGTAGGTGACGTGCGGCTCGCCCGTCTCCGCCACGCGGCGGAAGATCGCCTGGTTCTCTTGGTTGGGGTATAGGTCAAAATGATTCTTGCCCACGAAAAACTCCGGCTCGCGCTCGTCCGCCTCCGCGTAGGCACGGTTTACGCGGATGAAGTTGCAATCCGTGTCCATATAGGCGATCAGGAGATGAGTGGTGGCGAAGATCTTCTCCAGGAGCTCGTTGGTATCCCGCAGCCTCTCCTCCATCCGTTGGCGCTCGGTCCCCGCTGCTTCCAATTCAGCAGTCCGTTGGCGCATTTCCCCCAATTCGTTTATGAGTTGCTCCTTTGTCTTATCTTCATCTCCCATGTTGGCCTCCTACGGTAGAAGCAGAATACCCATCAGGGCGTGCTATACGCGGCACTCTGCCGGAGTGACGGCTTCACTCTGGTCGCCGCCTTACCAGTGGGCGAAACCGGGCGAAGCTTTGTTTGTTATGTGTGTTTCTCCCTTATCAGATCACTATCATACCGCGTTGCGTGGTGGTCGGTTGAATTATACTGCACAAAATATAGCCAGTCAACCTCTCTGGCGTTCAGAGCACAGCACTCCCTTGCGCTTGAAGGACACATCGAGTACAATGGTAATAGTTCCATAAATAGTTCTAAGGAAAGGCGAGGTGAGTTTTATGCTGATCGCTAACGGCACGCTTTTGACCTTTGGCCCGGATAATGAAGTTATACCCGACGGGGCGCTGCTCATCGAGGGGGAGCGCATCGCCGATCTGGGCAGGACGGCGGAGCTAAAGGCCAGGTACCCCCAGGCCGAGGAGTGGGATGCGAGGGGCAAGCTGGTCATGCCCGGCCTGATCTGTGCCCACACCCATTTCTACGGCGCTTTTGCCAGGGGCATGGCTATCCCCGGCCAGG
>CAZYHC010000054.1:0-36326 GCA_964646625.1 uncultured Anaerolineales bacterium
CCGCAGGCGACGTGCACGAGACCCTGGCTATCAAACAAGCGTTCGGCGATTACGCCTATCAGGTACCTATCAGTTCCATCAAATCTATGATCGGGCATACGATGGGGGCCGCCGGCGCGTTGGAGGCTATCGTCTGCGTTATGGCCATCAACGAGGGTATCATTCCCCCTACCATCAACTATGAACATCCCGATCCTGCCTGCGATCTGGACTACGTGCCCAACGTGGCTCGCCAGGTCCCCGTCGGAGTAGCCCTGTCCAATTCCTTCGGCTTTGGGGGGCATAATGTGGTTCTGGTTTTCCGGTCCTATCCATAGAGATTAGAAGTTGGAGGTTTGAGATTTGAAATGAGAGGAGAGAATTGAGTCTTCCATCTCCTTCCCCAACCTCCCGTCTCCAGCCTCCAACTTCCAATTCCAACGTAAATTATGTCCGATCTATCCGAGTTAGAAGAAGCCATCAATATCACTTTCGAGGACAAAACGCTGCTGCAACGGGCTCTCACTCATAGCTCTTACCTCAACGAGAACCCCGATTTCCCCCTGGAAGATAACGAGCGCCTGGAGTTCCTGGGAGACGCTGTGCTGGATTTCATCACCGGCGAGCACCTGTACCACCGTTTCCCGGAGATGAGCGAGGGACAGTTGACCAGTCTGCGGGCCGCTTTGGTGCGAACCGAGACCCTGGCCCAGTTTGCCAGACAGTTGGAGCTGGGCCGTTACCTTCTGCTGGGCCGGGGTGAGGATGAAAGCGGAGGACGAGCGCGGCAGGCTACCCTGTGCGCCGCCTTCGAAGCCCTGGTGGGAGCGATGTACCTGGACCAGGGACTGAAAACAACGGTGGAGTTCATCACCACCTTCATCAAGCCGGAGGTAAAACGAGTGCTCCAGGCCAGACTGGACAAGGACGCCAAAAGTCTCCTTCAAGAGCTAAGCCAGAGCCTTTTTCAGTTGACCCCCGTTTATCGCACCGTGGCCGAGGCAGGGCCAGACCACGCCAAGGAGTTCACCGTCGAGGTGCTCATCGGCCACAAGGTCTACGGACGGGGGGTGGGACGCAGCAAACAGGCCGCCGAACAGGAGGCCGCCCGGACCGCTCTGGAGCAAGGATTAGACCACGGCCAGGCTCAGGTGAGCCCCTCGTAAAACTCGGGCTTCAGGACGCGCACATCGGGCAGCTCGCGGTATAATTCGTCCAGGTCCAGACCGTAGCCGAAGACGAACTTGTTGGGGATGTTGAAGCCCACGTAATCCAGGGGGATGTCCACCTCGCGCCGCTCGTACTTGTTGAGCAGAGTGCAGATCTTGAGGCTGGCCGGGTTACGGGTGCGCAGGTTGCGGGTGATGTAATTCAGGGTATGCCCCGTGTCGATGATATCCTCCACGATGAGCACATTGCGCCCTTCGATGTTGGTGTTCAGGTCCATCAGCAGGCGCACAATGCCGCTCGATGCTCTGGCCGCCGCGCCATAGCTGGAGATAGCCATGAAATCTACCTCGTGCGGGATGGTAAGGCGGCGCATCAGGTCGGTCAGGAACATGACCCCTCCTTTGAGAATGCAGACCAGGAGCAGGTCCTTACCCTCGTAGTCAGCCGATATGGTCTGCCCCAATTCGGCTACCTTGTCCTGTACCTTCTCCCTGGTGATCAGAACCTCCTCGGTACATTCTTGATAGCTTCTAATCATCTTAACTCCCTCCTGAATAAAAAGTCTCTGCCTGGGGCTAAAAAGTCTCAGGCTAAGAGCCAAAGCCCGCCTGGGAGTCAAACCCCCAGGCTAAAAGCTGAAGCAAGCTAAAGCTTGCTATTTGAAAATGTTTAGAGTGCGCTTGAGCGCACGTAGGCTATCGGCCTGGAGATCGATCTCCAGGCCGGTGCTAGGGGCCCTGGCCGCCTTTTGGCCGCTCACGGCGTACCAGCAACGTGCCGGCCAGGGCTATCAGGGCAGAAACGAGCAGGGCCAGCCCCACAAAAGACTTCAAGTACAACCTGACATCGGGAGCAGGCGTAACTGTTGGAGTGGGGGTTGATTCTGAAACAGCCGTGCTGGTTGGAGTGGGCGTGAATGACGGGCTGGCTGTGGGGGTGGGCTGTTGAGTGGGGGTGGGCGTCCCGGTGGGCGCAGGTCGTGGTGTAGGGGTGGCCGTCCTGGTGGCTGTGGGGGTGGCGGTATCGGTGGGGGAGAGCGTGGTCGTCGGGGTGGGCGAGGGAACAGGCGTAGCTGTGGGCAGCGGCGCAGGAGTGGCTGTAGCCGGAAAGACGATCGCTGTCCCAGAAGGGACGATAGAAGGGGCGGCAGTCGGCCCGGCTGACGTTCCGGCTTTGAACTGCGCCGCCCATTCCCTGGTGAGTTCCAAATAGAGGTCGCCATAACTGGCGCCGGGTTCTATTTGTGAGCCCTCGACCCACTCGTTCCAACTGGTAACCACCACCCAATCCGCTCCGCTGTTCATAGCCGCCTGCCACGTTCGGCGATAGAAATTGCCATTCTCTCGATGGCGGACAAAAGCGTCCTCCCGCCCCGTCAGCAGATCGTTGTAGCCAGGCATAACCGTAGCTACCCACAACCGATCGAGGCCGTGCTCAGCCTCGTACTCTCGCACCTGATAGCCCCAGTCGGATAGAGTTTGGTTTACGTCGGGAGCCCAGGCGATACTATAGAGATGATGACCGTCGAAGAGGGCCTGATACTGAATATCAACGCCTTCAGCGATCCAGATAGTAGTGTGGTCAGGATCAACCTGATCGCGGATAGCGGCCCAGGCCTGCAAAGGCGTCTGGCCGGATTTCAGGGGCACGGCGTCCAGGCGCCAAAAGAAGATGACCGGCCGGCCCCCGTAACGCAGGAACGCTGGTTGGGCGGCGTGAACGTCGATGACGTGCCGTAAGGCCGCTACGATATCCTCCTGGCTATGGAAGAAAGAGGAATCGGTCTCGAAGTAGACGCCAGCGCGGAAATCCTGGGCCTCGGCCACAGAGAGAAGGGTTACCAGGTTATCTTCGGTGGGGTTGCCCGGTCCCAGCCAGGAGAGGGTGAAGGCGTCGATGCCTGCCCCTTTAGCCTGCTGGACGTGGCGGACGATGGTTGCTCGGTCGCCGGAAGCGTAGGGTATGGCGGGCATATCAGCTACTTTGCTCGGATCCCAGGTATTCTCGTCGTACCAGGCATAGTAAACGGCCAACACCAGGGGCGCTGGCGCTTCCGCTGGAGCCTCTGCCTGCACTTTCAACCATAAGCTCAGAAAAACGCTGATAAAAATAACCCCACCGATTCGGTAATGCAAACGCATCAAGCCTCTCTTGCGAGCGGTTAGTAAGGGCAAGTATAGCATAAGTCGGGTGTCATGGCAAAATCACATCCCACAGAGCATCGAGAGGGTGGATGAGTGGGAGCATTACCTGTCCTAAAGTGTTCTTGCAAGCTGGACTAGTACATGATATAATATGGCTACAATAGAGCATTGCATACCAAATTATCCAAAACGGCATAAGGCAGGTGACAATATGGCTAAGATGAACTGCTCTCATGCAATCGGTTGCAGACCAGGTGAGCGGGTCGTATTCAATGCGCTCAGGCGAAACTTGCCAGATGACTACTTTGTCTGGTTTGAACCCACCGTACATGGCAAAGAGCAAGACGCGTACCCCGATTTCGTCGTGATGGGGCCAGATATCGGGGTAGTCGTTATAGAGGTTAAGGACTGGGATACTAAAGGGATACACAGTGCTAACCCGGATACATTCGAGATATTTATTGGCAGTCATATCGACAAGAGAACCAACCCAGCAAAACAAGCGAGGTTCCACAGCTTGTCTTTGAAGGAACATATAGAAAGATACCGAAGCAAGGAACCTGCCAAATATGCACTGCTCTTGCAAAAACAGGGTGAGTACAAAGGTGGATTAGCAATGCCTTTTTATGCATTGGTTGCTTTCCCAAACATTACTCACACTGCCTGGCAGTCATCTGAGTTGCAGTTGTACCGTGTGCTCAACGAAAAACTTACCATTCTTCGTGATGACCTGGAAGGTGCTCTGCTAGAGCGCCTTCGGAGCGCTCGTCCATTCAAACCAAACCTGTCCCACGAGCAGTTAAAAATGCTCAAGTGGATGCTGTACCCCGAAATCCGCGTTCCTCCTCGCCCCAGGCAAGAAGAGTTACCTATTATTCTCAACCCTGTACAAATTCCCCCCATTAAGGACCCGTTTCTGCCTTTACAAGCCCAACAAGTTGCCAAGAATCCGCAGGTCAAGTTAGTCAGGGGCGTCGTGGGAAGCGGTAAAAGCCTGATTCTGCTCTATCGGGCTAAGTTCATCAGCAAACAAAACCCAAATTGGCGTGTCCTGGTGCTTACGTACAACAAATCGCTAATGAACTATTTGCGTCAGGTTTTTAAGGAGATTGATGGTGATCCTGATCGCGTTGAGATTGTGAACTTCCATAAATGGTGTCGTGACTTGCTGGCTCCCCATGGGCTTTTCAGGAATCCCCAAGACGAGGCCGGTCAAAAAGGAATTATTACTAATATCTTGAGAGAGGTAGGTGTTACTGAGTTCGACTCTGAATTCCTAGTTGATGAGTTCAACTGGATTAAAGAGCACTTGAAATACACAAACTGGGATGACTATCCAGACTCGCAGAAAGTCAAGCGCACAGGACGGGGGCATAGTTTGGGGCGCTATGAGCAGCGCAAGCGTCAGGTAATCTACAATCTATTCGGTCGCTATCAAGCGCACCTGGCACGAAACAATATGTGTGATTGGGCTGATATTCCTGTCAAGGTGTTTCAAGCGGTGGTTGAAGGGATAATCGAACGAACACAGTACCACGCTATTTTGATTGATGAAGCTCAAGACTTTGCCCCTTCCTGGTTTAGGGTAGTCTCTTCGATGGTCAAGCCTGAAACCAACATACTCTTTATAGTCGGCGATGGAGCGCAAAGGATATACCGCCGTGATTTTACCTGGAAGGAATTAGGACTGAGTGTTACGAGCCAGAACAGTTACGTGCTAAGGCGTTCGTATCGCAGCACCCGAGAGATTGTTGATGTTGCATTGGAGGTTATCCGGGACAGCCAGACACTTATGGCAGAGTTAGAGAGCACCGGAGATAGCCTCGTCGAACCTGAGAAGGAGTACGCAGAATGCCGACATGGGCCATTGCCGATGTTACTTTCATTCGAGTCGCCCGAAAAAGAGTATGCTCAGGTAGCGGGAGAAATTATGTCGTTGCTCCAACAAGGATACCTACCGCAGGAGATTGTGATCCTTCAACGCCACAGAGGCAAAAATGAAACGGTTGCTAAGGAGCTCCGTAAACGTGGAATCCCGTGTACCATTGCCAAGAGCGATCTGGATGTCACGGAGCCCGTTGTCAAGATCTGTACATTACATAGTGCCAAAGGGCTAGAGTTCGAAATTGTATTCATCTGTGGCCTTGAAGAATTCAAGCTGAACGAACCGGTGGACATTCAAAGTGAAGAATTTCAGCAATTGTTAGATCTGGAACGCAAGTTATTGTACGTGGGAATGACCAGAGCAAGAGAGAGGCTCTACATTACATACAGCGGTGTAGGTCCTGAATGGATTATGAAACGTCTACAACAGAAACTTAAAGAAATGCAACCCAGATAGGTATCAACAAGGAGGATCGTCCAAATGCGAACGCGAGCTATTTATCTGCTGTTAGCCATTGTAGCGGCCATACCGATTTTAGCCCCAGGGCCGACAACCATGCAGGCTGCCGTCCAGCCTGTGGCCGGTGGTTGGGGGTATTATCCCTACGATGAAGCCATACAAGCCCTGATCGCCGAGGGCGATCACCTGTGGCTGGGCACCGCAGGCGGGAACCTGGTGCGCTGGCAGATAGCCGATGGCAGTTACGAAGTGTACCCCTACCCTCGTCAGGGTTTGCCCGGCGGGGTGCAGACCATCCTGTCGGACGGCATCGGCCATCTATGGGTCGGCACTGGAGGCGGGGGCGTCGGCCGCTTCGACGGCCAGGGGTGGGAGGTCTACCAGTCGGCGGACGGCCTGGCTGACGACGACGTGCAGGCGGTGGCTATCGATAATTTGGAACGCATGTGGTTTGGCACCGAGGCCGGGGTAAGCCGCTTCGACGGCCAGAATTGGACCACCTACAACGCCCAAAACTCCGGCCTGATCGACGACGACGTGCGGGCTATAGCCGCCACCGCCACAGGAACGGTGTGGTTTGGGACGGCCAACGGCGTCAGCCAGTTGGTTGGAGACGTGTGGACCGTCTTTCAAGCTACCAACTCCGACCTGCCCGATAACGACATCCGAGCCATTGTACTCACCAGACAGGGCACCTGGTTCGGCACCGGAAAGGGAGCGAGCAAAGCGGGCTACGTTAACTACGTTAACTACAAAGCTTCTAACTCGGGCTTAGCCAGCGACGACGTTCAATCCATGTTCGTTGACAACCGGGGAGACCTGTGGTTCAACCTGGGCGACCGGGTAAGCGTTTTCGATGGCTGCGCCTGGATGACCTACGACCTGGCCGACGCCGGTCTGCCGGACGGCGACCGGCTGCTGGCTATGACCGTTGACGATATGGGACGGATGTGGGGTGGGACCAATAGCGGCCTGGCCGTTCTTTATCCCAGGGCCATGCAGGGAAAATGGAACGTCCTGAGCAGCGACTACGTGCGGGTGCTGACCCCAGAAGGAGACTACCATCATCTGTGGATTGGGACGGAGGGCCAGGGCCTGATAGACCTGGACCTGGTCAGCGGGCAACAAAAGCGATACGGCCAGGGCGACGGTCTGGCCCACGAGCGGGTCAGGGCCTTAGCCATCGACAGTCAGGGGCGCCGCTGGATCGGCACCGCGGGCGGTGGGGTAAGCGTCTTCGACGGCCAGACCGCCGGCACAAGGCCAGACGGCTGGACGACCTATAACACGGACAACTCCGGCCTGGCGAGCGATAACGTGTGGGCCATCGCCATCGGCCCAGGGGATACAGTATGGTTGGGCACAGAGGCCGGCCTGAGCGTCTTCGACGGCCAGCCAGGCGGCTGGACGACCTACACCACGGATAACACCTCTAAGGGCCTGGCCGACAACCGGGTGCTGGCCCTGGCTATCGACGGGGCCGGACAGGTCTGGTGTGGCACCTACGGCGGTGGGGTAAGCGTGTTCGACGAGGTGCCTGGCACTTCCGAAGTGCCAGGCACCTGGACTGCTTATAACACCTCTAATGGTCTGGCAAGTGACTACGTGCAAGCCCTGACGATTGACGCTCAGGGGCGCGTCTGGGCCGGAACCCTGGGAGGAGGAGCAAGCCTGTTTGACGGCCATCAATGGGAGACTTACAGGGAGGGCCTGGGCAACAATTTTGTCTATGCCCTGGCCGTTGACGATGAGGGTCACGTCTGGTTTGGCACCGAGGGCGGGGGCCTGAGCGAGTTCGACGGCTGTACCTGGACCACCTACAACACGGCCAACTCCAACCTGCCCGGCGATAACGTCTACGCCCTGGCGGTGGGCGGCGATGGTGGTCTGTGGGTCGGCACTGACAAAGGGCTGAGCGAGTTTTCCCCGGAACGAGGGGCCCCCGCCCCTGTCCCGGCCAGGGAGATATCCGTCAGCGCACCTCCGCCGGTCAGCGTGCCTCAACCCCAGATCATTGCCCGGCCTTCTGCTTCCGGCGAGCAGTGGATATCCTACAGCCGGGGGACGAGTGTCCACACTCTGGCCCGCGAGGACCATTATCTATGGGCTGGCACCTACGGCGGGGGCGTGATACGCTGGGACCTGACTGACGGCAGCCTGGTGCGCTACACCCACCCCCAGGATGGCCTGTCTTCTGACATCGTGGTTTTCATCTTCATCGACGACCAGGGGCGCAAATGGTTTGCCACTCATCGCGGCGGAGTGTGCGTCTTCGACGAGGAGGCCGCCAGCACAGGGTCAGGCGGCTGGACGGTTTACAACACCCAAAACTCGGGCCTGCCTTCCGATATCGTCAATTCCATCGCCAGAGACCGGGAAGGCCGGATGTGGTTCTCCACTCTGGGCGAGGGGGTATGCTCTTTCGATGGGGAGAATTGGACGACCTACAACGCCGAAAACTCCGGCCTGGAGGACGATTTTGTCTGGTCTGTGGCTGTGGACGATCAGGGGCGGGTCTGGTGTGGCACGTCCTCCGGGTTGTACGTCTTCGACGGAGAGGAGTGGATCTATCGTGAGGAAAACCATGTGCACGCTACTGCCTTCGACGAGCAGGGGCGGGCCTGGCTGGGCGTGGGCTGGGGAGTGACTATCCTGGACCCAACCACCTGGACAGAGTACGACGAAGGCCCCAACCCGCCAACAAAGGACACCTACGCCATCGCTTTCGACGGGCAGGGACGAACCTGGGTGGGCAACCGTAACGGCGTGAGTTTCTTCAACGGCCAGACCTGGAGCCATTATAACCCTTCCACTCTGGGTCTGCCCGGCTACGGCTCTCAGATTTATGCTGTGCTGGCCGACGATCAGGGCAACCTGTGGTTTGGCACCGACACAAGCGACGGCCTGAGCCATTTCGACGGCCGGAACTGGAGGGCTTACCAGGCCATCGGCCCCTGGCCGCTCTCCTTGTCGGTAATGGCCATCGCCGTCGATAGCCAGGGACATCTATGGTTCAGCGGCGACGAGAGCGTGAGCGAATTCGACGGCCAGACCTGGACGCATTACCACAGCACCAGACAGGCCGTGGAAACGAACTACGGCTACATCATGACCGCTATGGAGACAAATGACCTGTGGGCCATCGTGCCCGCGCGGGGAGAGATATGGATCGGGGCCAGCTTCTTCGACGGCCAGGGCTGGACGGATTATACCCTGGCCGCCCCCGGCGAATACTTCAGCATACACGCTTTGACCGTCGATAAAGAGGAACAGGTGTGGGTCGGCACCAACAAGGGGCTGAGAGTCTTCGATGGCCGGGACTGGCTCACCTACGATGCTGACAACTCCCCTTTGATGTACAACGAGGTGAAAGTCATCGCCGTAGACGAGCAGGGACGGGTCTGGATCGGCACGGAGGGTGGGTTGAGCATCTTCGACGACGGGAACTGGACTTTTTACAGTGGGGCGGAGGTGGGCCTGGACAAAGATGGGATTTCAGACCTCGCTTTTGGCCCCGGAGCTCAGGTCTGGCTGGCAAACGAATGGAGTAGCGTCAGTACCTTCGACGGGCAGACCTGGACTGGCTACGATACCGCCGAGTTCGGCCTGGGCGACGCCTGGGTGTACGACCTTTATCTCGACGAGGAAGGACGGACCTGGATCGGCACCAGCGAAGGGGTGGCCGTCCTCGACGCCGGACGGTGGATCACCTATACTGCCGCCAATTCCGGGCTGTCGTCCGGCTACGTGGAAGCAGTGGCCGTCGATCATGCCGGCCAGGTGTGGATGGGCCTTTATAAGCACGGGGTGAGCGAGTTGATTCCCGGCCCGGATGGCCTTGCTCAGCGAGGTAACTGAATTGGAGAGATGATTTCAGGAGGCAGCAATGACAATCGAAACGAAAAATCAGAGGCCCGCGTCGGAAAGGGCCTGGCCGCCTGCCCAGGGAGAGTGGACGTATGAGGACTACGCCCGCCTGCCTGACGACGGCTGGCGCTACGAAGTGATCGAAGGGAGGCTATACATGAGTCCACCACCGCGTGAACGACATCAGCGCGCCTCTTCAGAACTACATTTTGCCCTGATGAGCTTTGTGAAAGAGCGCGGGCTGGGCCGGATTTATGCCGCGCCCTTTGAGGTCTTGATGCCCGGCGCGACCCCCGTGCAGCCGGACCTGGTGTTTATCGCTGCCGACCGCCTGGAGGAGGTCGTTACCCCCGATGGCGTTCGTGGCGTGCCCGATCTGATCGTCGAAATCCTCTCGCCAGGTACCTGGCTGACCGACCGGCGCGATAAATTTGAGTTATACCAAACGGCCGGGGTGCGCGAATACTGGATCGTAGACACGGAGGCTCAAACTATCGAGGTGTTCAACCTGCAAGAGGGTGCATATAAGCTGCTGAGTCGATGGGAAGCCAGCGAGATGGCTCACTCCGAGGTTCTGGCCGGTTTCGAGGTGGCGGTGGACGACGTGTGTGCCCGGTGAACAAAAAAATAGGAGGAAAAAGTGAAAAGGAATACGCTTTTACGATTTACGTTTTTAGTTTTTATTCTGGCTACCCTGGCCCTGACCTGGTGGCCTGCACCTCTGACTGCTTCGTCTTCCGAGGCTTCCGGCGTGGAGTGGCATACCTTTCTGGAGGGCAGCCACGTCTCGGCTCTGGCCGTTCAGGGTGCCCAGCTCTGGGTGGGCACGACCGAAGGGTTATATCGATTGAACCCCACGGATGGCTCCCAGGTGCAATACACCACTGCCGACGGCCTGCCTGACAATCGGGTCAGGGCTCTGGCTGTTGACCGGCAGGGGCGCCTCTGGGCCGGAACCGAAGCGGGGCTGGGCCTCTTCGACGGAGCGACCTGGACGATCTATACCACCCAGAACTCCATCCTGATGCACGATTATGTCAGCGCGCTGTTCGTTGACGGAGAGGGCCGGGTTTGGATCGGAACCGGAGCCGGAGCAAACCAAGTGGTCGATGGAGATTGGTACGGCTATCCGGTTATCGATGAAGAATGGGACACCTTCGCTCCTGCCGTTACCTCCATCGCCGTTGACTTCCAGGGACGGGCCTGGTTCGGCAATTTCGGGGTGCACGTCTTCGACGGCCAGCACTGGAAAGCCTATAAAACCATTAACTCCGACCTGATAGGCAACGCTGTCAAAGCCCTCACTGTCGATGGCCGGGGACGCCTCTGGGCTGGCACCGAGACGGGGATAAGCGTTTTCGACCGAACGGGATGGACCAGTTACACCCAACAGAACTCTACTCTGACCAGCGATTGGGTGCAAGCTCTGACCACTGACCGAGAAGGGCGCGTTTGGGCCGGGACCGACTGGGGGTTGAGCTTCTTCGACGGCACGCGCTGGCTGGGCTTAAAGGCGTTGGACGTTGGTCTGCTCAGCGATAACGTGCGGGCCGTCGCCTTTGACGAGCGGGGCTGGATATGGGTCGGCACCGACCGGGGCCTGGCCGGAGCAGAGTCGAACCAGGTCATGGCCCTGGCTATGACTCTGGGCGCCGTCCCCTCCCCTGCCGGAGCCAGATCCCCGCAACCGCCTTTGAGACAGGTTTGGGCCACGAGCTTCCCCGACGAACGGGGCGTACTCAAGCTCATCTCCACCGGCGACAGGGTTTACGCCACCAGCGTGGAAGGCGTGGTGCACGCCCTGGAAGCGGCCAGCGGCCAGGAGCTATGGCAGGTGGGCTGGTGGGAGTCGCCCTCTGCTGCCCGTTGCCCTTACGACCCACCCCAGTTGAAAGGCATGCGTGGCTCCGACTATTATTTCCGCTACCGGAGCGATAGACATCGGCTGGCCGCGGCCGGTAACACCCTGGTAGCCAGCCTGTGCGCCGGTTGGACGGAGTATGAAATAGAAAGCCAGCTCTTCGCCCTGTTCCTGGGCGCAGACAATGGAGAAATACGCGGGGTGCGGCCCTTAGCCACCGGCGGGGTGCTCGGAACAGCAGGGAACAACGTGATTCTAAACGCCGAGGAAGAAGTGCTGGCCGTAGAGGCCGACACAGGTCAGCCAGTCTGGAAAGTGGAGCGCGGCGACCTGGCCTCTTTGCGGGCCAGGCTGATGACCGAAGAGGTAGTTCTGATCGCGAAGGACGAGGCAGGGGAGAGCTACGGAAGCCGTGAACGTCGCCTGGCGGCCCACGCCATCGCCGACGGCTCGCTGCGCTGGGAGATTCCCGTCCCCGGCGACCTGCTCCCCCGGGCCGCAACTGGAGGACGCTGGTTCGCCATCGGGGGGACGCAGTTGGGCGCGGGTTCCCTGATAGCTTTCGACCTCACAACCGGCCAGGAGCTATGGGTGGTCGATCTGGCCTGGCTTGGTTACGACGTCTCTTCCGCCGAGGTGGAGGCTTACGGGGACAAAGTTTACCTCTACGCCAACTCGTATGATGGGCCTGGCCTGACCGCCTACGATGCCGCCACCGGTCTCAAGGTGTGGACCGCTGCGCCAGGGAGCAACGGCCTGGGGCTGGCTGTCCTGGACGACATGGTTTACTTCCTGGCTCAAGCCGATAGCGAGCTCCGTCTCTACGCCCTGAATCCTGCCAACGGCACGGTCCAATGGTCAGGCTCAGAAGCGGTCGGCATGGAAATAGGCGCCGCCGACAATGAAAGGCTCTACCTGATCGGGTACGGCGGCCCCGACGGCTCCGACGGCCTGATCACCGCCTATCAGCCGCGCCAGGATTAAGGCTCCCAGGGGCCTGACACTTTGGAAGAAACCACCGATGAACGCCGATGAACACAGATAGGTATCGACGTTAATCGGCGCTTATCGGCGGTCCTTTATTGGGTAAGAACCTGGCGGGAAGAATCCGACGACGGGAATACCTTGCTCAGGACGAAACCAGCGATGCCGGCCACCACGAACCAGATCCCTACCGCCAGCCATTTATCCAGCACAAAAACCCTGGACAAAAACGCACCGGCCCAGATCAGCACCATGACCAGGATGTCCGACAGCTCCGGCTCGGGGTCAACGTTGCCAGACCCCCGGCCCAGAATAACCCCCATAGAGTAACCTGACAGGGTGAGGAAGATCAAGGCCAACCAACTGACAATTCCCAAAACGATGCTCACGATGTTATCTTCACTCCCATTTCCTTGATTAAATTGACGGTAAGGTGATTCTAGCACAGAATCACCTCATCCGCCCCAGAAAAATCCTCGCAAAAAATCTCTGCGACTTGAGCTACCGGCGAATAGATTTCGTGTTGCTGCTTCAAGCGCCGTAACTCGAAAATGCCGTAGATATCAACAGTCGTCTTGACGCTTCTGTGCCCCATCAACTTGGATACAATAGCATCCGGCGCCCCCTTTTCAAAGGCAGTAACAGCCATCGTGTGACGCAATTGATGGGGTTGCAATTCCATTCCGGCCTCTTCGCCAACCTGCCTGATTATATATCGCATGCCAGCATCTGTCAAATGCCCATGACAACCCAAAAAGACGTAATGAGTGTCATGAGGATATTTCTTGACCCATTGCTCACGCTCAGGACTATCGAGATACTCCCGAATCGCTTCGGCGGTAAGCTCAGTGAAGAGCAGAAATCTAAGCCGCCGCCCCTTGCCCTCGATGATGGCAACATTATAGTTGAAATCTAGGTCGTCTGGAGTAACTACCGCCTCGCTAATCCGGCAGGCAGTATCTATGAAAAAGAGCACCAGAGCGTATTCGCGAACCCCTTTGCGCTTCGCTGCTTTTAATACAGCAACCTCCTCCTCAAGCGTTAACGCTTGAGGGTCGCCAGATTGCGGATTTGTCGCTGAAAGGTCGGCAACCGGATTCTCAACATTGATGCCTTTTCGCCGCAGACGTCTATGCAGCCAATTGAAGAAAGTTTTAATGATTCTCAGATAGGCTTGCACAGAGGATTCTTGCAGGTGACCAGGAGTGTATTCCTCTCGTCGATAGGGATGGTTATGCCACAAACCTTTCCGGTTGCGGAGATACATGAGATATTCGGATATATCTCGCAGATCCACCTCCGTCACATCGTAATCCCCAAGGGTACATTCAGAAGAAGCGGGAGCCCAAGCGCAAAGAGCGAACAAAACCTGCTTGCGCCCCCTGATAGTATGCTCCGACATTGGCTTAGCCTCGCAAATAGCCAAGAAATCGGGTGCGTCCCTATTAGCTATACTATGGGTGACAACTTGATAGAAATTGGCTGAGGGGGTAGACTAGAGATGAGATCAATCACCTTCCTGTCCACCCCCATCGGCAAACCGCTTGGGATATGAGGACCAGTGCGTCCCAGCGCTGCGAGCGCCAAATTTGGACTGTCCCCCAAGCGAGCCGGGCCAAATGTCAAAAGCGTGCTGCGCCACGAGCGCCATAATAGGAACACAGCAACCCGCGTCCGCCGATGGGCATCCGAACAGTGGTGCTTGGCAAACTCTTTGGCCTCCCATAGCCCCGCCCGATAGCTGTGCTGGCTCAGCCGCACCTCTTTCTCTTCATCCCGCTCTAGTTGCACCTCCCTCTCCACAGCCGAGATGGTCGCTACTTTGATCTCCTTCCACCCCTCCTCCCGAATATTGATCAGCGCCCCGTCCAAACACACGGCCATTACTTCACTATCAGGCTCCGGAATATTGCGCCACACGACCTCCATATCCTCGTCTCGGCCCGGCACTTGGACCGTGGCCTCCGCCTCTTCCTCCTGAACCTCAACCAGATACCCTCCATATTCTATCGTTAACTCCCGTAAGCTACTCTTTGACAGCGGTATCTTCGTCAACTCTTGAAAGCTCTCCGCCGCACGCCTATACGATGGTATCTCCACCCCCAGGCGGATCGCTTGTTTGATCGTCTCTGGACTCCAACTATGATTAGCCAACTGCAACTGGCGGTCCAGGGGGAAAAACCCCACCTTCACAGGGGGGACAATAGAAGTAAGCTCGATACAGCTTGGTCTCTCCCTCGAGACATTCTATGCCCTTTTCGGCTCACCTTTATACTCCATCACCCTTCCGCATTTCTCACAAACCAACCCCTCCACTACTGCCCCACTCCCATGCTGAAGAGCTAAGTGGGCCAGCAACTCCCCCATTAACTCTCGCCGGCGTGGGGTCACCTGGGCTACTATCTCGTCAAAACTCACCTCTGGATGATTCTCCCGCCACTCATATAGTTCCTCGTACATCGCCCCAAACTTGTCTTGCAATTGCTTTTCGTCTTGCTCTTTTTGCCCCTGGCTTTTCATCGGAGCACCTCCTTGTCCTTTGGATGCCCTCTATTTTACCACCTTTTCCCGTTTCCTAAAATTCTGGACGCACCCTCTTGACAACCCAGGCCCAGGCCTTGTCAGCAGGAAGTAGTTATAGTATAATTAATACAAGTAGGAGGAAACATCCGAGTTTTTTGGGATAGCCGACGCCGCCATCCAGACCGGGCGGTGTATTCTGTCCCGTCGCAGAAAGAGTCCCCCTCCGCCCTGGTGCCCCTGGTCATGGAAGGAGAAGTAGAATGCCCGATCCTAAAAAGGACCAGAAATTCGAGGCCCTGTTGGAATACCTTAAACAAAGCCGCGGCTTCGACTTTACCGGCTACAAGCGTACCAGCCTGAGGCGCCGGGTGAACAAGCGCATGAAGGTGGTCGGCATGGAGGACTTCGGGGCTTACCTGGATCACCTGGAGGCACACCCCGAGGAGTTCACCCACCTCTTTAACACCATCCTGATCAACGTTACCGCCTTTTTCCGCGATGCGTCGGCCTGGAACTACCTGGCCCAGGAGGTTATTCCCAGGATCGTGGAGGGCCAGACGGAGGACGACCCCATCCGGGTCTGGAGCGCGGGCTGCGCCTCCGGCGAGGAAGCCTACACCCTGGCTATCCTGCTGGCCGAAGCCCTGGGCCCGGAAAAGTTCCGCCGACAGGTCAAGATCTACGCCACGGACGTGGACGAGGAGGCCCTGGCCCAGGCCCGCCGGGCCAGCTACAGCCCCGAAGCCCTCGAACCCGTCCCCGCCGAACTGCGGGACAGATACTTCAATGTGGTGAACGACCGCTACGTCTTCCGCCCCGACCAGCGCCGCGCGGTCATCTTCAGCCGCCACGACCTGGTGCAGGATGCCCCCATTCCCCACCTGGACTTGCTGGTGTGCCGCAACACTTTGATGTATTTCAACGCCGAAATCCAGGCCCGCATCCTGGCCCGCCTTCAATGCGCTCTCAAAGACCATGGCTTTCTCTTCCTGGGCCAGTCGGAGATGCTGCTAACCCGCGCCACTCCCTTCATCCCACTCGACCTGAAGTATCGCATCTTTACCAGGCTGCCCAGGGCCAACCTGCGCGACCGGATGCTCATCCAAGAGGAACTCCAGACATCGACGATGAACTGCGCCAGCGCACCGACGAGCTCAACCAACAGCACTGGTAGAGCATAAAACATCAGATCATCCGGCCGCCGTTTTGTTGCAAAACCTCCCCAGAGATGATATAATTAATTCAGCCAGATCGATCCGCAACTGGCAGCCAGATTCCAGCGAGCTCGGTGCGCGCTGCGGCTGCAAGGAAGGAGGGTGATAGACTGATGAAAAGGTTGTTTCCCATCTTCATGGCTATCCTGATCGGCAGCATATTGTTGCTGAATCAGACAGGGACGCATTCCGTGACCCAGGCTCAGGGCCAGACCCCACAGGTTCCACAGGTGACGCTTACACCAATCCCGCCGCCGACCATCACCTTCAGTGCCAGCCCGCCGGTCATCGTCCACGGCAATTCAGTTACCCTAGACTGGGCCGTGCAAGGTGCCAGCGAAGGTCGGATCCACATCTCTCCAGAAATACCGGAGATGAGCACCCCGCCATCTGCTGAAGGCTCGGTTGCCGTCTCGCCTCAATCAACTACCACCTATCGCCTGGAGGCTTGCAACCAGGCCGGTTGTTCTTCCAAAGAGGCTACTGTCGAGGTCAAGGTCAAGCCCCCCCTCATCCGCCAGTTTTGGGCCGACAAAAGCCTGCTGTTGCAAGGTGATGCCGCCACTCTGACCTGGAATGTAGATATAGAAGGCACGGCCAGCATCGTGTTCTACGTGGACCACCCGGAAGAAGGAGAGACCGTGCCCGCCTCTTCTTCTAAAACCGTCGCTCCCGAAACAACTACCACTTACAGGTTGAAAGCCTGCAACGAGACGGACTGTGATCATAAAGAAACTACCATTGTGGTCAACCTCAAGCCCCCCCTCATCCGCCGCTTTGAGGCCGATCCCGAAGCGATCGACCAGGGCCAATCGACGACGCTGCGCTGGGAGATAGAGGGTGCAGAGATAGGGTATCTTTACCCCGACACCAGGGGAGGAGGCCCGGTGACGGCCGCTTCCTGGAAGACCACCCCGCCCCTGGAGGACACCACCGTCTACAAGCTGGAAGCCTGTAATAGCGCCGGGTGCAACTATAGGGAAGTGACCGTCATCGTGAACACGCCCATCCAGGAAGCAGAGAGCAGCCCGCAGGCAGGTGAACAGGAAACAGAATCGCAGCCCCCAAAATTGAGTATAGCTCCCATACTGGAAGTGGAAGAACAGCAGCTTAAGGTGGATATCAGCAACACAGGCTCGGTCACCGCTTACGATATCGTGGTTACCTTATCCGGCCCCTACATCGAGCCCCAGGAGAAGACTATCGACCAACTGGAAGGAGGAGAAAGCCAGGAAGTCGTCTTCAGGCTGAAGAAGGAGCCAGGCCCCGCCCTCAGAATCGACGTGCAAAGTACCAACGCTTCGCCGGAGTTCCAGGAATTATTCCTGGCCTCGCCGACGCTGGAGGGGGACGAGACCTCGCCTTCAGCCCCGGCGATCCTCTATCTCAGCGCCGCCATAGTTGTTATGGCCCTTTTCAGCCTGACGGCGCTAGGGGTGTTCTACATCACCAGGCAAAGGAAACCCGCTCCCGCTCCTGCTGATACTCTCCCCGACGATCTGGAGCGGTTGTGGCGACAGAGGACCGAGAGCAAAAAAGAAGAAGAGCCGTGAAACCCTTGCGAGGCACGGAACTAAAACGCTTTCTGCGGGACTACCGGCGGGCTTACCCTCTAAAACACAACATCGTCTTTCTGCTACAGAGCGTGGCTTATCCGGTAAATGTCGGCTCGATCTTCAGGATCGCCGATGCCTGCCACGTCGAAGAAGTCATCCTGACAGGTATAACCCCCACGCCACCCCACCCGACGCTAAGCAAGGTAGCCAGGAGCAAAGAAAGACATGTGCCGTGGAGTTACGCCAAAACGGCGGAAGAGGTCATTCCCCTCCTGAAAGAAGAAGGCTACATTATATATGCCCTGGATATCACCGAGCAGGCTATCCCTTACCACCGCTGCGAATATCCGCCCAAAGTCTGCCTGGTGGTCGGCAACGAGGATCACGGCATCACCCGCCAGACTCTCGATCTGTGCCACCAGACCTTATTCGTGCCTATGTACGGCAAAGGTAGGGCCCTGAACGTGCACGTCTGTCTGGGCATTGTGTGCTACCACATCTTGCACCAGAATAAACCGTAAACCCGGAGCACGACGCATGTAAGCCCGGCCCTTCAGAAGGGCCGGGCCCCTGGGAGCTCTCAGCGGAGACTGCTTGCTCTTTTACCGTCTTTCTGGTATCATAAGTCAAGAGTAAGCCGTGCGCGGTGCCATCCAATCCCTGAAAAAAAGGAGGTGGTTATTGACCTGATTTTTGTTTAACTCAATCACATAAACGTAAGATAATAACTGATGAAGGAGGTACGAAAAAGTGAAAGTTAGTAAAATTGTTAGCTTGATGCTGCTTCTGGCGCTGCTCCTATCTACCTATGGGTTAGGGGTGGCTGGCGCGGCCCCACCTCCCCAGGAAGAGGGCCAAGACTACGTGGTGAAAGAAGGCGACACCCTGTCGGCCCTGGCAGAGGAGAACTTTGGCGACATGGACGCCTACCCGGTCATCATGATCGCCACCAACCTGGCGGCTAAAGAGGATCCTTCCTACGCCATCATTGCCGCTCCAGAGGCCCTTGAGGTAGGCGATAAACTGCGCATCCCTCCCCAGTCCTGGGCCGACGAGTATCTGAACCCGCCCGCCGCGGACGCGCTGGGCTCGGAAGAGAAACCCATACAGTTGTACTTTGTGCCCTCGGTCGAGGCCGAGGTCATCGTGGAGAGCGGCGAGGCGATGGGCGCTTATTTCCTGGAAACAGCGGGCATCCACGTTGAGGTCAGCGTGCCCACCTCTTACGCCGCGGTCATCGAGGCTATGGGGGCCGCGGAGGGAGACATCATGGCCTTCATCCCTGCCCTGGCCTACGTTCTGGCCCACGAGCGTTACGACGTGGACGTGGCCCTGGCTGTAGTGCGTTACGGGCGGTCGTGGTACGCCACTCAATTCGTGGTGGCCCGCGACAGTGACCTGCCCGACTTCGGCTACGACCCCATTCCAGAAGAGTACAATGGCAAAATCTGGGCTTTCCCCGATGAAGGCTCAACCTCTGGCTACCTCTACCCCAAAGCCAAATTCATGAAAGACGGCGTCGAACCTGGGGAAGAGCTGGCCACCGGCGGCCATCCCCAAACGACGTTGGCCATCTACGACGGTTCGGCCGATGTCGGCACCAACTACTACAGCCCGCCGGGCGATACAGTGGAGGATTGGGCCTGGGGCGACCCGCCTGAGCCGGAGGGCGACATCGAGATCGTGGAAGAAGAAGGCACGCTCAAGGCCTACAAAGGGGGCTTAAGGCTACGCGACGCTCGTGACCCCGTGCTGGACACCGCGCCCGATGTCTACGAGAAGGTACGCATCGCCGGCCTCAGCCCCAAAATCCCTAACGACACCGTTAGCTTTGTGGCCGACTTCCCGCCCATCCTGCGGTATAAGCTGGTGAAGGCTCTGCTGGCCTACGCTGAGACCGAAGAGGGCCAGGCTGTTCTCTCCAACCCCGAGTTCTACGACATCACCGGCTTCGAAGAGGTGCCAGATTCCACCTACGATCCTGTGCGTGACCTGGTGCAGTATACCGGCATGAACCTGGAGGAGAAGTACGGCCTTGAGTAACAGCAACAGTATGGCTCCCTGGGGTCTGGCACTCTGGCAGTGCCAGACCCCAGCCTGAAAGATTCGCGGAGCAAGGTTGGGCGGAGGGCAACCTCTGCCCAACTTTCATGCTTAATGTAAAAGGCAAGAAAGGAACAGAGTTTGCTCACTATAGAGAATTTGACCAAAGTTTACGAAAGCGGTCTGAAGGCCCTCGACAACGTAAGCTTCACCGTGAAGGATGGCGAATTTGTAGCCATTGTCGGGCTGAGCGGGGCCGGTAAATCGACCCTGATGCGCTGTATCAACCGGCTGGTCGAACCTACCGCCGGCCGGGTGATCTACAACGGTCTGGACGTCACCGCCGCTCCGCCGGAAGAATTGCGCAAGATCCGCCGCCAGATCGGCATGATCTTCCAGCAATTTAACCTGGTCAAGCGTTCCTCGGCCTTGAACAACGTCCTATCTGGCCGTTTAGGTTATGTCAATCCCTGGCTCAGCCTCATGCACCGCTTTCCCAAAGCCGAAGTGGAGCGAGCTATGGCTAAGCTGGAGCGGGTAGGCATTGCCGATAAAGCCTATCAGCGGGTTGATACCCTGAGCGGTGGACAGCAGCAGCGAGTGGGCATCGCCCGCGCCCTGATGCAGGAACCCACCCTGATGCTGGCCGATGAGCCTGTTTCCTCCCTCGACCCGGCCACCTCCCACTCAATTCTGAAATACCTGGACCAGATCAACCGTTACGATGGCATCACCGTGCTCTGCAACCTGCACTTTCTGGACCTGGCCCGACGCTACGCCACGCGCATCCTGGCCCTCAAGGACGGCCACCTCGTCTTCGACGGTCTGCCGGAGGAGATCGATCGCGTGCGGTTCAAGAAAATCTACGGCGAAGAGGCCGAAGAGGTAGGTGTCACCTGAAAAGTCCCAGCTTGTAACCACAAAGAACACGAAGGGCATAAAGGGGGCATCCCCTCGGTGTTCTTTGTGCCTTTTGCGGTGAAAAGTTACAGATTATAAAGCATAAGTAGAAGAAAGGCATTCTCATGACCCAAACTGCCGAACAACTTCAGCACCAGGCGGAAGCGGCTACCCCTCGCCAGCGATTTTTGTCCTTCGTCCTCGATTGGCTGGTGTGGGTCTACCTGCTGGCCGCGGTGATCTATTACTTCCGGGAAGAGATCTCCAAAGGCAAGTTGCCCTTTGAGGTGCCCTTTAGCCTGCCCACCCTGTACTGGCTGGCCCTCTTTCTCGGCCTGGAAATCTCCATCTTGTTAAGCTGTTTCGGCTCGACGCTGGGCAAGAAATTGGCGGGCATCGAGATAGTGTCGAACGATGGCTCAGCTCTGAACTGGGGGCAGGGGCTGCTCAGGTATCTGGCCTTACATCTCTCGAACCTGCCCCTGTGCCTCGGCTCGCTCTGGATGCTGGGGAGCAACGAGCATCTGACCTGGCACGACAGGCTTTCCGGCAGCAGAGTGGTGGTCAGGGAAGACACTCTGGCCGAACAGGCCAGGCCGGCTCCCCCCTGGTATCGCACCCAGATGGGGATCGTTTCCATTTTACTGGTGGTCGAGACTCTGATTCTGGGCTGGCGGATCACCGAAATCAACCTCTACCGTCTGTTCACCTCCGCCTACAAGATGGACAACGTCACCAAAGCCCTGTTCAGACCCGAATGGGGGGTGCTGGGCATCGTGTTGGAGCGTATGATCGAGACCATCTTTCTGGCCCTGATGGCTACCATTCTGGCCATTCCCGTCGCCTCAGTTCTTAGTTTCCTGGCGGCCCGCAACCTGATGTTGCCCATCACTACTCGTTTTGGAAACCTGCTCGTCGCGGTGTTCTCGGCCCTGGTCGGGGCGATCTTGGGCGTATCTCTGACACAGTACCTTTTTGCTGCGCCGTTCTGCCCCGCTCTTCTCCAAACCCCCCTGGCCGCAGGCCTTCTCGTGCCCGTAGGAGGTATCCTGGGGCTGGTGATATTTAGCCTGCTGGGAGCCAGACTGGCCAGGAGGACGTTTGAGAGGCTTGGAATTACGTCGAGCCGGATCCTGCTCGGAGTGCTGGGCGGCCTACTGGGCGCCGGACTGGCCTGGCTGATCCTGGACGTGGTGGTGGTAGTCTTCATTTTCGGTAGTTGGTGGTCCCAGTTCTGCTCCTTTTTCCCGGCCGTCCCCTGGGTAGTTATTCCGCTGGGGGGGCTTCTGGGGGCCGTTCTATCCGCCCGGCTGGAGCCGGACTACTGCTTTCCCATCGGCCAGGTGGTCTATTACGGTGTTCGCAGCGTTCTGAACGTCGCCCGCTCTGTGGAGCCTCTGATCTGGGCCATCGTCTTTGTGGTATGGGTCCGGGTTGGGCCCTTTCCGGGCATGTTAGCCCTGCTGATACATTCCATCGCCGCTCTGGGCAAACTCTACTCCGAACAAATCGAGATCATTGATCCCGGCCCCCTGGAAGCCATCACTGCCACAGGAGCTAACGCCATACAAACCATCGTTTACGCCGTCATCCCCCAGATCATCCCTCCTTACACCGCGTTTACCATCTACCGCTGGGATATCAACGTCCGCATGTCTACCGTCATCGGTTTTGTGGGGGGTGGGGGCATCGGACAAAGCTTTAACCAATATATGAAATTGTTGCAGTGGCGGAAGGTGGGGGTGGTGGTCTTGCTCATCATCCTGGTGGTGATGGCTATGGACTTCACCAGCGCCAAGATCCGGGAGAAAATCATCTAAGAGCGCAGACACAGAACCCATGCCATAGAGTATACTATTTTCGGCGGCATTGAGGCCAATTGAGTCTTCGAATAAAATAAAGGAGAGCTGAGGTATGGACAAAGAAGATGATTCCCTACACCGGCTATTGGCTCACAAAGAGCGCCAGATAGAGGCCATCCTGGCTATCGACCGCATCCGCGATTCTATTACGGACGTTAAAGGGTTGCTGGCCTCCATCGCCAATATAGTGACCAGCCATTTAGAGGCCGACCTCTGCCTGGTAGGGCTGGTAGATGAGACCAATGGGAAGATGAGCCTTAAGGCTGTGAACGATCGTTCGCGGGTCTTCCAGCAGCTTAAGAGGTCGCTGGTACAAGAAGCCCTGGAGCGGGGAGTAAACCTGCCCCGGGTTTCCGTCGTGGAGAGCGATCCGGTCTGGCGTGAGGTGGGGTTAAACTACCTGTTAGCCGCGCCCCTGGCCATAGGTAAGGAACGGCTGGGGACCCTGCTTATTCTAAACAGAGAGAGGGCCTTTGACCAGGCCGATGTCGAATTGCTGGAGGTCATCGCCAGCCAGATTGATTCGGCCATCGTGCAGGCCCGCACCTTTAGTCAACTTCAGCATCGCAACCGAGAACTGGAGCTTATTTACAAGATCGACCGCATCCGCGACAACACCACGGACAGCCAGGAGCTATTATCGGCCATAGTCAACGCCGTGGCTACCGCGCTGGATGCAGACCTGTGTTTGATGGGGCTGGTGGACGAGAGCAGTGGAATACTGGAATTGAAAGCCCTAGACGACCGCCTGGGCGTTTTTGGGCAACTGGATCAGGAGGCCATACGCAACACGGTGGAGGAATCGATAGCCCTCCAGCAAATCTCTTTGCTGGAAAGTACCCCTCCCCTGCGCGCCCGAGGGCTGAAACAGCTCCTGGCCGCCCCTCTGACCATTAGCGGCGAGCGGCTGGGGCTATTGCTTCTGTGGGGGGGCCGTAAAAGCTTCACCCAGTCCGACGTCAAGCTGGTGCAGGCCGCCGTCAGCCAGACCGATTCGGCGGTGATACATGCCCGCACCCGGCGCCATCTCCAGCAACGCAACAAGGAACTGGAAACCATCTACAAGGTTGATCGCATCCGAGATTCGGGCCTGGAGTTCCACGACATGCTGAACGCCGTCCTGGCCGAGCTTTGCCAGGCTATCGAGGCCGAGATGGGCTTCATCATGCTTTTCGACAAAAGCGGTCAGCAGTTGGAGTTGAAAGCTTCAACCGCAGAAGACATCTTTGCTGTGACCGAAAACTACGGCCTGATTGAGGAGATGGCTAACGAGGCCCTGAAGCGAGCCAGGATGATCAACCGCTCCGGCCTGAGCGATAAGATCAGATCTATCCTGTGCGTGCCCCTTATCCTCCACAAGGAGATCATCGGCATCTTCGGAGCAGTTAATGGCCCTCGAACCATCGGCTTTGACCAGGAGGACGAACGCCTGCTGGCCGCCATCGCCAGTCAGGTGGACACGGCCATCTTCGAAGATCAGCGCACCAGGAAAATCCGCTCTACTTTCAGTCGCTACGTCAGTCCCCAGGTAGTGGAGATGATGCTGGCCCAGATGGAAGAGGACTACCTCAAGGGCAAACGGGCCACCCTGACCGTCCTCTTCTCCGACATGCGCGGCTTCACCAGCATCTCGGAACGCACTCACCCGGAAGTGCTGGTCGATGTCATGAATCAACACCTGGAGGCCATGACCGACATCATTCTCGATCACGGCGGCACGCTGGATAAGTACGTCGGAGACGAGGTGATGGCCATTTTCGGCGCTCCGCTGACCGTGGAAGATCACGCGTTACAGGCGGTGCGCACCGCGCTGAAGATGCAACACGCTCACCAGAAACTGATGGCCCGTTGGACGGAGGCCGGCCGGGAAGCCACCCCTATCGGCATCGGCATCAACAGTGGCGATATGATCGTGGGCAACATCGGCTGCGAGAAACGGATGGATTACACTGTCATCGGCGACAACGTCAACCTGGCCTCGCGTCTGTGCGGGTTGGCCAAGGGCAACCAGGTCCTGATCAGCGAAGCCACTTATCAACTCATCCGCCACGCGGTAGAGGCCAACGAACTGCCTCACGTACACGTCAAGGGCAAAGCCGAGCCGGTTAAGATTTACGAAGTGGTAGACCTCAAACCCGAAATATAGGCTATGCAGGAGGTCGGCAGTGACACCCACTAGACGCAACCGTTTGATCCTGAGCGTTATTTTAATCCTGTTGGTGGGCGGGATGCTCTACGTGGCCCGGGGGGCCCTCTTTCCCTACATTTTGGGCCTGGTGATCGCTTATCTGGTTCTGCCCCTGGTCAATTTCCTGAACCGGATAATGCCCGGCAGCCTGACCAAAAGGAACCTTTCCCGTCCCCTGGCTATTCTCATCGTCTACCTGGTGGTCATCCTGGTCATCGTGGGCCTTATTCTCTTTCTGGTGCCCATCGTGGTCGATCAGATGGAGGCTTTGTGGGCGCAGCGAGAGGAACTGCTGGCCCAGGGCCAGGCCCTGCTCAACGAGTTGCTCAGCCACTATCGCACCTACATCCCCCTGAACGCGCAGGAGATCATCCAACGCAACCTGGAAAAACTGATCGGCCTTATCGGCCAGGCCGTCCAGGAAGGGCTCACTCGCACGGTCGGGGTGGTATCCAGCACCATCAGCTATCTGCTGGGCATCCTGGTCATCCCCTTCTGGCTCTTTTACGTCCTCCAAGACGAGTCCCGGCTCAGGGAGGGCATCTTTTCGCTCCTCCCGGAGAGGTATCGCCCGGATGCGCATAACATCGCCCGCATTATCGACGATATCCTGAGCGCCTACATTCGTGGTCAGCTTCTCCTTTGCCTCTTCATCGCCGTTATGGCTACCATCGGGTTGCTCATCATCGGGGTAGATTTCGCCGTCCTGTTGGGCCTGGTGGCCGGCGCCTTCGAGATTCTACCCTTTGTGGGGCCCATTCTGGGGGCTATCCCCGCCATCCTGGTGGCCGCCCTGGTGTCCGAGGGCACGGCCCTGTGGACGCTGCTTCTTTTCGTCGCCATCCAACAGGTGGAAAACGTTTTCCTGGTGCCCAAAATCTCTGGAGAGAGCGTCAAACTGCATCCGGCCCTCATCATGGTCGTCCTGGTGATAGGTAACGAGGCCCTGGGCATCTGGGGCATGTTGGTGGCCGTGCCCCTAACGGCCATCATCCGGGACGTTTTCAAATACCTCTACCTGCGGCTCTCAGACGAGGCGGTGACGCCGGAGGCAGCTTTGGCCCGCATCCGCACCGAAGAGATGACAATCGACATCTGAAGTAGCAGCAAGCAGGTAGCAGCGAGACCTCTGCGAACTCTGCGTGCTCTGCGGTAAGGAATAAGGAGGTTAAACTGTGATTACGCAGAAGATGTTCACTTATCCTTTTGAAGACGAGCGTTGGGGCAGCAAGTTTTTAATCGGCAGTCTCCTTTACATGGCTAACTACGTGGTGCCCATTTTGCCCCTGTTCTTCGTTCTGGGCTACGCGGTGGAGGCTATGGGCATCATTATCGAACGTGGCCGGGCGGAGATGCCGGAGTGGGACGACTGGGGTAGATTGTGGCTGAAGGGACTCTATTGGTTCATCATCAGTATAACCTACATGATACCGGCCTTTATCGTTTGGCTGGGTGGAGCCTGTCTTTTCCTCGTGGGTACGTCGCTGACCTTCGCCGGGCTGGCTGCCGTCGAGACCGAGCCCGAATTAAGTGGTCTGGGCGCCGGCCTGGGAACGCTGATAATCGTGGTTGCTTTCTTGTTTTTCCTTCTGGGCCTGGTATTGCTCCTGGCCGCCAGCCTGCTCGCTCCTATGGGCGTGGCCCAATATGCCGCCAGCGGCAGACTGGCCGCCGCTTTCCGCCTGGGAGAGATTTGGGCCCTCATCTGCGCCAACCCTGGCGACTTCGTTCTGGCCTGGCTGATGGTCTACGGTCTGGCCTACGTTCTGACCCTGGTAGCCACTTTTCTATACAGCACCATCTGTCTGTGCCTGCTCGTCCCTATCATCGTCGCCCCTCTCTACTTTTACATGTTTTTATTCCAGATGTCCCTCTTCGGGGCGGTCTACCGCCAGGCCAGGGCAAAGCCGCGGGAAGAAAGGCCGGTAGCTCCGCCCACAGTGGTGGAAAAAGTGGAGGCCGAAGAAGAAATAGCAGAGTTAGAGGAAGAAGTGGCAGCGCCTCCTATTCCCGTAGAAGAGAAACCCGAGGAGCCCGTATCAATCGACGACCTGGAACTGCCCACCCGGATCAGCAGTGCTTTGAAAGAGGCCGGTATCTCCACCGTGAACCAGTTGCGCGCCATGAGCGACGAGGAACTTCTGGCCGTCAAGGGCATCGGGCCCAAAACCCTGGTCCAGTTGAAGGACAGATTGGGGTGAAACCGCAACCACAAAGGGCACAAAGAGCACCAGGAGTATAAAACCTTTGTGTCCTTTGGGTAGTCTCCCCCAATTGCGTTGAGGCAAACCCGACTTGCCATTTTACCGCAGAGACCGCCGAGAACGCTGAGAAAATTGATAAATCTCTGCGAACTCTGCGTGCTCTGCGGTAGAGAAAAGTCATCAACACGAAAGAGGGGGACCACCGTCCTTTGGCTCTTTGTGGTTATGAAGATACGAATAAATGAAGAAAAAAGGAGGTAGTTATGGCTAAATTTGAGAAGGCAAAGCAGCTTATAAAAGAATTCAAAGGAGACCGTTACGCCTTCGGGTTCGGGGTTCTGGACGAGACCGGAGCACTGACGTCCGAACTGGGAAAACAGGTAGCCACCGTCTGCACGGAATATCCGGGCAGCGATGAACTGCTGACCAGGGTAAAGGCCAACCTGGAAGCGGCCGGCCTGATAGTGATGGACTGTCTGGAGGGCGTCAGGCCCAACGCGCCGCGCCAGGACCTGGCCCGGCTGGCCGATGAGATTAGAGAACTGGATCCAGAGGTTATAGTGGTGATCGGGGGGGGAAGCACCATCGACGCGGGCAAGGCCGCCGAAGTGCTGCGCACCCTGGGCGGAGATATCGAAGAGTACTTTGGGACGGGGAAAGTGACCGAGGCCCTGGCTAAAAGCGGCCAGACCCTTCACCCCGTAGTGGCGATCCAGACCGCCGCCAGTTCCGGCGCCCATCTGACCAAGTACTCCAACATCACCGACCTGGAAACGGGCCAGAAAAAGCTCATCGTGGACGAGGCTATTGTCCCCCCACGGGCCCTGTTCGATTACAGCGTGACCATGACCATGCCTAAGAGCCTGACCGCCGACGGCGCGCTGGACGGCATTGCACACTGCGTTGAGGTATTCTACGGCGCGGTGGGCCAGGATAACTACGAGCGGATCGAGGAAGTAGCCAGCGAGGGCGTCCGCCTGATCGTTAACCACCTGGAACGAGTGATAAATGATCCCGAGGACCGGGAAGGGCGCGAGGCGCTGGGCCTGGGGACCGACCTGGGAGGATATGCCATCATGCTAGGCGGCACCAGCGGAGGACACCTGACCAGCTTCTCGCTGGTAGACGTCCTGAGCCATGGCCGGGCCTGCGCCATCATGAACCCTTACTACACCGTCTTCTTTGCGCCGGCCATCAAAGAGCCGCTGCGGGTGGTGGGCAACATCTACAAAGAGGCCGGTTTGACCACGGCCAACATCGACAGGCTGTCTGGACGTGACCTGGGGATGGCCGTGGCGGAGGCCATGATCAACCTGTCCCAGAGGATCGGTTTCCCGGCCACGCTGGGCGAAGTGAAGGACTTCACCGACGGCCACATCGAACGGGCCCTGACCGCGGCCAAGAACCCCCAGTTGAAAATGAAACTGGAAAACATGCCCGTACCCCTTACGGCCGAGATGGTAGACGATTACATGGGCCCGATCCTGGAGGCCGCCAGAGACGGAGCTCTGTCACTGATTAAGAACGTTCCCTGAAGGTGACTGGCACTTTGGAAGTGCCAGGCACCTGATCGTGCCCTGGATCAATCCCGGTAGCGGAGCAAACGCATCCCGTTGAAGGTTACAATCAACGAGGCGCCCATATCAGCGAAAACGGCCATCCACAACGTAGCCATTCCAAGAAGCGCCAGGGCCATGAAGACTGCCTTGACGACCAGCGAAAAAGCGATGTTCTGCCTGATGATGCCCAGCGTTTGGCGGCTGAGCGTCATTGTGTAGGCCAGCTTGCTCAGGTCGTCGGCCATGAGTGCGACGTCGGCTGTCTCCAGGGCCGTGTCGGTGCCTGCCGTCCCCATGGCGATGCCTATCGTGGCCCTGGCTAAGGCCGGGGCATCGTTTACCCCATCTCCCACCATAGCCACCTGGCCGTATTCAGTCAAAAGTTCGTCGAGGGCCGCCACCTTATCCGCAGGCAGCAGGGCGGCCCGTACCTCGTCTACGCCTACCTGTTGGCCGATGACGGCGGCGATGCGCGGATTGTCGCCGGTGAGCATTACGGTGCGCTCGATACCAGCCGCTTTCAGAGAGGCGATGGCCTCCTCTCCTCCTGGCCGCATCGTGTCGGCCACGGCGATGAGCCCCACCACCTCCTCTTCGATACCCACCATCATGGCCGTCTTACCCTGGCTCTCCAGGGCGGCCACACATTCACACACCGCTAACTCGTGAGTTCCTAACTGCCCAAACCACTCGTGGCTGCCGACGTAGACCGTCTGGCCGTTCAGCCGGGCCCGCGCGCCCTGACCGGCCAGGGCTCGGAAGTCCTCCGCCGGCTGGAAGGTCACTCCCCTGTCCTCGGCGGCCCGCACCACGGCCAGAGCCAGCGGATGCTCCGAGCGGCTCTCGACGGCCGCGGCCAGGGAAAGCACCTCTTTCTGCTCCCAACCATTCAACGGTATGATGTCGGTGACAACCGGCTGGCCCTCGGTCAGGGTGCCCGTCTTGTCGAAGGCCATCACCTTGATCGCTCCCATCTGCTCCAGGTAGGCTCCGCCCTTGATCAGCACCCCTGCCCTGGACGCGCTGGCGATGGCCGAAACAATGGATACCGGCGTGGAGATGACCAGGGCACAGGGACAGGAGATAACCAGCAGCACCAGGGCGCGATAAAACCAGGTGACGAAATCCCCCCAATGCAGCAGCGGAGGCAGAACGGCCATACCGACCGCCATGGCGATGACCGCCGGCGTATAGTAACGGGCGAAAACGTCTACAAAGCGTTGCGAGGGGGCTTTCTGAGCCTGGGCCTCTTCCACCATCTGGATGATGCGCGACAGGGTATCCTCGCCGGCCAGTCGGCTGACCCGCACGATAAGGGATCCTTCGCCGTTGATGGTCCCGGCAAAGACCTCGTCTCCGGCCCTCTTCTCCACCGGCAGCGACTCGCCGGTGATAGGGGCCTGGTTCACCGCCGACGCCCCCTCGACCACCACCCCATCCATCGGGATGCGCTCTCCCGGCCTGATCAGGATGTGGGCGCCGATTTTCAGTTTCTCCACCGGCACCCGCTCCTGGCGGTCGCCGTCGAGCAAGGTGGCCTCCGAGGGGGAAAGATCCATCAGGGAGCGTATGGCGCTGCGGGCCCGGTCCATCGTGTACGATTCCAGGCTATTGCCCAGGGCGAAAAGAAAGGTGACCAGCGCCCCTTCCTCCCATTCGCCGATGATCATCGCTCCCACGGCGGCTATAGTCATCAGGATATTTATGTCAAGAATGCCCTGACGAGCGGCGGCCAGGCCGCTTCGGGCGGCGTAGTAACCGCTGACGATGGTAGCCAGACCGTAAAGGGCGTAGGTGACGGAGTGGGACAGGCCGGCCCTTCCCAGCAAAAAAGCGGCCAGGATGAGCAGCCCGGCCACGACGGTCAGCAGGTCACGCCTTCTCCGGGACAGGAACGTCCAGAGGTCTTCTTTTTGTTTCGTCCTCGCCTGCCGGGCTTCTTCCAGGTGAGCGCGATATCCCAGTTCGGCCACGCGGGCCTCGACCGCCCCCCTTACGTCGTCGTGACCGGCCGACTGGACGATCATTTTGCCCGTCGTAAAGTTGAGCTTGACTTCGGCCACCCCCGGCAGAGGAGCCACCCCCTTCTCCAGCTTAAGGGCACATTCGGCGCAGTCCATGCCCTCCACGTTGAAGACCAGGGGCTTAGCTTCATTTGACTTCAATGCTTTGCCTTCTTCGATCACCGATTTATTCCTCCAGCTTGTAGATCATCAGCGCATTATCATGGGCAACCTTACGGGCGAGGTCCTCAGGAAGCTGATCGACGAAACTCCAGGTCACTTTAGTACTCGGAGGCCCTATAGGCATCGATCCTGGCGCTCTGTAGAACTGGTCGCTCCCAATGGTAAACCGGTCTGGAAAGTCACGTATGAGATCCACCCATTCAGGCCGAATCACACCCTCCTCCAGAGGACTGGTTTGCGGAAGGCCGTCCAGGGGAGAAATCTTCACGTTCATGTAGAGATTGGGATTTCTCTCCAACAGGCCGCGCATCAGCTCGACTGTTCTATGGCCCGTGTTGTCCCAGCCCGCATGAGCCCAAACGATGCGCGCTTGGCGATTGTGAGATAATAATCGTTCAAAAGCTTCTATGTTCTCGCGCAGAAGTCTGGGGTTAGGGGGACTGGCAAATCTTTCGGGCAGAGAAATGTCATGCGTGACCGCCTCCATGTGCAGATCGATGGGCACTCCCCCACGCGCCGCGATGTCGGCCAGGAGCAGGAACAGGGGATGATCAGGTGGAACCGCTAGAAATGGGTGACCGCTGGCAAAAGACAGGTGTAGGGCTGTCATTTCGCCAAATCCGGCTGCACCCGCGCGGATAATCTCCTCCGCATTCTCCTCGAATTCACGCTGCATGTCTGAGGTAACTTCTCCGGAGAGGGCTGCTTCGTGAATCATGGGGTTGAGCATTCCTCCCCCGCCCAGGAAAGCGAATCGTTCGGGGTTTTTCTTCACCACCTCGGCAAGCTCACTGTAGTCGTAGCTGTTAGGGCGGTTGGCCGGAAAGGGCGGAGGCATGATCAGAGCCTTCTGGATACCTATTTCGTCCATAGTAACTAAGGCGTTCTCCGCCGCGGCGTCGTAGTCAGACACGAGATGATCGCCCGACCAGTAATGAGCATTGAGGTGGAGATGAGTATCTATGTAGCCGATATCGCCTGACTCGGCGGCGTCCAGGCTGGTCGGGGCGAGAGTCGTGTTCGCATAGCATCCCACCAACAAGATAAGGCAGCACACAATCAGCCAAAACCACTTCCCCTGCATTGTCCACCTCCAGATGTTTTTGTATTGATTTCCAGGTCAGTCGTGCAGAACGTGATCTAAACCCTGTTGAAAGAGAGAATAGATGTGTTCGTCGTCCAGCGAGTAATAGACCTGGCGCCCCTCCTTGCGACTTTTCACCAGGCGCAGAGTCCGCAGGATACGCAACTGGTGAGAGATGGCTGACTGGCTCATGCCCAGCGCGGCCGCGATGTCGCAAACGCACAGTTCAGCATGAGTCAGGGCCGAGATGATGCGCACCCGCGTGGGGTCGCTGAGAGCTTTAAAAGACTCGGCCATGCGGGTGGCGGTCAGTCCATCCACCAGGTAGACACTGGCTTCCTTCACCCGCTCTTCGTCTATATAAGTTACCCCGCAGCGTTCTTCTTCGCTCACCACTTCACCTTTTATGTCAGGCTTCGACCCAGCTTACGATGTACTCTATCAACCCGTCCGGTTTCTGAATTTGCGGCTCACGGATCGACCACTGCCCTTCCAACCCAAGTTCAGCGGCGGTGAGTGCAAAATGGCTCATAGCGATCCCCATATCCACACGCTGTAGGTCCGCTAATTTCACAAACCCCAAAAAGCCTCCTTTGCCGTACCCCCTGGTGCGCCAGAGAAAAAAGTGCCAGGTATGGCCTTCTTTAATGATACGCCAGGGCTGTTTATTGGAAGCAGAGGGGCCCAGCCGGACCATTTCAAGCGGTGTGGCATACGCTCCAGCCACCTCACGTGAAATGGGAGCACCAAACTGCTTATCAAAAAACAAACTTTCCCAGGGCAATCTTTTCGCCGCACCTGCTCCCTGGCGAATGATGGTGTCCACTATGCGGCGCTTGCCGGAGATATACCCTACAGCGGCGACGGCGGGCATCAACTCGCCATTTTGCAGGGCCATCTTTTGCCCGAAATTGCTCTTATTAAAGCTGCCGCCAAGCCAGCACGTACCCAGTTCCAGGCTCGTGGCAAACAAGATGATTTGCTCCATCAAAAAACCAAAGTCTTCTAAATGCTTCTCCCCATCGTTTACCGCCCCCATAATGAAGCCAGTAGCCCCTTTGATAAATCCATACGTTCCAAGGCTCTTAAGGGCCTTTCGATCTTCATCAGTGGCAGCGATCAGTTCAAACCGTGCCCTTGTCCCCAAAGGCCCCTCCTGACTTGAGGCCATAAAATCTACCAACCGTTGCCGTTTTTCCTGCTCGATAGGGATGTCCAGGTAAGTTCTGCAAGAGAAACGCTTTTCGATGAGTTTTGTCACAGACTGGTTGGGTAGCATAGCGCGCCTCCTTTGAAAATTGGTCCTGCGATAAAGTAGTGCCAGTCACCTGAAATATGATTATATGCTCATATATTCAATACAATTATATCACACCTGGCGAGCTTTGTCAATAGTTGACTTTTCGGGCAAGTCGGTTTACAATAGGGGCCAGCAAACATCAAGGAGGAGGACATGAGCGAAAGAAACCTGTTGATGATCCCCGGCCCCATCGAGTTCGATCCAGCCGTGCTCAGGGCGATGTCCATCACCACCGCCAGCCACGTGGCCCCCGACTTCATCGAGGTTTTCGGGCGGGCGCTGGAGAACCTGAACCGTGTTTTTCTCAGCGAGAACGGGCACCCCTTCGTGGTGGCCGGATCCGGCACGCTGGCAATGGACATGGCCGCGGCCAACCTCATCGAGGAGGGCGACCGCGTGCTGGTGATCAGCACCGGCTACTTTGGAGACCGCTTTGCCGATATCTGTGAGCGTTACGGAGCCCAGGCCGTCCAGGTCAAGGCCGCCTTGGGCGATGCGCCCCCCCTGGAAGAGGTCGAAAAAACTCTCAAAGAGGGGGCATTTAAGTTGATGACCGTCACCCACGCGGATACCTCTACCGCCGTGGCTACCGACGTCAAGAGCCTGGGCCAGTTGGCTGCCGAACACGGCGTGCTCAGCGTGGTCGATGGCGTCTGCGCTACAGCCGGGATGGAGTTTCGCCAGGATGAATGGGGCATCGACGTCTACCTGACCGCCTCCCAGAAGGCCATAGGCGTCCCGCCAGGGTTGGCCCTTTTGGTATTAAGTCCCAGGGCTCTGTCGGTTTTCAAGAACCGCCGCACCCCGGTGGGCAACTACTACGCCGACTTCACCAAGTGGCTGCCCATCATGGAAGCCTACCTGTCCCGCAAACCAGCCTACTTCGGCACCCCGCCCGTCAATATGATCTACGCCCTGGATGAGAGCCTGAAACAGATTCTAGCCGAAGGCATGGAGGCCCGTTTCCGTCGGCACCGGATCATCAGCCAGGCTTTCAAGGCCGCTATGGGGGCGCTGGGCCTCAAACAGGTGCCCGTCCGCCCGGAGGTGGCAGCCGATACCTTGAGCGCCGTCTATTACCCCCAGGGCCTGGATGCCGGGCTGCTGGCCAAAGTCAAAGAGAATGGCGTCATCCTGGCCGGCGGTCTGCACCCAGAGATCAAAGCCCAATACTTCCGGGTCGGCCACATGGGCGTGGTGACCCTGGGCGATATCCTGACCACCATAGGAGCTTTGGAGAAAGCCCTGGTTGCTTCGGGTTACAAGCTGAAAGCCGGGGCAGGGCTGGCTGCGGCCCAACAGGTTCTTCTCGACCTTTGACGAAAAAAAAAGCCAAAGGAGATAGAATAGTAATGATAAAATGTCCGAATTGCGACACAGAAGTGTCGCCAGGAGAAAAATTCTGCGGCGAATGTGGCGCACCTCTTGAGTCGGCAGAGCCAACCAGCTCCCCATCTCCACCGCCTCTGCCCTCCTCACCACCGCAGCCAGGCCAGTTTCCCTGGACACCGGTGTTTATCGGTGGAGGGATAGTGGTTGTCCTGGCCTGTCTGTGCCTGCTGTGCCTGGGCGGAGGGTTGTTGGCATTTATACAATCAGGAGAATGGACCACCGAGGTGGCGGTCATCGCAGGGACGCCGGAAACGGTCTCCCAGCCGCGTAAGAGTGGCACGTTGAACCTGAGAGGCCAGGCCCCCGTTACCCTCGATCCGGCCCTGGCTGGCGATTCCAACTCCACCGAGTATATTATGAAAATATTCAGCGGCCTGGTGAGCCTGGAAGAAGACCTGGAGATCAGGCCCGAACTGGCAAAGGAGTGGGACATCAGCGAAGACGGCACGGTCTATACTTTCTACCTGAGAGAAGAAGCCATTTTCCACAATGGCAAACCGGTCACTGCCGACGACGTCAAATACTCTATAGAGCGCGCCTGTGACCCCGAAACGGGGTCCACCGTAGCCAGTTCGTACCTGGGCGACATCGTGGGGGCCCTGGATAAACTGAACGGCAAGGCCGATGAGGTAGAGGGCGTGGAGGTGGTCGATGAGTATACTGTACAGATCACCATCGACGCTCCCAAATCCTATTTCCTCTCCAAGTTGACCTATCACACCGCGTTTGTCCTCGATAAAGAAAACGTGGAGAAGGGGGGGGAAAACTGGACGGAGAAGCCCAACGGCACCGGCCCCTTCAAGCTGAAAAAGCAAAGCAAAGACGAGATCGTTCTGGAGGCCCACCAGGACTATTACTACGGCGCGCCAGCCATCAAGGAGGTCAATTTTATCATCGAGGGCGGCTCGTCCATGACCATGTACGAGCAGGGTGAGTTGGATGTCACCGTGGTGGGGCCCATAGATATTGAACGGGTCACAGACCCCTCCAACCCCCTGAATAAAGAGCTGACCATCGTTCCTTCGCTGGATGTCTGGTATCTGGCTTTCAACACGGAAATGCCGCCCTTCGATGACGTCAAGATACGGCAGGCCTTCGCCCAGGCCACCAACAAGAAAGGCATCGTCAACGTCCTTTTGCAAAAGACGGTCAGGGAGGCCAAAGGCATTCTGCCCCCTGGTATGCCCGGCTACAATGAAGACCTGGAGGGTCTGCCCTTCGATCCCGACCGGGCCAGGGAGCTTATCGAAGACTCCGAATACGGTGACGCGGCAGAGTTACCGCCCATCATCTTCACAGTCAGTGGTGAAGGAGGGAGCGATCCTCTGGCCGAGGCCCTGATCGAGATGTACAGAGAGTATCTGGGGGTAGAGCTCGAGCTTGAGCAGGTAGAATTCGGCTCTTTCCTGGGCGATCTGGAGCAGCACAAATACCAGATGTTCATGCTGGGTTGGACGGCCGATTACCCCGATCCGGAGGATTTTCTGGACATCCTGTTCCACAGCAAAAGCCAGTACAACAACACCGCTTACTCCAACCCCAAGGTTGATGAATTGCTGGAGAAAGCCCGCCTGGAGACCGATGAGAAGAAACGCTGGCAACTTTACCAGCAGGCAGAGGAGATCATGGTCGAGGAAGCGCCCTGGGTGCCCATCTACCACAGCGTAAGCTACGTGCTGACCAAACCCTACGTTAAAGACTTGAGCGTTACGCCCCAGGGTAATTACTACATAAGAGAGGCTTATCTAGAATCTGACTGAACAATCTCCCGCAGGTTCCAAACCTGTGGGAAAATATTGAGAGGAGGCTATGAACATATTACTGGAAGTGAATAACCTCAAAACCTATTTCTACACCCAGGATGGGGTGGTTAAGGCCGTCAACGGCATCTCTTACACCGTAGACGAGGGAGAGACGTTGGGCATCGTGGGAGAAAGCGGCTGTGGCAAGAGCGTGAGCGTGCTGT
>CAZYHC010000055.1:0-32150 GCA_964646625.1 uncultured Anaerolineales bacterium
GGAGCCAGGTCTGAGCTGGGGTTACGACTACGACGTCTCCCGCCGCGAGCTGCTGGCTTCGCTGGCGGTAGGCGCGGTGTGGACTGGTGTCCTGAAAACGGACCTGGCTAAGAAAAAAAGCCCCTACCTGCTTCGCCCGCCTGGAGCCGGCCAGGACGACGAGTTCTTAACCGAGTGCGTGCGCTGCGGGCAGTGCATCAAGGCCTGTCCCCACTCCGCCTTACAAATGACCCTGTTTGAGGGGGGCTGGGAAGGGTTCTGGACGCCGATACTCGTGCCCCGCCAGGGCTATTGCGATTACGAGTGCAACCATTGCGGCCAGGTCTGTCCCAGCGAGGCCATCCCTCCCCTGCCGCTGGAGGAGAAGCGAAAGGCCGTCATCGGCACCGCCTACGTGGAGACAGAGCCCTGCATACGCTGTTTCATTTGCAGGAACGTGTGCCCTGTGGAGGCCATCGGGGAGCAGATGGTGGAGGATGCTAACTTCCCGGTGGTAGACCCGGAGCTCTGCATAGGATGTGGAATCTGCGAGTACGAGTGTCCCACAAAAGGTGAGTCGGCGATCAGGGTTTATGCTCTCAGCGCCTATCCTGGCAAATGACCACTACGGGGAGGTCTGCTACCATCACCCTTGACGGCCACCGACTCACTTACACCACCGCCGGCCATCCCGCTGCGCCGCCGCTGGTGCTGATACACGGCTGGGGGTCGCACCGGGGCGTTTGGCGGCAGACGGTCGAGGCGTTTCGGGATAGCCGTTACTGCGTGGCGATGGATTTGCTCGGCTTCGGGGATAGCGACAAGCCCGCAGATGCCGATTACAGCATAGAAGTGCAGGGGCGGCGCATCTTGCAACTGGCCGATGCGCTCGACATCGACAAGTTCGTCTTAATGGGCCATTCGATGGGCGGGCAGATTGCGCTGTGCGCCGCCTCTATGCTGGCTCCAGAACGGGTGGCAAAGCTGGTCAGCGTGGCAGGCGTGGTGACGGGGCGCCTGATGCCGGTTGTGGAGCGCGTGATCTATTGGCAGGTGGCGATAGGGGCAGCTTTCCCCTGGTTGGGTATCCCGGTGCGCTGGTTCACCCGTTATCGCTGGTTCGTATATCTCCAATTCAGATCATGGTTTTATGAAATGGAGGCCGTGCCGTTTGATGACTGGGAGATAGACCGCCGTATGGCCCTCCAGCCAGGGGCGCATGTTGCCGGGTACAAGGCCTGGCAGGCCATGCACAGCCTGAACCTGACGGCATACCTGGCGAAGATTACAGCCCCCACGCTGGCGATATTCGGCCAGCACGATGGCACGGTGCCGGTTTCGGACGGTCACCTGGTTGACCAGTACGTACCGGATAGTCGGCTGGTGCTGATTGACCGGTGCGGGCATTTCCCGATGTACGAACAGACGGCGCAGTATTTGGATGCCTTGGGCGCGTTTTTGTTGGACACTTAAGCTCATTTTCGTGAGGAGCAGGTTGATAAACGAAAGTAAACACCAGGAGAGGGGACATGGAACGGTGGCTTAAAGTTTTGGTCGGCCTCAGCGCGGCCGCCATCGTGACGGCGCAGGGCCTCGTCTTTCTCTACGCCCCCACCGAAGCCACGATGGGCCCCGTCCAGCGCATTTTCTACTTCCACGTCTCTGCGGCCTGGGTGGGGTTTTTCGCCTTCTTCGTCACCTTCGTGAGCAGCGTCATCTACCTTTTCTTTCGGCGGGAGCGGCGGTGGGACATTGTGGCCCTCTCCTCGGCAGAAATCGGGGTGGCTTTCCTGGTGATGGTGGTGACTACCGGGCCGCTGTGGGCCAAGCCGGTCTGGAACGTCTGGTGGACGTGGGACCCAAAGCTGACCACGGTGCTGGTTTTGCTGTTCATCTACGTCTCTTACCTGATGCTGCGGGGCATGGTGGAGAACCCGGAGAAGCGCGCCCTCCTGGCCGCAGTGGTGGGGATCGTGGGCTTCGCTGACGTGCCTTTAGTCTTTGGGGCGGTGCGCTGGTGGGGGAGGCGCAGTCCCCTCCACCCCATCATCGCTACCAGCGAAGGGTTTTCCCTTGCGCCCCGGATGCTTTTCACCTTGCTCTTCTGTCTGGGGGCCTTCACTCTGCTTTACGTCACCTTGCTGACCCACCGCGTCCGCCTGGAAAGACTGGCCGATGAAGTGGCGGCCTTGAAAGAATGGGGAGTGGGGAATAGGGGGTAGGGAATGGGCTATCTGACGGCGGCTTACGTGATTTTCTGGGCCGTAACGTTTCTGATCGTCCTCCGCATGACCTTGCGGCAAAAGGAGCTCCAGCAGGAGATAGAAGCCCTCAAGCGGGCGCTGGAGGCGAGAAGGGCCGAGGAGGAGGCGGGCGATGAGGGACGCGGGCCAGAGACCGGGGGGTGAACAGGCTTGTGTCTCGCGGGGAGACGACGGTTGATCGGCTGGCAGCGGACAGGGCCTGGAGGTGACCAGTGGCAGACATCGGCCACGCGGCTTTAGGGTTGATTTTGGCGGTCTCGTTTTACGCCACCTTTATTTTTATGTTGAGCCCGCGCTGGAAAGACCCGGAACTGAGCGAGAGCGCCATACGCGCCCTTTGGGCGGGCGGGATGCTGACCACGTTTGCTTCCGCTTTGTTGTTTTACCTCCTCCTGAGCCACGACTTCCAGATCGAGTACGTATACGAGCACACCAGCACCTATCTGCCCACGCCCTATCTCCTTTCCGCCTTCTGGGCCGGGCAGGAAGGTTCGCTTCTGCTCTGGCTATGGTTCCTTTCCATTTTGACCTTTATCGTGACTATCTGGGGGAAGAGACACGGATTTTGGTCACGGATTACACAGATTGGGGACGAGGAAGACGCACTGCGGCCTTACGCGCTGGCGGTGCTGGCCTTCGTGCAGGGGTTCCTGGCCCTGTTGCTGGTGGCGGTCAGCGACCCCTTTGCCGCCTTGCCCTTCCGCCCGGACGAGGGGTTCGGGCTGAATCCCCTGCTGCAAAACTTCTGGATGATCGTCCATCCGCCGGTGGTTTTCATCGGCTACGCGGGCTATACTGTGCCTTTCGCCTTCGCCTTTGCTGCCCTGGCGACGGGCCACCTGGAGGGTCGGTGGCTGCGGCGCATCCGCTTCTGGAACCTTCTGGCCTGGCTTTTCCTGAGCGCCGGGATTTTGATCGGGGCCTGGTGGGCCTACCTGGAACTGGGCTGGGGGGGATACTGGGGCTGGGACCCGGTGGAGAATTCTTCTCTCCTCCCCTGGCTGGTGGGCACGGCCTTCTTGCATTCGGCGCTCGTCCAGGAAAGGCGAGGGATGTTTAAAAAGTGGAATTTTGCCCTCGTAACCCTCACCTTCGTGCTTTGCCTGTTTGCCACTTTCGTCACCCGCAGCGGCGTCATCCAGTCGGTGCACGCCTTTGGGCAGTCCTCGCTGGGGCCTTTTTTCATGGCCCTCATGCTGCTCTGCCTGGCGGGGGGCTTCGGCCTCCTCTTCCGCCGCCGGAGAAAGTTGCAGGGGGAGGGTGAGCCAGAAGATTTCCTCTCCCGCGAGTCGGCTTTCCTGGTGGGCAATCTGCTCTTTTGCGGGGCGGCGGCGGCGGTTTTGCTGGGGACGGTCTACCCGGCCCTGACCGAACTGGTACAGGGCGTGCAGGTGGCGCTGGGGGCCTCTTTCTACCAGCGGGTGGTCGGGCCGGTGAGTATGGCCGTGCTGGCTCTGCTGGGTCTGTGCCCTTTCCTGCGCTGGCGGCGTTCAACGGGGAAGGAACTGGGGCGGAACGTTCTCCCGTCGGGGGCCTTCGCTCTCATCGTGAGCGGCGTCCTCCTGGGCCTGGGGGTGCGGGGGGTATCTGTCCTGCTCCCTGGGGCGCTCTGCGCTTTCGTGGGGGGAGGCGCCCTCCTGGAAATCGGACGGGGACTTTACCAGAGCCGCGCCCATCCGCCTGCCATCTGGAAGGGGCGGCGACGCTACGGGGCTTACCTGGTGCACCTGGCCGTGGTGCTGATGGCCGTCGGAGCCATCGGCGAATCGAACTTCAAAATCGAAAAGCAGCTCTCCCTCGCCCCCGGCGAACGGATTGAGCTTGAAGGCTACCACCTGGAGTACGAAAGCTTCGTCCTGGCCGACCGCAGCCAGCCCGACCGGGAACGCTACACCGTCACCCTGAACGTCTATCGGAACGGACAACTGGCGGCCCGGCTCGTGCCGGAAAAGAACTTCCACTGGAACATCGAGCAGTGGGTTACGGAAGTGTCGCTCTACCGCACCCTGAAAGAAGACCTGTACGTCGTCCTGGGCTGGCTGGAAGAAGACGGCCTGGCGACCTTCCAGGTTACGATTAACCCCCTCATCATCTGGCTCTGGATCGGCGGAGGGGTGCTCGTGGCCGGGGCGGTGCTGGCGATGTGGCCTTCCGGCAGGAGGGAGCAAACGTGAGCGGCTGGGTTATTGTCGTCATTGCGCTTGTGGTCATCCTGACCGTCGTCTTTGTGGCCTATCCCCTTTATTCTGCCGGGGAGCCTTCGCCTCCGGCCCGCAGAGTCCGAAAGGAGAAGCGAAAACAACCCTCAACTCTCGAAGGCCGGAAAGTGACAGGAGGACCAAGGTCAGAAGAAGAACTGGAAGAGGAAATCGAGCGGCAGGTGCGCGCCCTGCGCCGAAAAAAGTAGTTTAGCCCCAAATTATGCTTTATGGTATAATGGGGTTAACCATTTTGTAAGGAAAGGAGACGAAAATGAATTTTCAAATGTTCGAAAAGAAGCTCAGGCGGTGGATATCTCCTGCCCTGGTCGTGGCCCTGGTCGTGGGCCTCGGCCTGCTGGGGGTCGGCCTTCAGGCCCAGATATCCAAAGCCGCGCCGGCCACCGCGGGCACCGAGGTGAGCGGCAGTCTGTCGGAGGACATCACCTGGACACGGGCCGGCAGCCCCTACATAGTCATGGGCAATACCACCGTGAACTCAGGGGTGACGCTGGTCATCGAGCCGGGCGTCCAGGTGCGTTTTGACGGCAATTACTGGCTGGGGGTGAATGGCACGCTGGTAGCCCAGGGCACGGCCGGGGCGCCTATCGTCTTCACCTCTAACCGACCGGATCCATCGCCCGGCGACTGGGACGAGATCGGGTTTGGCGACAGCAGCGTGGACTACGACCCGAAAACGGGAGCGGGGTGCATCATGGAGAACGTCGTCGTGGAGTATGGCGGCGGTTACAACCTGGACCGCATGGTGAACATCAACGCCGCCTCGCCGCTGATCAAAGATTGTGTCTTCCGTAAGGGGGTTGATACGGGGGTCAACCTGGAGAATGGGGCGGCGTCCATCATCGAGGGCAACACTTTCGAGGAGTTCAGGGGGCCTGGTCTGCGGATGAGCGGCGGCTCCAACCCGACGGTGAGGAACAACGTCTTCCGCAACAACGGTTGGGCAGCCTACATGGATCCTGGTTGCAACCCGAAGTTCGAGGGCAATACCGCTACGGACAACGTCCACAACGGCATCGGGGTAGGGAGCGGTGATACGCCGGCTACTGTGACCTGGCACGCCGACCTGCCTTACATCCCCGACGGCAACGTCCGCGTGCCCCAGGGGGCGGTGCTGACCATCGAGGCGGGGACTCAGGTGCGTTTCAACTGCAACTGCTGGCTGGGGGTGGATGGCACGCTGGTGGCCCAGGGCACGTCTGGGGCGCAAATCGTGTTCACCTCCGAGCGGGCGGTGCCCTTCTTCGGGGACTGGGACGAGATCGGGTTTGGCGATAGCAGCGTGGACTACGACCCGAACACGGGAGCGGGGTGCATCATGGAGAACGTCGTCGTGGAGTATGGCGGCGGGTATAACTGGGATCGGATGGTGAACGTCAACGCCGCCTCGCCGCTGATCAAAGATTGTGTCTTCCGTAAGGGAGTTGATACGGGGGTCAACCTGGAGAATGGGGCAGCGTCCATCATCGAGGGCAACACTTTCGAGGAGTTCAGGGGGCCTGGTCTGCGGATGAGCGGCGGCTCCAACCCGACGGTGAGGAACAACGTCTTCCGCAACAACGGTTGGGCAGCCTACATGGATCCTGGTTGCAACCCGAAGTTCGAGGGCAATACCGCTACGGACAACGTCCACAACGGCATCGGGGTAGGGAGCGGTGATACGCCGGCTACTGTGACCTGGCACGCCGACCTGCCTTACATCCCCGACGGCAACGTCCGCGTGCCCCAGGGGGCGGTGCTGACCATCGAGGCGGGGACTCAGGTGCGTTTCAACTGCAACTGCTGGCTGGGGGTGGATGGCACGCTGGTGGCCCAGGGCACGTCTGGGGCGCAAATCGTGTTCACCTCCGAGAAGGCGGTGCCCTTCTTCGGGGACTGGGACGAGATCGGGTTCGGCGACAGCAGCGTGGACTACGATCCGAACACGGGAGTGGGGTGCATCATGGAGAACGTCATCGTGGAGTATGGCGGCGGGTATAACTGGGATCGGATGGTGAACATCAGCGCCGCTTCGCCGCTGATCAAAGATTGTCTCTTCCGGCACGGAACGATGGCGGGGATCAGCGTGCAGAACGGAGCGGCCCCTATCCTCGAAGGCAACACTTTTGAGGAAATCTGGGGCGAAGGCTTGAGTATCTCCGACGATTCCAACCCGGTCATCAGGTGAAAGACGACGCTATACTGAGTAGTTCGCAACAACGCGTTTCTTAGAGCCGCAGAGGACACAGAGTGCTCAGGGGAAAAAGCCTTTTCCTCTGAGTTCTCCGTGCCCTCTGTGGCTTGAGGAGAAATGTTGTAGATGAAGAAACTGCTGGCCGCTTTAGCACTGCTTCTTTTCCTCTCCGCTCCCGCTCTTGCCAGGGCCCAGGAAGAGGACACAGGAGTAATCACCGGCCAGGTGCAGAATGGGACGGCAGAGAGCAAGGCCGCCCCGCACGTGAAAGTCATCCTGCACCGCTTCAAAGACGGGCAGGAACGGGAGACGCGCCAGACCGAAACGGACGAAAGCGGCCACTTCCGCTTTGAAGGACTGGAAACGGGAGAAGGTTATAGCTATGGGATAGAGGCCCAGTATGCGGGCCTTTCCTACCCTGGCGCCCTGGCTACCTTCGAAGAGGGGGAAAAAGTTCTCTCCCTGTCCATTACGGT
The DNA here is from genome assembly GCA_964646625.1 of uncultured Anaerolineales bacterium. Lineage (GTDB taxonomy): Bacteria > Chloroflexota > Anaerolineae > CAZYHC01 > CAZYHC01 > DAOULT01. The sequence continues at coordinate 7,112 of CAZYHC010000055.1, forward strand.
CTACGAAACTACCACCAGCGACGAGGAGATAGCCATCGAAAGGGCGCACATCGTGGTTGACTTCAAGGCCGGAAAGCTGCGCATCGGCGAGATCCACCTCCTGAGCAATCGGGGCCACCGCACCTACGTCGGCGCGGAGAAGACGGAAGAAGGACTACCGCTCACCCTGCGCTTTCACCTGCCGGCCGGGGCCGAAAACTTAAACTTCCCGGAAGAGGGGCGGGGACGCTTCCAAATTTTGGAGGACGGCTTTGCCGATACCTGGCCCTTGCTGCCCGGCGACAGCCCGGAACCCTTGCTCTTCTCCTACGAGATAGGCTACGGGACAGGCGAGGTCACTCTGCCCTTCAAAGCGGCCTACCCGACTGCCAACCTCAACTTCCTCGTCGCGGCGGCGGGGGAAGAGGTGGCAAGCGCACAGCTCACCTTCAAAGGCGAGACCGAAGCGGGAGGGAAAAATTACCTGCACTTTTACGGGCAAAACCTGGCTCGGGGCGAAACTGTAACCCTGAGCTTTTCCAATCTATCCCCACAGACCGACTCCCTGAAAGAAACGGCCCGGGAGTCGGCTCCCCTCACTGAGCCGAAAGCCGGGCCGAGGGTGGCGCTCTGGGCGACCATCGGCCTGGCGGCCCTGGCCCTGTTTGGGGGGGCGCTCTTCCGCCGTAGGACGGCCCCCCTGCCGGGTTTTGAAGCTCCAGCCCGGGCCCCGGAGCGGGAAGAGGAGGACAGGGAAGAGCTGGAAGCGGAACGGCAAAAGCTCCTCCAGGCCATAGCCCGCCTGGATGATGCCTTCGAGAGCGGCCACCTCGACGAAGAGGATTACCACCGGGAGCGCAAAGCACGCAAAGAGTTGCTCATAGCTATCATGCGCCGCCTGAACAGAGCCTAAGAAGGGAATTTCACAATGATACTTTCAAGGGGACACTTGAGTTGCACAACAGTGTTACAGGGGCAAATATTCGATTCGATCTTGATACTCCCCTGGCTCCGACGCGCTCCAGATAAGAAGCAGGTCCTCAATTAACTGGCCCAGAGAATGTCGGCGTCGCAGTAAGAAGATGCCTGGTACATGGTGCCCCGCTGCCAGATGCTCTTGCAAATACCTGGGAATGGTGCGACGGTTTCGACTGATCAGGATATATCCGTTCCGTTCAATCCACTCCAGAATCGCCGGGTCCGGGGTACCGAGAGTAGGAGCGATATCATCGCCAATGATCAGAACTTGCATCCCTGGCTCACGAAGGAGCAATTGATCCCGCACGGCATGAGGCACGTGTTCATCCAGCAGATAGCGAATGCCAGTCAAGTCGCTGAGCTCCCGGTGGTCTGTGCTTTAAGTTGGCGCAAGCGCTTGATTACTTCAGAAGGGTTGCGTTCATACTCCTGCCATGCCTGGTCGGTGTACCGTCGCCACGCTTCCAGGTAAGCGTCCACCTGAGCTTGATTGTGCAGATAATAGGTTATGGTGGCGTAGACCTGTTCGAGGGAGAGGCTGCGGTACCGGGCTGCGATCTCCTCGGGGCTAGCTCCCTCCAGATAGTCGTCTAGGACTGTCTCGATCCCCACCCGTGTGCCTTTGATGCGGATGTCATCCTCACCCAGAAACTCAAAGTAGCTTTCTAATTCCATAACCGCCTCCATCACCCTGCCAACTTCTCTACCCCAGGCTTCTATGAATATTATAACCCACTTTCGGTCTAAAGACAAGACAGAAATTGTGTACTAGACATAACAAATTGGCTCAGACCAGGAAGACGAAAAGGGTGGGACTTACTCGAAGACGAAAACGAAGATCAGGTCGTTCACGTTGGTGTTGGTGGGCCCGGTCATGAGCAGGTCTCCCAGTTGTGCGAAGAAATGATAGGAGTCGTTGTCCGCCAGATACTTTTCGGCCGAAAGCCCCAACGACCTGGCCCTGCTCAGCGTCGAACCGCTGGCGAGCGCTCCCGCTGCATCGGTGGGGCCGTCGGTGCCATCGGTAGCCAGACTGACGAGTATGGCGTCCTCCCAGCCCTCCAGGGCCAGCGCCGCAGCCAGCGCCAATTCCTGGTTGCGGCCTCCCATCCCTGCGCCCGTGATGGTCACGGTAGTCTCTCCCCCGGCCACCACGCAGGCCGGCCGGGCCAGAGGACGCCCGTAGCGGACTATCTCTTTAGCCACCGCCGCGAAAACCTTAGCCACCTCCCTGGCTTCTCCCTCTACGTAAGTGGAAAGGAACAGGACGTTAAAGCCCAACTCCTTAGCCCTGGCGATGGCTGCCTGAGCGGCTACCTCGTTGCTGCCGATGATGAGATTGTAAGTCTTTTTGAAAATTCCCTCTCCCTCTTTAGGCGTCTCCGGCACCTGGCCGGCCATTCCGGCTTTCAGGCGGGCGACGATGGAGTCCGCCACTTCGTCCACGATGTCGTATCTGTCCAGCACCTCGTAGGCGGTGGCGAAGGTGCTGGTATCGGGCACGGTCGGGCCGGAGGCGATAACGTCCAGAGGGTTGCCCACCACGTCGGACAGGATGAGGGAGACCAGATCGGCCGGGTAGACCAGGCGGGCCAGTTGTCCGCCCTTGATCTGGGAGATGTGCTTGCGCACGGCGTTGATTTCGTTTATAGTGGCCCCGCAGCGCAGGAGCGAGCCGGTCAAAGCCTGCATCTCTTCCAGACTGATGCTCGCCACCGGCAAAGGCAACAGGGCCGAACCACCGCCGGAGATGAGGCAGATAACCAGGTCTTTCTCCGAGAGGTCGGCCAGCATATCGACCATGCGCTGAACGCCCCTCCGCCCGGCTTCGTCGGGGGTGGGGTGTCCTGCCTCGTTTACCTCCACCTTACCGGCTTGACCCAGGGTGTGGCCGTGCTTGACGTTGACCAGACCGGCGGTGAGGCGCTCCCCGATCATCTCCTCCACGGCCGCGGCCATAGGCGTTCCGGCCTTGCCTCCGCCCACGACGAAAATACGCTCGTAGTTTGCCAACTGGTAGGTTCGTTGACCGATGTGCAGGGTCCCTCCCTGCCGGCTGACGGCTCGTCGAATAGCCTGGGCCGGATCGACGGCCTCCAGAGCGGCAGCCAGAATACCATCAAGGCGCGCTCTTCTACTTTTCTCCTCGGCTGAGAGGAGCGGTTGGGAACGGTTCATTGTTCACCTCCATGAAATAAAATTATTTCTTTACCGCCAGGACCACCTCGGCGGCCGCCTCTGAAGGGCTGATTTCGCCGAGCAGAACGTTTTGAACGGCCCGCTGTATAGCCTTGGCTGCCGGATCATAGGCCGGCGTCGAGGGCCGGGGATGGGCCGCCTCCAGCAGTTCTGTAGCAAAAAGGAGGTACTCGTCGCTGGCATCCAGATATTCCAGCGCCGCGCGACGCGTGGGCAGATAACCGACGGCCTGGCTCCAGGCGGCGTTGTTCTCGGCGCTCAGCAGCCACTCGATGAATTGGGCCGCCAAAGCCTGGCGGTCCGGGTCGGTGGTGACCAGGGCCAAAGCCCAGCCCTGGCTGACGGTGGCCACCACCCCGTCACGGGTGGGAATAGGCGCGAAAGCGGCCCTCTCCAGGGAGGCCCTGTTAGCCAGATAGCGGCTGAAGTTGACGTTGGACATGGCTGCTTCTGCTTTCAGATATAACGAATCGTCCACGGTCTTATAATCCAGCACCGTCAGGGGGATGATGCCCTGCTCGTGGCCTTCTCTATAGAAACCCAACACCTGGGTCAGTAACTCCTGGTCAAGGGCCGGTTGACCATTCTCGTCAACCAGACGCCCCCCCAGGGCGAAATACTGGATCAAGAAGTCGTCGTTGACCCGTTCCTGGTTCCCCCCGGCCGGAAAGATGTAGCTAACCCCGCCGGTCAGCACCTCGCTCCAGGTCAGGGGGGGAGTGCCTACCTGTTCAGGGTCGTAGATTAAATGTCGAACGTCGGCCTCGAATTGAAGCCCCATCAGGCGATTTTCGAAGCGCCCGGCTTCGCTGGCAAAGGGGAACAGGTCGTTCTGAAGGTCGGAGGAGATAAGCTCGTCTAAAGGTTGCACCAGACCATCCTGGGCGGCCTGGCCCAGTTCAACAACGTCGATAGCCACCAGGTCGGGCAAAGCATTGGGCACAACCACCTGGGTGGTGTGCAGAAAGTCGAGGATGCCTCCCTTGCCGTAGGGCTTCTTGAGAATATAATCGATAGTCACGTCAGGATGTTCGGCGGTGAAAGCCTCGAACTGCTCGGCCAGAAGCGCCCCACCTTTCTCGTGGATGGGCGAGAAAGATTCTTTGGTCCAGAGGGTCAGGGTGATGGCGGAGGGCCCGGGGGGAGGGATTTCGGCGGTGGAAACGGGGGTGAGAGCCACTTCTGCCGGCCCCACCGTGGCGGTGGGGTTGGCCTCTGGCCGGGGGAGCGGGGTGGTCTGGCGGCCCCGGCAGGCGGTTAGAGCCGATAAGACAATGGCCAGGAGACAGAGAACCATTAGCGGCCCCCATCTTCCCCTTATACTGCCTCTAAGTCTATCTGCGCACGCTGAGGATCTCATTACTCGATAATTATATCACACTTCTCGCTGGAGAAAAAATTGCCGTTCTCTTCATTCATTTCTCTTCGTCCATCGCTTGGGCATCCATGGTCAGCTTTTTGGCGTTATTATAGAGGATGTCTTTCACATCTGCTCTGGATAAGCCCGTCCTTTCAGCGGCCTTCTTGAGGGCCAGCAATTGCTCGTAAATGTAGAAAGTATAGCGTTCCTCCTTCTCTTTTGGCTCCCTGTCAACGTTCCAGGGGAAATCGCTGGCACTGAAGAATTTCCGTTGGCCCTGCCATTCGCCCAGTCTGCCCCGCATGTAGGTGAAGGGCGAATCGGTGGCGAACAACAGCCGCTGTGCCCCCACCTCGCGGATGGCTGTTTCCAGGACCTCGCTCTCGCAGATAGGGCAGATATCGAACCAGAGGTTCTGAGCCCGCTTGTACTCCGCAGGGATACCGTCCTTGATCATAGCTGGAATGTAAGGGCGGCCGATATGGGCGATGATGATCTTAGCTTGACGATATCGCTGGCAAATGGCGGCTATATCTTGAATATCGTAGGGATCGTAGAGCCGCCCCGGCCTGGCAAGGTGCACCAGGACGATGGCCCCTCTCTCGTCTGCTATCTCCCAAAGGACGGCGGGGACGTAATCGGCCACGCGTATCTCGTCGAAGGTTCTGTTGGGCACCAGATCGGGATAAGGTTTATAGCCGATGAAATGTCCCTCATCCAGAGCCCTCTCCAGCTCTTCCCCATCGGCCTGAGGGCGGGCCATGTACAGGCCGCACACAGCTCGCTCCTCGATCAGACTGGTCACATAGGTGTTGTTCGCGTCCAGATCCGTTTCCGGGAACGGATAACCGAAGAAGAGCCCTTCCACACGCTGGCGGGGTAGCAGCCTGGCCCAGACCTCTTGTACCAACTCGTAGGGATTGAAATCGAAGGAGGCGGCCACGTCTGCGAAAAAACCGAGCTTCGAAATCCTTCGCGCTGGCGAAAGGGGGGCGATATGCTCCGGCCAGGCGGTATGGATGTGTGAATCGAATATCTGGGCCGGGAGGAAATCGGCCAGTTCCTCCTCGTAGATGGCACGGTCGATTTCCTCTCTGTAGTCGAGTTGCATTCCCCACTCCTTCATACGTTATTGGTCGCCACGGAGTCCCCACAGCCGCTTATACTCCTGTTGATAGGTGCCGAAGTATTCATCGTACATGGCAGTGCTTTCCCTATCAGGCGGGAGGTGAAGCTCCGGGGTTCGGAAGGCGGCGCAGCCCTGTTCCGGATGATGGAAGATGTCGCAGCCCACTCCGGCCAGAATGGCTGCCCCGCGGCTGGCTGCCTCCTTAATGGGGGGAAGGATGACTTGCATACCCGTAACATTGGCCACGATCTGCGGCCAAAGGGGGCTCCTGGCCGCTCCACCCACCATCTTGAGCTCGTTTGCTTTAGCCCCTTTCGCTCGCATCTCTTCGATCGCCCAACGCAGTTCGTAGGCGATGCCCTCCATCAATGCCCGGGCCATATCGCAGCGAGAGTGGGTCAGCAATAAATGCAACAGAGCTCCCTCCCCCCCTAGCCACGTCACATGGCCGCCGACCAGGGGGAAGAAAAGCAACCCGTTCGCGCCGGGGGGCGATTGGCTGGCCTCCTGGTTGAACAGGCGGTAGAGGTGGTCTCTTTCCACTTTGGCCCTCCCCTCGGTCCCGCTCAAGATGTTATCGAGGTACCATTCTAGGACCGTTCCGAAGCCGCCCATGGAGACCATCCCCCCCCAGCGTCCCTCGATCACGTGGGGGCTGATAGCCAGCCTTTCATCGACATCCATGATGAGACGCTCCAAGACACCCAGGATGGCCCAGGCTGTGCCACAGGAGAGCAGCATCTCGCCAGCCCGCAGCACCCCTGCGCCCAAGGCCGCGCAATATTGGTCGTGGGCGCCGTTGACCACCACCACGCCTTGGGGCAAACCTGTCTCCTCGCTGGCCGCTGGGGTCAGGGTGCCCACCGGCACCCCCGAGGGCTTCACTGGGGACAGCCTCTCCCTCTCAACGGCTGCCATATCCAGCAAGTGCCGATCCCAAGCGCCGCTCTCGACGTTGTAGAGCTGGGTGATGCCGGCACTGGAGGGGTCTATGCAATATCTTCCCGTCAAGCGATAGGTCACGAAGTCGCTGACAAAAAGGAACTTGTGAGCGGCCACGAAGGTCTGTGGTTCGTGCTCACGCAGCCATAGGAGGTGCAGCAGGGGCAGGCCATTTTGCAGCTTCCAGCCCGAGGTTTGATAGACCAAGTCTGCCCCCAGCTCGGCTCTCACCCGCTCTGCCTGGGGCTTGGCCCGCTGATCCATCCAGCTTATGGCGTTAAACAGCGGGCGCCCCCGGGCATCGGTGGCGATAGTCGTGCCGCCCTGAGAGGACAGGCCGAGGGCCAGGACCCGATCAGCAGGCGATGTCTCAGCCAGAACCTGGCGGCAGGTCTCAACCACCCCGCGCCAGAGAGCCTCAGGGTCCTGTTCCACCCATCCCTCGTGAGGGGTGATGAGGCCGTAATTATGTCCCGCTGAGGCGACCACATTCCCTTCCAGATCGAAAAGCAGGGCTTTCGTGGCCGTTGTCCCCACATCTATTCCTAGTAGCAAATCCACCGGTTGTCACTCCCTGGCCGCTCCACTTCCACCGCTTAGTATAACAGGGTTCGTTAGAATGTCAAATCAGCCGGTTGTGGGCTGGTCTGTCAGAGCCTCCCGCCAGCCGCGGCGATAAGGCACGCGGCGTTGTTGTAAGAGATGGCTTCGAGGGCGGCAGTGCTGAGGCCAGTGGCCAAAATTTCTGGACGCCCAAGAAAAAAAAGGGAAAAAAGCGACTTGACAAAATCAAGTAAATGGGGTATAATATACAATTGCGGTGTGCGCACGTTTGCAATGTGGCAACCCTGTCCGGTGGATTGGGTTTTTATATTTGCCCTCACCATCACTTCTAGCGCCCCTCGCTTGTGCTCACGGAGGTGACAAAACGGATAGCTTGCGGCAGCTAGCTCTCAAGCGAGGTTTGGAGGAGGAACGGGTAGGCTACTTTTCCCCTGATATAACCAAAGTAAGGCCGAGCAAGATTATTCGCCGTCCTCGGAGTAGTGACCTACAGGATCGGGTCAGCCTGTTTTGGTCGGATACTTCAGAGGCCATTGCTCGGTATTGTCTCCAACAATCTCCTAATTTGTCTTGTAAATATGAATCTGGAGTTTACCACTGTTAGGTAGAGTCCTAACCAACCCCCGCTTGTTATCGGCTACCGGCTCGGCTGTGTAGCCCACCGGAAATAGGGAATTGAAAGAATCTTTTTTGCTCCCATCGCGACAATCTAAATATCGGACTAATCGCCGTGACCGCGGCGAGCAAGTATGGTTAAGGAGTGACTAATGGCCATTAATTCAGGGTGTAAATCTTATGCCAGGATAGGCGACGTACATGTGCTACCTACTTTGATCGAAGCGCAATTGGATTCCTTTCATTGGTTCCAGCAGGAAGGGCTACGCGAGCTTTTTGACGAAATCTCGCCCATTCAAAGCTTCAACAAAAACCTGGAACTGCACTTTCTGGACTTCTGGTTCGACGAACCGAAGTACAGTGAAAAGGAATGTCGTGATCGGGATATGACCTTCGCCAGTCCGCTGTGGGTGAATATCCGCCTGATCAACAGGGAAACGGGCGAGATTCAGGAACAGCCGGTGTTCATGGGTGATTTCCCGCTCATGACCGAAAATGGGACCTTCGTCATCAACGGCGCGGAGCGGGTAGTGGTCAGTCAGCTTATCCGTTCTCCCGGCGTGTATTTCACCATCGAGGAAGATCGCACCACCGGACGACAACTGTGCATGGCGAAACTGATCCCCAATCGAGGGGCCTGGCTGGAGTTTGAGACCAGCAAAAAGGACGTGCTGTCGGTCAAGGTTGATCGTAAGCGTAAGATCCCGGTCACGGTGCTGTTGCGGGCTCTGGGCTACGGTAGTGACGAAGAACTGCTGGAGCTTTTCCAGGAATACGACAACATGCCTAACCATCCCTATATTGCTCTCACCATCGAGCGCGATCCGACCAAAAAGGTGGACGAGGCTCTGCTGGAGTTTTACAAAAAACTGCGTCCCGGCGATCCGCCTACCCTGGACAATGCCAAGAGCTTTCTCAGTTCGTTGCTCTTCACCCGGCGACGCTACGACCTGGGCAAAGTGGGGCGCTACAAGCTCAACAAACGCTTGAACCTCGACATCTCCCCCTCCCAGCGTACTCTGACCAAGGAGGATCTGGTCAAGGTGGTGGAACATATGATCCAGGTCAACAATGGCGTCGATAGCTCCGACGACATCGATCACCTGGGCAACCGGCGGGTGAAGACGGTGGGGGAATTGATCCAGAATCAGTTGCGTATCGGCCTGTTGCGCATGGAACGGGTGGTGCGGGAGCGCATGAGCATCCACGACCCGGAACAGATCACCCCTATGGCCCTGATCAACATCCGGCCGGTGGTGGCCGCCACGCGGGAGTTTTTCGGGGGCAGTCAGCTTTCCCAGTTCATGGATCAGACCAACCCCCTGGCCGAACTGACCCACAAGCGTCGTCTCTCCGCTCTTGGCCCCGGCGGACTGCGGCGCGAGCGGGCCGGTTTTGATGTCCGTGACGTGCACCATTCGCACTATGGCCGCATCTGCCCCATCGAGACCCCCGAAGGGCCCAACATCGGTCTGATCGGCAGTTTGGCCACCTATGGGCGGATAAACGAGTACGGGTTCATTGAAACCCCCTATCGGCGGATACTCAGAACAGTGCCCAACGAGTACCAGGCTCTGCTGAACAAAACTTTGCGAGAGCCCATCGTCGATCCCGACAGCGGCGAGGTGGTGGCGGAGGCCGGGACGGTGATTGGCCCCCAGTTGGCCGAGCGGATCGCCAGCTTGCCCCTGAAAGAGGTCCAGATTATGCCGGTGGCCACCGACGAGATCTTGTACCTGACCGCCGATGAAGAAGACAAGTACACTATCGCCCAGGCCAACGCCCCCCTGGATGCAAGCGGACAGTTGGACAATGCCCGCGTCTCGGTGCGGCGCAGCCAGACGTTTCTGATCGAAAACAGGGAGCGGGTGGATTACATGGACGTTTCGCCCAAACAGATCGTCAGTGTGTCGGCGGCGCTCATTCCCTTCCTGGAACACGACGACGCCAACCGGGCGTTGATGGGTTCGAACATGCAACGCCAGGCCGTGCCTCTGCTCACCCCCGAAGCCTCCATAGTAGGCACCGGTATGGAGTGGCAGGCCGCTCTGGATTCTGGGCAGGTGATCGTGGCCGAGGAGGATGGGGAGGTGGTCAGCGTCACCGGTCGCCGGATCATAGTGGCCGGGGAGAGCGGTCAGCGGGTCTATACCCTGCGCAAATACAACCGTTCCAATCAGAGCACCTGTATTGACCAGCGTCCTGTGGTCAACAAGGGGGATTGGGTGCAGGCTGGCGACGTGCTGGCCGACAGTTCCTCCACCGACGGCGGAGAATTGGCGCTGGGCCAGAACGTCCTGGTGGCCTTCATGGCCTGGGAGGGCGGCAACTACGAGGACGCCGTCCTCGTCAGCGAGAGCGTGGTGCGTGAGGATAAATTTTCTTCTATCCACATCGAGAAACACGAGATCGAAGCCCGCGATACCAGGCTCGGCCCGGAAGAGATCACCCGCGATATCCCGAACGTGGGCGAAGATGCCTTGAAGGACCTGGACGAGGAGGGCATTATCCGCATCGGGGCGGAGGTGGGGCCTGGCGATATCCTGGTCGGTAAGATCACCCCCAAAGGTGAGACCGAACTTACGCCCGAAGAAAAACTGTTGCGAGCCATCTTCGGCGAGAAAGCGCGGGAGGTGAAAGATTCCTCCCTGCGCCTGCCTCACGGGGAAAAGGGCAAGATAGTTGACATAAAAGTATTCAGCCGCGACGAACACCGCGATCTGCCGGCCGGGGTGGACAAACTGGTGCGGGTCGGTGTGGCCCAGAGACGCAAGGTGACCGAAGGGGATAAGATGGCCGGGCGTCATGGCAACAAAGGGGTGATCTCCAAGGTGGTGCCCATCGAAGATATGCCTTTTTTGGCCGATGGCACGCCGGTGGAACTCATCCTCAATCCGCTGGGGGTGCCAGCGCGCATGAATATCGGCCAGATTTTGGAAACTCATCTGGGTTGGGCGGCCAGTCGGCTGGGGTTCCGGGCCATTTCCTCTGTGTTCGATGGGGCCGATGAGGAAGAGATCGCCGCCGAACTGGCCCGCGCCTGGATGATCGACCAGGCCTGGCACGAGTTGACCGAGAAAGCCCGCCACTGGTTGGCGGAAGAAGAGTACGATCCCCAGGATATCATGGATGACGATGAAGCTCGCCTTTTCTACCTGGAGCATTGGCTGGAAGAAGTGGGTGCTGATTTTGACCAGGAAGAGCTATATGCCAACCTGGTTTACGCCCGTCGCCTGGCGCTCAGACAGTGGTTGAGAGAACGAGGCTACGATCCCGATGAACTGCTCATCTTCGAAGACGATGAGCGTTCCCTGGCCGAAAGACAGCTCTCGGATAGCCAGGCGCGTCTGGCTTGTTTGCGTCTTTGGCTGGAGACCCACGGACAGGACCCGGCAGCCCCGTCTGACGAGGAACTGTTTGAGGCCGCCTTGCGTTTCAGCAAGGAGAGCGGTCAGCCTGTACCCACCACCGGCAAGATGATTCTCTACGATGGCAAAACGGGCGAGCCTTTCGATCAACCGGTCACGGTGGGGGTCATCAACATGATGAAACTGGCCCACCTGGTGGAAGACAAGGTGCACGCTCGTTCTACGGGCCCCTATTCTCTGGTCACCCAGCAACCGCTGGGAGGCAAAGCCCAGTTCGGCGGCCAGCGTTTTGGCGAGATGGAGGTCTGGGCCCTGGAAGCCTATGGCGCGGCTCATACTTTGCAAGAAATGTTGACCGTCAAATCCGACGACGTGACCGGGCGGGTCAAAACCTATGAGGCCATCGTCAAGGGGGAGGACATTCTTGAGCCTGGCGTACCGGAATCTTTCCGGGTGCTGGTCAGGGAGCTCCAGAGCCTGGGCCTGTCGGTGGAGGTCTTGAACGAGAACGATGAGACCGTTCAGTTCGGCAAGGAGGAGAGTGATGAAAGGCTCCCCAGGCTGGGTTACGATCTGGGACTGCCAGATTTCATGCGTTAGGAGCCTATCGGAAGAAAGAAGCGAGAGGTGAGAGAGAAGACCACTCATCTCCCCTCTCTCATCTCATTTTGAGCATGGAGGTCAAAGATTAGGATGGAAGTCAACGATTTCGATGCTATTCGCATCAGTCTGGCTTCGCCGGAACAGATCAAGGGTTGGTCCTACGGCGAAGTTCTAAAACCGGAAACCATCAATTATCGCACTCTCAGGCCGGAACGGGATGGCCTTTTCTGCGAAAGGATTTTTGGGCCCACCAAGGACTGGGAATGCTATTGTGGCAAATACAAGCGCGTGCGCTATAAGGGTATCGTGTGCGACAAATGCGGGGTAGAGGTGGCTCCCTCCCGGGTGCGGCGGGAGAGAATGGGACACATCGAACTGGCTTCGCCAGTCAGCCACATCTGGTACGTTAAAGGTGTTCCCAGTCGGTTGGGCCTCCTGCTCAACATCTCTCCTCGCAACCTGGAGCGTATCCTGTACTTTGCCCAGTACATAATTACCAGGGTGGACGAGGAGACCCGTAATCGGGTGCTGGCTCGTCTGGAGAAGGAGGTGGCCGCCAGGATCAAGCACCTGGAGGAAGAGGCTCAGGTTGAGATCGAGGCCCTGGAGCTGGGTTTGGAAGAGGTGCTGGCCCAGTTGGAGGCCCGACAGGAGACTGTCCGGCGTGATGTGGAAGAGCGTACCTCGGTCCTGACCGATAGCCTGATGAACGAAGCCAAGCGCTTGCAGGATGACCTGGAGGGCCGCCTGGATAGCGAGGCGGCCACCGCCATCGTGCTGACCCCGCCCGCAGGTTCCAACCTGGTGGCAGGGTCCACCATCGTGGCGGAGGGAGAGGTTATCAACCGCGAACATCTGACCCGCTTGAAAGAGGCGGTGCAAACCCTGCTAAGTGACATCCAGGCTACCAACCACAGCGAACGGGCGGACGCTGAGCTGGTGATCGACGCCGAACGAGAGCATCTGCGCCATGTGGCCGAGCAGCGGATAGAGGCCATCGAAGCCAGGTTGAGCGGGGCCATCGAGGAGGTGCGGGCGGCCACCGACCAGGAGACGGCCGAGCTGAAGAGTCTGGAAGAGATGCAATTCCTGACCGAGAACCACTATTACGAGCTGAAGGAACGGTGGGGCAGCGCTTTCGAAGCAGGCATGGGGGCGGAGGCCATCTATGATATCGTGTCCGCTTTGGATCTGGCGGTCTTGGCCAAGGAGCTCAGGGTCGAGATTCGCACCACCCGTTCCAAGCAGCGGCGCAAAAAAGCCGCTAAACGGCTGCGGGTGGTGGAAGCCTTCCGCAAGTCGGGCAACCGGCCGGAGTGGATGATCATTCAAGTCCTGCCGGTCGTCCCTCCTGACCTGCGGCCGATGGTGCAACTGGATGGTGGTCGGTTCGCCACCTCGGACCTCAACGATCTGTACCGCCGGGTCATCAACCGCAACAATCGTCTCAAACGGTTGCTGGAGTTGGGCGCGCCCGACGTCATTGTGCGCAACGAGAAACGGATGCTTCAGGAGGCCGTCGATTCCCTGGTGGACAACGGTCGGCGCGGCCGGGCCGTCTCCCGGTCGGGCAAACGCAAGCTGAAAAGCCTGTCCGACATGCTTAAAGGCAAGCAGGGACGGTTTCGCCGTAACCTGCTGGGCAAACGCGTGGACTATTCCGGGCGGTCGGTCATCGTCGTCGGGCCGGAGTTAAAGCTGCACCAGTGTGGCCTGCCCAAACGCATGGCTCTGGAACTGTTTAAACCCTTTGTCATGCGTCGCCTGGTGGAATACAACTATGCGCACAACATCAAGAGCGCCAAACGTCTGGTTGATCGGCTCAGTCCAGAGGTATGGGACATGCTGGAAGAGGTAGCCAAGGAACGGCCGGTGCTGCTCAACCGTGCTCCTACCCTGCACCGCCTGGGTATCCAGGCCTTCGAGGTGGTGCTTATCGAAGGGAGCGCCATTCAGATTCACCCCCTGGTGTGTGCGGCGTTCAATGCCGACTTCGATGGCGACCAGATGGCGGTGCACATCCCTCTCTCGGATGCCGCCGTGCAGGAGGCCCAGCAGTTGATGCTCTCTTCCAAGAACCTGCTGTTGCCCGCCAACGGGGAGCCTATCGTGGGGCCCTCCAAGGACATGGTGCTGGGCTGCCACTACATGACGGTGGAGAAGCCGGGGGCCAAGGGAGAGGGCCGGATCTTCGTCGATTTCGAAGAAGTGACCCTGGCCTACGATCTGGGATTGGTCGATCTGAGGGCCAAAATCAAGGTTCGCTATCGTAGCTGGGTCGATGAGATGAGCATGGATGAGCTGGAGTTGAGCGAACGGGTGAGCGCCGCCCTCAAGAGCGCCGGGATACTGACCATCGGACAGGCCCTGGATCGGCTGGAGGAAGGCCGCACCAAGATCCTGAAGAGCGTCCCAGACTTCGGGCGCGTGGCCCTGGAGGAGCTGGAGCAGGCTATAGAGGCCAGAGGCTGCTTCGAGGTGGAACGCCCCAAGGAGCCGCTGATTGAGACTACAGTGGGTCGGGTCCTGTTCAATGCCGTCCTGCCTCCGGAGTTGCGCTTTAAGAATCACGTTATGGATAAAGGGGCGCTTAAGGAGGTGGTGGCCGAGTGTTATCAGAAGCTGGGAATGGAAGAGACGGCCAATTTGGTGGACGAAATCAAATACCTGGGGTTCAAGTACGTCACCAAATCGGGGATGACCATCGCCATCAGCGATATCTCTGTGCCTGAGGACAAAGAGCATATCCTGGCGGAGACCACCGCCCAGGTGGAAGAGATCGAGCGCCAGTATCGCCGGGGACTTATCACCGAGGACGAGCAGTACGTCAAGATCGTCGAACTCTGGACGCGGGCCACCGACGACATCACCCAGGCGGTGGCCAGGGAGTTGGATCCCATCGAATCCATTGGGGCGATGGCCGCTTCGGGCGCCACCAAAGGAGGGATTCAACCTATCCGCCAATTGGCCGGGATGCGTGGGCTGATGGCCGACCCCGCCGGTCGGATCATCGCCCTGCCTATCCGTTCCAATTTCCGTGAAGGGTTGAACGCCCTGGAGTATTTCCTTTCCACGCACGGAGCGCGTAAGGGGCTGGCCGATACGGCCTTGCGCACGGCCGATGCCGGCTATCTCACCCGGCGGTTGGTGGACGTGGCCCAGGACGTGATTATCATAGAAGAGGACTGTGGGACCCGGAGCGGGCTGTGGTTTGATGCCAGCAGCGCGACCAGGGTGGGCGAGACCTTCCGGGAGCGTGTTCTGGGACGGATGGCGGCCTCCAACGTGGTAGATCCCAAAAGCGGAGAAGTCATCGTCAGGGCCGGCGAGATGATCGAGGAGAAGCACATCGAGGAGGTCGAGACAGCCAAGGACGAGTACGCCATTCCCTTCGGATATGACCTCCTGGTCAGAGAAGGGGAGTGGATCGAAGAGGGGACCGTCATTGCCAGGCAAGAAAAGGACCGAATCGTCAGTCGGGTGGAAGGCGAAGTCTTCTTCGAGGCCGGACGGGCAGGGATGTTGGCCCGTCTGTTCGTGGTGGTGCGCCGCGTCTACAAGGTGCACGTCCGCTCTCCCATGACCTGTCAAACCCGCTACGGTCTGTGCAGGATGTGCTATGGTCGCGACCTGGCCAAAGGTGGTCTGGTGCAGGTCGGCGAGGCGGTGGGCATCATTGCCGCCCAGAGCATCGGGGAGCCAGGTACTCAGCTTACCCTGCGCACCTTCCACACCGGGGGGGTGGTCGGCTCCGAGGATATCACCCAGGGTTTGCCCCGCGTAGAGGAGCTTTTTGAGTCGCGGGTGCCCAAGGGCAAGGCCATTATCGCCGAGATCGAGGGTATGGTTGATATCTACTGGGATGATAACCAGCGTAAGATCAAAATTTCCGATAGCAAAGTAGTGCGGAATGAGTATCCTATTCCGGCCGGTTTTGAACTGCTGGTTGAAGACGGCCAGGAGGTCGAGGCCGGCACGGTCATCGCCAGTAAGGAAGAAAACGAGGTCATCAGCGGCATGAAGGGCCAGGTTTTTCTGGAGGATGGCCTGGCTATAGTGCGTCGTGAAGATGTAGAACAGCGTGAGTACGACGTGCCTCCTGCGGCCCGCTTCCGGGTGGAGAAAGGGGCGCACGTCAAGGCTGGTGAGCAGTTGACCGAGGGCTCCAAGGACCCGCGCGACATCCTGCGCATTGAGGGACGAGAGGCCGTACAACTGTATCTCCTGGACGAGGTGCAGAGAGTCTATCGCTCTCAAGGGGTGAACATCAACGACAAACACATCGAGACTATCGTCCGCCAGATGGTGCGTAAGGTGCGGGTGCGGTCGGCCGGAGACACCGATTTGCTGCCTGGCGAATTGGTGGATCGTTTCACCTTCGAAGATATCAACCAGGCTGTGCTGACCGATGGGGGCCGGCCGTCCACCGGTCAGGCCGTTCTGCTAGGCATCACCAAGGCCTCGCTCAATACCGAGAGTTTCCTGGCCGCGGCTTCCTTCCAGGAAACCACCCGTGTGCTGACCGAAGCGGCGGTCAAAGGCAGCCGGGACAACTTGCGGGGGTTAAAGGAGAACGTCATCATCGGTAAGTTGGTCCCGGTCGGTACCGGTTTCCTGGCCAGACAGCAGAAAGAAAAAAGGCGCCAGGAGATGCGTGACAAGATCGTCGCGATTGAGGGGGAAAAGGCGTTTGGGTGAGGTAGTCGGGTAGTCAGGAGCGGCGGGCACCGTTGGAAGTGCCCGCCGCCTGGGGGATAGACCCTGAAAACAAGAGGCCCCCACCTTAAGTGGTGGGGGCTTCTCGTTTGTCTATTTCCCCTCTTTCGTCTCTACCTCTTCCGGTTCAGTGGCCTGTTTAGGCCGGGGGTGAGGCGCGGTTAATTGCCTGACTGCCAGCGTTGGTAGTAGTAGTTGAGCAACGGGACGAACTCGCCGGTGGCCTTTTGGTTGCCCGCGGCGGTGGGATGGCTGTCCCCGCTGCCGTAGGCGGAGTAATTGTTGTTCACGGTCTGGATGTGCTGGACGGCCCCGCTCCACCAGCGGTGGTGGTTGCCGCTCGCCTGCCCCAGGTCGTTGGTGTTCTCGTCGCCCCCGTTGCTGGTCAGCACGTTGTAGAAGTCGAAGACGGCTACATTGTTGTGAGGGTAACCGGTCAGCCAGTCGTTGACCAGCCAGTTGGCTACGGCGCGGGCGTTGGCGGCCTGGGTGGCGTCGGTGGCGCTCGCTATCTGCGGCGGAGCGACGACGGCTATAAACAGCTTGTCCTGGCGGGTGGCGAAGTAGGTCAGCAGGTCGTTGTAGATGCCCTTGACGTTAGCCACAGTCATGTACTCCGACGAGGAGTCCTGGCCGCGCAGCGGGTTGGTGCCGGTGGTGGGCGAGTCGTTGGGGTTGCCTTCGATGCCAGAGTTGGGGAAGCAGGACTTGAACATGATGATCGCATTCTGGCCGCCGGGGTCGGTAGCCAGGCGGGAGTAGGCGGAGTGCTGGCCGTACTCGGTGTAGAGAGCGTTCAGGTAGGTAGTGCTGTTGGGGCCGCGGAACCAGTCCCACCAGTGGCCGATGTCGGTGTTGTCGCCAATGACGTCGCCGCCAGCGGTCCAGCCGTAGTTGGTGTCGCTGACGAAGTAGTTGTTGTCGCGCAGGGCGATGCCCAGGTCGCCGTTGCCGTCGGCCAGCCAGTTTTCCCCGCACGAATGGTGGATGAAGATGAGTTTCCGCACGCCCGTCGGCGCCTGGCCGGGGGTGTAGTTCCTGATGATGAGGGGCATGTAAGAGCCAGGCCCACGGATAGTGAAGTTGGCATTGGACTCGTCAACGACGGTGGTGGGGCTGACCACACTGGCCACCCGCACGCGGGCGCTGGTAGTGGGGGTGAGGGGTGTCGTCCAGGTGTAGAGGCCGGTGTTGGCGATAGGTGAGGAGATGACGTGGCTGGTAGCGAAGCTATCGGTGGAGTAGGCCAGGCTGACCTCGTCCACGGTGCCAATGGTGGTCCAGCGGATGGGATAGGCACTGTTCACCTCCCAAGACTCGCCACCGTTGGGGCTGAGCAGGGTCAACGCGGTGCCGGACCTCCAGCGGTTGTAGAAGAAGTTGAGCAGGGGGACGAACTCGCTGGTGGCCTTCTGGTTGCCAGCAGCGGTGGGGTGGCTGTCCGTACCGCCGGCACTGCCATAGGCTGCGTAATTGTTGTTCACGGTCTGGATGTGCTGGATGGCCCCGTTCCACCAGCGGTGGTGGTTGCCGCTCGCCTGGCCCAGGTCGTTGGTGTTCTCGTCGCCCCCGTTGCTGGTCAGCACGTTGTAGAAGTCGAAGACGGCTACATTGTTGTGAGGGTAACCGGTCAGCCAGTCGTTGACCAGCCAGTTGGCTACGGCGCGGGCGTTGGCGGCCTGGGTGGCGTCGGTGGCGCTCGCTATCTGCGGCGGAGCGACGACGGCTATAAACAGCTTGTCCTGGCGGGTGGCGAAGTAGGTCAGCAGGTCGTTGTAGATGCCCTTGACGTTGCCCACAGTCATGTGCTCCGAACCGGAGTCCTGGCCGCGCAGCGGGTTGGCGCCGGTGGTGGGCGGGTCGGTGGGGTTGCCGCCGATTTGGGAGTTGGGGAAGCAGGACTTGAACATGATGATCTCGTTCTGGCCGCCGGGGTCGGTGCCCAGGCGGGAGTAGGCGGAAATCTGGTCGTATTCGGTGTAGAGAGCGCCCAGGTAGGTAGCGCTGTTGAGGCCGCGGAACCAGTCCCACCAGTGGCCGATGTCGGTGTTGTCGCCAATGGTGTCGCCGCCAGCGGTCCAGCCGTAGTAGGTGTCGCTGACGAAGTAGCTGTTGTCGCGCAGGGCGATGCCCAGGCCGCCGTCGCCGTCGGCCAGCCAGTTTTCCCCGCACGAATGGTGGATGAAGATCAGTTTCACCGGCGTGGCGGGCGGGCTGGGGGGGTCGGCAGCCAGAACGGGGAAGGTGGGGAACGCCCCCAGACCGATGCCGACGATGACAACGGCGATGACGAAATGAAATACGATTCGCATCCTCATGATTTTACTTTGTATACTATAGTCGGAGCGACACGACCTGACAGTATACATCCTCCTTTCTTTTCTTTAGATTTTAATTTTGCGTCGCTCTTGGTGGAAGCAGGCAGGGATGGTGTCTACGGTCTCAGCCTCGGTCTATCCTGATGCGCTACCGAGTCCCACAAGGTTCAGTATGGCCACTTCAGCTTTCGAGGGCAGACGCTCAAAGAGGCTGCTACCCATATAATATTCTAACTTGCCCAAAAAAGCAAGCAATCTGCCTCGCCTTTCAGCGCAGGGCCCGCCGTTCCTGCGCTATGAGCCGGTTCAGGGCTACTGCCTGGAGCAAAATGTGCCTCTTCTCCTTAACCTCTTAGCTACCTGACATACCCATGCCCACCTGCTTGCTGCTTGCTGCTTTTTTAACCTCGTCGTACACCATTTTAAGGGGGATGCCCTGGCGTTCGGCGATCCTCCGACAATCCTCGTATTCGGGGGAAATGTTCACGATCTCGCCGCCTGCCCGCCCGATCTTGACCGCTACCTGACCATAAGCGGTCTCGACCATCACCTGTTCCCTGCTCAGCTTTCTTCTATCCACCTGGTAAAGTCTGGTCCCCAGGGTGGTAGTCTCCTCGAAGATGACGGCCAGGGCTTCGTTCACCAATTCCTGTCCCAGCAGGGCGCTGAGCGTGACGGCCGGCCGATTCTTCTTCATGTGGATGGGGGTGAGAAAAACGTCCATAGCTCCCAGGGCGAAAAGGCGCCCCATCACGTGGTCGTAAAACTCCGGGTTCATGTCGTCGATGTTGGCCTCGATCATCACCGCTTTTTCCTGCTGGTAGCCGCCACAACGAACGCTTTGGGGCTTCGCAGTCGAACCGATGATGAGACGCAGGACGTTGGGTAGAGGGAGGTCCCTGTGCCCCGCCCCGTAGCCTACAGATTCGGTCCGCATAGGGGGAAGCGGGCCAAAGTCTTCGGTCAGGCTGGTGATGATGGTGGCCCCCGTAGGGGTAACCAGTTCGGCCTCTACGTCACGGCCGTAGACAGGCACGGCCTGGAGCAGTTCCAGGGTGGCGGGAGCAGGCAGGGGCAGGGTGCCGTGAGCGCATTCCACCGTGCCTCGGCCTAGAGGTAAAGGGGAAGCGTAAACCTTCTGCACTCCCAGACAGCGCAGGCCCACGAAGGCCCCCACGATATCGACGATGGCATCCAGGCCGCCCACTTCGTGAAAGTGGATGTTCTCCACGCTGGTGCGGTGTATTTTGGCCTCCGCGGCCGCCAGGCGAGCGAAAGCCTTTCTGCTGGCCTCCTTTACCTCGTCGTCCAGCGCACTGGCCTCCAGGATGGCTTCGATGTCAGACAGGTGCCGCTCCACCCCTTCCTCCATGACCTGGACATCGACCAGGGTGGCCGATATCCCCTGTCTGGTCACTTTTCGGGCCTCGAGCTCGTAACCGGAAAGGCCCAGTTTGGTCAATTCCCGGCGCAACTCTTCAATTTCCAGTCCGGCGTCGAGCATAGCGCCCAGGGTCATGTTGCCGCTGATGCCGGAGACACAGTCGAAATAGGCGATCTTCATCTACCTGTCCTCACCTCTCACATACGATTGATCATAGCTGCCAGCCAGCCTGCTCCAAAGCCGTTGTCGATGTTGACCACGGCGATACCCGCCACGCAGGAGTTGAGCATAGCCAGCAGGGCGGCCAGCCCTCCCATGCTGGCCCCGTAGCCCACGCTGGTGGGCACGGCGATAACCGGGCAGGCCACCAGGCCGCCTACCACGCTGGCCAGCGCCCCCTCCATACCGGCCACCACCACGGCCACGCGCGCCTCAGATAACGTCTGGCGGTGGGCCAACAGCCGATGAACGCCGGCCACCCCCACGTCGTAAAGGCGCTCCACCCTGCTGCCCAACAGTTCAGCCGTCACCGCCGCCTCTTCGGCCACGGACAGGTCGGCGGTGCCGGCGCTGGTCACCAGGACGTAGCGGTCGTCGGCTGCCGGCTCTCGTTCGCCCACGGCGATGATGCGGGCCTGGGGATAATAACGGGCCGCAGGCAGAACCTCGACCACCGCCCGATAAGTCTCCTCGTCGGCCCGGGTAGCCATCGCCAGGGGATTGCGCTGGGCCAGACGGACCATGATCTCGGCCACCTGTGCGGCGGTCTTACTCTGGGCAAAAACCACTTCGGGGTATCCCTGGCGCAAAGGGCGGTGGTGATCCAGCCGAGCGTAGCCCAAATCTTCGTAGGGTAGATCGCGCAACGCGGTCAGCGCTTCGTCTATCTCTACCGTTCCCTGGCGCACCTCCTGGAGCAGATGACGTAATCTTTCGGTATCCATAAGCTAAACTATAGCACCTCGTTCAGGCTGCCGCTGCGGTAACCGGCCAGGTCCAGGGTGACGTAGACGTAGCCCAGTTCCCGCAGGCGGGTCACGATTTTCTCTCGATTGGACAACAAAACGGGAAAGTCCTCCGGCCTGACCTCGATGCGGGCCGTGTCGCGGTGGTGGCGCACCCGCAGTTGCCCCAGACCCAGGTCGCGTAGAAAAGTTTCGGCCTGGTCAACCTGGCGCAGCTCCTCGGCGGTGATGGCCCGGCCATAGGGAAACCGCGAGGCCAGGCAGGCCAGGGAAGGCTTGTCCCAGGTGGGCAGGCCCAGCGCCCTGGAGATGGCCCGGATGTCGGCCTTGGTGAGACCGGCTTCCATCAGAGGGCTGCGCACTTTCAACTCGGCCGCGGCCCGCATACCCGGCCGGTGGTCGCCCAGGTCGTCGGAGTTGGAGCCATCGACCACGTGAGCGAACCCCCGCTCATGGGCGATATCCGTCAAGGCGCTGAAGCGGCCTCTCTTGCAAAAGTAACAGCGATCCGGAGAGTTAGCCACGAAATCAGGATCGTCTAACTCGCTGCTCTCGACCAGCAGGTGTTCCACCCCCAGCTCACGGGCCAGGGCGATGGCCTCCTCCTGTTCCCACTGCGGTTGGACCGGCGAAGTGGCCGTGATCGCCAGAACTCGCTCCGGCCCCAGGCGGTCGAGGGCCGCTTTCAGCAGCAGGGTGCTGTCCACCCCGCCGGAGTAGGCCACCACCACGCGGCCCATCTCCCCCAGGATGTCCTGCAAGGCAGCCCACTGCCTGGCCCTTTGCGGGTCGTCTGGCAGACACGGATTATAGTCACGAATTGCCTCGGTCATAGTCGTGATCTACTCCTGGTCATTATTTGCTTAAAGTATACTGTCCTTTTCCATCTCTGTCAAAAGGCCTGGCCTGGGACTATACGAGGTGCCTGGCACTCTTGGAAGTGCCAGGCACCTACCTAAAATGCTCCCTACGGCGTGATGACGTTGTTCTTCTGGATGACGGGCAGGTAGCTGGCGGGGAGGACGGTGAATGTAGCCTCGGCGCTGCCGCTGATGATGGGGGTGTACCTGTACTCCGCCGTGTTGGTCACCACATCACCATAGTCGCCGGTGTGCGTGACCACGAAGGCGAAGGTGATGGCTGTACTGGCCGTGACCGTGCCACCCCAGGTGATCTGGTCGTTGGCCTGGTTGGCATTGGCTGGCTGAATCACCCAACTGGCAAAGTCAACTTCGACGGGCAACGTGTCGGTCAGCACCGTGCCGCTGCCGTGCCCCGCGCCGCTGTTGCTCAGCACGACGGTGTAGGTCACCGTGCCGTGATAGGCGACGTCGGTCGTGGGCGTGGCCGTTTTGCCGATGGACAGAGTGGGCTGCGCCTCGTATGCCCCGACGTCGCAAGTGGCGCCTTGCGGTCGGGCCACGCCGCGCTGGTCGATGAGGACCGGGTTGCTACCGATGTCGGTGCAACTGCCGGCATCAATGGCCGGACTGCCGGCCTGGAGGGCGTGCGTCTGCGTCGAGCCGCCGTTGTCGGCCAGTGGGCCCAGCAGGGGGTCAATGGGGCTGCCGCTCGTGCCCACCTGGTCACCATTGACGCCATTTTGCGGAGGGGTACCGCCGCCGCCAATGCCGGTGTCGTCCCCAATCAAATTGTAGCCGTGGGAGACAAGGTCACCCGAACAGTCAGGATGTTTCGTTACAGGACTGCCGTCAGTGTTCCCGGCGATGATGGTGTTCCTGAGGTTGACCGTAGTGATAGCGCAGTGGACTCCCCCGCCGTTGCCGCTGCCGTTGGTGTCGTTATCGGCGGTGTTGCCGGTAATCGTCACGTTGTCCAGGGTGATCGTGCCGGTGTTGTAGACGCCGCCGCCGTCGTCGTCTGCCTGGTTGCCGGAGAGGGTGCTGTTGGCGATGTTCAATATGCCGGCGCCGTTGTAGATGCCGCCGCCGCTGCCGAGGCCGCCGGTTGCCGTGTTGCCGGAGAGGGTGCTGTTGGTGATGTTCACTGTGCTCGCATCGATGAAGATGCCGCCGCCGCTGGTTGCCTGGTTGCCGGAGATAGTGCTGTTGGCGATGTTCAATGTGCTGATGACGATGAAGATGCCGCCGCCGATATTGGCTACGTCGCCGTTCTGAATGGTCACTCCGGAGATGTTGACGGTGATACCAACGAAGATGTCGAGCACACGGTCATTCGTCACGCCGCCATTGCCGTCAATGATGGTGCTGCCCGCGCCCGCGCCGTTGATGGTCAGGTCGCCGCCTGCTGCGATGTCCAGGTCGCCACTGTTGTTGGCGTCGTCGCCCGCTGCCCCGGTCAGGGTGTAGGTGCCGGCAGGAAGGTTGATGATGTCGGTGGTGGGGGCAGCACTGCCCGCGGGACATTCGCCAGAGGTGGCGCCAGAGGCGGTGTTGGTATTGGCCGCGGTGATGGCTTCCCGCAGACTACAAACGCCGTCATCGCCCACGATGTCGTTGGTGGTGTTTACGTTTATGGTCGCTGCCTGGGCCACCGGCACGGGCAGGACGCCCACATTGGTCAGCACTGCCAGCAGCGCCGCGCTGAGAAGTAGACGCACTCCTTTAGCGAAAACTGCTCTGGCCCACCGTGGGGCCGTCTGGATGTTTTGGTCTGTGTTCTTGTGCATTTTTCTATCCCTCCTATAATTTAATTGGCATAGTTCGTTTCATCGCAAGCTGCATTGTAAACGTCAGTAAGTATCTGCTTATTTAATCACCTCCTCGTAGTTGAGGTTATAGTTTTGTAAACTACTTGAGGTGCCTGGCACTTCCAAAGTGCCAGGCACCTACCCAAAATGCTCCCTACGGCGTGATGACGTTGTTCTTCTGGATGACGGGCAGGTAGCTGGGGGGGATGGCAGTGAATGTGGCATCGTCGCTGCCGCTGCCGATGGTGTGGCTATACTCCACCGTGTTGGTCACCACGTTGCCGTAGCCGCCAGTGTACGTGACCACGAAGGCGAAGGTGATAGCTGTACTGGCCGTGACCGTCCCATTCCAGGTGATTCGGTCGTTGGCCTGGTTGGCATTGGTCGGCTGCGCCACCCACCTGGCAAAGTCAACCTGGATGGGCAGCGTGTCGGTCATCATGGTGCCGGTGCCGTGACCTACGCCGCTGTTGCTCAGCACGACGGTGTAGGTCACCGTGCTGTGATAGGTGACGTCGGTCGTGGGCGTCACCGTCTTGCCAATGGACAGGTTGGGCTGCGCCTCATAAGCCCCGACGTCGCAAGTGGCACCTTGCGGTCGGGCCACGCCGCGCTGGTCGGTGGTGACCGTGCTGCCAAAGCTATCGGTGCAATGGCCCTCATCAATGGCCGGGCTGCCGGGTTGGAGGGCGTGTGTTTGCGTCGAGCCGCCGTTGTCGGCCAGTGGGCCCAGCAGGGGGTCAATGGGGCTGCCGCCGGTGCCTATCTGATCGTTCGCTTGCGGGACGATGATACAGCCCGTGTCGTCCCCTACCAGGTTGTAGTCCTGGGAGGTGATGCCCACACAGTCAGGAAGTTGCGTCCCAGGACTGGGAGTGTCGTCGCTGTTGCCGGCGACGATGGTGTTCCTGAAGTTGGCCGTACCGACAAACGCGAGGATTCCCCCGGCGTTGCCGCTGCCGTTGTTGTCGTTATCGGCAGTGTTGCCGGTAATCGTCACGTTGTCCAGGTTGGTCGTGCCGCTCCAGTGGCAGATGCCGCCGCCGTGTTCGTCTGCCTGGTTGTCGGAGATGGTGCTGTTGGCGATGTTCACTGTGCCGCCGAGGTTGTAGGTGCCGCCGCCGTGTTGGTTTGCCGTGTTGTCGGAGAGGGTGCTGTTGGTGACGGTCACTATGCCGCCGCTGGTGTAGATGCCGCCGCCGTGTTGGTTTGCCTGGTTGCCGGAGAGGGTGCTGTCGGTGATGGTCA
>CAZYHC010000056.1:0-31521 GCA_964646625.1 uncultured Anaerolineales bacterium
TGCCCCTCATCCACCAGGATTTCCGCCTGTCGTGGCGCGATATCGAGATCAGCCGTAAGATGGGGTTGCCGCTGGAGCTTGGGCCAGCCGCGGCCGCCAGCACCGCCTGCGCCTCCCGCGAGGACAAGTTGATTTTCCACGGCCATCCCGAACACGGCTACGAGGGGTTGCTGAACGCCGAGGGTAAGAATACCGTGCCCCTGGGCGATTGGGGCAAGCCGGGCCAGGCTTTCGCCAACGTCGTGGCCGCCACCGAGGCGCTGGTGGCCGCTGGTTTCTACGAGCCCTTCGCCGTGGTGCTCAGTCCTGCCCTGTATGCCAAAACCCAGCGCGTCGCCAAAGACATAGGGAGGTTGGAGAGCAAGCTGATCGAGGACGTGGCCGAGGGTGGTTTGTTCCGCTCGCCGGTGCTGGCCGAAAACCAGGGAGTGGTCGTTTCCCAGGGGGCGCAGAATTTTGATCTGGTCGTGGCCCAGGACCTCATCACCGCCTACCTCGGGCCGGAAAACATGGATCACACTTTCCGCTTGATGGAAATTCTGGCCCTGCGCATCAAGCGGCCCGACGCTATCTGCACGTTTGAGTAAAACGGGTATAAGTGCCCGGTATCTCGCTTGACTACTTTACATAACTATACCATAACGGTCAGCGGATTCTGGAACGGATTTAACGGATTAACCGCGTCGTATCCGTTAAATCCGTTTTCTAATTCGTTAATCCGTGTTTGCTTTTTCTTTGCTCTGATGCTAAAATAATTACAAATGTCAAATCAACCGGAGAGGTTGCTTTCGGTTGGGGCTTCGTGTAGCCGCAGAGCTACACCCAAAAACAAATAAAAAAGAGGACAGTTGTATGCGAATTCTTTTCAAGATCATGATAGTGGCCATGTTTATTTTGGGCGTTATATCCGTCTCGTACCTGGCGGGCTTTGGCACGGCTTCATATCTACATAGTTCGGGCCTGGTGAGCCGGGTGGCCAGTCGGTGGTTTGTCCAAAACACTCCCGACGTAGACGTGGAGGAGTATTTCGGAGTGTTCTGGGAAGCATGGCACTTTCTGGAGCACGATTTTTTTGGTGAATTGCCCGACGCCCAGCAGATGACCTATGCGGCCATCCGGGGGGTGCTCAGCACCCTGAACGATCCTCATACCACCTTTGTCGAACCGCAGCCCCGCCAACGGGAAAGAGAGGATCTGCAAGGTAGCTTTGGAGGCATTGGGGCCTGGGTGCGGGTGCAAGAGGATGGCTCGATCTTTCTCACCCCGATGGAAGACTCGCCAGCCATGCGGGCCGGGGTGCAGGATGGCGATGTGGTGGTGAAGATTGACGATACCGAGATCACCCCTGAGACGAGCCTGGACGATGTGCTGGCCCTCATTCGGGGGCCCATCGGCGAACCGGTGACCCTGACTCTCTCCCGCGCCGGTCAAAGGGAGCCCGTCGTGGTCGAGATCATCCGCGAGAAGATCGAAATGCCCACCGTGACCTGGGAGATGCTGGAGGACGACGTTGGCTATGTCCACATCTCTCTCTTCGGGGAGCGTACCACCGAAGAATTGAAAGATGCCATCCGCGAACTTAAAGGGCAGGGAGCGAAAAAGCTGATCCTCGATCTGCGCCACAATCCCGGCGGCCTTCTGGACATAGCCGTTGAAGTGGCCAGCCAGTTCGTACAGGACAGCGTTATTCTTTACGAGCAACACAAAGAAAGCCCGGAAAAAACCTATTCCGCCCAAAGCGGTGGGGTGGCGCTGGATATCCCTATGGCGGTGCTGGTCAACGGAGGCACGGCCAGCGCTTCGGAGATCGTAGCCGGAGCCCTTCAGGACAACGAACGGGCTATTCTGATAGGTGAACGCACTTTTGGTAAAGGTTCAGTCCAATACGTCCGGGACCTGAGCGATGGCTCCAGCCTGCACGTCACCGTCGCTCACTGGCTGACTCCCGACCATCACCAGATCAGCGGCAATGGCCTCTCCCCCGATATCGAGGTGTCGCTACCAGGGGCAGAAGAGCAGGATAGCGACCAGGATACCCAGTTGAACCGCGCTCTGGACTACCTCAAAACCGTTCAGGAGTCGCCCAACCTCCGATAGGGTCTGTCCAGGATTTCAGGCAGGAGAGCGGGTTTCTTCAGAAAAGCTCCAGTCCCCCGTCTCGGGGGCGAAACAGCTTGTTTGGCCCGCCCTCGGGGACGAGGGCTATGAGCAGACTAACCGCCGGGTCGCGAAGATGCGAAGGAAATATTGAAGAGAGGATGAAGTCAGATGATTGAGCTAACGAAAGGTTTTATGAGAGCAGTCACCATGATGGTCCTGGTGACCATAGTGGTCGTCTCGACCTTCCTGATCGGGTTTGGGATGGGAGGCATCTTTGCCCCTATCGGACCGAGCTCTGCTATTGCCGTTTCGGCCCAGTATCCGCCTGCCCCTGAGCCTCCTGCCAATGTGGACGAGCAGTTTGAGCTCTTCTGGGAGGCGTGGGATGCCCTGGAGCATACATTTTACGGGGAATTACCCGACGCCGAGCAGATGACCTACGGCGCCATCCGGGGGGTAATCCGCGCCCTCGGTGATGAGCATACCGTCTTCATCGATCCTCAACACGCCGCTATCCTCAAAAGCGATACCAGTGGCAGCTTTGAGGGCATAGGCACCACCGTGCGGATGGACAACAATGGCTTTTTGATCGTGATCCATCCCTTTGAGGGTCAGGCGGCGGCCAAAGCTGGCCTCAAGCCGGGCGATATCATCCTTCAAGTGGACGATACCCCTATCGAAAACATGAATATCCTGGAAGCTATATCCCTTATCCGGGGGCCGGAAGGCACCACTGTGCGGCTGCTCATCCAGCGCGAGGGAGTGCCCGAACCCTTTGAGATCTCGGTAGTGCGCCAGAAAGTGGACATTCCCATCATCGAAGCGAAAATGCTGGAGGACGACGCAATTGCTTACATCAGGCTGACCGATTTCAACATCCAGGCCACAGATAAGCTCAAAGAGGCCCTGGAAGAGACCCTGAAAAATAAGCCCCAAGCTCTGATATTCGACCTGCGCAACAACCGCGGTGGTTATCTCCACATAG
Source organism: uncultured Anaerolineales bacterium (assembly GCA_964646625.1). Classification (GTDB taxonomy): domain Bacteria; phylum Chloroflexota; class Anaerolineae; order CAZYHC01; family CAZYHC01; genus DAOULT01. The sequence continues at coordinate 3,086 of CAZYHC010000056.1, forward strand.
CCGTTGAGGTGGCCAGTCAATTCATCGGTGAGGGGATAATACTGGTCGAGAGAGACAGAGATGGGAAGGAGATAGAATTTACCGCCCAACGTGGCGGGCTGGCTCTGGATATCCCTATGGTGGTGCTGGTCAACGGGGGCACGGCCAGCGCCTCCGAGATCGTGGCCGGGGCCCTGCGGGATAGAGGACGGGCCATCCTGATCGGCCAGGAAACCTTTGGCAAGGGTTCAGTGCAGCTTCCACACACCCTGAGCGACGGTTCCGAAATGCGCATCACCGTAGCCCACTGGTTCACTCCCAACGGCACGGAACTTCAGGGCCAGGGCCTCACCCCGGACATCGAGGTGGAATTCACTGAGCGAGACTTTGAAGCCGGCCAGGACCCCCAACTGGAACGGGCCATCGAATACCTGAAGACGCAAGAAGAGAAAGAGTCATTCATTATAGCTCCTCTCTACCTGCGATCCTGAATTTTCTACCTATGAAAGTTATCTCCACCAACCGCAAAGCTTACCACGACTATCACGTCGAGGAAACCCACGAGGCGGGCCTCGTCCTGACCGGCTCGGAGATCAAATCCATCCGAGCCGGTCGTGTCAGTCTGCGTGATAGCTACGCCCAGCTCAAAGGCGGCGAGCTATGGCTGATAGGCACTTACGTCGCTCCTTACGCGCAGGCCAGTCACCAGAACCACGAACCGCGCCGTGACCGCAAGCTGCTCATGCACCGCCGCCAGATCGAACGTCTGGCGGCCAAGGTACAGGCCAAGGGTTATACCATTGTCCCTCTACGCCTTTACCTCAAGAATAACCTGGCCAAGGTGGAGATCGCCCTGGTCAGAGGCAAAAAGCTCTACGATAAACGTGAGGCCATCGCCAAACGCGAAACTCAGCGCCAGATCGACCGGGCAATAAAGGAGCGTGACCACTAAAACGAACAGAGGCCCCAGTGATGAGTAACCAGCCTCTTCAACCCGATTCTTCCATTTCTTCAAAGGCGATGCGGTAAACCTCCCTGCCCGGCCAGCCCGCGGCCTGGGCCACCTGTCGGGCCGCCTCCTTATGCCCGAGCCCTTCGGCCAGCAATCTGCCCACCGCCTCTCGGACCCGTGCCTCGTCCCAGGGTTCTCTTTCCGCCGCCCCCTCGATCACCAGGGTGAACTCGCCGCGAGGTTTATGCTCCGAGAAGTGGGCGAGAGCCTGGCTCACCGTGCCCCGCCACACCTCCTCGTGGAGTTTGGTCAACTCCCTGGCGGCAGCCAGCCGACGGTCGCCCAGAACGTCTAACACGTCGGCCAGGCCCCTGAGCAGCCGGTGAGGCGCTTCAAAGGCGACCAGAGTGCGCCGTTCTTCGGCCACCGAGGCCAGGAGTCGCCGCCGGGCGGCCTTACGCCGGGGCAAAAAACCCAGATACAAGAAGCTATCGGCAGGCAGGCCGGAGATGACCAAGGCTGTGATCAGAGCCGAAGGGCCGGGGATGGGCACCACCGGCACCTCTTGCTCGAGGGCGGCCCGGATCAATTCGTAGCCAGGGTCGGATAAACCCGGCATGCCCGCATCGGATACCAGGGCCACATCTTTGTCCCTGTCTTTCAGGGTGGCCAGGATATAATCCAATCTGGTCAACTTATTGTGTTCGTAATAGCTGATCAGTGGGGTGTTGATGTCGTAGCGAGTCAGGAGCAGTCGCGTATGGCGCGTGTCTTCGGCGGCGATGAGGGCTACTTCTTTCAAAACCCGCAAAGCCCGCAGGCTGATATCCTCCAGATTGCCGATAGGAGTGCCTACCACGTATAATGTGCCCATTAGGGTATAAAACCTTCGGGTCCTTTGTGATGATAAGCGCCCATGTTGGTTACAATGCGATTTTATCACATCTCAAGCCTAACATCAAACTTTCCTGCTTGCGTGATTTCGCATTTTCGAGTATAATGCGTGCGGTGAGGCTGAAGGGTTTTTGGGCCTTGTGAATACGTCTGGTATAATAGCCCAGGTTGCCTTTGAGGGAGTTTTGAAGCGAGAAGGCTGGTGAAAGGCTCTTTGCAGGGCTTTGCGGAGAGGTGGAGCCAAACCGTCAGAGAGTTTGGTCATGCCCTCGGCGAGATCCTCTACGGCATGACCATTTATGAGATGGTGCGCGACCTCCAGAAGGAGCGCGGCCAGTTGGAGCGCGTTTTCATCCTCATCGTTTTCGGCGATCTATTAGGGGTGCCTGTTTTACCCCCTTTCTACTCGATGAGACTGATCCCTTACGTCGTGCCTCATCTCGACACCTGGCGACGCAGTATGCTGCGTGAGAAGGACCTGACCGATTTATTTGATCAGGAACTCGGATAGAACCAGCGAAAGGATTGATTTTATGAGTGAAACTATACTATTGGGGCGAGGACGCCAAATTTTTAAGATTCCTCGTAAGGAATGGGAAAAGCATCTATCCCAAGCTCCACAGCATAGTAGAACCAGACTCAGTTTTATGTCAGAGGAACATCACCTTGTACGCTATTTCGTTGTCAGAGAGCTCCCGCGTACTGGAAAACCTATAGCGGCAGAGTTTATTGCAGAGGAATTGAATTTGCCTCTTGCTCGGGTAGATGCTATTCTTGATGAGCTGGAGGCGAATCTCTTGTTTCTGGTTCGAAATGAACAAGGAGCAGTGTCTTGGGCATATCCTGTTACCGTTGAACCTACGTCGCATCATTTAACATTCAGTACAGGCGAGCGGCTGTATGGAGCCTGAGCGCAGGATGCGATAGCAACACCCTTCGTGCAAGGGCGATTAAGACAGGAAGATGTGTCGGTAGTAATAAGGACAGAATGCGCGCACTGTGATCAGCCGATACACATTACGGTGGATAGCGAGTTAAGGTATCGCGTTGATGAAGAGGGAGCCCAGCCTCTGGTTTTTGAACCTCAGATAGACTGGAACACATTTACTGAACCGAACATCATCGACGCCTACTGACGGAATTCCGTATTCTTCTGGTCAGAAGAACATGCTAGAGAATATCGAGTCGCAGCGGATCACATTGACGGCATATTCCTGACATTGGAGCAGAGCGCGTACTCAACGCCTATTGTTCAGGGTGCGCTTTTCGCGTTCGAGTGGCTCAAGCTCTAAAAGGACGAGGCTAAACAAATGTGAAGGGAGATAAGAAAACATCGAGGGCGAAGGCTAAGCTCTACACGAGGTATCCATTATCCAGCCTTCTAATTTACAACGGGGCCACGATTCTCCATTTTCTGCTCGGCGGAATCGGCATAATCCTGGGCTACAACTTTTCTTCATGGGCAGGCTACCTGTTCGGTGCTCTATATCTTGCGTTCTCCTTCGTAGAGATGTACGTGATGATGCCGCTCGTGGTCTGCCCCCACTGCGTTTATTACAGGATGAAGGGCTCCCTTTGCATATCAGGCTTGAACGTGATCTCGAAGAAGATCGCAGAGGAAGGAGACCCAAAAGACTTTCCAGGACGTGCTCAGGGCCTATTCTGCAATAACAACCTGTATGTGGCTGCCCTGGTTGTTCCTCTCATCGCCATGATCCCTGCATTAATCCTGAACTTCTCTTTCTTGCTGCTGGCCATATTACTGGCCGTGGTGGGATTGCTTCTGTTCCGTTTCTTTGTGATCTTCACTAAAATAGCGTGTGTGCACTGCCACGCGAAGCACAAGTGCCCGCAGGCTGAGGCCATGGGAGTCCGCAACGTGTAGCTGGGTGGAGCACCAAAACGTCATAATATCCTGGTGTATATAGCAGACACTTCTCAGTATAAGAATCAGACCCAATAAAAAATTGGACTGGAATCATTAACGGAAGGGGTAAAGGAACAATGTCAGAAGAAGAAAGACAAGGGTTATCCGGTTTTTTGGATGCGGCCAAAGGCTTTCTATACGGCATGGCCGGGCACGACATGGCCCGCTTTGCGCTGAAAACGCGAGGCAGCATGGAGCATCTATTTATTCTGATCACGATGGGCGACCTGTTGGGAGTTCCCATCCTGCCGCCTTATTACTCTTTGCGGCTTTTGCCCTACGTTGTGCCCCAGATTTCGACCTGGAAGCGACGTATGCTCCGCGAACGAGACCTGACCGACGCCTTAGCCTGACAGCTCAATAACCTCTAGCTACCCAACAACCTAAATCTAAGGGGGTGATAATCATTTCACTGGCAGATATTTTTACCAAATATCCCGACCGACGTTACATTATGTTCGGTGGTAAGGGAGGACTGGGCAAAACCACTTTTTCGGCGGCGGCCGCCTATTACCTGGCTAAAAAAGGCTATAAGGTCCTGGTTTTTTCCGTTGACCCGCAGGCCTCCCTGTCTGACATTTTTCAGCAGGACATTTTCGGTAAAGGAGCGGTGGAGATCATACCCAATCTCTATGCCCAAGAGATCGACGCCGACAAGCGCATCAAGGAGTACCAGGACGAGATACGCCAGAAAATCCTGGATATGTATGGCCTGGAAGAGGTGCCCGAAGAGATCGAGAATTACATCCAGGCCGCGGCTGCCGAACCTGCTATGGAGGAAAGCGCCATCTTCGATGAGGTGGTAGATATCGTGGTCGGCGGGGAGTACGATTACTACATCTACGATCTGGTGCCTTTGGGCCATGCTCTCTACTATTTGAGCATGGCCAGCGTCTATGATGAGTGGATAGGCAAGATCACCGCTTTGCGGGAGGAGATGGCCGAGTACGATCAGGTGGCCAAGATTATGCAGCGGGACCGGGAATACGAAGAGGATCAAATCCTCAAGGAGCTTCAGTACATCAAGTACCGCATCAATACCTCGTCCAGCATCCTGACCGACAAGGAAAAGACGGCCTTTTTCTTCGTCATCATCCCGGAAGAGATGATCATCCTCGACACCCAGAAGGCGGCCGGGCTCTTCGCCAAGTACCAGGTGCCTCTCTCCGGCTACATCGTCAACCGCGTGATCCCGGCCGAACTGGCCGAGCAGAGTATCCCTGACTACCTGCGCCATCGCCTGGAGATGCAGGAAGGCTACCTGAAGAGAATTAAGGAGGTTTTCAGGGAGGAGGATATCCTGGCCTACATTCCTGAGTTCGAGCGTGATATTACCGGCCTGTCCATGATCGAGCGGATGGCCGAGGCCATGTTCGGCTGAGACGGAGGTAAATGTTTATGATTGAGAAGAACACGCGACAATTCCTGGCTGAACACCCCCAGATGAAATACGTCTTCTTCGGGGGCAAGGGCGGCGTGGGCAAGACGGTTATGGCCGGGGCGGCGGCCTTGTGGTTTGCCAGACAGGGCCGCAGAACCCTCCTGGCCTCTACTAACCCTGTGCATAGCCTGACCAGTCTCCTGGATCAGGATGTGTTTGGTACTCCCACCTCGGTAGGCGACGAGCAAAATTTCTACGCCTATGAGATCGACACCAAAGACACCATCGAGAGGTCCAAACAGGAGATTCGGGAGAAAATCGAATGGTTCCTCAAGTTTGCCGAGATCAAGGCCAAAGCCGATGAATTCGTCGAGTCGGCCACCATGAACCCTGCTTTTGAGGAATCGGCCATGTTCGAGAACATGATCGACATCATGTTTGAGGACCGGTACGAGACCTATGTGTTTGACACCGCGCCCACAGCCAACGCTCGCCGGCTGCTGGGTATGTCCAGCGTCTATTCCATGTGGGTGAACAAAATGGTGCAGAGCCGCGAGGAGGCCAAATCTCTGCGCGAACTCCTCTCCTACAGCAGAAAGAAAGAGGAAAAAGACCCGCTCATGGAATATCTCCTGTCCCTCCGTGAGCGCATGGGACACGCCAAGGAGCTCCTGACCGACGAGCAGAAAACGGCCTTTTTCTTCGTCACTCTGCCCGAGGCCTTGCCTATCGCGGTCATCACCCGCTTCATCAACTGGTTCGAGGAGTTCGGTATCCCTGTGGGCGGGGTGGTGGTCAACATGCTCATCGACCAGGAAACGGTGGGTGAGGACGCGCCGGATTTTGTCAGAAATCGCGTCAAGATGCAGGCCGAGTACATGGAAGAGATATGGCATATTTTCCCCAACGTGCGGGCTATCGTGCCCCTGTTCGACACTGAGGTGCGGGGCGTGGAGATGCTGGGGCGCACGGCCAATAACCTCTTTGCCTAGCGGGAGAGCGGAAAAAAGATAAAGCGGGCCCCCGGCGGCCCGTTTTTACTTTGACACCCCGGCCATTTGGTGTTAAAATTTCCCTATGCGTTTCTGTGAGGAAGGAAAGATGATAAAAAAAGGCGTCTTCCCCGGCGTCTTCTGGATCACGATCGTTGTTGTCCTGGCGACGACGACCATCCCCATCTTTGGAGCACCTTTGGGTGAGGAAGAGAGTCTGAACCCGGAGGCCACGCCTGCCACCGTCCAGAATGTAAATCCTCTCACGGGGCTACCCGTCGATGATCCGGCTGTGCTGCAACGCAGGCCGCTGAACGTCCGCATCGGCAACGATCCCCAAATCCGGCCCCAAACCGGGCTGGGGCAGGCTGATCTGGTCTATGAGGAGATGATGGAAGGGTACTGGGTAACTCGTTTCACCGCCGTATTTCTCAGCCAGGACCCGCAGGCCATCGGGCCGGTGCGTAGCGCCCGGCTGGTTAATCTGGAACTTACTCCCCAATTCGACGCCGGCCTGGTCCACTCCGGGGCCAGCGATTACATCCGCTGGGCCATCTCTCAGACGGATATCGTCGATCTGGACGAATTTTACACCCGCACGCCCTATTACTACCGCGAAGGCTACGATTGGCGGGGGCGTCTCTTCACCAGCGCCGAGCTTGTGCGCACCTACATGCAAGAGCACGGCTTAGAACAGGCTGTGCCTCTGGGCGGCTTCGTTTTCTCCCCGGAGGTGCCGTCGGGGAGATCGGCCAGGGAGATCAGCATCCCCTATGGGGGCAATAGTTCCGTCAGCTATCGTTACGACCCTGCCAGCGGCCGTTATCTGCGTTTCGTCCAGGGCCAGCCTCACGTGGACGGCAGGAGCCGGAAGCAACTGAGTGTTGCCAACGTCATCGTTCAGCACGTCCCCCATCTGGGCACCGAAATCGTCGAGGATAGCCTGGGTTCGACCTCCATCCGCATCATTCTGACCGGCCAGGGCCAGGCCGAAATCTTTCGCGATGGGGTGATGATCAAGGGACTGTGGCGAAGAGAGAAACGAAAGGAGATGACCCGCTACCTTGACAGGAAAGGGCACCCTATCCCCCTCAAACCAGGCAACTCCTGGATTCAACTGGTGCCCACCACCATGGCCATCGAGGTGGGAGGACGGGAGGTGGCTCTGGATAGCAGCCTGAACGATGCTGTGATACCGGAGGATAACCCGTCGGAGGCGGTGGCTCTGGATAACAGCCCCAAGGAAGCTACAATACCGGAGGATAATCCGTCGCGGGTGGCTCCAGATAACAAGCCGGGCGAAACTACCGTAGCGGGTGATAATCCATCAAAAGCTACGGCGGAAGTGATTCTAGATAACAACCCACGTGAAATCGTAGTACCGGATGTTAAACCGTTAGTAGTAGGTCCATCAGGAGAGGCAGCGGCTTCGACTGGGATCAGGATGCTCATCGCGTTCGCTTCGAAGATAAATGAAGCTGTAACGTCGGATGATAGCCTGTTGGGAGAGGCAGCGGCTTCGGTCGGGATCAGTGGGCGTATCGCTTTCGCCTCGAAGGTGGAGGGCAATTTGGAAATCTGTGTCCTGGAGGCTGACGAAGAGGCCGCTAACTCCGAGCCTATCCGCCTGACCGAAGACCAGGCCGAGGATTGGCAACCTGCCTGGTCGCCTGACGGCCATCGTCTGGCCTTCGTCTCCAACCGCAGCGGGGAAGACCAGATTTACGTCATGGGAGCGAATGGTGCTGAGCTGACCTGTCTGACCGAGGGAGCGGGCCGGAACTGGGCGCCGGCCTGGTCGCCCGATGGAACGCGCTTCGCTTTCGTCTCCGACCGCGACGGACAGACCGAGATTTACGTCATGGAGGCCGACGGCTCGAAGCCGACCCGCCTGACCGACGATCCGGCCCACGATCTCGATCCCGCCTGGTCGCCAGACAACACGCGTATCGCCTTTGTTTCCACTCGGGCGGGCGACGCCGACATCTACGTCATGGAGGCCGATGGTTCGAACCCGATCAACCTTAACGCCAGTGATCCCACCTACGAGGCGACTCCCGCCTGGGCGCCTGATGGCCGCATCGCTTTCACTTCCAACAGGGACGGCAATATGGAGATCTACGTCATGGAAGCCGACGGCTCGAACCCCACCCGCCTGACCGATGAGCCATCTTCGGACACCAATCCCGTCTGGTCACCCGACGGCCATTACATCGCTTTCCAATCCGACCGTGATGGCGCGGCTGAAGTTTACATAATGAAGGCCGACGGCTCGAACCCCACCCGCCTGACCGAAAATGAGGTCGATGATTGGTATCCTGTCTGGGGGCCGCAGATAGTTCAAGCCACAGAGGATACGGAGAACTCAGAGTAGAAGTGCCAGGCACCTGGCAGATGCCTGGCATTTTTCTGTGGCGCAGAACTGGACTGGCTTCGTATTCAGGGGCCAGCCGGCCTGACCACGATTTTCAGGCCGATCTGCTCCTTGGACAGCTTGAGAGCCTGGTCGAAGGATTCGAAGGGCAGTTGATGGCTCACCAGGGGCTCGACCTTGACTGCCCCCTGACGTATCAGGTCAATGGCCTCCTGAAGCTCTATTGACGAAGGGGAGTAACTGGTGGTGAGGGTGATCTCCCGGCTGAAAAGGGTCCAGGGTTTGGCCGAGATGGTAGGCCGCTCCACCTTGGTGCCGAAGATAAGGATCGTTCCCCCGTCCCGCACGTATTCAAGGGTCTGCTCGAAGAGGCCCGGCGGGGTAACGGTCAAATACACCACATCACAGCCCCGCCCCTCCGAAAGCTCCCGTACCAGGCCCGCCAGGTCGTCTTTCTGGGGATTGACGGTGTAGGTGGCCCCCACTTCGGCGGCCAGGGCCAGGCGGTCGTCCCGCAGGTCCACCGCCACGCTGGGAGCGCCGCGCAGACGGAGGAGCTGGAGGATCATGAGCCCCATCACCCCCACCCCCATCACCACCACGGTATCGCCGATGAGAGGATTGCCCCTCTTTACGCCCCGGATACAGCAGGCCAGCGGCTCGGTGAAAGTGCCTTCCAGGTCGCTCACCGCGTCCGGCAGGCGGATGGTGTTGTGCTGGACGTGGAGGGCTGACAGGCGTATGTACTCAGAGAAGCCGCCTGGCTGGAAGTTGGTGGCCTTGAACTGGCGGCACATGGAGTGGTTGCCGTGCTTGCAGTATTGGCAGGTGAAACAGGGCACGTGGTGAGAAACGCCCACCCGCTCGCCGACGCTCCAGCCCTGCACTCCTTCTCCTATTTCGGCTATTTCCCCGGACACTTCGTGGCCCAGTTGCACCGGCTTGGGCACCTCGGGGCTGAACACTTTCATGACATCGGAGCTACACAGGCCGCAGCCCCAGACCTTGATCAGCATTTCCCCCGGCCCGATGGCCGGCACGGGCACCTCTTCCACCTCGGTTTGGCCGGTGGCTTTACAAACGACAGATTTCATTGCAAATTCTTCTCCTTGGTTGATTTATAGTTTATTATACATCTTCCATGTTTCGGACACCCGATTTTTAACCGCCGATGGACACAGATGGACACAGATGTTTAATTGATCCGCGTTCATCGGCGTGTATCGGCGGTTTGATTCAGAAATTGTGGGCGATACGCTTGACCTCGACTCTGGGCTTGCCGAAATTAATCAGCAGACGAATCTGCAAATCGGTAGCCTTCAGGTAATTCAAGCATTGCGCCATGTGAATATCGTCCAGGGCCTTGACTGCTTTGAGTTCTACAAGGACACGCTCTTCCACCAACAAGTCCGCTGCAAATTCGCCAACCAAAATGCCATCGTAGTGAACCTGTATGCCGTGTTGCTGCGCTACCTTGAGCCCCGCTTTGCGTAACTCACGTGCAAGGGCATTCTCGTAGACTTTTTCCAGGAAGCCACAGCCCAGTATGTTGCTTACAGTGTAAGAGCAGCCGATGATCTTCTCGGTGATTTTGTCCAATTCTGCTCTACGTGTGTCTGGGTTCACTTATGTTGCCTTTCTAAGATATAACCGCAGATAAACGCCGATAAACGCGAATATTCTATTTTTTTTATCTGTGTTCATCGGCGGTTCAAAAATTACTCGCTTTAGTTACCACGGCACAACAATGGCCGGTTCTCCTGGATTAGCCTGGATCAGTTGCACCGCCTGGCCGCGGTACATCCGCCCCTTATCTGCCAGGCGGTTGCTGCCAGGCGACCAGCCTAAAAATACCTGAACCCGATTGTTCCTGTCACGGGAGCATAGTTCACCGATGTCATTAGTTGTTGGTTCTTCCTCCGTCCATTGCTTTTGAAGCTCTGACCAGGTATTTGAAGTGGAGGCCGTCCTTCCATTGGCGTTTGCGGGTCCTTCAATTACGAGTACAGGACAACGAGAGGAAGCCAATTGCACACCCACAACTAAAATAAGGACCCCGATAACAACAGCCCCTATGATCCCGATCACAATTAACCCCATTGTCTGTAAAGCCTGTTTCGGGGCATCCATCTTTAACTATTCTCCTTTGGCATCAATCAATCGGCTTATGGTGTCTACAAACTCTTTAGAGGATGTGGGCAGGTTCAAATAGGCATCGGCGCCACACTCTTGGGCCACTTGCTCGATGTTCCACAATGCCTCAAGCAAAAGGACGGGAATACGGCGCGTTTGCGGATCGGCTTTGAGGGCCTTGATAATACTTGTGCCCCAAACGTCTGGCGACTCTGCTGATAAGGGACGATGCCCGACAATGATAAGCGCGGGGTTCAGGTCTCGCGCCGCTTCCACAACCTCTGTTACAGGCACAACCTGCAAATCTGCTTTGGGCCCCTCCCTGTCCAACATGAGGCCCATCAGTTTAACAACATCTTCGTCGCCGCTATATGCCAGATCGGCGACGGTCAGTATCAAGGGAAGTTGAGCTTTCATATCTCTCACAAATCGATGTCTTTGGAAAATCGCTTGATGATAGCCTCTGGTTCAAGTGGGCCGCCATGGCCGAGATATATTTTTGATGGTGAAAAACTCATCCTACCGGCAGATCAATATTGGCCGCCGAGTGGCCCGCAGCACCTGATCCACGGTGCTACCGAGCACGACCTCCAGCACCGGGCTGAGTCCATAGCCTCCCATGATGATCAGGGCGGTGTCGTGCTCTTCGGCCACTGTCAGGATTGTCTCGGCGGCTGAGCCGCTCTCTTTCACGAAAGTGGCCTGTGCTCCGTGCCTTTCCAGGTATTGTTGGGCACGTGTCAGCGTTTCCGACGTGGTGCGGCCCATTTCTATCACGGTCACCACCACCAGGGGGATATTCCACCGCCCCGACAGGTAGGTGGCTACGAAGAGCGCTTCGTCCGCTTTGGGGCTGCCGTTGTAGGCCAACAGCATACGATCCAGAGGGGACAAAGCTCCCTGCACTACCAAAACCGAGGTGGGGCAGCGTTGTATAATGATTCGGAATCCTGAGCCAAGTCGGGCGACCGGCTGGGGTGCAGGGGGATGGGTAAGACGCAAAACGATCAGGTCGGCCCATCGAACCCGGGCGCACAGCTTGCGCGGCACTTCTCCGACTTCGATAGCCAGTTCCCCTGGAACGCCGGCGGCCTGGCAACGCCGATCAAACTCGGCCTGTAGGCTCTGTGTCTTCTCACTGTCTTTTTGGGCCTCTGAAGGCACCACGTGGATACCATGCAACTGCCCTTCCTCGCGCCGAGCCACCTCCAACGCCTGCTCCAGGGCATCCCAGCCGGTCTCTTCGCCGCTGATGGACACCAGGATATCGGCAAACAGGCGATCATCCTGGCGAGCGGCCAACTGTTCTCGCCGCCATTGTCCCGGCGGAGGGCCGGCCTCGAACTCGCCGGCCGTCACGGCCTCCAGCACCTTCCCGCCTACGCGGGCCACGACGCGCTGCGGCCTGGGACTGAACTGGGTAGCCAGGTCGGTGGCGGCCTCTTCGGGTCTGATCCTCCCTCCAAACTCCCCATCCAGTTCGGCACGCTGCCTCGAAACCCAAGTATAGAGATCGGTCTCCGTTCGTCCAGGGAAATCCCGCAATATGTTTCGCTCTCGGATGGCCTGCACCACCGGCAAATAGACTTCATCGTACCAGTGACCAACCGCCTCCTCGTAGGGGATATCTCGCTCCTGTTCCAAGCCCATGAAGTAGCGATGAACCTCGATGTGTTCTTCGAGCACCCGGTACTGTCCAGGGAGGGTCACCTCCAGGTTAGCTTCTGGGCGGAGCTCGTCCAGGCGGGTGTGCTTCAGAAAGTCAGCGTACTCGGCTTTCAAAATCAGATCATCGGGCTGGATATCGGGCGAGATAGGTACTTTGGTGTGCACCTCGGTCACGTAGGCCTGGATGTGAGTAGCGTCAAGCTGTCGAGCAACCGACACGCGGTGATTGCCCTCTTGTACAAAGTAGACATCGCCTACCTGATAGACTTCGATAGGTGGCAACCCGCTCAAGCTGGTAACGGCCATCTTGACCCTCGCCCACCGGTCTCGATCGCTATCTTTGCGGGGCATGAAGCTACGGGTGAAGTCGTCGTAGCGTCCCACACTCCCGACGATGGCATCCAGCGGGATTTCCCGCAATCCCCGCGCTATACTTCCCCTGGCTTTTAACTTCCGGCGCACGTCCTCGTAGGAGAGGAGGCCAACTGACTTGCCGGTCAGGCGGGCCATGATTGCCTCCAAAGCAGCCTGACGGCGGGCGCGACGAAAGTCCTGCACCGCCGACACAATGTTGTCCTGGGAACCCCAATCCGTCATGATGATAGCCTCCTGTTTTTGCTATTCTTCGGAGAATGGCACGTCAAACACGCGCACCGTAGTGCTACTGTCACGAAAAACAAAGACGTAGGTCTGGTTGGTCTGGTTGATCCAGACTATATGGCCGCCGGCGAACAGTTGGAAGCGGCCTTCGCCTGGGACCTCATTTGCGGTGGCCCAGCCCAGCGCCTCACGCACGCCGGGCTGCTCACGCCATACCTTGCCAAAGCCGTGGAGTGGTTCCACCAAACCATTTGGCGGCGTTTCGCCCCCGCCGATGGGATCCACTTCTGGATCAAAGGTATCGTTAAAGCGCCGATAATAGGGATACTCGGTATGATAGAGGACGTAGACCACTGGCTGCTCATACCAGCCGATGCGATTGGACCATATCATCGCTCCACGCTCAAAGGGCTGATAAGAGGTCTGCACCTGCCAGGCATCAGGTATGACGCGTGGATGGTAGGAAGTAGGACAGCCCAACTCGTCTTGTAACTCTGGATCGCTTTGCCAGATTTCGAGGAAGTTTCCTGCCGGGGGCACAGGGCAGCCGCCAATGTCAGGCGGCGAGATAGGGAATGGCTGCCAGGTCTGTCCGCCGTCCAGCGACCGGTGGAGCACGCGATCTACCTTGGCGTACAGCGCCAGTCCCGGCGGCTGTGGGCTCCAGCCCGAGGCCAGCAACTCCACAAACGTGTCCTCCCCGAAGTCATACACCGGTTCCCAGCGCACTTCGTTCAAATCTGGCGTGTTGGGGTTGGGACTGCGCCAGAGTTGGTTGTTGTAGTTGTAAAGCGCGGTCGTGACGTAGAGGGCTCCGGTGCTCCCGTCAATGGTCATGCCGGTGTTGATGACAGTATTGTCGAGAGGGGTGGGCATGAACTGCCACTCGGTGTTCTCGCTGCGCCGGCGCAGGTAGCTGCCAGCATACTTGGGCCAGATGATAGCGTATGCCGTGTTCTGGTCGTGGGGATCGATGCCCATGTTGGCCACGCCGTTGAAGTGGACAAGCCCTGCTGACACCTCTTCAGACCACGTTGCCCCGCCGTCTTCGCTGCGGATCACCGCCCCGCTGCCGAACGGGAGCGTGGCCCAGATCGCCTGCGGTCTGCCGTAGACCACGGCGACCATCCCCGTTTGCTCTGCGGAGATGAATTGCCACGAGGCGTAGGCGTCGGACCAGCGATAGATGCCCCGGCAGGTGCTGGCGTAGAGCGCCGTGGGCGGGAAATAGTCCAGGTTCACGTTGAGGAGACATTCCGCCGGGACGGGCAGGCCGCCGGGGAAGGGCGTCCACGTCTGGCCAAAATCGTCGCTGAGCAGGAGGCGGGCATTGGTAGCTGGCTGCGAAAGCAATGCTTCCTCGCTTAGTAAGGCGTAGAGACGGCCTGGCTCCCCCGGCGCGACCAGCAAGGTGCGTACCTCCAAAGCCGGTTCCGCGGCCATAGAATCGAGCCAGGCCGGATCAACGAATAGGGTAACAGTTCCGCCCGCTAAAAGTAAAGCGAAAATAGAAATGGCGATCAATCGTGCCACTAAACTTCTCATCTGAACTCCCTCTTTTTATTTTATTAAGGCGTCAGGCGTGGCCACTCAGGCTTAACCTGCCGCTCTTGCCTCCAGCCTGGTGGCGAACTGCTCGGCCAGTAGCGCCCGGTCTTTCATAAACACAAAGCGTGCCACACGGGACTTTTGTTTGTCATCCTGGTAATGAACTTCCAGCACGTCCATCAACGCCCGGTGACGCAGGTAGGTGGATATTACTCGCTCCAGCTCCACCTGCCAGACCCGGCTGCCAAACCACCTGTTGTAGGTGAAAAGCAGGTGGTTGCCCATAACTGAGATGTAGCCGGCCCGTCCACTGGCGCCCTTGATGCTTTGTCCTGTACAACGCGACGTCAGTTCCGGCGCCTGGTGGTCCAGAAGCGCCATGTGCGAAGAGGGGAGGCTGTCTGGTTGGCTTACCTTTTTCACCAGGCCCTTGAGTCGGGCAAAGACTGCTTTAACCGTGAACCACATCCAGCGCAGCAGGCGCGGCACCAGGATCACAATCAGGGCCAGAATGACGAGGGCGATGCCAGTAGCTACAAACGGGTATTTGAGGGCCAGGAAGGCCAGGATGCCGACCACCAGGTCCTCTGCCAGGCTGA
The DNA here is from genome assembly GCA_964646625.1 of uncultured Anaerolineales bacterium. Classification (GTDB taxonomy): domain Bacteria; phylum Chloroflexota; class Anaerolineae; order CAZYHC01; family CAZYHC01; genus DAOULT01. The sequence goes on from CAZYHC010000056.1 coordinate 18,133, forward strand.
TCGCCATGTTCGTCACGTTCTCGGCGGGGCTGATCACGTTGAGCGTCACCCGGCTGCCGGCCTTGCCCCCGTGCGATATAAACGCTATCCCGCCCATGGCCAGGGCGGCGATGACCGTGATGGCCGGGTCCTCGATTTTACCCAGAACCGTAATGCTTATTATCGCTGCGCCCAGAGGCCGAATGAAGGTGTGGACTGTGTCCCACAGATTATCTATGAACTGGATTTTGTCGGCCAGGAATTCTATCGAAAAGAGCACCCCGGCCACGATTATCACCGGCCACGATTCCAAGGCCCTCAGGCCGGGGGGTACGTTTTGTACCCATCCAAAACGGATGCTCAGGCCCACAACCAGGACGGTGGCATAAAGGTCGATCCCGGATGTGAGCGAGAGGGGCAATAAGATGGCAATAGTTCGCAAGGTCTCCATTTAACATTACCCATAATACTACGCATCATAGGAAGTACAACAGCAGCCACAGCGTGCCCAGCCCGACCGTGATCACCAGGGCCGGAAAACCTTTCTTCAAGAAGTACAGGTAGGTGATGGGATAGCCCGCTCGTTCGGCGATGCCCGCGGTGACCATGTTGGGCGAGGAGCCGATCAGTGAGCCGTTGCCGCCCATGGCCGCCCCCACCGACAGACAGTAGAATAGCACCTTACTGTCCGCTCCCGGTATCGTAGCCGTCAGATAACCGGCAACCGGCAGCATGGCCGCCGCGAAGGGGATGTTGTCGATAGCGGCGGAGAACAGCGCGCTGGACCACGTAACAACGAGCATAGCCAATAACAGGTTATCGCCCACCAGCCGGCCTATCGCGTCGGCGATGAAGCTAATCAGCCCCACTTCCTGGATGGCGCCCACCATGATAAACAGGGCCATGAAGAACACCAGCGTCGTCCAGTCCACGGCCTCGATCATCTCCTCGATGTCGGGTTTGATCCAGACCAACAGGGTCGTGGCTCCCATCAAGGCCGTCACCGCTGGCAGGAGGTGGATTTGCTCGCCGAAGACGAAGAGGAGCAGCATCGCCGCTCCCACCCAGGCCGCTTTCTTGAGGTGGTCCGGCTCGGTGATGCGCGCTCGCTCGGCCAATTTTTCCAGCAGTGTAGGCGAGATATCGCTGGCGGCTTGTAGTTCTCGGCGGTAGACGAATCCGTTGTAGACGATCAGGCCCACCAGGGCCAGCAGCACGCCCGGCGTCAGGTTAACCAGGAAGTCGTCGAACGTGATGTTGGCGTAGGAGCCGATCAGGATGTTGGTGGGGGTGCCGATCAGGGTGCTGATGCCCGCTACGTTGGAGGCCATCACCTCGGGTATCAGCAGGGCCAATGGACTGACGTTCATTGCCATAGCGATCTGGATGGTGATGGGGGTCATCAACAGCATGGTGGTCACGTTGTCCAGGAGGGCTGAAGCGACGCCGGTGACCAGCATCAGGATGGGCAACAGGAGCCACATCCGGCCCCCAGAGAGGCGGTAGGCCGTGAAGGCCAGCCATTGGAAGAGGCCGGTCTCTTCCACCACGGCGATGACGATCATCATGCCCATTATCAGGAAGATCACATTCCAGTCTACGTAGTGCAGTGCGCCGTGGAAGTCGAAAACGAAGAGGTCCTCATAAAGGGGATGACCCAGGTAACTGGCGGCAAAGACGAGGGTCACACCTAGCAGGGCAGCCAGCGTATTGTGCAGTATGCCGCTGGCGATCAGGGCCAGCATAGCCACAAAGATCAACGTGGCGACCCAGAAGTTTAGACCGATGCGCCGCAGCATAGTTGTGTCAGGCAAGACCACCGATTGTCCGGTGCGCAGGCTTTGGATAGCGGCCTGATCCAACTCGATTTTTGTCTCCTCGAAGTGAGCGCGTTCGATGTGGACGAACAAGGCGTCGGGAATGGTCTCGGGCAGGGCCAGCGCGTAGCCGCCACCGGATTGAGTGGTGGTCTGCGCCATGGGGTCGCCTTCGTGGGCGGCGCTCACCGTGACCTGGGCGTCCATTATCGGCTGACCTTGTGAGTCGTAGACGCTGCTAGTAATCCGCGGCGATGGTGTTGGCTCCTCGGCCTGAGTGCCTGTTCCAGGTAACATCAGAGCCAGACTGATTCCCAATAGTAATGCTACCAGCCACCAGAGTCTAGCTGGCCTGTTCATTAGTCGCCTCCCTCCACTTCTTTCGACAAAACTACTTTGGCTCCGGTCTCTTTCTCGGTCCGTTCGATGAACTCCGCGAGCAGGTCCTCAGTGAAGACGATGTGTTCTTCCCGTTGGACCTGGGGCTGGCCGAGCACCAGATACTCGGCGGGGAGTTCGTGGCACAGGTTGATGATTTCCTCTCTGATATTGCCGTGGCGCACCACTCCCTGAGCGGTGATGCCTTGCTTGGCGGCCGAATCCTGGGCCGCCAACAGGATGAACTCTCCCATCTGCTGCATCTGTTCCGAAATGGTATGAGTACGGCAGCTACTTGTGTGTGATAGGAAATCGAGGTTGACAACATACAAAAAATGCAGCGGGAGGCCGGTTTGTTGGGCCAGGGCGATGGCCTGGGCGATTGTAGCCTGGCTTTCTGGACCTCCTCGAACAGCACACACGATTCCACTCATTTTAGCCCTCCTTCTCTTTGGTAGCACGTTGGTGGTATGGGAAAGTGAAGATATCTCTCAAATCATCCCTATTATACTACAGCTATCCCCTTACTTGCAAGGGCCGGGGCCTGCCGCTCCCAGTCCCCGTCTCGGGGACATATTGGATAGCGTCACGGTGTTTCACGATCACCACCCCCGGGGACGGGGGCTGGAGCAATTGTCACCTCCCAAAAATTTGGACAGACCCGCAGGCACGATTTCGGTGGAGCACGTTCTTGACTCCAATCGCTGTTCATGTTATCATTAAAATAGAGGTAAGAAAATAGAGGTAAGGCATGGGGAAGCAGGAATGAGAAAGTGGCTATGAAACTGAACGTTATTGGTGGAGGGCTGGCCGGTTCGGAAGCGGCCAGGCAGGCGGCCCGACTGGGCGTTAAGGTTGTTCTGTACGAGATGCGACCGCAGATCATGACCCCTGCTCACCGTACCGGCTACCTGGCCGAACTGGTGTGTAGCAATTCCCTGGGCTCCAATCTGCCAGACCGTGCCCCAGGGCTGTTGAAAGAAGAGTTGCGCCGTCTGGACTCCCTGATCATGGCCTGCGCCGACGCCACAGCCGTACCTGCTGGTGGGGCTTTGGCGGTGGGGCGGGAGGCTTTTGCGCGTCTGGTCACTCAGCGCATCGAGGAGGAGCCAGGCATCGAGCTACGGCGCGAAGAGGTCACCAGCATCCCTCGGCAGGGGGTTTCGGTGGTGGCCACTGGCCCTTTGACCTCCGAGGCGCTGGCGCAGGTTATTGCCGCTCTATCTGGTCGGGAGCACCTTTACTTCTACGACGCCATGGCCCCCATCGTTACCTACGAATCCATTGACCGCCATAAGGTTTTTCGCGCTTCTCGCTATGGGCGGGGCGACGACGATTACATCAACTGTCCCATGAGTAAGGAGGAGTACGACCGCTTCGTGGAGGCGTTGCTGGCAGCGGAGACCATCCCCCTGCGCGATTTCGAGCGGGAGGACGAACGCTTCTTCGAGGCTTGCCTGCCGGTGGAGGTCCTGGCTCGACGCGGCCACCAGGCCCTGGCTTACGGCCCTCTTAAGCCGGTGGGGCTGGTCGAGCCGCGCACTGGACGACGCCCTTACGCCGTCGTCCAGTTGCGGCAGGACAACCTGGCTGCTACTCTCTACAACCTGGTCGGCTTCCAAACCAACCTGCGCTGGAGCGAGCAGGAGCGGGTCTTTCGTCTCATCCCTGGCCTGGAAGGGGCTGAGTTCGTGCGTTTCGGCCAGATGCACCGCAACACCTTTATCGATTCGCCGACCCTGCTGGAGCCTACCATGCGCTTCAAGTCAGGGGCAAACGAGGGGCAGGAGGTGTTTTTCGGAGGACAGATCACGGGCACCGAGGGATATATCGGCTCCACGGCCAGCGGATTGGTGGCCGGTCTCAACGCGGCGCGTTTGCTGCGGGGACAACCTCCGGTCGTTTTCCCCCCCACCACCATGATCGGCGCTCTCTGTCGCTACGTAACCTCGGCCCAGGGCGGGGATTTCCAGCCCATGAAGCCTAACTTTGGTCTCTTGCCCCCTCTGGAGAAGCGGGTCCGGCGTAAAAAGGATCGCTACCGGGCCTATGCCGAACGGGCTCTGGCCGATCTGGACCAGATAATTGCGGAAACTATCGCTCCTTTTTTCAGGCCCGAGCAGACTGACCAGCCATAACGTGGGCCGGAAAGGCTGCTCGCTCCAACAGTGGGCCAAATGGGCTGGCTCAAGGGCAAAGGCCGCCGTCTGAATCTGGGAGAAGTTTGACTTTTGGGCCGAAATAGATTATAGTTAATATTAAAGAGCTTATAGAATAGGGGAAAGTGAATGTGAATGTTGGCCCTTTCCACTGGTTCTCTTTATAACTATGGGGCCGATCGTATTTTTGCTCTGGCTAAAGAAGCCGGGTTTGATGCCGTTGAAGTATTGGTCGATGGACGCTGGGACACGCGCCAGGTTGACTATCTGACCTACCTGATGGAAAAGCACGAAATACCGGTAGCCAGCCTGCATAGTCCTTTTCAAACACATCGTTTGCAGGGATGGGAGCAGGATCCGATCAGCAGGATCAAGCGCACCGTGGAGTTGGCCGAGGCGGTAGGAGGCCGTGTGGTGGTGGTGCATCCACCCCTGGCCTGGATGAAAGTATACGTAGGGCATGTGTTCGCTCTGCGTCTTCCCTGGCCTTTGGGCCGGGCCTACGACCGCTGGCTGAGGGAAAAGTTGCCCGCTTTTCAGGCTACCACATCGGTGATCGTTGCGGTAGAGAACATGCCTTGTTTTCGTTTTGGCTTTTTGCGCCTGGACCCCTGCCGTCTGAGCAGTTTCGAAGCTCTGGAACGCTTTGCTTATTTAACCTTCGATACCACTCATTGGGCGACCAAAGGAGTGGACCTGTTGCAGGCTTATGAGCGGTTGGCTGACAGGATAGTCCACGTTCATCTTTCTAACTACAATGGTCTGGAGCATCGGTTGTTGACTGATGGACATCTTCCGCTGAAGGAGTTTTTGAAGGCTTTGAGGGCCAGAAGATACGAGGGGATCGTAACCCTGGAGTTGGCTCCGGAATCTCTTCAGGCCGGGGATGAGGGGAAGGTGAGAGAGCATCTGAAGAAAGCGGTTACTTTCTGTCGGGATTTCGTATAGTCATAGAACTATACTAAAACACATAGGAAAAAACAATACCAAAAGGAAAAAAGGCTATGCGAAGAAGCTCAGGGCTGAATCCAAGCTCATTTGTCTCATTCGTGTTGATCTGTTGCATATTGGTTGGCTGCACAGGGCAGGTTAGGGGGGCGACGGCGTCCACGGACACGCCCATGCCGGTGATGGTCCCGCTGGTCCTCAAAGATTTCCAGGCGGCGTTTGATGGTCAACTGGCCTATCAGCACGTGCTGGCCCAGTGTGACCTGGGCCCCCGGCCCACAGGTTCGGAAGCAGGCTGGGCTACAGGAGATTACATCGTCGCCGAAGCGGAGAAACAGGGTTGGGCAGTCGAGACTCAGGAGTTCACCTTTCAAGGAGTAAAAGCACGAAACATTATAGCCCGGTATGGAGAGGGGCCAATTATCATCCTGGGAGCGCACTACGATACACGGCCCTACGCCGATCATAACCCCGAGGGCGAGCGGGATCAACCCATCCTCGGGGCTAACGACGGAGCCAGCGGCGTGGCGGTGCTTCTGGAACTGGCCCGCTCCCTGGACAAAAGTGAACTGAATAGCGAGGTGTGGCTGGCCTTCTTCGACGCTGAAGATCGAGGCAGATTGGAGGGCTGGCCCTTTTCGGTAGGAGCCGAATATATGGCCGACAACCTGAGCGTCGAACCGGAATACGTAATCGTCGTTGACATGATCGGTGACGCCCAACAAGACATTTACTGGGAACAAAATTCCGATAGGCCCTTAATGGAACAAATATGGGACATAGCGGCTCAACTTGGCTACGAAGACCAATTCATCCCCCAATACAAGTGGAGCCTGATGGACGACCACATCCCCTTTTTGAAGAGAGACATCAGGGCAATTGACATAATCGACTTCGACTATCCCTATTGGCATACTACCCAGGACACTGCGGACAAAGTCAGCCCGGAGAGCCTGGAAAGAGTAGGGTGGGTTCTGGAAAAGCTGCTGGAAACAAAATAGCTCTCCAAACGGCACCCTGGGCAGCGAGTAAGACCAAGGGAAGGACAAGGGACGGACAGATGAGTGAGAAACTAGCCAGATGGCTGAGGAAAAAAGAAGCAAGTATTGTCCCCACCTGGATCAGAGCAGTGCGTAGCCACGGGCACGAACGCGATCGGCGGCTATCCACCCAGGAGTTAAAAAGACACCTTTTCCTGCGCTTTTACGACTCCTTCGTTAAAGCAGTGCAACACGGAGACAGCGCTAAGCTTGACCAACTTATCCAGACGGTGGTAGAAGATCGCGTCAGCCAGAACTATAACCTCGACGATATCCTGCTCATCCCCTTCAAGCTCAAAGAAACTATCTGGGAGGAGTTAGAAGCCGATGTCTCCCAACAGGAGGCCCTGGAACTCATGCGAGAGGCCGAGCCACTTTTTGATCAAAGCCTGACCACTCTGGTGAGAACCTTCGCCGACGAAAGCGGGAGACTCTTGAACAAACGCATAATCGAAACAGAGGCCATAAACGAACGTCTGGCTACAGCCACCGAGGAGGCAGACCAGGCTCTGCTACGCTTGAGAACTCTCTACAACATCTCTCAGAGCCTAAGCTCAACCCTTAACGTCCAGGAAACCATGGGCCTGATGGCAGAAGACTTGGCTACCATAGCCAGGGTTGAACGCTGCGCCATCTGGCTGGAAGATAAGGACAAGAACCGCCTCTTTGCCGCCACAGTCCACGGCCCAGACAGCAAACGCTTGAAAGCCGTTCACCCACCCCTGGACGCAGGTTCATGTCTCGTCGTCGAGACTTTCCAGGACAGGCAACCCAAAATCATCGACGACTTTGAGGCCGACCAGGATATCCTGGCTGCCTTCCTCACCCATAGAGCAGTGCTGATCATGCCCCTGATCAGCGAAGGGCGGGCCATCGGGGTGATAGCCATGGACAGCCCAGGCCGCACCGATCTCTTCAACGCTCCTACCGTTGACCTCATCCAATCCAGCGCCGTGCAGGCAGCTATCGCTATCAGGAATGCCCAGTTGTATAACGAGATCAAACACCTCAACGAGGACCTGGAGCACCGGGTGCAGGAGCGCACGGAAGAACTGGCCAAAGCCAATCGCGAGCTGGAAAGATTGGACAGAACCAAATCGGACTTCATCAGCATCGCCGCCCACGAACTGAAAACCCCTCTAACCCTGATCCAGGGATACTCTAACATCCTCCTGAGAGAAAAAGGAATGCTGACCAACCAGGAACAGCTCAAAGCCATCACCACCGGCATTGCCAAAGGCACAGAACGCCTGAAAGCTATCATCGAGAATATGATCGACGTTTCGATGATCGATAGCAATGTGCTCAAACTAGCTATAGAACGGTTATCCATCTACAGCATCGTGAACCTGGCTGTGGGCGAACTAGCGGTAGGCGCCCGTGAACGCAAGCAGACTATAGAACTGGAAGATTTTTCCCACCTGCCAACGATGGAAGGTGATTCCCAACGTCTCTACCAGGTTTTCATCAACGTCATCGGCAACGGTATTAAATACACCCCCGATGGAGGCAAGATCACCATCAGCGGACAATTTTACCCCAGCACCGACCCCGAAAGCTTCGATTGCGTTGAAATCGTGGTGACCGACACAGGCATCGGCGTAGACAAAGAGGATCAAGAGCGTATTTTCCAAAAATTCTACCGTACAGGCGATATACTGTTACACAGCACAGGCAAAGTAAAATTCAAGGGAGCGGGCCCCGGCCTGGGCCTATCCATCGCTAAAGGCGTAGTTGAAGCTCACGGCGGTCGAATATGGGTGGAGAGCGAAGGCCACGACGAAGAACGATGCCCCGGCAGCAGTTTCCACATCCTGCTGCCAGTCAAAACCGCCCCTCGCTCAAGAAGCCTACAGACAGAAGAATGGACAACTATAGCCTGAAACTTTTTTGAAAATGAGGGAAGTCGAAGGACACACCAGAATGCATCCCCCCGCAGAGGAAAAGAAATGACCGATGCCCTTGCCCAGGCGGCAATTCTCCCCCACCTGTTTGTGATTCGAAAGGTGCAATGAGAAGACACCAGGATTGGCTACGACAGGCACAGCGAAAACTGGATTCGGCCCACTGGGACATCGAAGGGCAATTCTACGAAGATGCCTGTTTTTCCGCCCAGCAAGCGGCCGAACTGGCCGTCAAGGCCCTATTGAAAGAAAACCAGAGACGCACCGAGATAGGCATCTACCAGTTGTTAGGCCACCTGGAGGAGGTCGATCCTGAAGTGCTGGACGCGGCGCGGATGCTCGACCACTATTATGTCCAAACCCGCTATCCAGATTTGTTTCCCGCCGGTGCACCGATGGACTACTATAACTCTGAGGTGGCAGAGGGGGCAGTGCAGCTTGCGCAGAGGATCATTGAGTTTGCTGCGAACCGAATTGAAATAACTTTACATAAATTCACGAGGAGAGAAACGTGACCGAACTCAACAACGAACTCAACAACGAACTTAAAGCCCCCATCGTGGCGGCCACTGTATATCCCGACCGGGCGCGAGTCACCCGGCGGATCACGACCAGCCTGGAGGCCGGGGAGCACCGCCTGCAAGTGGTCGATCTGCCCCTGACGCTCACGCCGGAATCTCTGCGAGCCAGTGGGCGGGGGACAGCCAGGGCGCGCATCCTGGGCCTGGACGTATCTCGCGCCTTCTACGTCGAGACGCCCGCCAGGGACGTGTCCGAGTTAAAGGATCGCCTTGAGGAAGCTCAGGACGAGGACAAAGCCCTGGCCGACCGGGCTGAAACCCTGACTGCCCAGTTGAACCTGGCCAAAGGGTTGAGCACTTCGGCCGGGGAACACCTGGGCAAGGGTATCGGCTTTGGCAGATCGCAGGTCAGCGACCTGGCGGAACTGGTCAGCTTTGTGACCTCTCAGCTGGACGAAGCAGCTCAGGACTTGCGAACGATGAACGTCCAGCGCCGAAAGCTGAGCAGGGAGATCAACAAGCTCCAACAGGAGCTCAATCAACTAAAGGCCGCCCAGCCGACGGAACGCTACGTGGCCAGCGTAGACGTAGAGGTCATTGAGAAAGGCGACCTGGAACTGGAGATCACTTACGCGGCAAGGGGAGCCAGGTGGCAGCCCCTTTACGACCTGCGCCTGAGTGAAGCGGGGCGCGATGGAGAGGATGGAGAGCCAGGGCTATCCCTGACCTACCTGGGCGAAGTCAGCCAGCAGACGGGCGAGGATTGGGCAGAGGTGATTCTATCCCTGTCCACAGCCAAACCGGCTCTCAGCGCCATCCTGCCTGAACTTAAGCCCTGGTACGTGCGTCCTTACGTCCCGCCACAGCCTGCGCGGGCCGTGGGGATGGGGGCGGCGATGCCCGCAGCTTTCGCACCTATGGCAAAGATAGCAACAGGGGCAGAAATGGAAGATGAAGTAGCATTGGAGAAACCCCCTGCGCCTCCGCCCATTATGGAGGTGGAGGCCATCGCGGCTGAGGTCGAGGAGAGCGGCGCGGCCGTGACCTTCAAGGTTGGGCGGCCTGTCTCTGTGCCCGGCGACGGTTCGCCCTGCAAAACGACGGTGGCTACCCTGCCCCTCTCCCCCAGGCTCGATTACCTGACCGCTCCCAGGCTGGTCAGCCAGACCTACCGCCGGGCCACCGTCACCAACGACACCGAGTACGTCCTGCTGCCGGGCAAGGCCAATATCTTCCACGAAGGGGAATACATCGGCACCACCATCCTGGAGAACGTCGCCCCAGGGCAGGAGTTCGAGGTCTTCCTGGGTGTGGACGAGCGCATCAGCGTGGAGCGGGAACTGGTGAAACGCGAAGTGGACAAGAAACTGCTGGGTAACATCCGCCGCAACCGTTACGCTTACGAAATAACCGTGCGCAACCACCGCGATAGGGAAGAGAAGGTCACCATCTTCGATCAGATTCCGGTCTCCAGCCACGAGGACATTAAGGTTAAGATGGAACGGATAGACCCCGAGCCAACGGAAAAAACCGAGCTAAGCATCCTCAAGTGGGAGCTAACCCTGGAACCTGACGAGGAGCAGACCATCCGTTTTGATTTCACCATCGAGCACTCACGAGACATGCAGGTCATCGGCCTGCCCTGATTTTATGTAAGGAGGCATCCTATCAGCAGGAAGGCAACCTCTACCAGACTGCCGACGGAACACGCTTTTCTCGTCGGCGTGGAACTGAAGGGTGAGTACCATAACTGGAGTGTAGAAGACTCGCTGGAAGAGCTGGCCCAACTGGCTCGCACGGCCGGCATAGAAGTGGTGGGTAGGACCTGCCAGCGGTTGGCCGCTATCAATCCGGCCACTTACGTTGGCAAAGGCAAGGTGGAAGAGGTCAAAGAAGATAAGGTCGATCTGGGATATGATGTCCTTATCTTCGATGACGAACTCTCGCCACGCCAGCAACGTAACCTGGAAGATGCTCTGGATGTCAAGGTGCTGGACCGCACGGCCCTGATCCTGGATATCTTCGCTCAGCACGCGCGCACGAGAGAGGGTGCTCTCCAGGTACAGTTGGCCCAATATGAGTATCGCCTGCCACGCCTGACCCGGCACTGGACCCACCTGTCGCGCCAGATGGCTGGTGGAGCCGGCCGACGAGGAGCCAGCGGCCTCCGAGGAGCAGGCGCAGGCTCGGGCGGGCTGGGGGTTGGGCTGCGGGGCCCCGGCGAGACCCAATTAGAGACCGACCGCAGGGAGATCAGACGGCGTATCGCCCAACTTAAAGAAGAGCTGGAACAGGTGCGTGCCCATCGTCGTCTCCATCGTCGGCAACGTCAGCGAGCGGCTATCCCCGTGGTAGCCATCGTGGGCTACACCAACGCGGGCAAATCGACGCTGCTTAACGCCCTGTCTGGAGCCAATGTCCTGACCGCTGACATGCTTTTCGCCACTCTGGACCCGACCACCCGGCGGGTCACTTTGCCCAGCGGCAGGGAAGCCCTTTTCACTGACACCGTAGGCTTCATCAAAAAACTGCCCGCCACCCTGATAGCTGCTTTCCGGGCTACTCTGGAAGAGATCAACGAAGCCGATCTGCTGCTGCACGTAGTTGACATAACGCATAAAGGCGCTTTGGAGCAGAGCCAGGCTGTAGAGGAGACCCTGGAAGAATTGGAGGCCACGGATAGACCCATCGTGGTGGCCCTCAATAAGATCGATCGCTTGAACGATCCAGACGCGGTGCAGGAAATACTGGCTGAGTTCCCCAACAGCCTGGCCATCTCGGCCAGAGAGGGGATAGGGTTGGAAGAATTGCTGGCCCGCATCGACGAAATCTTTCAGGAGAGTATGGTACGCATCAAGGCGTACATCCCCTACTCGGAGAGCGAGTTGATGGCCTTTTTCCACCAGCGCGGAGTGGTGGAGAAGGAAGAGCACGATGGGCAGGGCACCACCTTGATGGGGCGAGTGCCTGCCCGGTTTTTGAAAGCCTTCCAGCGATACCTGGTTTAGGGGTAACGAATAGAGAGGTGAGATCGGCCATGGAAGTGTTGTTATCCTTTCTTGAGAGAATGAAAGGTCTACCAATTATAGTTGGCATCCTGCTGATAGTTCTAAATTTTATCGTCCAGCTCATCCCTGTCCTGGGCTTTCTGGCCTGGAACAACCTGTTGTTGCACCTGGGCCTTGTCGTGGGTCTGGGAGGTATGCTGCTTACTGAATCCCTGTAACATCTCTGCCTGCGTTTATGGCTTTACCGTCTTTTTAGAGCTCGATTGCCCTCGCCCCACCTCGCCGTGGGGTGTAGGGCTATCTTTGTAAGGCGTATAAACAAACGCAACTGCCACAGAATCGCCACAAAACGCTAATGGCTTTCGGGCGCGTTCCGTGTTATGATATTATACAGGGGTAGGGTAATTGCGAAGTTGCTGTCGGAGCGAACAGGTATTATGAAAGATACACCCATCAGAGTCCTGCTGGTTGAGGATAATCCCGGAGACCTTCGTCTGATGCAGGAGATGCTGGACGAAGTGAGGGACACCCCGTTTGACCTGGAATGCGCCGACCGGCTCTCGACAGGACTGAAGCGCCTGGGTGAGGGAGGCATCGACGTGGTCCTTTTGGATCTCTCGCTGCCGGACAGTTGGGGGCTGGGCACCTTCACCAGGATGTACGCCCAGGCGTCGGGAGTGCCCCTCGTGGTGTTGACCGGTCTCGATGATGAAAGGCTGGCCGTTAAGGCTGTGCAGGAGGGCGCGCAGGATTACCTGGTCAAGGGACAGCTTGACAGCAACCTGCTGGTGCGGGCCATACGCTACGCTATCGAACGACAGCGGCTGATGACAGATTTGAAGCAGAGCATGCAAGAGTTGCAGTCCAGCGAAGCCCGCTTGTACAATATCATAAAAGAGAATGCCGACGGCATCGTCATTGTAGACGGGGAGGGGATCGTGCGTTTTGTCAACCCGGCGGCAGAAACCCTCCTTGGCCGCCAGGCTAAAGAATTCCTGGGGGAACCATTCGGGTTTCCCGTGATGGTAGATGGGAGAGCAGAGATCGACATTATCCGCAGGAGTGGAGAAGTAGTGACTGCGGAAATGCGCGTGGTGGAAACAGAGTGGGAGGGCAAGGTTGCCTACCTGGCCTCACTGCGGGACGTTACCGAGCACAGGCAGGCGGAGGAGGCCCTGCGGGACAGTGAGGAGCGCCTTCGGAGTCTGTTCGAAACGATGGCTGAGGGCGTAGTCTGGATCGCCCCAGATGGTCAGATCGTCCAGGCTAACCCTGCGGTAGAGCGCATCTTGAGGCTCGAGCGTTCTGAAATCGAGGGTCATAATTACGTTGGCTCAGAGTGGGAGGTCCTCCGTTCTGACGGCACGCCGATGCCGCCGGAGGAGATGGCCGGTCCCCGTGCGATGAAGGAGAAGCGTCTGGTGAAGGATGTAGTAATGGGCTTCAAGCATCCGGATGGCTCCATCTCCTGGATTAACGTCAGCGCGACACCGCTCATAAACGAGGCCGGCAAGTTTGAGGGTGTCGTCGGCACCTTCGTAGACATCACCGAGCGCAAGCGGGCCGAGGAAGCCCTGGCTGCCGAGAAAGAACGCCTGGCCGTCACCCTGCGCTCCATCGGCGATGGGGTCATCA
>CAZYHC010000057.1:0-30205 GCA_964646625.1 uncultured Anaerolineales bacterium
GCCGTGTTGGTCAGATTGCAGCGCCCCTTGCCGCTGATGCGCAGCTTGTTGCCCAGGCGCGCCGTCTTCTCCAGAAGCAGGACCGGCGCCCCACACTCTGCCGCCCGCCCGCCCGCCATCAGGCCCGAAGCCCCGCCCCCCACTACAATGATCTTTCCGCCCATTCCCCAATCCGTAAATAGAGAGAAAGGGGGCCAGGATTTGCCCCCTTTCACCTGCTGCCACAAGGCCGCAATGATAATGATGAATGGTAATGATGAAAATGATACCTGGTCGTGCACTCTCCTTCGACAGGGATTTCCCGGCTTACCGAGGCCAGCCTGCTCCGGCCAGGTGCTCCTGCGGCACCCGGGAGTGGCTGCTTACCGCTGCTTCCTTCCGGACCTGACGGGGTTCACAGCTTCCCGCCGCGCAGGGCCCGACTTTCATCGCCACTTTGCGCCGGCAGTCCCGACAACTCCTAAGCCTCTGGAGAGAATTCGATCCCGCTATAGCGGATTGCGGGTACAGGGCACCGCTAGCTCCCCATCTAGCACGACCATTGAAATGTTACCCCATAAAGGGCAAAAAGTCAAGCATCGCTCAGCCAGTTTCGCCACTCATCTTCGGCGGCCAGAATTTGCCGCAGCGATGGTGGTGGCTCCTGCCACAGCCAATCCACCCGCAGCCAGAAACCAGGCACCACCTGGGCCTGGTACACCCCTTCGGCATCAGGCCACACCGCTCGAAAAAGGCCGTCTTCTCCCAGTTGATAGAACTCAGCCCGTTTGCGCTCCGGGTCGATCAGCCAGTATTCGCCCACCCCGGCCGCTTCGTATTCGTAGAACTTTTCGCCCCTGTCGCGGGCTTCGCTCTCCGGCGAAACTATCTCCACCGCCAGGTCGGCCGGGCCGTCCAGGTAGGTCTCCTTCAGCCCCTCCAGGTGTTCCTCAGCCACGAATATCAGATCGGGCTCCCGGCCCGACGGCCTGGTTTCCAGCCTCATCTGAAAGGGCGGAAGCACAATTTTGCCTAGCCTGTGAGCGTCAACGTAGAATGACAGCAGTGAAGATAAAAATTGCATTATTTCCTGATGCTTCAACGAAGATGGAGAATACATAATCACCTGGCCCTCAACCCATTCGGCCAGGGTATCCTCATCGGCCCAGGCCAGGAATTCCTCGTAAGTCATTTTGCCAGGTGGAGGTGTACGTTTTTCATCTTCAGTTGTAATTGGCGGCGGCTTTTGCTCTACGACCATAGCATGTACCTCTTATCTGAAAAAAGGCGGAGAGGGTGGGATTCGAACCCACGGAGCATTGCTGCTCACGCGATTTCCAATCGCGCCGATTCGGCCTCTCTCGCACCTCTCCGCGTTATTCCGTCCGTCACATTTACATTTTAGCCTACTTCGCTCTTTTCGTCAAGCATCCACCAGCGGGCTAACTCTTCAACCTACCCAAAGCCGGTGGGGTGATTTTGCCAGGTGAGACAGAGTGTGGTATACTAAACGGGAAAAGGAAAACGGGCTTTGGAGAGGGCCGTTTTATTTCCACCATGACCAGGGAGCTGGCATGGAAGCTATACGTGAAAACTGCAAAATGGAAGCCGCTTCTTTCTAGTACCTCAGTTCGTAGTGGCGACTTCAACAACGAACATTCGCTAACGAACGTTCGCTGTTCTGCCGCTTCAACAACGGCTAAAGTCGTTACTACAGGCCATCAAAATCTGTGTGGTGGAGAACTAGGCAAATTGGGGAGCGGTTTTTTGGTGGAAGCGTTAACAACTGGAGGGAGAGTCATGAGTGAGCCAGATCGTGAGCGGCAACCAAGAAAAAAGTTATCGATACGAGCACAGAATACGGGCCGGATGACACCACCACGCCGTATTAAGCGCCCTTCAAAGGGACGCTTCTTTCTCGATGCGCTTGATGTGATATTTGTCGTGGTAGTAATTACCACGGTTATATGTTCGCTAAGTTTGATAGGGATTTCGGTCTGGTTTTACCGGGACAGAATGCTCGGGCTGCTCCCCACTGAAGTGGTTATAATTACACCTACCGGTATCCCCACTCCCAACCCTATACAACCTCCTACTTCGATTCCCATATCCCGCCGCACTCCCACCCCAACCCTTAGACCGACCTTCACTTCCACCCCCATTCCCACTCCCACTCCTACTCCCACCTCCAGCAGCACTCCAACTCCCAGCCCTGTACCCCCCTCCCCAACGGCCCGACCCACCGACACCCCGACTTATAATCCCATAGCGGCAGGTGTGCCGACCAGTGCGCCCAGGCCCATTGCCCCTTGTTTCGATACTCGATTTCAACGCTTTGAGTCCATTGAATCTCCCATACCAGAAGTGCGCGGCTACGTCTACGGTCTTGATAAACAAGGTTTGGAAGAAGCCGTGGTGGAGGTTTACGTAAAGGGGCTTTGGTCCCGGTTTCATAAACAACGGGTGACGTTAGACGATGGTGGATTTCTCTTTGATGATTTGGGAGGTAGCCTCAATCATGAGTATATCATCAGAGTAATTGACGCTCCATATAGTCCCACCGCGTATCACACCTGGGACGAACCCTTTACCTTAAAGTTCGCAACCCCCCGACAACGAGCTGTGATTAACATCTTTCAAATACCGTTCTCCGCTGATCGATGTCATCTTCCCCACGAGACCCAGTAACCCTCTTGACCGCCCGCTCGCGGTTGGGCCTTGCGGTCAGCGCTGACCAAAGAAAGAACTGATGTCGAACAGGAATTCGGTCTCCAGCCCACATTTCTGACATCTGGCCCTTATCAGATCGAAGTGGCGGTCGCCATCCTGCAAAAGAGCCTGGGAGACGGGCCGCCAGCGTCCCCCGCAAGCACAACGCTGCAACCCGATGTGCTCGTATTCTTGAGGGATGCCGTTCACTTTGAGGGCCGCGCTGAAATTCAAACCCATGAGATGCTTCCTCCAAATATTTTAAACATTGCTATCGGGTTCCACAGCCATAACATACGCGAGCGAGGGGCTGAGCCCCCAACCGGCGATGTGGCTGGTCTACCAACTGGCGATACAGAGCCACGATTTGAGTGGCTACGGTGGCCCAACCGTAGTGCTGCGCCCGCTGCGCGGCTTGCTGGCCCAGCTTTTGTCTCAAGGCATGATCTTGGAGAATCAACTCTATTTTATGGGCCAGCGCGGTCGGATCGCCGTGGGGCACCAGGAAACCGGTCACCCGGTCCTGCACGATGGAAGTCAGTCCGCCCACCTTAGAGGCGATAACCGGAGTGCCGCAGGCCATTGCTTCCAGGGCCACCATCCCGAAAGATTCGTAGTGAGAGGGCATGACCACCACATCGGCGGCCGAGTAATAATAGGGCAAGGTCTGTTGATCCCTGGCCCCCAGAAAAGTGACTGACTCGGTAAGGCCCAACTCAGCTCTCAACCGGCGCAGACGGTTCATCTCCTTATTGTCTGTGGCCGGATCGTCGCTGGCATCTCCGCCCACGATAACCAGCCCCAGGTTCTCCCGCCGCCCATCTTTAGCCAGCAAAGCCATAGCCCGGACCAAGGTATCGATCCCCTTCAAAGGTTCGATGCGGCCCACGAACAACACCATCCGTTGTCCCCCGGCCGGTACGTTTAATTTCACGTCCAATTTTGATCGCAGATGATTTTGGGCTTCGGCCTGGGGGCGGGGCGAAAAGAGGCTCAGGTCCACCCCACAGGGAATGACCTCGATCCTGGACGGGGCGGCGCCGTAGAGCCAGGTCATGTGAGCTTTTTCCACGGGGGTGGCCGCCACCAGACGGTCGGCGAACCCCATGATCTGGGTCTCTACCTGGATGCGTCGGGGGCTCTCTTTTTCGTCCTCTCGCTGGGCCACCATGTTCTTCAGGTGGCCCAGGGTGTGGAACATCTGGACGATGGGCAGGCTCCACTCCGCCTGCAACTGTCTGGCCGCCCAGCCGGAGAGCCAATAATGGCTATGGATCAGGTCGTAAGCAACGTCTTCCTGCTCCACGAAACGTTTCACCCCAGCCACGAACTCCGGCAGATGGTCGAAGATCAGATTTGTGTTATAAGGAGCTTCTGGTCCGGCTTTGACGCGGATCACCCGGCTATTAGGCCCTGTTCGGCCACATACACGAGGCCCGGCTGGATCCTGAGAACGGGTGAAAATATCGACGTGCAGACCCCACCGTCCCAACTGGCGGCTGAGATCCCGCACGTAAACGTTCATACCTCCTGTCTTTTCGCCCCCCAGAGCAGCTAAAGGACAGGTATGTACGCTTAACATGGCTATTCTGTACAAATTGCTTTTCCTCTCTCTAGTTTCGGGCACGACATCTGAGTTATCTTGCTCTTTCCCTCCTCATTATTATCTGCTGAGGATCAGGCGGTAAATTTTGGTTTCCCTGGCGCCGAACCGGTACTTGTACTCCTCGTCTCCTCTCAGAAAATCGAAGTGCGCCCTGCCCAGCTTGATGGCGTGCTCGATGCAGTACGATAACAGCACAATGCCAGGGCTCAGGTGGGCGTAACTATCGGGATCGTAGCCGGAATTATAGACCAGGATATCGTGGCCGTAGTCGAAGCAGAGTATACTGGCTGCCTTCTGGCCGTTGAGCTCGATGAAAGAGAGCTGTAACCAGCCGCGCTGGGCCATGGTGCGACAGAGGGCGCGAAAGAAATCTTTCATCTGCTCATCCATGAAATCGTCCTTGTCGGCGCTGCTCTTCTGATGCAGCTCGATGAAAGCTTCGACCTCTGGGGCCAGCTCGTGCTCTTCGCCCACGACGTACCAATGGACCCGGGCCTGGCGTTCGGCTCTGCGGGCCTTGCGACGTATTTCGTGACGCTGCTTTTTGTCCAGCGAGGCCAGATACTCGTCCCAGGTGGCCGGCAGCGGAATGACAGGACAGACATCCTGCACCCCCAGCCAGGTCTGGTAGCCCCGCTCTTCGGCCATGGTCTTCATGAGGCTGAAGGTGGGCGAATCTCCCGGGATATTACACATGATAGCCACGTCCCAGGCAGGGGTTGTTTCACTTTCCAGAAAGTCCAACACGGCGGTATAGAGCGCTTCTTCGTGTCCCACCGCGGCGATGAGATCCAGGTAATCCGACACTTCGACGCAGCCCACCACCGCCAGTTGACGTTCGCCTTTCTCCGATTCCACCCTGTATAAAGGAGCGAGACCTGTCAGGCGGTGCTCGTCATCACGCACGGCGATCAAAAAAAGATCGCCCTGCCCTAAACAGGACCACCAGGTAGTTTGCCATTCCCAGGTCAGAAAGAGGGTATCGGAGGCGCTCCGTGTCAATAACTCATTCCATTCCCTGGCCAGAATGGTGAAGCCCTCGGTCTCCGTATAGATCTCTACCCTCATCCGGCCTTCTCCCAGGGGTCTGGCGCTTTGGAAGGGCCAGACCCCGGCCTTTTATCGAGCCAGGACCCCGTACTCACAATCACCATAGACAAAAACCTTTCAGCCTTACAGCAGTTATTATACTGGATGATGCCCAATCAGGCAAATAATGACACCCTATCCAGAGGCGGCCTCTTGCCATATCGCCCGATCTGTGCTATACTTTTAGTAGAGCGATGGGCCTATAGCTCAGCGGCAGAGCGGCCGGCTCATAACCGGTTGGTCCCTGGTTCGAATCCGGGTAGGCCCACTATAGCCACTATATCTAAACCCCCACCATCGTCGGTGGGGGTTTTCTTTTGTGCCGCTCCTGCCCTGAAAACGAGTTTCCAGGCCAAAAACTGAAGGCCGCTAGTCGATCTCCATCCCCGGTGGAGGCTTGAGGGGAGAGGTCGTCATCCCTCGTTTACGTTCAGGGGGACGGTCGCTTTCGTGGGGCAAGGAGATGTTAAAGGTGATGGTTGTGCCTCGTCTGGGGGCTGATTTGATGGAGAGCTGGCCGCCGACCATCTTTGCTCTTTCGTGCATGCTTAGCAGGCCCAGGTGGTCTCCCTGCTTGTACAGCTCTTCTACTTCCTTGGAGTCAAAGCCCAGGCCGTCATCTCTGACACGCACGGTCAACTCTCCCTCCTTGCGCCCCACCAACACCCACACGTTGCGCGCCCTGGCGTGCTTCTTGATATTGTTAATAGCTTCCTGAACGATGGCGAAGCACGTCTCTTCCACTTTGGGGGGCAATTCTTCGCCCAGGTCGCTGAGGGAGAGATGGATCTGCAAGTTTTCGGTCTGGCGTAGACGTTGCACGTAAGAATTCAAGGCCGCGGCCAGCCCCTGGGTCTCAAGGACCAGGGGGCGTAGCTCAAAGATCATGTGACGCACTTGCTGTATAGCTTTGATGGCTTTTTGCCTGATCTCGCTTAGCTCCTTAAGGGCTTGTTGCGGATCGCTTTGAAGCATCTTTTCTACTAACTCCACGCTCATGATAATGGAGGTCAACATTTGGGCCGGACCATCGTGGAAATCGCGCGCCAGACCTTTGCGCAACTCCTCCTCCATAATGAGGAGCTTGTCCCTCTCCTCACTCACCTCCTGGTATAAATGAGCGTTAATGATAGCCACTGCTGCCTGGCTGGCCAGGGCGCTCAGCACCTCCTCGTCGTGCTCGTTGAACCGTTCTCCTGTCAGCTTGTTTAAAATCTCGATAACGCCCAGGCTTTTTCCGTCGGCCATCAGGGGCACGGCGATGAGAGAATTGGTACGATAGCCCAGACTCTCGTCGATAGCACCGAAGAAACGTTCATCCTGTTGCACGTCGTGCACGATGGCCGATTTACGTTGGCTGAAAACCCAGCCCGCAATACCCTTGTAGGCCGGCATACGCCGCCCTTTCAGGAATTCTTCTCCTACCCCTTTGGTCACGGTGAAAACCAGTTCATTGGAACTGGCATCCCAGAGAAGCAGGGAGCCCGTCGAAGCTTCCAGCACCCTGACCGCCGAACGTACGATCTTTGCCAGCAGGCGTTGCAGGTTCAACTCGGAGGCCAGATCCCGGGCCACGTTCTGAACCACAGTCAGAGCGGTGATCCGCTCTCGAGCCAGGGCGAGCTCCTGTTGAAGTTCCTCCAGATTTCTATTCTCTGCCATTAGCATCCTTCCGCTTGATGAACAGTGGAGCCTGGCTGATTCTAATACCATATACTACATTTGGGTCTCTTGTGGGTAGAATTTGCGTATAGGTTACGTAACGATTAAGTTAAGAAAAGGTGAATCAAAGAGGGAGCTCGGTGCCGTTACCTGGAGCGCAGCCAGGTAGCCACCCCAGCGGTCAGGACGATCAGAAAGCCCAGACCGGTAACCCATAGCCCCCAACCCAAAGTAACAGGTTGCCCGTAGACCTTATCCAACGCCTGGCGAACGGAAAGGAACTGCCACCCGGGTAGCACGACCACCACCAGGGCCAGCAGGCTCAGCAGCGCGGCCAGCACCTTCAGCGGCAACGGTCGAAAAAGGTTCTGACCGACCAGCAAGACCAGGCACAAGATCAGGGCCGCAAACTGGACTCGAAACTCGGCGGAAAGCAAAAGTCCAGGAGTGAACACGGGCGGCAAGAGCGCCAACGATAAAGGAATGACAGACAATAACATGATCGTTCTGAGCAATGATGCATAATTTAAATCTTTGTTGGCCGCCAAAAAAATCAAAGCCACCGCCGCCCCAAAGGGCGGAAGATAGAATAGGGGACGGATCATCACCTCCGTTCCGGCCCTCACTGCGGGCAGGAACTTGACGAACTCCCCCATATCTGGGCCAGTGAGGATCAGGGCCACGCTGCGATGGTTAACCCAGGGGGCCCAGTAGCCAATCATGCCTATAACAATGCCCAGAGGTGCCAATTTTTTCATCGACTGCTTGCTTTCTTCCTCACCTTTTTTCCCTGGAGACTTTCCAGCGCGTTTTTTACCTCCTGGTCCTCCCGCTCACTCCCCTCCAGATAGCGTTCAATGAACTCGCTCCGGCGCTGGCGTAGGGCCATAGGAGCGACCGCCACGATATCGGCTACGGTCACTTCGGAGCGGCCATCGGCCGCGGCGTAGGCCCGGGCTGCCTCCAGAGTGACGATCTCTGCCCGGTGGGTGGCGATCTTGAGAAAATCGATGAGCCCCATCGCCGCGTTTTCTGCTTCCGGGCTGATGGTCACCTCAGGCAGTAGCTCCTTAGCCAGAGCGATCTCTTCGGTCAGGAGAGCGGTTTCGGCGGCGTAATCGGCGGCCACCTGGTGGGGATGCTCGGCAAAGGCCGACACCCGGCGATAAATCTCCATTCGATCCTCAGCCTCTTTCAGACCGGAAACGACCACCCTCAGACCGAAACGGTCCATGATCTGGGGACGCAGATGCCCCTCCTCCGGATTCATGGACCCGATGAGGATGAAACGAGCGTGATAAGTGCTGACCAGGGGACCACGGCGCACGGTATAACGTCCCTGCGCGGCGGCGTCCAGAATGGCGTTGACGATGGCATCATCCAGCAGGTTTATTTCATCTATGTAAAGGGCATTTCCGTGGGCGTGGGACAGGATGCCTCGCTCCAGGCGCACCCGTCCTTGCTCCAGGGCTATACGTTCATTGATGCCGCCCACCACATCCTCCAGGCGGGCGCTGAGGGGTAGCTCGACCAGACGCATGCGGTCGAGGGTGGTGATCTCTTCGCCCATGGCCAACTTCTTGGCGCACTCAGGACAGACCGCGTCCATCCCTCTGGCAAAGGCGGCTTCTGGCTCGCAGCCATAAGGGCACGTGCTGCGCCGCACAGGGGGCAAAAGGTCGAGCAACCCTCGCACCGCCGTAGTCTTGCCTGTCCCGCGTGGCCCGATGAGCAGCACGCCCCCTACCCTGGGATTGACCACCGAGAGAACCAGGGCCTTTTTCATCTCCTCCTGGCCGACGATAGCCAGAAAAGGGAAGTTGACCACATCGGCGGAGACCACCGCGCCCTCCACAGGGGCCGCCGCGATCTGCTCGATCCGGCCTCTCAGTATCTTCAATAAAAGCGATTCTTCGGGCATCCTGCTACCTCAGATTTATAACCCGGTTTGTTATCCTGCTCACTGATTTTTACCAATTACTTTCCAACCTTGACAACGGCCAACGATTGTGCTATGATTAAAGCGTATCTCATCAAAGTAAAGGTTGATGGAGATGAGTAAAGTGAAAATATTGAAAGCCAGGTTAAGCAGCAAAAACCAGATGACTCTGCCGAAGGAAGCGCGTCAAGTCCTGGGCGTCGAAGCAGGCGACGTCTTGCTCGTCATCATTGAAGGTGAAGAGGTCAGGTTAAGTCCCATGCCTCACAGCCTGACAGACTACATGCAAGGTCTAGGCCAGGAAGTCTGGAAAGAACTGGGCGGCACCGAAGATTACTTAAAACAGGAACGTCTGTCATGGACGTTCTAACTCATGTCCTAACCGCCTATACGCTTTGAGCAGCTTTTTGACCGCTTCCTCCCAGGTGAATTGTTTCGCCTGTCTCAACCCTGCTTCGCGCATACTCCGCCGCAAATCCTCGTCGTTTGACACCCTCTCCATAGCCTGGGCCAATCCCTCCGTATCCTGGGCCTCGACCATGATGCCGGCCTGGCCCACCACCTCCGGTAGAGAAGAGCTATTGGAAGTCACCACCGGCGTGCCGCAGGCCATCGCTTCCAGGGGCGGGAGGCCGAAGCCCTCGTAGAAGGAGGGGAAGGCAAAAAGCTGGGCCAGATTGTACAGGGCTGGCAGATCTTCGTCGGCCACGAAACCGGGGAAGATCACCCGCTCGTTCAGGTTCAGCCGTTCCACCGTAGCAAATATCTCTTCGTAGAGCCAGCCCTTTCCCCCGGCGATGACCAGTTTCAAATCTCTGTTCCTGGCCTCGCCGAGCAGCTTATAGGCTTCGATGAGGCCCACGAAATTTTTGCGCGGCTCCAGGGTGCCCACGCTGAGAATGAAGGGCCTTTCCAGCTTATAGTGTCGCTGCACTCTCTCCAACTCTGCGGCCTGGTCTATGGGCCGGAAACGGGACTCTACCCCGGCGGGCACCACCGCTATTTTCTCCGGGGCAACGTCCAGCAGGGCGATAATGTCGTGTCTGGTGTTCTGTGAGTCGGCCAGGATCACGTCGGCCCGCCCGATAGAACGGGGCACGACCTCGTTCAGGTAAGCGCGCAGGCGGGGCGGGGCGCAGTGTGGAGTGCGCATAAAAGACAGGTCGTGGACGGTGACGATAGTTTTGGCCCCCCGCACCGGCGGCAAAACGAAGTCCGGCGCGTGAAAGATGTCCACCCCCCCGGTGAAGATCTCGACAGGCAGGGGCACACCCAGGCGGTGCCAGAGAATGGTTAAAATTCGGTGGGAAAGGGGAACAGCCCGCAGATGAAAATTTGCGGGAAAACCGGAAACCCCGAAACCTGGAAGCCCTTCTCCCTTCCATGCTTCCACCCTGCCAATCCCTTCACCGGCTATGAAAAGAACGTACTCGCTCCGCCGATCTATCCCTGCCAGCGTCTCCACCAGTCCCCGCGTGTAGCGTCCGACGCCGCCGCCCTGGCGCACGGCCGCCGTACAATCGATGGCGATGCGCAAGGTAAAACCCTCTTTCCTTTGTCCCAACCCTTTCCTTTCTAACCATTGTACTCGATTTATCCCAAAAGCGCAAGAAAGCTTTTTTTGAAGCAGGATGACTTACACTTTTTGACAGTGACGGTGGTTTTGCTTATAATGTACAAAACTGGCCGGCCAGTTGAAGACAGTATCGGGGGTAGCAAGATGAGGGCTGCGGTCTTTCTTGATAGAGATGGGGTTATCAACGAGAATAGCTCGGACTACGTGACAAGCTGGCAGGAGTTCATTTTTCTGCCCCAGGTTTTCGAACCGCTGAAACGCTTAGCTCAGAGCGATTTAGTTATTGTGGTGGTCACTAACCAGTCTGCCGTCAACCGGGGGTTCATGGATAGGGCTGCGCTGGAAGAGATCCACGCCAGGATGGTCGGGGAGGTCGCCCGCAGAGGTGGGCGCATTGACGCTGTTTTCTACTGTCCCCATAGACCCGACGAAGGGTGTGACTGTCGTAAGCCCCGGCTGGGCCTTTTTCTCAGGGCGGCCAAAGAGTATAAGCTTGATCTTACCAGGTCATATATGGTGGGGGATACTCTCACAGACATTGAAGCTGGACTGGCCGTCGGCTGTAAGTCCTTTCTGGTCTTAACTGGCCGGGGCCAGGATCAGTTGGCGAAACTGCGGGCCAGTCAGCTTACGGGGTATCGCGTTGTGGCTGATTTGAGCGAGGCGGTGGCGTGGATCCTGGACCGGCGGTAACCCCATATAATCCCAGGACGCTTTTTTAGCCCTAGTTTCTGATTATCAGGTAAACGGGACTTGGCCCAACATTTATTGAGACTATTCCATCCATGCGGCCATCGGTGGCATCGTAAAGGGGGGAGATGACGGAGCCATATTTATCCACCTGATCTATCTGGCTGGCTGGTATGCTCATCGTTATTATCTTTTCCCCATTTGTCCAGACCACCCTGATCACTACACCTGGAGCCTGAAAAAGATAACCCTCGATGTCCGGCGAGCCTGTTTCCTCATCTATCAGCCTGCGCTCGTAGTGAGCGTTCGACAATTGGTTGGTCAAGGTCCTGTAAGCGTAATACGAGGATCTGGGGCTCATATCTTGCTTTAGTAATCCGAAATCGTACTCCGGCTGATCCACCAGAGTAAACCAGACTATGGCCTCCAGGTCGGCGGCTATACCCTGGACGAAGGTTTTGACCAGGAAAAGGCTTTGCCTCTCCTCGTTTGACCAGTCATGGACGTGTCTGCCGGTTTCGGTGCAGATCATGGGTTTGCTTAAGCCGTATTCAGCCAGTTTGTTTCTTAGATAGGCCGTCTTGCCCGCGATACCAGGGCCGTAGGCGTCCCATTTTTGTTCCCAGTAGTAGTGAAAGGCCATCACGTCGAAATACTGGCCGCCATTATTTTGCAGCACGTCGTCGAGGAAGCGGCGCACGAAAGGGCCGCCGTCTTCCACAAAGGCGTCGTAGGCCAGACCTCCGATCACTACCTGGGCTTCGGGGCTGGCCTGCTTGATCTCAGGGTAAACCGCCGCTAACAACTGGGCGTATCCCGCTCCGTCGTAGCCCCAGAACCCGTGAGTGCCCTGTTGGGCGAAGGTCTCCCAACTGTTGTCAACTTCGTTATAAAACTGCCAATACCTGACCACTGGAGAGCCGGGAGCGTCGTTAATACCATCGCCGTCGTAACGCTCTACCGCAGCCCTGGCGAATTCAGCCAGATCGGCGTTGTTGTTCAGTGGGCCCTGTCGATAAGTAGCGGCCCAGGGCGGATTGTCTCTTATATTGGCGATCAGACTGATGCCCGCCTGGTGAGCGTTCGTGATCTGGAGGTCCACGTAACTCCAGTCGTATTGATCTGGCGTGGACTCGACCCAGGACCAGAGCAGCGGCCAGCGTATCCATTTGACCCCAATGGCAACCGCATGATCCAGGCAGGCCGGGCCGTTGAGGTCGCCCCATACCCATCCTCCGAAGGGCGCGGGGATGGGTACGACCGTCGGGATGGCGTAGACCGGGCTGGTAAACGACAGGCCCTCGCTAGGAGGGGCGCTGAAAGCCAGCACTAAAACAGCCACCACTGCCAGCGCGCCCGCTGGTAACCATTTTCTTTTTAGTGGACCGCTCAAGGTATAGGTCATGTCACCATTGTCCAGGTTGAAATTTAGGGGCAACGAAAATGCAGTTGCGAGTTCTGTCCTGAAAACGCGGACAGGTCATAAAACTTCAGGGCCTGTCCGGGTCGGGTATCTGGCCCGATAGTGGCCGAACAGGCTCTTATGCAATGCCCCCAACGGAATTCGAATCCGTGTCGCAGCCTTGAAAGGGCTGTGTCCTGGTCCACTAGACGATGGGGGCACTTTTGCTGGTGAAATAATTTTACCAAAAATAGGGCAAAAGGTCAAATTGGGGGTGGTTGCAGGGGCAAAAGGGTATTGCAATTTTCATGACCTGTGGTAAAATAAGCATAAGGGCAAAACGTGTGGAGACTCCAAGAGGAGAGCAGGGCGTATCCGCCGGAGGGATGGATTATGGTTGAAAGATACCACCAGATGAGTAAGGAAGAGAAGATCAGCACGCTGAATCGTATCATCGAGGGAGAAGATTATGCCACCAATTATATGCCTGTCCTGAGACACTTCCTGAATGACGAAGAGGTCGAAGTTCGTGAATTGGCCCTGACCGGGCTGTGGGATTATCCTCGTCCAGAGATGATCGACCTGGTTTGTGACAAAGCCAGGAACGATCCCTGCCAGCAGGTGCGTTCCAAAGCTATCGTCACGCTGGGGCGCTATATCTATGAAGGGGATATGGCCGACTACGATTTCGACTGGGGAGCGATGGAAGCCTTGATGCGCGAAGACGAATTGCCCGAAAAGGATTTTTTGCGGGTCAAGGATTTTTTGCTCGAAATCGTCGAAGACGAAGAGCAGCCCCTGGATTCAAGGCGCTTCGCCGTCGAAGCGCTCAGCTTTCTGGACCAGCCCGAGATTCTGGACCTCGTCGCCGAAGCCTATGACCATCCTGACAAGAGAATGAAGGTAAGCGCCATTTTCGCTATGGGCCGCAATGGTAACGAACGATGGACCGAAGTCATTATCAAAGAACTGGACAGCCCCATGCAGGAGCTCCAGTACGAAGCGGTGCGGGCCGCAGGCGAAGCCTATCTGGAAGAGGCCGCCCACAAACTGAAACAGTTGGCTCTGTCCGACGATAAAGAGCTCCGCCTGGAAGCCATCTGGGCGCTGGGCAAGACCGGTGGCGAGGGGGTAGAAGCCTTCCTCGAAAGCTGCGCCCAGGAAAAAGACGAGGATATCAGGGAAGTGGCGGAGGCCGCGCTGGAAGAGATGATGTTGTTTATGATCGGCGAGGACGAGTGGTGACGTTGGTACGTGGACCCGTCCAGCCTGGTCAGGGCCACGTGTCTCAGCCTGCGTAATGGCGGCAGGTTGGCCCCCACTATCGCTTGACGGTAAAAACCAGGTAGAAGTTTCAAATGGCCGACGCTTACCGTCCAGAGGTCTTTAACGTTGTGCTGGTCCAGTTGCTACAGGAACGCGGCCTCATTCCAGTTGAACTCGTGTAGTGAAAAACGAAGCCCCCGCCAGCAAGGCGAGGGCTTTCTATCTGGTGACAAAACCAGGCTTTTTGTAATTGACAAACGTGCGGCCGGGTGCTATACTTAGGCAAATTGCTGGTTGAGGAGGTAACTTGTTGGGCTATTTGTTGGCGGTTTGTGCCGCGGTATTGTGGTCCTTGATGGGGGTGCTGGGCAAAACCCTGTACACTTACGGGGCGGACCCTTTGACGGTAGTCACCTTTCGCGCTACTATTTCCTTTGTCACTCTGTTCCTCGTCCTGGCCGTAATCAACCGTAAGCTATTGAGGATCGAGAGGAGCGATATCCCCTTCTTCGCCGTCTACGGCCTGTTCGGGGTAACTTTCAACTATGGCTGCTACTTTTACGCCATAAGCTGGACGACCATCACCACGGCTATCGTGCTGCTGTACACCTATCCGGCCGTGGTCACCATCCTGGCCGCCCTCTTCCTGAACGAAAAGATCGACCGCACTAAAGTTATCGCTCTGCTCCTGACTTTTAGCGGTTGCTTCCTGGTAGCTCAGGGCTACGACCCTCAAGCCTTCAGGCTGAATCTGTACGGCGTCCTTTTTGGTCTGGGAGCCGGTGTGAGCACCGCTTTGTACTCCGTTCTGGGTAAAAAGGCCCTGGTCAAATACGAATCCTGGACGGCGGTGCTGTATGCTTTTGGGTTTGGGGCTTTATTTCTGTTCATTCTGAAGTCGCCGCTGGCCCTTTTACAGGTGGATTATCCTTTGCCCGCCTGGGGTGCGCTGTTGGCTTTATCCTTGCTTTCTACTTTGTTGGCCTATGCTCTCTTTACTACCTCCATGAAATACATCGAAGCCAGTCGGGCCAGCATTACCTCTACTCTGGATGCGCTGTTGTCTGTGCTGTGGGCCTATCTTTTTTTGGGGGAGAAGCCAGAAATTGTCCAACTGCTGGGGGCAACTCTGGTATTGATGGGGGTGATTGCCCTGCAATTCTCTCCTAAACGGCAACGGGTGAAAGTGAGTGATAGCTCATAGGGGAACATTTCGATCAGATGCCCGGCATCTGGGAGCGGGAAAGGGGGTGATAGCTTGTAGATAAGTACCGGGTAAAAGTTTAGAGGTTGAGACGATCCAATTTCCAACTTCTAACTTCCAAATTCTAATTAAGAGGAGGTAGAGCAAAATGAAAAGGCAACTGATTTGGCTGGTCACGATTGTGGCTCTGCTGCTGAGCGTGGGGCCTCTGGCGAGCGCCGAGGAAGAACCCTACAAGATTGGCTTTTTCTCCCCCACGACGGGCTTTGCCGCCGCGGACGGCACCAGCGCCCTGCACGCCGCCCAGTTGGCCGTCCAGTTCATCAACGGGGCTGGCGGCGTCAAGGGCCACCCCCTGGAGTTGGTGTACTACGACGATGCGGTCAAGCCTGACCAGGCGGTCAGCATCGCCAAGAAGCTGATCGAGGAAGACCAGGTGGTGGCTGCGGTCAGCGGTTCATACTCCAGTTCTACCCGTGCGGCGGCTCCTGTGTTCCAGGATGCCGGCATGGTCATGGTGGCGGCCTACGCCATTCACCCCGATGTCACCGCCGCCGGGGACAAGATCTTCCGCGTCGGCACCCCGGCCGTGATTCAGGGTGGGGTGGGAGCCGAGTTAGCCATCAACAGACTGGGGGCCAAAAGGATCGCCATTCTGACGATGGACAACGACTTTGGGGTGTCGTTGGTGGAAGGCTTCAAGGCGCGGGTGGAGAAGATAGGCGGGGTGGAGATCGTGCTGGAAGAGAAGTTTCCTCTAGGGGAGGAGGATTTCCGGCCCTTGATCGGGAAGGTGAAGGCCGCCGAGCCGGATGTGCTGTACGCCACAGGCTACTATGCGGAGGCGGCCAACCTGGTGAGCCAAGCGGCGGATGAGGGGTTGGAGGTGCAGATCGTCGGCCAGGAGGGATACGACTCGCCCAAGTTCATCGAGCTGGCCGGGGAAGCGGCGGAGGGAGTGATAATCACCACCGACCTGGATCGCGACAGCAACCGGCAGATAGTGCAACGATTCCTGAGTGAGTACGAGGCGGCTTACGGTCTGCCTGCGGACATGGTGGGGGCTTCGGCCTTCGATGCGGTGCAGGTGGTGGCCTACGCTTTGCAGGTGGCAGGTCCTGACCCCGAGGCGATGGCGGCCGCCATTGCCGGGCTGCACGACTTCCAGGGTGCGGTTAGCGGGCCGTTCTATAGCTACACCGAGGGCCGTGACGTGGTACGACCCATTACCTCTCAGATCGTGGAGGGGGGCGCGTTCCACCTATATGCCGAATTCAATGACCTGTCGATCATCTCCCCCTTCGCCGACGAGCCTTATAAGCTGGGCTTTTTCTCCCCGACGACGGGCTTTGCCGCTGCGGACGGCACCAGCGCCCTGCACGCCGCCCAGTTGGCCGTCCAGTTCATCAACGGGGCTGGCGGCGTCAAGGGCCACCCCCTGGAGTTGGTGTACTACGACGATGCGGTCAAGCCTGACCAGGCGGTCAGCATCGCCAAGAAGCTGATCGAGGAAGACCAGGTGGTGGCTGCGGTCAGCGGTTCATACTCCAGTTCTACCCGTGCGGCGGCTCCTGTGTTCCAGGATGCCGGCATGGTCATGGTGGCGGCCTACGCCATTCACCCCGATGTCACCGCCGCCGGGGACAAGATCTTCCGCGTCGGCACCCCGGCCGTGATTCAGGGTGGGGTGGGAGCCGAGTTAGCCATCAACAGACTGGGGGCCAAAAGGATCGCCATTCTGACGATGGACAACGACTTTGGGGTGTCGTTGGTGGAAGGCTTCAAGGCGCGGGTGGAGAAGATAGGCGGGGTGGAGATCGTGCTGGAAGAGAAGTTTCCTCTAGGGGAGGAGGATTTCCGGCCCTTGATCGGGAAGGTGAAGGCCGCCGAGCCGGATGTGCTGTACGCCACAGGCTACTATGCGGAGGCGGCCAACCTGGTGAGCCAAGCGGCGGATGAGGGGTTGGAGGTGCAGATCGTCGGCCAGGAGGGATACGACTCGCCCAAGTTCATCGAGCTGGCCGGGGAAGCGGCGGAGGGAGTGATAATCACCACCGACCTGGATCGCGACAGCAACCGGCAGATAGTGCAACGATTCCTGAGTGAGTACGAGGCGGCTTACGGTCTGCCTGCGGACATGGTGGGGGCTTCGGCCTTCGATGCGGTGCAGGTGGTGGCCTACGCTTTGCGGATGGCGGGTCCTGACCCCGAAGCGATGGCGGCGGCCATCGCCGGGCTGAAGGACTTCCAGGAAGTCGCGACCGGACCTTTCATGCGCTACACTGAGGGCCGTGACGTGGTACGGTCTGTCACTTCCCAGATCGTGGATGGCGGCGCGTTCCACTTCTACGCCGAGTTCACCGACCCCGATCTGATCACCCCTTAGTATCCACAGACGGGTTTAGCGGATGAAACGGATGTGACGCAGATGATAGCACCCGTTTCATCCGCTGTTTTCTCTATGAAAGGAAAGTTGATATGCCTTTCTTTGACAATCTGGCTAACGCCCTGGTTCTGGCCAGCACCTACATTCTGATCGCGATGGGACTGACCATGATCTACGGCGTGTTGAAAGTGTTGCACATTGCTCATGCCGCCGTCTACACCATTGGCGCTTTTGTGGGCCTGGTCATTTACCGGCAGGTGGGCAATTTCTGGTTATCGCTGGTGGTGGCTATGGTGGTCACGGGCGTGGTGGGGGTCGTCATTTACCGGGTGATGTATTACCACATGCTGGCTGCCCCGCGCACGGTGGCTCTCATCTCCAGCATCGGCCTTTTCATAATGTTACAGGACTTATTGCAGAAGGATTACCTGATGGGGCCATACAAGGACGCCTTCCCGGCCAAAAGCGGTTTGCCCCGCCTGGAGACCCCCTGGTTCGACCTCTCGCATAAGCAGACCATGATCCTGGTGGTGGCTGCGGTGCTGCTGGTGGCGGTCTACCTGGTGATGAACCGAACCAAGATCGGGCTGGGCTGGCAGGCCAGCGCCCTGGACATGGACATGGCGGCGGCGGTAGGCGTCAACCTCGACCAGGTCATCGCCCTCAACTTCTTCATCGGTTCGGCCCTGGCCGGGGCGGCGGGGGTGCTGGTGGGGGTCTATTACAACAGCGTGTTCGCCACGATGGGCGACGTGCCCTCCTACAAGGCGTTCATCATCATCGTGCTGGGGGGGATGGGCAGCGTGCCGGGCACGATCGTAGCCAGCCTGTTGTTGGCCCTGGTGGAGACTTACCTGGTGGCGACCGTCGGTTTCGTCCTGCCCCGCGACGCCATCGCCTTTTTGGTGCTCATTCTGATGCTGATGTTCCGACCGCACGGCCTTCTGGGCCGGGAGTGAAAGGATATAAAGGCATGTTAAGCGGTTACGTAATAACAATCGTCATTCCGGTAGGCATCTGGATCACCCTGGCTTTGAGCCTCAACATCCTGATAGGCTACGCCGGACAGGTTTCGTTGGGGCACGCCGCTTTCTTTGGCATCGGGGCTTATGCCGGGGCCATCCTGTCCAAGAGGTTCGGCGCTCCGTTCTGGATAGAGTTCCTGGCGGCGGTTCTGATCACCGCCGTGGTGGGGGCCATTCTGGGGCTGCCCAGCCTGCGCGTGCGGCACGACTTCCTGGTGCTGGCTACGATGGGCGTCAACTTCGTGGTGGTGGCGGTGTTCAAATACGTGGACTTCTTCGGCGGGGCGCTGGGCATCATCGACATCCCTCATCCGGTCATTTTGGGCTACACCTTCCGGGAGGGCTCTTTCCTGATTTTGGTGCTGGCCCTGGCGCTGGTGGCGCTGTTGGTGAGCTGGCACCTGTCCCGCACCTGGACGGGGCTGGCATTTCTGGCTATCCGGGGCGACGAGGAGGCCGCCGGAGCGGTCGGGGTGAGCGTGGCCCGCACCAAGATATACGCTTTTACCATCAGCGCCGCCCTGGCCGGGGGAGCGGGCTGCCTGTACGCCCATTACCTGCAAAGCCTCTTCCCCGATACTTTCGTCTTCGTGGAGTCCATCGTTATCCTGTCGATGGTCGTTTTCGGGGGGGTGGGCACCTTGCGGGGGCCCATCCTGGGGGCCATCATCCTCAAGGCTGGCCCGGAGCTGCTGCGCTTTGTCCAGGGTTACCGTTTCACCATCTACGGCGGGCTGTTGATCCTGACCATGATTTTCCAGCCCATGGGCCTGGTCGGGGACGATAGCTTTTTATGGAGGAATCTGCGCCGGCTCTTTGGTAAGAGGGGGGAAGCGTCGTGAAATCTAAATCTTTACTGGCAACTCATGAGGTGAGCAAGAACTTCGGCGGGCTGGAGGCTCTGAAGGACATCGACCTGTGGCTGGAAGAAGGCGAGATATTGGGCCTCATCGGGCCGAATGGGGCGGGCAAGACCACCCTGTTCAACGTCATCTCCGGCTTCCTGCGGCCCACCAGGGGGCGGGTGGTCTTCCAGGATCGGGAGATCCAGGGGTTGCCCCCGCACCGCATTGCGGGCCTGGGCATCGGGCGCACTTTCCAGATCGTGAAGCCTTTCGCCGAGTTGAGCGTGCTGGACAACGTGCTGACCGGCTACGGCCATCGTTTCTACGCCTCGCTCCGTGCTGTATTCGACTACTATCGCAGCAAGCCCAGCCTGGAGGCCGCCCGCCGCATCGTCGATCAGGTCGAACTGACGGCCCAGGCGGAGACGCAGGCCAGCAATCTACCCATCGGGTTGCAGCGTCGGCTGGAGATCGCCCGCGCCCTGGCTCTGGAGCCTACCCTGCTGCTCCTGGACGAACCGGCTGCGGGCCTGACCCACGCCGAGGCGCAACAACTGGACGGCCTGATCCGCACCCTGCGAGAGAGCGGGATCACGATCATTGTCATCGAGCACAACATGGCCTTTGCCATGCAGTTGTGTGATCGCATCGTGGTGCTGGCCCAGGGGCAGGAGATCGCTCAGGGCCAGCCGCAAGAGGTGCGGGAAAATCCGGCCGTTATAGAAGCTTATCTGGGGCATAGTGATCATGCTTAACCGCAGATAAACGCCGATGAAAGCTGATAGGTCCGTAGTGGCGACTTCAGTCGTCAATGGAGAAATAGTAGCCATGCTTGAAATAAAAAATCTGAACGTGTACTACAAACAAATCCAGGCCCTGCACGACATCACGTTGAGCATGGCCGAAGGGGAATCCATCGCCATCCTGGGCGCCAACGGGGCGGGCAAATCCACCCTGATCAAGACCCTGATCGGCTGGCAGAGGCCGCAGGCAGGAGAGGTCCATTTCCTGGGCCAGAACGTCACCCATCTACAGCCCTGGGAGCGCATTAAGATGGGCCTCGCCATCGTGCCGGAGGGGGGCCGCATCTTCAAGGACCTGACGGTGGAGCAAAACCTGCTTTTGGGAGCCTACCTGGAAAGCGACCAGGCCGCCGTGCAGGAGAGCCTGGCCGCCGTGTACGAGCTTTTCACCATCCTGGAGGAGCGCAAAAAACAGGTAGCCAAAACCCTCAGCGGGGGCGAGCAGCAAATGCTGGCTATCGGGCGGGCAGCCATGATGCGCCCCCGCCTGCTCCTCATAGACGAGATTTCGATGGGGCTGATGCCCATCCTGGTGGAGCGCGTCTTTGGCGTGATCCGCGACCTGCGGGAAAGGGGAGTATCCATCCTGCTGGTGGAACAGAACGCTTACGAGGCCCTCCAAGTGGTGGAACGGGCTTACGTCCTGGAAAATGGGCGGCTGGTGCTGGAGGGGCCGGCCGAGGAGCTACAGGAAAACCCCAGGGTGAAAGAGGCGTATTTGGGGGGTTGAATCGCGGAGGGGCGGAATCGCGGAAAGCGCGGAAATTTCCGCGTTCTCCATGCCCTCCGAGCCTCCGCGATCCAGGGGTTTAGTTTTGGGAGGCTGTCATGTCTCGTAAGAAATCGCGCCGCAAGAAATCGAGAAGGAAGATAAGCAGACTGGCGTCCCCTCGCGCCAGGAAAGAATCAGCTACGCTGGGGATGCGGATAACTGGGGCAATAACTGAGATATGGAAGAAATTTAGGAAGTGCCTGATTGGACTTGGAGGATTGACTGGCATCATTCTCCTCTTAGCGGCCATCGTCCAGATTAGTGGCTACGATCTGAGATACTTGCTTACTTCCGCCTTTTCTAGCCCAACCGAAACACCTACTCCCTTAGCCTTTCCCCCCGCAGCCGAAGACGAAACCTTGATAATCGTGACCACCTTCCGGAGAGACGAAGGGGACACAGGCGATCCATCCAATTACATCTTCAGCCAGCTCGAGAGAGAGATACAGGGAAAGCTGGACATCCGGCTGAAGCACCTCAGAAGAGAGAAAGGAGAGGAGATCGGGGAGGCCGAAGCTAGGGAGATAGGTGAGATCTACGGGGCCACGGTGGTAGTGTGGGGCTATTACACGGACATCGCCGTGGATCTTATAGTGGAGAACATCAAAAAGAAAGAATGGGAGCGGGAAAGCCTGTCGCCGGAGCACCCCTTTCTCCTAAGCTCAAGCCAGCCCGACGAGGTCAAATTTGAAATCTTGACGAGGAACGTGCCCGCCTGCGCCAACTATCTGGCCCTATTCACCATCGGGGTGGTCCGCTACAACGCAGGCGAACCCGAGAAGGCGCTGGATTTCTTCACGGAGGCCATAGAAGCAGAAGCCATGGCCCTAAAAGACGTTCCCGAAGACGGGAAGTGTGATGTGGACGTGAGCGAGGCACACTTCTACCGCGGGAACGCCTACGCCGACCTGGACGATTACGAACGGGCCATCGAGGGCTACGACCAGGCCATCGCCCTCAAGCCCGATCTTGCTTTGGCCTACAACAACCGCGGGGTTGCCTACGGCAACCAGGGCAACTACGAACGGGCCATCGAGGATTTCGACCAAGCCATCGAACTCCAGCCTGACGCCGCAGCCTACAGCAACCGTGGGGCCGCCTACTGCAACCTGGGCAACTACGAGCAGGCCATTGAGGACTTCGATCAGGCCATCGCCCTCCAGCCCGATTACGCCGGAGCCTACAGCAACCGTGGGGCCGCCTACTGCAACCTGGGCAACTACGAGCAGGCCATTGAGGACTTCGATCAGGCCATCGCCCTCCAGCCCGATTACGCCGGAGCCTACAACAATCGTGGGATCGCTTACGTCGACCTGGGCGACCCCAAACGGGCCATCGAGGACTTCGATCAGGCCATCGCCCTCCAGCCTGGTTGGGCCTGGCCCTACAACAACCGCGGGCTCGCCTACACCCACCTGGGCGACTACCAACGGGCTATCGAGGACTTCGACCAGGCCATCGCCCTCCAGCCTGATCACGGTATAGCCTACATAGCCTACACCAACCGTGGGGCCATCTATAGGCACCTCGGCGACCACGAACGGGCCATTGAAGACCACACCAAGGCCATCGCCCTCCAGCCTGATGACACCGTAGCTTACTATGACCGTGGGGTCGCCTACTATGATCTGGGCGACTATGAACGAGCCATCGAGGACTACACTAAAGCCATCGAACTCAAGCCCGATTACGCCGAAGCCTACTACAACCGTGGACTCACCTACAAAAGCCTGGGCGAGAAAGAAAAAGCCATCGCCGACTTCGAGAAGTGCTTGGAATTAGAGATTGACGAACCCTGGAAGAGTCAGGCGGAGCAGCAGCTCAAGGAGTTGAGGGAGGAGCCTTGAATCGCGGAGGGGCGAAATCGCGGAAAGCGCGGAAACTTCCGCGTCCTCCGTGCCCTCCGCACCTCCGCGCTCCAAAAGTTAAATTGAAAGGAGATTTTAAACCATGCTAAAACCACACGGCATCATTCCGGCTATGGTCACGCCGCTGACCGAAAACGAGGATTTGAACGAGCCTGCCCTGCGCAGGCTGGTGAACCACCTGGTCGAGGGCGGGGTACACGGCCTTTTCGCCATCGGCAGCCAGGGGGAGTTCTGGGCCTTCAGCCTGGAGGAAAAACGCCGCATCCTGGAGGTGGTGGTGGACGAGACCCAGGGACGGGTGCCCGTCTACGCAGGGACGGCGGCCATCACCACCCGCCAGGCGATAGCTCTGACCCAGATGGCGGAGGAGGTGGGGGCGGACGCCGTTTCGGTGCTGACTCCCTTCTACATCTCCCCCAGCCAGCAGGAGCTATACGACCACTACGCCGCCATCGCCGCCGCCACCAAGCTACCTGTCCTCCTGTACAGCAATCCGGGCCGCACCGGCGGGCTGTTGTTTTCGCCGCAGATTGTGGCCGAGTTGGCCCAGATCGAGAACGTCGTGGGTATGAAGGACTCCAGCGGCGATCTGTCGCTGACCTCCGAGTACGTCGCCGTGACCCCTGACGATTTCGCCGTGCTGATGGGACGCGATACGCTGATTTTCGGCGGACTGCTCTACGGTTGCGCCGGGGCCATCGCCGCCACCGCCAACGTCGTGCCCCGCCTGGTGGCGGACATCTACGAGTCTTTCCAGGCCGGCGACATCCGAGGGGCGCGGCAGGCCCAGGAGCGGTTGGCGCCTTTGCGTCGGGCCTTCGGGTGGGGCACCTTCCCGGTGGTGATCAAAGAGGCCCTGGACTTGATGGGGCTGGAGGCTGGCCCGGCCCGAAGTCCGGTTGGCCCCATATCCGGCGAGATGAGAGGCCGCCTGAGAGAGGTGTTGAAAGACATGGGAGTTTTGTAAATGAGCATATCAGGTGCCTGGCACTTTTGGAAGTGCCAGGCACCTTGGATCCACTGACTTGAAAGAAAGGCCGATTTGGGGTATACTTCAACTGACAGAAGCAATCTGATTCTAGAAAAAGGGGAATCTTTTCATGCAGGATAGTCAACCGGACGAAGCATCTATCGCCGACCGTCTGCGCCATGCAGTGGCCGAGGTATTTGCCGTACAGGACGTGACCGTGAACCGCGTCCCGAAGAAAGACGAGTATAGTGTGCGTTTGCGGGGTCAACTTCTGGTGGAGGCTGAGCGGGCCTACCAGAGCATCGGGCCGCGCTGCCGTGAATTAGGGTACACCGCCTTCCTCAAGCGGGAGGACAACGTGGACGTTGTCATGGCTATGCCAGGCGTCGTAGAGGTCAAGCCTTCGAAGGTATGGGTCAACATCGCGCTGTTCATCGCCACCGTTTTCTCCACCCTGCTCATCGGGGCCATGTGGGCCGGGGAAGACCCGCTGACCAATCCGCTGGCGGGCGCGCCTTTCTCCGCCAGTCTGATGGGCATCCTGCTGGCCCACGAACTGGGCCACTACCTGGTCGCCCGCTACTATGGAGTGGCGGCCACCCTGCCTTACTTTATCCCCATGCCCCTGCCTATCAATCCCCTGGGCACCTTTGGGGCTTTTATCAGCATGAAAGAGCCGGTCACCAACCGCCGGGCTTTGCTGGGCATCGGGGCGGCTGGTCCTCTGGCCGGTTTTGTGGTGACCATCCCCATTTTGATTCTGGGTTTGTCGCTCTCCGCGGTTGAGCCTATACCCACCGAGTTACCCCCCGGCCAACAGATAGTTATGGAAGGTAATTCGATCCTTTACCTGGGCCTCAAGTATCTGATGTTCGGACGTGTCTTGCCCAGCAACGGAATTGACGTTACCCTGCACCCCGTAGCTTTCGCGGGCTGGGCCGGGCTGCTGGTTACGGCCCTGAATCTGCTGCCCGCCGGACAGTTGGATGGGGGGCACATCGTCTACGCCTTGCTCGGAGAGCGGACCAGGCAGTTGACCTGGGTGGTCATCCTGGCCCTGGTCGGCCTGGGCTTGTTCTGGAATGGCTGGTTATTGTGGGCGGCGCTGGTCTTTTTCCTGGGGCGGCGACATGCGGTGCTGTTAGATGACATAACTCCCCTGGACGGCCCACGAAAGATCATCGCCATCGCCGTGGTGGTTCTTTTCTTCCTTATATTCACTCCCGCGCCGCTGACCATCCTAGACATCCCGCCCGCGGGTTGATGACCGGAGGGAGGAAAACTGATTATGAGCAAAACAACAGCCAAACAGACTGTTGAAGCGATCTACGAGGGGGGAATATTGCGCCCTCTCCAACCTCTGGATATCCCTGAGCGTCAATACGTGTTTTATAACAGCCAGGTGCCTGGCACTTCTAAAGTGCCAGGCACCTGAGAGCCTGGTGTCTTGGGGTCTTTGTGGTGGCGAACTAACCACTAGGCCACTAAGCCACGAGGGTAATGATCGCCCGATGTAACCCCACCGGGGCGGAGAATACACAATAAGCCTCCTCCCCAACCCGTTCTATGGTGTAAGACGTTTCCTCGCCATCTATTTCTGCCCGTTCCACTTCGCTCCCTGTGGGCAGCAGCGCCTTGATCGTCAGCGGGCCGGGGTGGTTCGTCCCATAGTCCAGCACGATCCTGTCGCCCAGATAAGCGTAGTTGTAAGCGGCGTAGCGGTCGGTGGCCGGCTGATAAACCCGCACGTAGCCGGGATGCTTCCCCAGGCGAGGCTGTAACACCACACTCCGGCGCTCCAGGTCGAGGCCGTAAAGCCCCCCGATAAGAGCCTCGCCCACCCTTCCCGCCGCCCCTGCGTAGTTGGCCGGGCCATGTCCCTTGCCGCTTTTTGGCTCCTGCCACTCGTAGATCTCGGTCGGATGGGCGCCCCAATCCTCGGCCACCTGTTGCAGATGGACGAGAGCCTGGCCCGCATGGCCGTTCCCGAACTCGGCCGCTATCTGCGCCCCGCCCCACCAATCCCACATCCCTCCGTTTTGATAGCGTCCCTCTCCCATCTGCACCTGGGCGAAGGTGCCCTCCGGGTAAGAGGGATAGAGCACCAGGCCGGGTTTTCTGGCGCCGGCCGCCCGCCTGGCTCTTTCCAGGTGCCCGAAAATGCTCCTGACCTGAAGCCCATCGGTCAGGCCGCAGCGCACGGCCACGACGTTGCCGATGCTGATTATAGCATCCTCGTCGAAGGGGTGCCTCAGCGGGGTGAGGTGCAGGTGAAGTCGATAGAAGCTGCGCCCTGGCTGCCATAGATGCTCGTTGGCCCGCTGGCGGAGGTCGGCGGCCCTGGCCCGCAGCGATTTCGCCTGCTCCACGTAATTCAGAGCCTCGTTCATCTCCGCCAGTTCCAGCAGGGCGCGATAGGCGAGAGCCTGATCGTAAATGGAGCACGTCCAATGGTCGGAGGCCGGGTCGATGTCGGTGGGGTTGCCGTCGGTGGGTTCCATTTTTACGTCGCCCCAGTCGGTGGTATGTCCCCGCACGATCAGGCCGTGACTCTCATCGTAACGATGGGTATACAGCCACTCCAGGGCGGCGTTGAGGCGGTCGATGACTGGCCGGGCGTTTATCTCCCGCCTGAGCCACTCCTCTCCGCCCACTGCCCGCCAGTAGATGTAGGCAGCGTGGATGAGGCTCGTTTCCTCGTCGGAGACGGTGGTGGCCTTGTCTACGTGGTGGTCGGGGGCGACCACGGCGCTGATCGCTCCCTCCCCGGCGGCGTATCCGTCCTCGTCGCTGACCGTTTTGGGGCCATACTGACGGCGCAGAAATTCCTCGATGGGGGTGCGCAGCCGCTCGTCGGGGTAAAAATAGAGCAGGGTGGGCATCATGGTGGCGGTGTCTCTGACGAAGATCATCGGATACTCCGCGCCAGGCATGAAGCCCTGCACCGCCTGGCCGTCGCGGCCCACAAATTCCAGCTCGCAGAGCTTTAAGGTGTGGACAATGTTGCCCCGCATGGCCTCGATTCTGGGATCGTCGGGGAAGCGCCAGGTGGTCTCTGGGGCATACTCCAACTGTTCAGGCTGGAAAGGGGGCAGGTCCATAGGGGACGCTACAGGAGGCGTCTCGCTTGAAAGCTGGTTGGCCGTGACGAATCGACCGGCGACCAAAAAAACGAGTATCAGGAGCAGAGAGCCGACGACCGGCCACCGTTCGCTTTTATTTGGATGCTTCATGGCTTGTTCTTA
This sequence comes from uncultured Anaerolineales bacterium, assembly GCA_964646625.1. GTDB lineage: Bacteria > Chloroflexota > Anaerolineae > CAZYHC01 > CAZYHC01 > DAOULT01. The sequence goes on from CAZYHC010000057.1 coordinate 27,037, forward strand.
CCTCTCACGCTTCAATTTCCATAAGTTCTGCTGGGCGCACGCTCAGCGGGGCGACCAGGCAGGCCACTCGTTCCTGGCCGAGTTGTAGGTCAGCCTGGTCTGGTTTGAGCCATCGGCGTCCATGACATAGATTTCGTATATTTTGGTGTGGATTTCATAGTTGCTATCACGGTCGGACTGGAAAGCGATGCGCTGCCCGTTGGGCGACCAGACGGGATTCCCATCCCAAGCCGAGTTATTGGTCAGATTGGTCTGGCCTGTGCCGTCAGCATTCATAACGTAGACTTCGTTGTTGCCATCACGGTTGGACTCGAAAGCGATGTACTGTCCGTCAGGTGACCAAGATGGAGCATAATCCCCGGCTGGATTGTTGGTCAGCCTGGTCTGGCCTGTGCCGTCGGCGTTCATGACGTAGATTTCAAAGTTGCCATCACGGTAGGAGTCGAAAGCGATGCGCTGCCCGTCGGGCGACCAGGCAGGAGACCCACCATCGGCCGGGCTGTTGGTCAGGTTGGTCCGGCCGCTCCCGTCGGCGTTCATGACATAGATTTCAGTACTGCCATCATGGTAGGAGTGGAAAGCGATGTGCTGTCCATCGGGCGACCAAGCAGGGCCGTAATCATGGGCCGGGGTGTCAGTCAGCTTAGTTTGGCCTGTGCCGTCGGCGTTCATAACGTAGATTTCATGGTTGCCATCACGGTTGGAGGAGAAAGCAATGCGCTGTCCGTTGGGTGACCAGGCAGGATCATAATCATTGGCCGGATTGTCGGTCAGCCTGGTCTGACCTGTGCCGTTGGCGTTCATGACATAGATATCACCAGCATCGTCGAATTCTACGATGCCATCCCCACTGGTATCCTCTGCACGACGAGTGAAGACTATGCGCTGCCCGTCGGGCGACCAAGCCGGCCGTTCATCATAGGCCAGATTGTTGGTCAATCTGGTCTGGCCGGAGCCGTCGGCGTTCATGACGTAGATTTCATGGTTGCCATCACGGCCGGAGACGAAAGCGATGCGCCCTTCCGCGGCAGAGGATATGGGTGTAGACATTGGTGGAGCGGGTTTGGCCGTCAGGGCGAACGTATTGATTAGCGGCGGCGGCATGGGGGTATCGGTTGATATCCTGACCGGCTGCTGGACAATGGCCGGAGGCCAACCTTCTGTGAGTTTCCAAGCCCCGACGCAAGCGCATGGACCGAGGGCTAGAGCGGCGCCCAGCACGCCCACGACTATTCTCTGCGTTTTGCTTAGGGTCAGTTCGCGTTCCAATTCCACCGTGAGGAAGGATTTTGCTCGTCCGAAAAAAGCCAAGATGATGAGGGCTATACCTACAAAGAGGATAAAAGCGAACGCAGGTAACTCTATCCCGATGTCCATCGTCTCCTCTCTCCTTTCCAAGAGCGTTAAAAAGCTCCTGTAGCCTTCGAATCGCGGAGGGCGCGGAAGTGTGGAGAACCCGGAACCCTCCGCGATCCAACCCCCGTCCGAATATGGCGAATTCCGCGAAAACATTCGTGCCCTTCGCCTCATTCGTTTATTCGCGATTCAAGGCCGACAACAGCGAACTCAGAATTTACCGAACCTCTGCCTCATGTTCGTTCAATTCCCCCGTTCGTTGTCCCGTTCGTTGTTGCATTCGCGATTCAAGGTTACTATTATTATACCACAAATCCGTGAAATCCGTGCCGTTCGTTGTTAGAATCCGTGTCAGCGAAGGTGCAGAAAAAGCCAGAATGTGATATACTCTCGGAGGTATCTTTCAATCGTTGGAGGAGCATGATGCGGGAAAGAATCGTTATCTGGGGAGCGGGAAAGATTGGGCGGGGTTTTCTGGCCCGCCTTTTTGGTTCGGCCGGCTGGCAGATTGTGTTTGTGGAGCAAGACAGGGAGCTGGTGGAGCGACTGCGCGCCGCCGGTAGTTACCCCCTGCGCCTGGTAGAGGCCGGAGAGAAAGAGCGGGAGGTGCGCATCGGCGATTTTCAGGTTTTACACGTCGAGGAAGAGGAATCGCTGGCCCGGTTGGTGGCCGATGGCCCTCTGATTGCGGTGGCGGTGCATCCTGCTGCTTTCCCAGAGGTGGCCGCCGGACTTATCCCCGGCCTCTTGCGGCGGGCGCAGCAGGCCCCCGACGAGCCGCTGGACATCATCCTTTGCGCCAACGTCCTGCATCCTGCCCCGCGCTTTCGTGCCCTGCTGGAAGAAGCCACGCCGCCTGAAGGACAAGGCTACCTGGGCCAGAAAGTTGGAGTGGTCGAATCGCTGGTCATTTGCATGGCCCCTGAGCCGCCGCCGGAACTTCGCGCCCAGGACCCTCTGCTGGTCATGACCGACGACTATCCGGAACTCCCCCTGGACCGTCACGCCTTTCGGGGCACCTTCCCCTCGCTGCCTGGCCTCCGTCCCGTGGAAAACATTCGCGCCGAAGAAGTGCGCAAATTATACACCTATAATACAGCCCACGCGGTGCTGGCCTATCTGGGGAACCTCCATGGCTACCAGTGGTTGGTGGATTGTCTGCGCGACCCCTACATCCGGGCGCACGTGGCCGGCGCGCTGGAAGAGTCGGGGGAAGCTTTGAGCCGTGAATTTGGCTTCGACCGGGAGGAGATGGCCGCCTGGAACGAAACGGCCCTGCGCCGGATGGACAACTCGATCCTCGGCGACCGGGTGGATCGCATTGGAGCCGACCCGGAGCGCAAGCTGCGCCGCGAGGACCGCCTGGTAGGGGCCGCTCTCCTGGCCCGCAAACATGGCATCGAAAGCCGCCACATCGCCCAGGGGATTGCCGCCGCCCTCTTCTGGGACTCGGAGCAGATTCAAAAAACAATCGCCGAACAAGGGCCGGAGGCTGCTGTGCGACGCTTTTGCGGCCTGGAGGAGGAAGCAGAGCTGATAGAGCTTATCCTGGAAGCCTACGAGAAGTTGCGGAAAGGACAGGAAGCTTACCGCCTGGGCTTCGATTACGAAGCGCGCTATCGCGGTTGCGGCCAGTGTGCCCTGGCGGCCATCCTCGATGCCCTGGACAGGCAGGAAGACGCCCTCTTCGAAGCGGCGACCTCTTTTTGCGGCGGGATCGGGTTGCTCGGAGATGGGGTCTGCGGCGGGTACAGCAGTGGGGTGATGGCTATGGGCCTCTACAGGCGGCGGCGGCGAGACCATTTCGACGGCG
>CAZYHC010000058.1:0-29107 GCA_964646625.1 uncultured Anaerolineales bacterium
TCCCAGACGCTTTTCACTCGTGAAAACGCACCCGGGGACTTTCCGGGAAAGCTCTGACCCTGAAAGGGGGTGGTTCAAATCGATATACTGCATCTGGTGGATCGATTGGAATCCCTGTATAACGACAGTTGGCAGATACCCTGGACCTCCAATGTGATGATCGATGGCGACGCATACCTGGACCTCATCGATCAGATGCGTATTTCCATCCCGGAGGAAATCAAGCAGGCCAATCGGATTCAACAGGAAAGGGAGCGGATTATTGCCAAGGCTCACGAGGAGGCGGAGCACATTTTGGCCCTGGCTCGCGATCAGGCTACTAACCTGACAAATGAACACCGGGTGTTGCAGGACGCCCGGACGCAGAGCGAGTCCATCGTCGAACGCGCCAGACGCGAGGCGGACGGGTTTAGAGATGAGGCGGAAGAGTACGCCATTGAGGTCTTGAGCGAATTGGAGGCCCAGCTCAATACCTTTTTGAGCACGGTGCGTAATGGGCTTGCAGACCTGGTAGAGAGAAGACAAAAGGCTCAAGAAACTCCAGAGCAAGCAGCAGAGGAAGCCCTTGAGCAGCAATAAGCTGTCCGCTTTTAGTCGTTCTCTGGAGGAATAATGACCGGTAATAAATGGGCCGAGTGGGAAAAAACCGTCCTGGAGCCGCTGCTCTACCCCGCAGAGAAGGGCGAAGCCCTGAAGAGGCTGCTGGCCCAGGCACAGGAAAAGGTTAACCTGGCTCTCCTGAGCGCCGACGTGGACCACACCCAGGCTTACGTCTTCGAATCGGAACGCCTGCCTGAGATCCGGGGGGCCAGTATGCTCCTGACCGAACTGAACGAGGACGAGCCCAAACTTCCAGACGACAACGTCAGGAGCATTTTCGAAAAGCACGGTCTCTCCCAGGAATGCATCGTTTACGCCAGGGGAGGGAGCCTGCTGGCTATCGTGCCCCATTCTGTGGCCGATACATTGCAGGAAGAAATTGAGGCCCTTTACCCCAAACGCACGGGAGCGGCGACCATCACCTGCGTCTGGCAGAAAGTCAGCCCCGGCGAAGTGATCGGAGGCTATAAAGCCGAGGACTCCGATTACGAAAAGCTGCTGGCCCTGCGAGAACGCCTCAGCGACCAGGAATGGCAACGGCTGGCCGATTATTACCATAGTAGTAACCAGGGCAGTGAAATTACAGAGGAAGAGTTTCGAGGCCGGAGGAATTTCGGCCAGATGCGCCGTCTGCTGGAGGTCAGGCTGCGCCAGAAGAAACAGAGCAAAACCACGGTGCCCTTTCACCAGGCCCTTCCCTTTGCCTACCACTGTAGCTCCTGCCAGATGCGTCCGGCCACCCGCATCATCGATCTACATGGCGAACCCTGGCCGGTCTGCCCTGTATGTGAGATTAAGCAGGAGGACCGCCGGGAAAAGAAGGGCCGGTGGCTCAAAGAGTTTGAGGCATTCCTGGAAGAAAGGGGTGGCGAACGATATTACGGCCAGCTCAGTCCCGATCAGGTGTATATAGATATACCCGACGATCTGGAAGAGATCGGCCAGACCCGTCTGACTAAACCGGGCTACGTGGGCTTTATCTACGCCGATGGGGATGGGGTAGGCTCTTTCGTTGGAGGGCAGTCCTCCGTGTCGGCCCTCAAAGCAAACAGCGAGAGGATACGGAGGACCATCCGGGAGGCTGTTTACCGCGCCCTGGCCGAAAGTGTGCATCCTGAGCGGGTGGAGCGCCGGGATAGAAAAGGACAGGTAGTCTCCGAACCGGTTATACACCCCTTCGAGATCATCACCATCGGCGGCGACGACGTGCTGCTCATCGTGCCCGGACACGTGGCCGTACCGCTGGCCGTCCGTATTTGCCAGCTTTTCCAGGAGGGAGCATCTGAATCAGAGACAACGACTGAAGTCGTTACTACCAACCTCACCATGTCCGCCGGGGTGGTCATCGCCGACGACCACAACCCGCTCCGCTTCCTGCGCGATCTGGCCGACCAGCTTCTCAAAAACGCCAAAAAACGCGCCCGGCAGGAGAAAGAGCAGGAGAATGTCACCGGGGCCCTCGATTTCCTGGTGCTCAGATCGCAGAGCATGATCAGGAGAGACCTCAAACAACTGCGCCGCTCGAGGCCCTACTATTATTGTGTGGAAGACGAGGAAGGCGAGGGGCTGCAACTTACCGCCTGTCCCTACACCCTGGATGAAGCCAGAACCATGTTGCGGTTGTTGATCGGGTTCCGGCGGGTCGATTTCCCCAAAAGCCAGCTTCACGCCCTGACTGCGGCTCTTCAGGAGGGGCGGCATCTATCCTCTCTGTTCTATCTTTACCAGCAGATACGGCTGGGGGATAAAGGGTTCGTCCTGGGGCACCTGGGAGAGATATGGGGAGAGTCCTGGGGGCCAAATCCGCGCCTCGATCTGGTGCCCTGGCAAAAGGTTGATCAAAAGACTTTTAGAACTCCCTTGCCGGACCTGGCCGAGCTCTACGATTTCGTGTCTGCCCTCTCGGCAGACGAATTGGAGGAGACGTGGGGCGCGATACTGGAGGAGTAGATGCGCATCAGGCTGGAACTACAGGTAGAGCTTGATACCCCGTTCAACGTCGGTTCCGGGGCGATGGGGGGCAGCGTGGCCGACAAACCGCTGCTCCGGGATTTTCAGGAGTTGCCCATGGTCCCCGCCTCCTCGCTCAAGGGGCGGTTGCGCCACGAGTGTGAGCGGCTGGCTAGAGCTTTGGGCCAAGAATGTTGTCACCCGCCGGATCCCGATAAAATGTGTCAGGGACAATGGCCCGACGAATTCTGTCCCATCTGCCGTCTTTTTGGCTCTCCCTGGCACATCAGCCCCCTTTTCTTCTCCGATTTAAAAGTGCCTGGCACTGGGGGCACGCCTCCGCCGCGCAGCGCATTGCGTTACGGGGTGGCCCTTTCCCGCCATCGCCGCGTGGCAGAGGAAAAACTGCTTTACACCACCGAGATCTTTGGGCCGGTGACCCTGGCCGGAACGATCGAAGGAAAGGTGTCCGAGGAGGGACTGGCCTTGCTTCTGGCCGGTCTGGATTTCCTATTTGCCCTGGGGGGCGGCAAGAGCGGAGGATTGGGGTGGTGTCGCCTGGAGACGCGGGCCTACCGCCTCGACGACGACCTGTCCGAAGAAGAGATTTCTTTGGACGAAATAAAAAAGAAGGGGCTCCAAGGTGCCTGGCACTTTGGAAGTGCCAGGCACCTGACACATGAGGAGGTGGAGAAGTGATCAGGCTTGAAGTGGAAATCACTCCCCGCTCTCCTCTGCTGATCGGGAGCGATCGCACCTACGGCTTCTACAACGAGACGCGCCGCTACCTGCCCGGCTCGGCCCTGAGAGGGACGCTGGCGGGCCTTTTGTTGGAAGGGTGTACCCGGCCGGAATACCTGGAGGATCACGAACAGTGCCCGGATAAAGATAACTGCCACTTTTACACCATTTTCTGTCGGCAGCCTTCCCCCCTCTTCGAGAACTGTTATCCGACCCGGACGGATGGCCCCACCTATCCTCTGCCCCTCACCGCCCGTACCTGCAAGTATTACGATGGATTCCCGCCTCATGGCGTCGCTGGCTCCTGGCGTAAGCGTCACGGCGTCTATGATATCCTGGTCCGCCAGTTCGTCTTCGAGCGCGCCCTGGATGCAGGGGTGGCCTTGCCCTTCCTCTACGAGCCACGCTGCCCGGAGTGCGGGCAGGGAGTAAAACCCCGTGCAGGCTTCTACGGGCGGGATGAGGACAGGTATTATCAGGTCGAGGTCTCCCTGGGTCGTACTTCCCGCACGGCCATCAACCGGGGGCGAGCTGTGGCCCAGGATCGGATGCTCTACACCCTGGAAGTTATCCAGCCCCCTTGGCCCGCCGCTGATACTCGCTGCGACCCCGATCCTTTGCCTTACACTGCTCTGCGGGGGAGCGTCCTGATCGACGAAGGGCGTAAGGAGTTATTGAAACAGGTTCTACCTCTGGTGAGGCGTTTGGGTTCGGGGCGGTCGCGGGGCTTGGGACAGGTGAGCGTGGCGGTCGGGAAAAACGAGACCTCTTCCCTCATGTCCCTGCAAGAGCGCCTGGCCGCATTGAACGACAAAATAAACGAAGAATGGGCCTTCTACCGTAAGCTGAACCCCGACTTTCCGCCAGCGGAGGGCTGGTTTTTCACCGTCGATCTGCTGGCGCCGGCCTTTTTGACCAGCCACGGCTTGCCGACCACCACCCTGGAAGCGGACGAGTTGGGGCTGGCAGAGGAGGGGATCGAACTGGTACGGGCCTTTGCCCGCCACGAAGCCATCGGCGGCTGGCTGATGGGCGCCGGGCTGCCTCGCAGCACGGAGTTGAGCACGGCGATGGGGAGCGTCTTTCTGTACCGGGTGCGGGGCCTCGGCCAGGATGAATTGCAGGATGCCCTGACCAGGTTGGAACGACGAGGGGTAGGACGGGAGCGCGAACGAGGGTTTGGGCAGGTGCAGGTCTGTTCGCCATTTCATCTGGAGGTGATGTAGATGACTCAGGTAGAGGAGAGGAAAGCGGAGAGGGAGGAGTTGCGCCGTCTGATGCTGGTCAGAAAATACATCGAGGGGGCCATGAACGGCCTGGTGCGACGGGCCCGCAAGCTGGTGGACGATACGGACATCAGCGCCGCTCAGATGGAGAAACACCAGATCAGCAACCTGCTGGGCGTGGCCCTGGATACCGACAGCGTCGAGGTGGTGATTAACTTCATCCAATACCAGGTGGGACGTGACGCACGGGGCACAAGCTGGCGAGCGAAAGGTTTCGGCCACAAGCTGGTCAGGGAGCTAAATGACCTGCAAAATACGGCCAGGGCCATCGCCGGTAAAGTCCAGAGCGAGTTGGAACAAAGCAAATCTCCCAGAAAAGAGGAGAGCGATGGTATCTGGATAGAGCTGGTACGTCAATACCTGGGCCAGATGAACCGCTATTTCTACTACCGCAAGGAGGAAAGATAATGAGCCAGGAGGTGGTCGATTTCAGCGTCTTTCACAGCCGTCTGCGCCTCCCAGGGGTGTTGCACCTGGATACTGCGCTGCGCATCGGGGCCGGGCGCTCCGGCCCGACCGGAATAGACCTGCCGGTGGTCAAGGATATGGCCGGTCGCCCCTACATCCCTGGTTCGTCCTTCAAGGGAGCGTACCGCACCCACCTGGAGGCTCTGCTGCGGGCCGTTGAGCCCGGGCTGGCCTGTGTCTCCGTTCCCAGGGCTGAGAAGAAAGGTGAAGCGCCTGGCTGCCTGACGCAAGGCGATGTAGACGATTTGAAGATCAAGTATGCAGAGGACGCGGAGGAGTTAAGTCGGGCCATTATCGAGAAATCCTGCTGGGCCTGTCGGCTGTGTGGCGCGCCCTGGCTGGCCTCCAAGGTGCTGGTCAAAGACCTGATGGTGCAGAAAGGGACCTGGTTTGGACGCTACGTGGAGCGGGACGGGGTAGCCATCGACCGCGATACCGGGACGGCGGGCGAAAGGCTCCTGTATAGTTTCGAGGCGGTGCCGCCCGGCACCGAATTTGCCTTCGAGATGGTGGTGGAGAACGCCACCAAACCCGAACAGGGTTTGGCCCTCCTGGGGTTGCGAGAATTTGAAGAAGGCCGCGTGGCTCTGGGCGGCGGAAGTTCGCGGGGCCTGGGGCGGGTGAAGCTGATCGTGGACTGGGCGGAGGTCGAGGTAGTGGACCGGGCCTCTCTGCGCGAGTACCTGCTTACCGGCCGGGGTCAACCGTTGGACGAGGAAAAGCGCGAAGATTTGCTGGATGCCTTTCTGGCGGAAATAGCGGTTTAGAGGTTGGAGGAGGCGCGAAAATGAGTACTACAAGGCAGGAATTGATAAAACGAATAAATTCCATTTTAGAGGATATGCCTGTTGAAAAATTAGCCGAGGTGCTGGATTCATTTGACCATCTCAAACAGGAACAGAGAGAAGAGATCTTACCCGACGGAACGATAAGAGGAAGCGCTGAAGCACTTCTGAAGGGCATAAAAGAACACCCGCTGATTTTCGAGCCAGGCGAACTGGATGAAATATTGGCTTATCTCCAGGAATTGCGGGATGGATGACGAGCGATAAGCACTTCGATTGGATTGATAACCTGGAGCTTGAGAACTGGCTGAAATGAAATGCAGTGAAAAGATAAGGAAGCATCCCATGAATCGCTGGCGTAGACTCTTGATCTCTACCTTTCTCATCTTAACGGTGTTGTCGCCGGTTTCGACGCCACTTTCAGCGCAGGTGGCCCCTTCAGCCTACGATCCCAACGTGCTGAGTTACGGCCTCTATTGGTTTGGGCTGGATAACGCCTCGCAAAAATTCGTCCCCGGCGAGGCCAACCCCTACTTTGACCCCGCCAGGCCCACTTTAATCTTTGCACACGGCTGGCAAAGGGACCTCTCGGCGGCTAATCCTCCCGACTTCACCTACGCCGAGGGAGGTGGGGTCAACACGGCCAACGCCTGGATTGACGATGGGTGGAACATCGGCGTCTTCTATTGGAACCAGTTCGCAGATGAGGCCGTGGTCGCCGATGCCGAGACCAAAATCTGGGTCAACGATGGGCTGCAGCGTATGCGTTGGCGCAAGGGAGGCGCAGGTTACGAAGAGGCTCCTCCAGGCACGCCCAGCGCGGCCGAACTGTTCTACCGGGATTACGTGGCGGCTATGACCGAGCAAAATTACACCGGCGGCCATATCCGCATTGCCGGGCACTCGCTGGGCAGTCAGATGGCAGTATACTTTACTAAATTGGTCAGCGATGGGATTGCCGCTGGAGATGTGTCGAGACATTTACTGCCCACCCGGGTGGCCCTGCTAGACCCATATTGGTCAAATGGCGCCAAGTCCTACCTGGACGGTAAGAAGATCGGGGAAATGGTCAGGGAATACGTGGCCGAATTGTTACCGACGAGTGTGCTTTTTGAATGGTACCGTTCCTCCACTCTGCCGGTCGATCCAGATGCAAACCAGGAACTCCAACTGATGACACTGTATTCGGAAATGATTCCTGACTTCGTATCGGATTACGTGGGTAAACATAGCGCAGGCCGGGATCTCTATTTCTGGTCTTACGCTTTTGCGGGGCCGCCGGAATGTAACGGGGATGCCTGCCTGATAAGTCCTGCCAGGATGCTGTCCAGGGTGAGCGACGCGCGATTGGCCGCCCTGATGCGTTCGGACTATATCTGGGCCCAGGTTGCAGGGACATTGACCTCAACCCCAGATGACGATACCTATCAGTCTAACATCCGTGCCGATGCCCCTTACTCGGTCACACAATTGATAGCCAGTCCTGCTACCCAAACCGTTGGCGGCGTCATCACCCTGACGGCCACGGTTGAGGACAAAAACAACGCTCAGGTGGGTGACGGTATCCTGGTAACGTTTGGCACCGACCTGGGTACCATCTCCACCCGGTCAGTGACCAGCAGCGGCGCTGCCATTGCCCACCTCACTTCCGTCACATCGGGCGTGGCGCACGTCACGGCCACTACCAGGGGCACCGGCGGGACGATACAAAACACGGCGTCCGTGACTTTTTCGGGGCAGTGAACCTGCCCGCTATTGTAGAAATGGAGTGAGATTATGCACAAGCGCATCGTCAACGAGTTGCGTCTGGCCCTGGCCCTGCGGCCGGACGGGCCATTGCTGATCAAATCCGGCCGCCAGGCAGGGGCCGACCCTACCCTGCCGGACATGAACTTCGTGCGCACCAGCCACGCCCTGCTGGGCGAGACGGTCTACCTGCCGGGCAGCAGTTTGAGGGGCGCCCTGCGTAGCTACTGCGAGCGGATCGCCCGCACGGTGGACGTGGATTGCTGCGACCCCCTGGGAGAGGATTCCTGTGGCCGGCGGCTGGAGAGAAGAACGGACCTGTCCGGGGCCGAGAAACACAAGGCTTTGTGTACCATCTGCCGTCTTTTTGGGCACACCGTGGTAGCCAGCCGCCTGGGAGTGGCCGACGCCTATCCCCTGGATCCCGCCAACCCCGCAGACGAGGAACCATTTCGGCTGGCTAACCGCACCGAGGAACGGGATGGGGTGGCTATCGATCGCGTCTCGGGGGCGGTGGCGGTCGGCCCCTTCCAACTGGAGGTCGTCACCCAGGGCGCATTTTACACCGAGCTCGACATCAAAAATTTCCAGCTCTGGCAGGTGGGCCTGTTGGCCGTGGCCCTGCGAGACATGGGGCAGGGGTTTGTGCCTCTGGGCTTCGGCAAATCGAAGGGCATGGGCCGCCTCCAGGTCGATTACCGTCGGCTGGAGGTGTCCTATCCGGGCCAGTTTGGTAACAAGCAGGTGCCTGGCACTTCGGAAGTGCCAGGCACCTGGGAGCTCGACTTTGGGCGCAACCTGTACGGCGTCACCGCCTTCCTGTCCGCAGAGGAGACCGAGGAGTACGGTTTCGAGCCTGAAGGAGAGGTCCCTTTGCCCGTGCCTGGAGAGGCGGCCCCTGAGTGGGGGCGGGTCACCCTGGCCTACCAGAACGCCGCCGAGATCGAGGACGTGCTCAGGAGCACGGTGAAATCCTGGGCCAGCTTCGTGCAGAGTCGAAAGAAGAAGGGGAGCTAAATGAAGCCCCACGTTTATCATCGTCGAGTGCCGATTGAAGATTTCCCCGCTGTGGTTGACGACCTGGCCGAGGGGCTGAAATTCGTGCTCTTCGAGAGCACCAGCCAGGCCGAGATCGTGGCCTATCGCAAACCTGATCTGCGCTGGCTGCGGGGCCGGGCCTTCGGCGAGGATAAAGAAGTGCGCTGGCAGCAGCAGGATGAAAGCTGTGACCTGCACCTGTTGACCGAAAGCGACGAGAATGAGATGGAATTAGAGGGTTGGGATGAGTTGGTCGATCTGAAGTTGGACGAGTTCGAGCCGACCGATATCCTGCTGTGGGGCACCTGGAACAAGGACAAGGGGGCCTGGATCGAGACCCGCATCCCCCGGCCGCTGAATTATCCCCTCGAAGACAAACCGCCCCACGTACAGATATCGGCCCTTAATTACAAGCAGGGTGGAGTAACGGTGCTGACCCGGCTACGAGGTCTACGAGAGGCGGTGAGTGACGATGGCTAGGAGGCGATTCACCCAGGACGAAGAGGAACAGGGCTTTGAAGAGCTGGCCCCCAAACCCTACGAATACGTGCCTTTGCCCAGGGGCGAATTGCCCAAGGATTCACCCCTGCGACACGAAGGGCACCGCCTGGAACGCCGGGGGCTGCTGAGCGGTCAATTACAGGGCCTCATCGTGGCCCTGACGCCCATCCACGTGGCTGCGGGGGGGATCGAGATGATGGCCGAGATCGATCCAGCCCAGGCCCAAGAAACGCCCCTGGTCCGGGATTTCTTTCGCTCCGGGGGGCAAAGGGTCATCCCGGCTTCGTCCCTGAAGGGGGCCATGCGGGCCATCGTGGAAGCCATCACTTATTCCTGCGTAAATAAGGTAGGGCGGGGAACCATCTTACCCAAGCAACTCATAGAATGCCGCTTCGATCAGGCCCGTGGACACACCGAGTTATGCACGGCCTGCCGTCTGTTCGGAGCGATGGGCTACATGGGCCAGGTCAGCTTTAGCGACGCCGTTCAATTCGAGGGCGGAAGCCAGGTGATACACATTCCTCCCATGTACAGCCCCCAGAGACCGATACGAGGCCGCCGCTTCTACCTGCACGGCCGGCCGGCCACGGGCGGCAACGTGCCGGTGGAGGTGTGCCCGGCCGGGTCGCGTTTCCGCTTCGACATGCGGTTCGAGAATCTGACCAGGGGCGAGGTGGGGGTGTTGCTCATCGCCATGGGGCAGGCCGAGCCGCCCCTCAATCCCAAACTGGGCGGGGGCAAACCGGCCTGCCTGGGTTCGGTGCGCATTGAGGTCGAGAGCCTGACCGTGCGCCAGCCCCGACGAGATTTTCTGACCTATGACCTCCCTTCGCCCGAGGAATTCGCGGAGATGAGCAGGTACATAAAAACGGCTTATAGGGCCAGAAGGTTGCTTTTCAGAGAAGGGTTGGAGGCCCTGACCAAGGTTTTGCACTACGACGAAGACGAGGAAAGAGAGTGCCCGGAGGGGAGTTACTAGTGCTTTGGTTCGGAGGGCTGGCTTATGGAAGAAAGTGCCAAGAAGCTGAGCCAATACTCGGAAAGGTACCGGCGGCCTCTCGAGGAATTAAGGAAGGGAGAGGAGCTCCTTAGCACTCATAGGGAAAGCCTTCATATTCTTAAAGTCAAAGAGGCCAAGCATACTAGTTTAAGTATCCCTGTTTCTCTTTTGCATGAGATACATGATAAAGAGGAGCAAATTAGCTGTTTAGACAAGAAACTTTCTCTACTCCGTATTGAAGAGCGATTATTAATACTGCTAGCTGAGGCAGATCTTGCTCGAAGAAATGGTGATTTAGATTATACGATACAGAATTTAAAAGAAGCGATACCTGAATATCAACGGAGGAATTTTAAAGACATTGATCATGATAATCTTCAAGAAAGAAATCAAGGCTTAAATGAATTATATGAAGAATTAGCTAAGGTGTATTTTGAGAGAAGTCAGTCATATGAGCAGCGATCTATGTGGGATGATGCAATCGCTGATTATAGAGAGAGCTTGGCTTATTATCAAAAAGCGGGAAGAATGGATTTAAAGGATATTTATTATACTATGGGTGCTTGCTATGAAAAATGGGCAGGTGAGACAGATGATCATATATTGAAATCAGAGAGATTAGATCATGCTATTGAAAATTACTTTAGAGCGGGTGATGATTGCAGTCAAGCAAGAATTTATAGGAATAAAGCGTCAATACTTCAGTCTCTAGAAAAATATAGAGAGGCTGTATCTTGCTTATTAAACGCAATAAGGTGTAGTAAAAACGCAGATGATTTTGAGGGCACAATTATAGGATATGAACGCATGGTTCCTATCTACCGCTGTATCCCGGGCGATAACACAAGGCAGATTGCCCAGACTTACCTCGACTCAGGGCGAGATTATCGCTATTTTGGAAGGTCAGAAAAAGCTACAGAGGCTTTTCGAAAAGCTTTAGACTTATCTATTAGAGAAGAGTGCATTGATATTCAAGCAGAGACTTTGCTTGAGTTGAGTAAATTACAAAAAGAACTATATAATATATTGGATGCGCTTGGTAGTTGCAGTAGGAGTTACGAAATATTTAGTAGACTTAATAAGACAGAAAAGACAAAAGAGGCCAAAAGTATAATTATACATATAAGTATAGAAATTGTGAAGATTTTAGATAGAGATATAAGAAGATTTAGATTATGCAAAGACTTAGATTATACTGAAGCGATTAACATTTTACGTAAAATATACAATATAGGGCTAAAATATGAGAATTTGGAGGATTTAGATAAAGCTATAATTATTTACAATCGATGCTTAGAACTATTCGATAGTTTAAAGGAAACACAAAAAAGAGAAAGCCGAGGTCTGGAGAGAGATATTCTGAACAGTCTAGCGCGTGTTTCTTCCTAGGTGTTTTGTTGTATGGGAGAGGTAACATGAACGAAGTGAACTGGCGCATCGCCCACGACATTGCCAGCGAGTTAGCCGCTCGCCAGACGGACATAAATGTATTGGCCCAGGCCAGCGAGTACCTGACCAGAGCGCGAGACGTCAACCGTTTCTTCCGCTGGCTGGACGAGATGGAGCGGGCCGGAGAGCTTTTCGCTCACAGCAGGCAGACCCCTCGTTACCGGCGAGAGGTGCGCGGGGCCTGCCAGCGGTTGCTGGAACTGGCGACCGGGGCCGACGACATGGAACAGGTAGCCAGCAATATGGCCCACACCCTGGCCTGGAGCGTGCGTCTCATGGCCCACTATCAAAGTAACCGGCAGCTGGCCAGAGAACGCTCGCCGGTCAAGATTCTGACCATACGCGATTTGAAGGAAGGGATGGAGTTGGAGGGCGTGGTGCGGGAAATCCGGCCTTTTGGAGCTTTTATAGATCTGGGCCTCGATCGGGATGGCCTGGTGCATATTTCCCAGTTGGCTGACTGGCGGGTGGATAGCGTCGAGGAGGTGGTATCCATCGGCCAGCGGGTACGGGTCAAAGTGCTGGAGGTCGATCAACGACGCAGACGCATCGGGCTAAGCATGAAAGATTTGGAGCAAGAAGAAAAGCAAGAGATCACTCCCCCACCAGATGAGGGAGACGAGCCTGAGATAAGCATCATAGAAGCGGCTTTCAAGGAGGCCCTGGACGGCCAGAAAGAGCAACCCCACGAACGGCCCAGAAAGAGGATAAAACGGGATCGTGGGGCAGCCAAACGTGCCGAGCACCAGCGTCTCCTCGACGAGATGATGCGTAGACAGAGAGACGAGTAGGTGCCTGGCACTTCAACAACGAACGTTCGCTGTGCCAGGCACCTTTCTAGGGTGCCAGGTACAGGTATTGCAGGGTCGGGTAATGAGCCGAACCCAGAAACTCGTCCAGGGTGGGCACGACTGGCCGGTTCAGGGAACTCATCAAAGTTTCCAGCAAGGTGGGCGGGCGGCGATATTCGATGAGGCGCGGCTTGCCCTCGATCTCCCCCAATTCGGCGGCCAGGTCGATGGCCCTCTGGAGGTTGCCCAGCTCGTCGGCCAGCCCCAGTTCCACGGCCTGCTGGCCGGTATAGATCCGGCCATCGGCCAGCTTTCGTACCTCTTTCTCCGGCAAACCGCGTCCCTCGGCTACGATGCCCACGAACTGGTCGTAGGATTCATCGATGATCTTCTGCCAGATCTCTTTTTCCTCTTTGGTCATCTCCCGGAAGGGGCTGCCCTCATCCTTGTGGGGGCCGCTTTTGATGGTAATCACCTTTACTCCGATGTCGTCGGTCAGTTCCTCCACGTTGAGTAGCTGGGCGATGACCCCAATGCTGCCTGTCAGGGTGCTGGGATTGACCACGATCTTGTCTGCCGTGCAGGAGATGTAGTACCCTCCAGAGGCGGCCACCTCGCCCATTGAGACCACGACGGGCTTATCTATCTTCTTTAGCTCCTCGTAAATCTCATTGGAGGCCACCACGCTCCCCCCCGGGCTGTTGACGCGCAGGACGATGGCCTTGACTGACGAATTTTCCTGGGCCTGACGCAGATAGTCGATGATCCGGCCGGAATAGGCCATATCTTCACTCAGGGAGCTAGCCGGGTCGCCGGAGACAATAACCCCCGTCACCGGGATGATGCCCACCGCCGGCCCTGTCTCCAGGTCCTCACCGGCCAGGATGGCTGTCAGGACCATTCCCCCGCTGCACGTCCCTCCACAGAGCAGAACCACCACCAGGACGATCACAGCCCATAGCCAGCCTTTGCCCTTCTTTTTTTCCGTCGCGATTTCCGTCATGTTTTTCTCCTTTCAGTTAAGGTGAAGTCAGTCTTATCAGCGTATCAGGCACCTGGCACTTTTGAAGTGCCAGGTGCCTGCTGAATCAGGCGGACTCTGCTACCAGTTTTACAAACCTCCTTTTGCCTACCTGCAATATGAGGCCCGCCTCACTATCTGGTGGCGATATCGAGGTGTCGATGTCGGCCACTTTCTTACCATCGAGGCGCACGCCGCCCTGTTGGACGAGCCGCCGCCCCTCGCTTTTGCTCCTGACCAGGCCGGTTTCCGTCAGCAGATCAACGACGTTCTGCGGGGCGCTTATCCTGTGGATGGGCATGTCCGGGGGCAGCTCTCGCTCCTGGAAGACCGTCTTGAAGTGCTCTTCCGCCTCAGTTGCCGCCTGGTCGCTGTGGAAGATGGATACGGTCTCTCGTGCCAGCTTCATTTTGACTTCCATCGGATGGAGGCGGCCATCCTCCAGGCCGCGCTGGAGGGCGGCGATCTCGGCCGGGGAGAAGCGAGTGACCAGGTTGTAGTAATTCAACATGGCTTCGTCGGGGATGCTCATCACCTTGCCGTATATCTCCTCAGGCGGTTCGTTGATGCCGATGGCGTTGCCTGTGGTCTTGGACATGCGCAGGTGGCCGTCGGTGCCGACCAGGATAGGCAGGGTGATGGCAATTTGAGGTTGCTGCCCAAAGGCCCGCTGGAGCACCCGCCCGGCCATCAGGTTGAAAAGCTGATCGGTGCCGCCAATTTGAACGTCCGTTTCCTGGGCCACGGCGTCGTAGCCCTGCATCAGCGCATAGAAGAACTCGTGAAGATAGATGGGGTCTCCCCGGCTATAACGCTTGGCGAAGTTATCCCGCTCCAGGAATTGAGCCACCGTGAAATGAGAGGCCAGCCTGATAACGTCGGCGAAGGATAGCGGGGCCAGCCACTCGGCGTTGTAGCGGATGATGACCTTCTCCGGGTCCAGGATTTTGAAAGCCTGGTTAGTGTAGGTCCTGGCGTTGGCGGCCAACTCTTCGGGGGTGAGCATGGGCCGTCCTTTATCCTTGTCGCTGGGATCGCCGATAAGTCCCGTGAAGTTCCCGATCAGGAAAGTGACCTGATGGCCTAGCTCCTGGAACTGGCGCAATTTGCGGATAGGAACGGTGTGGCCCAGGTGGATGTCAGGCGCAGACGGATCGACTCCCAGGTAGACGTGCAAAGGTCTATTCTCGGCCAGCCGTTCGCGCAGTTCGGCCTCCATGGTAGCTCGTATCTGCTCGTCGCCAAACTCGACGCCGCGCATTAAAATCTCCATCTGTTCGTCAAGTGGTTTCATCACTTTTTTTTCTCCTATCATATTTTTACTTGTGGGCCGAAATCCAACCCCTGCTAACGGCGTGCATGACCGCCTCGGTGCGCGAAGAGACCTGCAACTTCGAAAAGATATTGCTCATGTGGGCCTGCACGGTGCGGGAGCTAATGAAAAGCTGTTCAGCGATCTCCCGGTTCGTTTTGCCTTCTCCCACCAGCCTCAATACTTCCAGCTCTCTCCTGGTGAGCCCCTCGAATTCGTCCTCGACCTCGGCCATGACTTCGGGCAAAGACTTGCCGCTGGTGAGTTGGGCCACCACCTTTCGGGCCACCGGCGGGGCCAACGCCGACTGACCGGCGTGGACGTCCCGAATGGCTTTAACCAGTTCCTCCGTCTCGGCTGTCTTGAGGAGATAGCCGTTGGCCCCGGCCTCCAGGAGGGCGAAGACGTATTCGTCGTCGTCGTGAGCAGTCAACACCAGCACCCCCACCTCTGGACACTCGGCTTTGATGCGGCGGGTGGCTTCCACCCCGGAAAGCCTGGGCATGCGCACGTCCATCACTACCAGATCAGGTTGCAACTGTTTGGCCAGTTTGACCGCCTGCTCCCCATCGGCTGCCTCGCCGACCACCTTGAGGTCCGGGTAGCGTTCCAGGAGTTGGCGGGTGCCCTCTCGAACCACGGCATGGTCGTCGGCCAGGATCAATCTAATCTTGTCCCCGGTTCTGTTCATATTTTCTTTCCCCTGACTCTCTCTGATGGCTCTCTCTGACCTCAATCTGACGCACTGGTTACATCAGCATTATAATCAAAGAAGCCAGAACCGTCAAGCTGACACAGATTGCGATCACGGATTTCACGGAGAAGGGCACGAACGATGGCAAAATCCGTGATATCCGCGACCAGAATCCGTGTTTGCTGGATTGCCGGAGACTGCAAATTATGATATACTGGTATGTGTGGCAATCAAAAAAAGATACAGAGTATCTGCTCGTTCCCGAAAGTGGGTGTGTGGGGGGCAAATAATTGGTACAGAAAAAATGAAACCCTTTGATAAGTGTCCAATTTGCGGTGGCGAGTTAGTTGAGAAAGATGTCGAAAAACTGCTGCGTGGAGGGGTTAATACCGCGCCCTCCGCGTTTCTATTGACGCCCCTGCTGATTTCGGGTATAATAACGGTGAAGGAATCGGGAGCAATCCACTGGGAGTCAACTCCCAGGCTAAAAGCTGAAGCAAGCTAAAGCTTGCTATTTGAGGGTGCTTTGGAGTGCGCTTTAGCGCACTTGGGTTATGAGCCTGGAATTTGATTTCCAGGCGGCTGGAGAGGAAAGGAGGTGAATAGCCGGGCTGTTAAATTAAAACCACTGTTTATGAGAACGACGTTGTTACTCGTCCTGCCCACGTTCTGAGTGGAACGTGGCACATTATCCGCAAAGGAGGGAATTTCAAATGTTTAAGAGACTGTCTTTGGTGATCGTCTGCATAATGCTGCTTTCGACGATCCTCACTGCTGCCCCGGCGACTGCCCAGGAGTACAATGAGGCGCCGATGCTGGCGGAATTGGTAGAAGCGGGCGAATTGCCGCCCGTCGAGGAGCGTCTGCCGGCAGAGCCGCTGGTGGTTGAGCCTGTCGAGTCGATGGGGCAGTACGGCGGCACCTGGCACCGGGCCTTTCTGGGCGTCAAGGACTTCCACGCCCTGGGACGCCTTATCTATGAGTCTGTGCTACGCTGGCCGCGCAATCCGGCCGATCCCATTCAGCCGGGCCTGGCTAAAGAATGGGAGTGGTCGGAGGACGGCACGGAACTGACCCTCTACTTCCGCAAGGGGCTCAAGTGGTCCGACGGTGCGCCCTTCACCGTGGATGACATCATCTTCTGGTGGGAGGACATCGAGCTCGACACAAACATCACGGCCGCCCCGCACGGCGAATGGCTGGTCAATGGCGAACCGATGGAACTGGAGAAGATCGACGATATCACCATCAAGCTGAAGTTTGCTGGTCCCAACGGCCTGGCCGAGTCGGTCGGGTTGGCCTTCCACGGCTGCCAGTGGCCGCTGGGCTTTGAGCGTTTCGGCTTCTTCGCCCCCAGGCACTATCTGGAGCAGTTCCACCCCAAGTACAACCCTGATGTGGACTACGAGACCTTCGAGGAGAAGGCCTTCAACTTCAACACCGAGCTGCCGGTGATGTACGCCTGGAGGGTAGCGCAATGGGAAGCCGGGGCCACCGAAATGGTTGCCGAGCGCAACCCCTACTACTGGAAAGTGGACCCCGAAGGCAACCAGTTGCCCTACATTGACCGCATTCACTACACCCTGGTCGAGGATAACGAGTCCGTCAACCTGAAGGCCATCGCGGGCGACCTGGACATGCAACACCGCCGCATCGACTTCGCCAAGTACACCGTCTACCAGGAGAACGCCGAAGCGGGCGGCTACCACTTGCTGTTGTGGAGTACGGCGCAGGCTTCCACTATCACCCTCTTCCCCAATCAGAGCTATGCCGATCCCAAGTATCGCGAACTGATGCAGGACCTGAAGTTCCGCCAGGCGCTGTCGCTGGCTATAGACCGAGGCATGATCAACGACGTGGCCTTCCTGGGCCAGGGCATCCCGCGCACCATCAGCGTGGTGCGCGATTCGCCGCTGTTCCAGGAGGACATCGAGACCTACTATGCCGAGTACGATCCTGATTCGGCCCAGGCGTTGCTGGAAGAGATCGGCCTGACGAAAGGTGACGATGGCTTCTACACCTTCCCGGATGGCTCTCCCGTGGAGCTGATCGTCGAGGCCACTGACGCCGTGTCGGGCGCCAGCATGGATGCTCTGGAGCTGGTGACCGAGAACTGGAATGACATCGGCCTCAAGACGGTGTTGGAGACCATGTCGCGTGACATCTACTGGCCTCGGGCCACCAGCAACGAGGTCATGATCGCCACCTGGGAGACCGACCGCGGGCTGGTGCCGATGGTCGATCCGATCTACCAGTTCCCCTTCGACGACCGATCGTGGATGGGGCCCGCCTTCGGCATGTGGTACAAGTCCGGCGGGGAGTTGGGCGAGGAGCCACCGGCTTACCTGAAAGAGGTGATGGACCTTTACGACCAGTACAAGGCCAACGTAAATCCTGACGAGCAACTCGAACTCGCCAGAGCAATCGTCAGGAAATCCACCGAGGGCTTGTTCACCATCGGCACGGTGGGGATGTCGCCCGGCCTGGTGGTGGTCAAGGACAATTTCCACAACGTCATGGAAAAACACACCTCGGACTGGCTGGTCTTCACCCCGGGCACCCAGGACCCACCTCAATTCTGGATGGAGCAGTAGTCGAGGGCCCAAGACTCAATGTTAGACGAGGAGGGATCTGCCCAAACAGATCCCTCCTTTATCCACATCACTCCCGTGGAGGTGTTGTCGTGCGGGAACGTATTTCGATTGATCCGAAAGTCTGCCACGGACAGGCTTGCATCAAAGGGACCCGTATCCCTGTCCATCAAATTGTTCGCATGTTAGCCAATGGGGACACGATTGAGGAGCTACTCGAAGAGTATCCCTCCCTCGAACGTGAAGATATCCTGGCCTGCCTGGACTATGCTGAGGCACTTGCTGAAGAGAAGGAGAAGTAAAATGGCTAAGTTTCCCTACACTCCGCAGCCAGCAAAGGCGAAACCTTTCTTCGATCACATTCAGGAAGCAGGCGTGCCACCCAAGGTGACCATCAAGTACCTCGAATCTGTGGGATTCAAGAGCTCAAATGACAGGTATCTGATCAGCATTCTTAAGTTTGTTGGATTCTTGGACTCGTCTGGGGCGCCGACAGACACATGGCACGCCTATAGGCATAAGGAAAACGCGCCTGGCGTAATGGCTAAGGCTATACGTACAGCGTACAGCGATTTGTTCAATGTGTATTCTGACGCATATCGCAGGGACAACGAGACACTCCGTGACTATTTCAGCACTCAGAGAAAAGTTAGTGAGAGGACTCTAGATCTCATTGTGCGAACCTTCACCGTACTTTGTGAACTGGCGGACTTTGAGGCTGTGGCCGTCGATGTGCCAGAAGCACCAACGAGTA
The DNA here is from genome assembly GCA_964646625.1 of uncultured Anaerolineales bacterium. Taxonomy (GTDB): domain Bacteria; phylum Chloroflexota; class Anaerolineae; order CAZYHC01; family CAZYHC01; genus DAOULT01. Next base: position 18,728 of record CAZYHC010000058.1, read on the forward strand.
TTGCGCCTGCTCCTACCTTAGCTATTCCCTCGCCAACTGTATCTCGAGAACCTTCAGGCATGACTGTTAACATCAATATTCAGTTAACGCTGCCTGCGACTGAAGATGCTTCTATCTACGAGAAACTCTTCGCAGCTATGAGGAAACATCTCTGGCCTTGAAAATGCAGATGGATGAGATACTTTCGGAGCTTATCTCCAAAGCGAGAACATTTGAGCAAGAGGCACATGTCATTCTGTCCGTCCACGAGGCATCCATCTCACGCATTGTGTTGCTTGAGGAAACCTATTCGCAACTTTCTGGGTTGAACCTACGGCAGGATGAATTCATTCGTCAGGCCTTGCGCTGTGTAGAGAATAGATTGTTCAAAGCAGCACACGTTATGGCCTGGGCCGGTTTCATGGACTTTATGGAGGAAAAGCTATCTTCGGACGGCCTGAAGAAACTCGGCCAAGTCCATCCCAAGTGGAAAGGCAAGACGATGGATGAGCTTCGTGAAATAGTTCCTGAATATCAGTTGATCGAGGCGTGCCAAAAGGTCGGACTATGCAATAAGAACGAGACCAAGTCTTTGCTGGGCCTGCTCAGCAAACGGAACGAGTGTGCGCATCCTAGCAACTACTTTCCAGGCCTGAATGAAAGCCTGGGGTACATATCTGAACTGCTTCGCAGAATTGACTTGCTCAAAGGTAAACAGTTGTAGGCCAGTCGAGTGGAGTAGGTGGGACCTCTGATGGGAGACATCTATCTGGAACTCACCATTGCGAATATACACAATCCGGAGCGACAGCAAGAGGTCTCATTTCTGGTGGATACCGGCGCCACAAGGGCCTGGCTCCCTCAACAGATAGCTGAGGCCCTCGGGATTCAACCGGCCGGCACGGTCTCGCTGGAAATAGCCGATGGCGGCGTGAAAGAATTTCCTTATGGATTTTGTCTTTTTGACTTTGGTGGAGAGATGGTGGCCGGAAATGTGGTGATCGGGCCGCCGGAATGTGAGCCCCTGGTCGGGACTCACGTTCTCCAGGACTTTCGGCTGGTCATAGATATGGAGCGGGGTACAATCTCTCGTAGCCGAGCTATGAGAGCAAAACGAGTGTTTCAGGAGTATTTATCATGCTGGCTTACATCTTGAGGCGTATTGCGGCCATGATCCCTGCCCTTTTTATCGTATCCATCATCACCTTCCTCATCATCCAGTTGCCGCCGGGTGATTTTTTCACCACGCTGCGGGCCGAGATCGCCCAGACCGGCGGAGGACAGGACAAAGAAACGGTCAAGAAGATGCAGGAGCGGTACGGACTGGATAAGCCCTTATATATTCAATACCTGAAATGGGTCTCTGGCTTCCCGCGCGGTGACTTTGGGTGGTCTCTCGAATGGAACAGCCCGGTCTTGCCCCTGGTACTCCAACGAATGGCCTATACCATCCTGGTGGGTGGGTTGTCATTGCTTTTCATGATGGCCGTGGCGATTCCCATTGGCATCTATTCCGCCACGCACCAGTATTCCATCGGCGACCACGCGCTGTCTCTGGTGGGCTTCCTGGGGCTGTCTCTGCCTGGCTTTCTGTTGGCGCTGCTCTGGATGTTCTTTGGCACGGTCGTGCTGCGCATTCCCGTGGGAGGGACTTTTTCACGCGAAATGGCGGGTGCCCCCTGGAGCCTGGCTAAGCTCCTGGATTATCTCAATCACCTCTGGCCCCCGGCGGTTATCCTCGGCCTGGCGAGTACGGCTCAACTCCAACGCATCATGCGGGGCAATCTGCTGGATGTCCTGGGGCAGCAATATATCACCACCGCGCGGGCCAAAGGGCTCAAAGAACGAAAAGTGATCAACAAGTACGCCGTGCGGGTAGCCATCAATCCTTTGATCAGTATCATGGCTATGGAGGTCCCCAAGATCATTTCGGAGTCTACCATCGTGGGCATCGTCATGTCGGTTCCAACTACTGGCCCGCTGCTCCTACGCGCCCTGCTCAGCCAGGATATGTACCTGGCTGGAACGTTCTTGCTCTTCATGAGCCTGCTGTTGATGTTATCCAATCTCCTGGCCGACATCGCCCTGGCCTGGGCCGACCCCAGGATTGTATATACGTGAGCGATATGGAGGCATACATATAGTGAGCGATACGATGAGCGATACGGCAACTCAGTCCGAGGAACTATTCAGGCTATACGAGAGGCTGGCCGACACAGATGAGGACTTTGAGGAGGCCGGGCCGACAGATCTGGCCGCCGAGAAAGCTCTGGAAGCCATCTACGCCGCCTCGCAATGGCGGTTGATGTGGCGGAAGTTCATCCGCAACAAGGTAGCCCTCGCGGGCGGAATCATTATCCTGCTCTACTACCTGTCCGCCCTGTTGGCCGGTTTCCTGGCTCCGTACACCCTTTCTACGCGGTTCAGGAGATACATTTACATGCCTCCTCAGGCCGTCCACTTCTTCAACGAGGGGAAGTTCCAGCCCTTTGTCTACGACGTCAAGCTGACCATTGATGAGAACCTGCGCAAGATTTACGAGCCTGACCTCACCAAAAAAATTCCCGTCCGGTTTTTCGCTCGCGGTGAGCCTTACAAACTGTTCGAGCTGTTTGAAACCGACGTGCACCTGTTTCAAGCCCCAGGCGGGATCATCTCCCTGCTGGGTACGGACCGACAGGGGCGCGACATGTTCTCGCGCATCCTCTATGGCGGTCAGATTTCGTTAACCATCGGCCTGGTAGGGGTGTCCTTGAGTTTGCTCTTTGGCTCGGTGCTGGGCGTGGCTTCGGGTTACTACGGTGGCGGGATAGACGATGTGATCCAGCGGCTGATCGAACTGGTCCGCTCCTTCCCCGCTATTCCCCTCTGGATGGCCCTGTCGGCGGCCGTGCCCCCTCACTGGCCGCCGCTGCGGACCTACTTCGTGGTGACCCTCATCCTGTCGCTGATCGGCTGGACGTGGCTGGCCCGTCAACTGCGGGGGAAGGTGCTGGCCTTGCGCAACGAAGATTTCGTCCTGGCGGCGAAACTGGCCGGGGCCAGCGACGCCCGCATCATCTTCAGGCATCTCATCCCGGCCACCCTGGGGCACATTATCGTGGTGGCCACGCTGGCTATGCCCGCCATGATCCTGGCGGAAACGGCCTTGAGTTTCCTGGGACTGGGACTCCGCCCGCCCATCACCAGTTGGGGCGTGCTCCTCAAGGAGGTCCAGAACCTTCAGTCTATCGCTCTCTATCCGTGGGTATTCACTCCGGCGGCGGCCATCGCCATCGCTATCCTGGCCTTCAACTTCCTGGGCGATGGCTTGCGTGACGCCGCCGACCCCTATACAGTGTAAGCTATGATGATGCCAGACAATCAACGCTATATTGTTCGAGTCCAAGATCTGAAAACTTACTTCTACACCCTGGACGGGGTGGTGCGGGCGGTGGATGGCGTTTCCCTGGAGGTCGAGGCCCGCAAAACGCTCGGCCTGGTGGGGGAATCGGGCTGCGGCAAGAGCGTCACCGCCCTCTCGATTCTCCGCCTGCTGCCCCTCAAGATCGGCCAGATCGTCCAGGGCAAGATTCTCTTCAGGCGGAAGGACGGAGGTGACCCCCTTGACCTGGCTGAGGTTGACCCACGGGGGAGCCTTATCCGTAGCATCCGGGGCAACGAGATCGCCATGATTTTCCAGGAACCGATGACCTCTCTGTCGCCGGTGCACACTGTAGGAAACCAGATCGCCGAGGCGGTGGAACTCCACCAGTGCGTATGCCAGGAGGAGGCGGAAAAGCGCGCCCTCCACATCTTAGAACAGGTCGGGATCGGGATGGCCGCCCGGGTGATGCATCAATACCCTCATCAACTTTCCGGCGGTATGCGTCAGCGAGCCATGATCGCCATGGCTCTCTCCTGCAACCCTTCGCTGCTCATCGCCGACGAGCCGACCACCGCCCTGGATGTCACCATCCAGGCCCAAATTCTCGATTTGATGAAATCCCTGCAAGACAAATTCCACACGGCAATTTTAATGATCACCCACAACCTGGGCGTGATCGCTGAAACGGCCGACCGGGTGGCGGTGATGTACATGGGGAAGATCGTGGAGAGCGGAGAGGTGCGCACCATCTTCCACCGCCCCCTGCATCCCTACACGGTGGGCCTGTTGCAGTCGGTGCCGAAGATGGGGCGCGACGTGAAAAAGCGCCTGGCCCCGATCCCTGGCAGCGTGCCGGACCCCTTTTCGGTGCCTGAAGGCTGCGCCTTCCGCCCCCGCTGCCTGGCCTTGAGGCAGGAAGCCTGCGCCGGGCCAGAGGATATTCAACTGATAGAGGTCGAGCCCGGCCACAAGGTCCGCTGTTGTCTGTATTACTGAGAGAAGATGCCAGGCCCCTATACAATAAACTGGCCTTCGACATAGCCAATCGCCTGAGCTACGATCCATCTACCCACTTCCCAGATTGCAATTTGCAACCAATCTGGTCAGGGTTCAAGGCCTGGGGAGGGAGTGAGTTGTGCATCATGGCTAATGAGTTGCCTTCTTACATCCGTGCCGTGCGGCCCCATCCGAACGATAAACGCGTGCCGTGGTACAAAAGCATTGCCCCCTCCTACGCCGGAGCAGTTTTTCTGTCCGTGCCCGCCTTCGCCACGGTAGCCCTCGTCCTGCCTTATACCGACCTGGGCGCGGCCTTGCTCGGCCTGCTGATCAGTGCGCTTATCTGTTTCGGACTGTATTATGTGTCGGCCATGTGGGGGATGCAAACGGGCTATCCTCTATACATCGTCGGCACTTCTACCTTTGGGACGGTGGGCGGCTACCTCTTTCCCGGCCTGTTCATGGGCCTGTTGCAGATCGGGTGGTATGGGGTGACAACCTATTTCTCCGCCATTTTCATCTGCCAGACCTTCGGCTGGGAGGCCGCGCCCCTGAGTGTGCCTTTCACTTTGGTAGGGGTGGGGTGGGGGTTAGCCTTCGCCTTCTTCGCCATCCGGGGGCTGAAATACGTGGCCGCCATCTCGACTTACCTGCCCATCGTGCCGCTGGCTATGATCGCGGGGGCGGCCTGGCGTGGCTGGCCGGGCCTGGCCGACTTCACCCCCTGGGAGGCGGACCAGCTCAAAGGGACGCTGCTCCTGATCGACCTCATAGTCGGGTACTCGGCCAGCGCCATGGCGGCTGGCGCGGATTTCGCCCGTGAGACGCGCCACGCAGGGGACGTGTGGAAAGGCGGCCTGACGGGGATCAGCCTCGCTTGTTTCGTGACCGGGGCGCTGAGTTACGTGGCCCTGGCCGGAGTCAACAGCCAGCACCCCGGAGCGCATATCACCGACTTCCCGGCAGCCATTCAAGCTTTGGGCGGCTTTCTGGCGGCGACGATGGCCCTGCTTTTTGCCCTGTCTTCCACCTCGCCGACGGCCTTTGTCGGCTTTCTAATCGGCAACAGTCTCTCGACCATGATCCCCCCCTTGGGGAGAGAGAGGGCCACCCTGGCCGGCGTGGTAGTGGGCATCATCCTGGCCGTGACCGGCTGGGCCGGGCAGCTTGGCGCTTTCTTCGGGCTGGTGGGCGCTTCGTTCGGGCCGATTATCGGAGCCATGACCGCCGATTACCTGCTAATCGGCGGCCGGTGGCCGGGACCGCGCCGGGGGATCAGCCTCCCTGGCTACGCGGCCTGGGTGTTGGGCTTCGTGGTCGGCATCCTGCCCAACCCCATGCTCGGCAGCGGGCTGCACTACGCCCCGGCCGGGCTGTATGCCGTGCTGGTCGGATTTGTGGTGTACCTTGTGCTGGCAAAGGCCGGGTTGGAAACGGAAGGGGGTGATAACCCACATTCAAGGTTGACGGTTTAAAACCGGAGGCGTGCAAGTAAATCCATACATTTATTATGTCAAGTGAGGAGGTTGACAATGGGTGAGAATAGAAAGTTTTCCCGGCGCGAGTTCATGAAGATGGCCGGAGCAACGGGCGCGGCTCTATGGGCCAGCGGGGCGACCTCTGTGCTGCGGCCCAGTCGAGCCTTTGCTCAGGAGGAGATCACGGTGGCCGTGCACGCCGTACCCCACGCCACGGCTGTTTATAAATTCCGTGATCAGTTCGAGGAGGAGTACGGCATCAAGGTGAACGTGGTGGAGATGGCCCCGGAGGCTATCTTCGAGAAGGAGATGACCGAGTTCACCGCCCAGAGCGGAGCCTTCGATGTCGTCCAATTTATGCCGTCCTGGATCGCCGACTACAGCGTCCATCTGGAGCCTCTGAAGCCCCTGGCAGAGGAATTGGGCCTGGACTTCAAGCTGGATGACGTGGTAGCCAGCTTCCGGGAGATTTACACTACCTGGGGTGGGGTCTGGTACGCCATGACCTGGGATGGCGACACCAACATCTTCTACTACAATAAACTGGCCTTCGACAACGAGGACTACCAGCAGACATTCGAGGACGAGTATGGCTATCCCCTGGGCGTGCCCAAGACCTGGCTGGAATACCTGGACGTGGCTAAATTCTTCAACGGTTGGGACTGGGACGAAGATGGCGAAGACGAGTACGGCTGCGCCGAATACCTGAAGCGCGGCCGCATGTATTGGTGGTTCCTGGATCGCTTCGGCTCGATGGGCGGCGTCTACTTCGACGAGGACATAACTCCTCTCATCAACACCCCGGCGGGCCTCATGGCCCTGGAGAACATGATCGCCGCCGTGGAGTACATGCCGCCGGGGGCGCTGAACTATGCCTACTCGGAGTTGCGTCTGGCCCTCATCAACGGCGACGTGGCGATGGGCAAGCAGTGGACCGACGTGGGCAAGGCGGCCGACCTGGCCGATGAGTCCAAGGTCAAGGGGAACATGGGCTACGCCATGGTGCCTGGCTGGGAACTGAAGAAAGGGGAGATCAATTACCGCCCGATGATGGCTGGCGGTTGGAACCTGGGCATCCCCAGGTATTCTGAACACAAGGAAGCGGCGGCCAGGTTCCTGCTCTTCATCACCAGTCCGGAGATCAGCGTCCAGATCACGATGGATCCGGACACCTCCCTGGACCCCTATCGTATCTCCCACTACGAGTCGCCGGAGTTCCAGGCCCTGTGGCCCACCGCCAAGGACTATTTGCAGGCCATCAACGACACGCTGGCTATCGGCTTCCCTGAACTTCAGATCCCAGGGGCCGCCGAGTACCTGGACGTGCTGGACCTGGAGCTGACCGAGGCTCTGGCCGGCAACAAAGGCCCGGAGGAGGCCCTGAACAGCGCCGCCGACCAGTGGAACGAGATCACCGACCGCCTGGGCCTCGATACGCAAAAAGAGGAGTGGAACAAAGAGTACGACGCCATGAAGGGTTTGGGGATCGTCTACACTCCTATGGAAGAATAAAGAACCAGGGAATCGGAAACGCGTCTGAGGTGAGGAGGTGCCTGGCACTTTGAAAGTGCCAGGCACCTTATCTGGAGGAGACATGCTCAAAAGCAGAAAACTCGAACGGTATTCTTTTATTCTCCCTGTCGTCGTTCTGTTGCTGGCGGTGACGATCTTCCCCCTGATCTATTCTCTGGCCGTCAGCCTCCACGTTTGGGACCTGCGCCTGAGCGTACTTTGGGACTTCGTGGGGCTGAAAAACTACGGCAAGGCCCTCTTCGGAGATGCCCGCTTCTGGCACTCCTTATGGGTCACCCTGCGGCTGGGGATCCCGGCCATCCTTCTCCAGTTCGTGCTGGGCTTCGCCCTGGCCCTCCTGCTGGATCGGAGCTTACCGGGGACGCGACTTTTTAACACCCTGCTCGTCCTGCCGGTGATGGTCTCTCCTATGGTGGCGGCCCTGATCTTTCGGATGATATATCACGAGAAATACGGCGCTCTCAACGCCGTGTTGAGCTACGTGGGTCTCCCTCGGGACACAACCTGGCTGGCCGACCGCACCCTCTCTTCGGTGTCTATCATCCTGGTGGACACCTGGCAGTGGACGCCCCTGGTCATGATGATCCTGCTGGCCGGGTTAAAATCCATCTCCCCGGAACAGATAGAGGCGGCCCGGGTCGATGGGGCTCATCGCTTGCAGATCTTCTGGCACATCACCCTGCCGCTGCTCCGGATGTCCATGATCGTGGCCTTGCTCATCCGCTTCATCGACGTTATCAAGCTGTTCGACAGCGTTTTCATTCTCACCGGAGGAGGGCCCGGCAGCACAAACGAGACGGTCAGCATGTACATTTATCTGGTAGGCTTCCGTTATTTCCGGATGGGGTACGCTTCGGCCCTGTCCTATCTCCTGTTGATATTCACTTCGATACTGAGCACCCTCTTCATCCGGGTCACGCTCAGCAGGGAGGTTTAGTCATGCGCAAAATCTGGCCCAGAATCGAGGACGCCTTGACCTACGCGGCCCTGCTCGCGGCCGTGATCGTCGCTCTTTTCCCCCTGGTCTGGACCCTGTCCACCTCGTTCAAGACTACGAAGGAATATTTCACCTTTCCGCCCGTCTGGATACCGCGACACCCCACCCTGGAGCATTACATCTACGTGATCTCGACCGGCGGCACGGGCTACCTGCTGAACAGCCTGATAATTGCCGGGGTGAACGTGCTCCTGGTGCTGGTGGTGAGCATCCCGGCCGCCTACGCCATCACCCGCCTGCGGGTAGGAGGGGAGAATTTCGCCTTCTGGATCCTGTCGCAACGCATGTTTCCCCCGGTGGCCGCCATCATTCCCCTTTTCCTGCTGCTCAGTCGGCTGAAATTGGTTGATCGCCACCCCAGCCTGATCCTGGCCTACAGCACCTTCAACGTAGCCTTCGCCGTCTGGCTGCTCATCGGCTTCTTCGAGGAGTTTCCGATAGAGATCGAAGACGCCGCCCTGGTGGATGGCTGTTCCCGCCTGAGAGCCCTGCTGGCAATCTACGTCCCCATGCTGGCGCCGGGCATCATCGTGGTGGCCCTTTTTTGCTTCATCTTCTCCTGGAACGAGTTCATGTTCGCCATGATCCTCACCAGGGAAGTGGCTAAAACGGTGACCGTCAAGCTGGTCGAGTTCCAGGCCCCGACCAAAATCCTGTGGGGGGAGATGTCGGCGCTGGCTACCATCAGCATGGTGCCGGTCATCGCCTTCGCCGTCTTCCTGCAACGATACCTGGTGCGCGGGCTGGCCCTGGGCGGAGTCAAAGGCTAGGTGGTTAGGTGGCTCGGCAGGTATAAACCTCTGAGCTTGCTCTGTGCCCTTGAGGCTTGAACTATTATGCGAGGAGGAAGCAGAAAAATGAAAACAATGACCTCACGGCAGCGGTTGATGACCACTCTGGAACATCGGGAGCCAGATATAGTGCCCCTCGACCTGGGGGGCAACCAGACAGGCATCCACAAACACGCCTACCGTAAGCTGCTGGGCTACTACGGCCTGAAGGAAGACATGGTGATCATGGATGCCGTCCAGCAACTGGCCCAGCCCAGCGAGGAGGTGCTCCAGCTTCTGGAGATCGATACCCGTTACATCCGGCCAGGCATGTTCAGCCAGGCCGAACTGGAGTACCAGGCGGTGAAACCCGGCCACTTCGGCTTCACCGACGCCTGGGGGGCGGCTACGTTTTCAACACGGTGCACAACATCCAGGCCGATGTGCCCGCAGAGAATATAGGCGCTCTCTGGGAAGAAGCGAAGGAGTATCGCCATTATTATTGATGCTCTACCAAGCGAAGCCTGATCAACTACTATCATCTCACCAGAGGGTCTTCACACTGGTCAGTTGGATCTTGCGGTTCCGGCTGATCAAAGGCAAACCCAGGTGCAGGGCCGTAGCCGCGACGATGCGGTCGGGCATATCAGGGACATCGGCTCGGGGCACGCGGGATACGGCTCCGGCCACTTCGACCGTTAGATCGGCCAGAACCAGGCCACTGGTGCCGGCCTGCAATTCAGCATCGAGCTGAGCTTTCAGGTCAGTCGGAATACGTCCTTTCTCCTGCAAGTACACAATCTCCACCAGGCAGATAGTGGGGACGTAAACGGTGAGCTCGCCACGATCACAGGCATCAAAAGCCTGATCGGCCGCAGGGCCGAGACGCGGATTGTCTTCCAGGTACCAGATCAGGCCATGGGTGTCGGTCACGACATCGGGCATCAGATATCCTCTCGAGGAAAGTTGCCCCACATCTCACATCGTGCCTCGGCGATCTCTTCTTCGGTAATGTCAAGACCTTGCCACAACCCCCGCAAGGACTTGCGCGGTGTAGGCCGGGCAACCTTCAACTCCTGCTCGATCTGTGGGGCGATCCGTTCAATCAGGCGTGCCTTGTCCAATGGCGAAAGCTGCTTCGCCAGGTCTAGAACCTCCTTTAGAGTCACGACCTTGTCCATGCTTCACCTCTGTACAGATAGGAGCTTTCCCGGAAAGTCCCCGGGTGCGTTTTCACGAGTGAAAAGCGTCTGGGAA
>CAZYHC010000059.1:0-28972 GCA_964646625.1 uncultured Anaerolineales bacterium
AGGCTAAACTGGCATCGATTCAGAGGGAGTGGGAAGAGATGGGACAGTTCAGCCCCCACTTCCAGAAGGACCGCCCCTGGGAGGAGGAACAGGTTTCCTAAACCTGTTCCCGTGACCGAGACAGGCAACCCAAACCTTCAGTACCCATAAGGGCTGACCCGGCAGGAGGGTGTGGGGTTAGCAAATAAAACAGGGGGCAGGACTAAAATGGAAAACCAGAGAATGTACGTTCTAGTTGAATACTCGCAGGACGGGGAAATTGACAGTGTGATCGGACCATTTCCCTCGCGTAAGGCGGCCAGAGAGTATATCCCGAAAGCGAGCGAAGAGTTTCGTTCCCAGTACCCAGAAACCCACGCGGGCTTCGTTGTAAGAGAAGCTGAACCACCTAAAAGCTAACGTGGTGGGATTGAGACGGAGCAGGCTTCATAGCCTGTTCCCGTGACCGAGACAGGCAACCCAAACCGCCAATATCCGAAAGGACTGACCCGGCAGGGCGGTGTGAGGTTAGCAAATATAATGAGAAGGAGAAGGATCATGAACTGCCCTTGTTGTGAGAAAAGAATAACAGTGAAGATGTTGAATACCCCCATCTATGTGGGAGAGCAACGGATTCACGGCGTGTACCAGTGCGGGCATTGCCAGGCGCTCCTGGGCCAGTGTTCGAGGGGGATGAGCTATTTGCTGGTCAAGCCCAGTTGGGCACCGGCTGGCGCATCGCTCGAAGATGCTATCTACTTTGACTTGAAGGTTTTTGGGACGGATGGGATCAAGCGGCGGCATGGCTGGTTTGACCCCGCAACCCGCTGCATCGTTCAGGTGGGATAAGCAGGAGACTCAATTTCGGCCAGGGTGACCACCTGGCCGCTGACGAGGCAGGTCAATAAACAAAACAGGAGGGAGTTAAAATGACAGTAGAATTGGTTCAGGCGTTATGCGACTTGCGGGAAACGCTTCAGGACGTGGTGGCGCAGGCCGAAGAAGTGCAGGCCCTGGCCAGGGAGCAGGAGCCGGACAGCGATATTCAGTTGCTCATCGCCCAGATGGATGCCTACACCATCCCTGGACTCCAGAATTGGGTTGACGGCCGATACCAGGCCGGCAGTATCCAAAGTCTGCTGAATATGTTGACCGGCAGCGACATTGAGGAATTAGTGGAGCAGGCTACTTGAGCCTGCTCCCGTGACCGAGGCAAGGCCACCAAACCGTCACACAATGAGGGACTCGGCCCGACGGTGTGGGTGAGCAGAAAAGAACGAACGGAGGAGGATACTGATGAACGAACGTACTGACTTGAGCTTGAAACAGCAGAAGGTGCAGCAGGCCCGCGATGCTTTCCTGGCCGGGAAGGCTCGCCTGGCTACAGGCGGCATCTCCATCGACGAGCTTCACCACCTGGCCCGCGCCTACGCCGAGGCCATGGCCGAGTACCACAAGCTCCGCTGGCCGGACAGGCGGTTCAGAAAACCCTCGCCAGGATATCTCATCCGGGCTCTGTGAGTAAACGGGGCGGCGCTGCTTGCCGCCCCGACTGGCAGCGGGGTACACAAGCTCAATTGCCAAACGTGGTGATTGAGCAACAAACCGACAAAGGAGAGTGCGACGTGAAAGCTTATCAGGTTAGATCGGGCGATGATACTTTCGGCCCGTACATCTGGCAGGGACAGGCGAGAAGCCACGTCAACCACCTGGAAGAGCTGAACGAGAAATGGCCCGAACACGCAGAGCCAGCAGGCATCGAAGAGGTTGAGGTCGAAAGGCTGTCCAGCCAGGAAGTTGACGTTATCGGCAGCGTGGTGGGATACCAGTTCAGCCGCAAGACCAATGGCCACCGTGTGGTGCGACGGGCCGTCCGCAACCTGCGTTGGGTTCGTGATCACGCAGAAGCCGAAGGGGAGATCGTCTTCTACGGGCGCAGGGTGTTGGTGCGACAGACTGAGTACTTCATGCCCTGGCGCACCGTTAAGCTTCTGCCGGACGAGGAAGAAGCAGGGGAGCGTGAGCTGCCCGACACCGTTATGTTTCCAGCGGGCGCCATCGCCACCTGCAACCGCAGCCACGATGATAACAAGCATCCGCTTCCGAGGGCTATGGAAGGGGTGCGTGAGAACCGCAACGCCTACCGGCTCAGGGAGATGTGTATTCTGGGCTGTGGACATCTGGATGGTCATTGGGTGTTTTTGAGCGACAACCCCAACGTAAGCTTGGAGGTGGAGGAGGGAGATCGTGCCTAAAGAGCCGAAAACAATTGCCTACAACGTGGCCTTGAATAGCCAGAGCCTTGAGGCCCTGGAGGGCTTGATGGAGCATTATCAGGCCTCGCAAGCCTGGACGGTTAGCTGGGCAGTGCGGTGTCTCCAGGCGGCGCTGGAAGAGCAGGATGCTATCCCTGAAGCGCCAAAAGGCAGGAACGTGAGAGGCATTACTGTCCGGCTGTCCCAGGGCATAGTCGATCTGATTCGCGCCTTAGCCGAGGAAACGCCTTTGAGGAAGCAGGCCAGGGCAGTAAAAGCTGCTCTCGTTTGGACGTGGCAGAAGGTGTTAGAAAAGCACGGAGTTCCTACGCCGTGATGGAGCTTCATCAGGCTCGTAGGAAGGGTTCAACCAAAACGCCTCCCGCAACTGCGGCAGCGCAAGGCATCGGCGGAGTTGGGATGGCCGCAGCCAGAGCAGGGGACGGTTTCCATGGGGCGGCTATCCTGGCTGCCGCCGGGCGGTTGGGAGGTGGGGGCTTCCTGAGAGGCGGCCTGCCCCTCTTGCTGCCCGGCCATTTCCTCCAGGAATTTCTCCCAATACTGCTGCGCTGCCTGCGACGAACCCAGCACCCGCACTAAGTTGCCACCAGTCTGCTGTACCAGGTGATCTGCGCCCAGTTGGGCGAAGACGAGAAGGGCCTGGGCCAGGCAGCGGGCGGCCTGCTCCTTATCCCCCTGGGCGTTGTACAAAACGCCCAGGTTGCCCCAGATTTGCGCCAGGCCGTGGATGTCGCCCACCTGTTCCATTACTTCGCTGGCCTGCTGGTAGAACTCGATGGCTCGCTCCCACTGGCCCTGCTGCATGTAGACACTGCCCAGGTTTATGTAGGTTGTGCCCAGGCCGTGGATGTCGCCCACCTTTCTTTTAACCTTGATGGCCTGCTGGTAGAACCCGATGGCCTGCTCCCACTGGCCCTGCTGCATGTAGACGATGCCCAAGTTCATATAGGACGTGCTCAGGCTGTGGATGTCACCAGCCTCTTCCATGATCTCGATCGCCTTTTGTAGGAACTCGATGGCCTGCTCCCACTGGCCTTGCTGTATGTAGACGCTGCTCAAGTTGCCCCAGGTCCGAGCTAGGCCGTGGAGGTCGCTCGCCTCTTCATAGACCTCGATAGCCTTCTGATAGAACCCGATGGCCCGCTCCCACTGACCCTTATCGGTGCAGACCTGGCCCAGGCCGTGCCAGATCTGAGCCAGGCCGTGGAGGTCGCCCATCTGTTCAGAGACCTCGATAGCCTTTTGATAGAACTCGATGGCCTGCTCCCACTGGCTCTTCATGCGGTAGACCTCACCAAGGTTCTTCCAGGTTATGGCCAAGCCGTGGAGGTCGCCCACCTTTTCCAAGCTTTTCCCAGCCTTTTGGTGGAACTCGATGGCCCGCTCCCACTGGCCCTGTTGCATGTAGACGCTGCCCAGGTTGTCCCAGGCTTTAGCCAGGCCGTGGATGTCGTCCACTTTTTCATAGCCTTCGATGGCCTGTTGGTAGAACTCGATGGCCTGCTCCCACTTGCCCTTACGGCGGTAAACCTCACCAAGGTTGTTCCAGGTTATGGCCAGGCCGTGGAGGTCGCCCACCTTTTCCAAGCCTTTTCCAGCCTTTTGGTGGAACTCGATGGCCCGCTCCCACTGGCCCATAAGCTGGTAAACATTGCCCAGGTTGGTCCAGGTTGCAGCTAAGCCACGGATATTGCCCATCTTTTCATTGACCTTGATGGCCTGTTGGTAGAACTCGATGGCCCGCTCCCACTGCCCCCGTTTTTCCGCAATGATACCCATATCGTTGAGGAGCATGGCCTCCAACCTGGCGTCGTCCAGGTGCTCAGCCACCGCCACCTGCGCCCGCTCCAGCCGCGCCATGATCTCCCCCCAGTAGCCCTGCCGGTGTAGGCCACTCTCCATAAGGGCATGGGCCCATTTGGCAAACTCTTCCCACTCCCCGGCCCGCTCCCACAGGTCGCACTCTTCCAGGGCCTCGTCGGGCGTGCCGCCTTTTTCGCTGGTCAGTTTGCCTTGCAGGTATTCGGCGGCCAGGCGCTCAACCTGCTGCGGGTTCTCCAACTGTTTGTAAGCGTATTGGCGCACCAGGGGGTGGTAGCCGTAGCGCACCCCATCGAAGCGCACCAGGGCGCGGCGCACCAACTGCTCCAACTCGCCTATAGTGCCCCCCAGGGCCTCGGCCGCTTCCTCCTCGAAGGCGATGGCGAAGACCGAGAGGCGGGCGAAGAGGGCCTTCAACTCCTCGCTCAAGGCATCGCAGGATAAGTTCAGCGAAGCCTCTACGCCCTTGAGAGGCTGCTTTTGCAGCTCGGCCCACAGCCTGGAGAGCCTGCGCCGGGCGGTCAATGGGGCGATGAGGGTCAGGGCCAGGGGGTGGCCTTCCAGGAAGTCTACCATCGGCTCGATAGCCCCGGCGTCCCCCTGGGTGACGACCTGGCCGCCCACGTCTTCCACCAGCAGGAGGAAGAGGAAGGCCATATCCCCCGCGGCCAACCCGCCCAGGCGCACCACCCGCCACCCTAGAATTTCAGGATCAACCCGGCTGGTGACGAGCGAGCGGCAGTTGGGCGGCAGGTCGCGCACGAAGCGAGCCACCTCGGCGTCCTCCATCACGTCCTCGTAGTTGTCCCACACCACCAGGCACTCGCCGGACAGCATAGCCAGCAGAGCGCGCACCCTGGAGGGCTTCTGGGCCGGGTCCTCCTGGCTCAGGTCTATTCCGCAGAAAGCGCCCATCGTGTTCAGCAGGGTGTCGAAGGGCGTCCCACCCTGGCAGCTCAGCCACAGCGCCCCGCCGGGAAAGCGCCAGCTCTGGCGGTGGGCCACCTCGATGGCTAACGCCGTCTTGCCGATGCCCGCCGCACCCCACACGACCACGTGCTGCTTACCTTCGAGGGCTTCACCCACCTGGCGCAGCTCCTCCGCCCGCCCTACGAAGTAGGGGTTAGCAGGCACGCCGTAAAGGGGACTGACCACCGCGGCCCAGGTCCCTGGCTCTCGGCGGGTCAGGTCTCTCTGCAATTCCAGCACCTCGCCGCGCAATCTGCGCAGGCTGGCGATCTCCTCCAGACGATGCAGGCCGCCCACGCCTCCCACGCGGCTCCCCAGGTCGTCCAGGGTGGCCCGCAGTTCACGTAACTTGTTCCGCCTTTCCTCCTGCTCCGGCTGCTCCTCGAGGTGCTTCACGGCCCGCTCGGAGTCGAAGAGGGCGTAGCCTGCCACCGTGCGTCCGTACAGGGTGGGGATGAACCAGGCGTGGCCGTATTTCTGCTGTATCAGCGGCAGGCGGCCCTCGGATACCGCCTTGGGGAGCGGCTCGCCTCTCGCCAGGGCCAGGTAGAACTGGCGGGCAAACTCGACCGCGGCTTTGGCCGGGACGCTGACCTGCATCCCCACCGCCAGCGGCACGCCGGAGCGCAGGAGGGCCGGGGCCGCTCCGGCCCACACGTCGCCGCCCACCGCCGCCGACTGGCAGGCGCTCAGCACGGCCAGCCGCACCTGGCTGTCGTACAGGATGGGGGCCAGCTCGTCGGCAGCCACCCGGGACTCGCCGCCGTATTCGTCCTCGAAGAGGAGGTAGCCCTTTGGCGGCGGGAGAGGCCCTTTACATCTGCCACACTCGGCCATCTCCGGGGCGTTCAGTGCTCCGCAGCTTTGGCAGCGGGCCCCAAAGACGCCGTGCCCGTCGAAGTGCAGGACGTGGTAGTCTCCGCCCCGCACGGCCTCGATCAGGGTCTCGAAGGTGGGCGGGCGCATGACGTCCACCACCACCGCGGCCTGCTCCTCCAGGCTGCGCAGGCCGTGGAGCAAGGCCCGGCGCTCGGCTATGGGGTCGAGGGGGACGGCCCCCGCCGGCCGGGAGATGCAGAGGAGCACCCGCAGGGGCAGGTCGCCCTCGGCTCTCGTGGGCGGGATGGCTCCCTCCGGGTAGCGGCTGAGGGCCAGCAGGTTGTCGCGCACCAGGAAGGCGTCTTTTTCGCGCAGAAGCTCCCAGGGCAGGGCGGCCGGCCTTTCCGCGCCCGGCCCAAAGCGCAGCTCGGCGTGGAGGGGGTGGCGTTCCTGGCGGGCCAGGGAGAGCATGGTGTCGAGGGCTGCCCTGACCGGCTCGTCGGCGGCCAGGGCGGAATACAGCCCCTCCCCGATGGTTTCGTGCAACCTGTGGAAGCGGCCATCTTTTAGCACGCCGGCCGCTTCGAGAGCCTGGCGCTCTTCATCGGAGAAGCGTTCCAGGCGAAAAGGGCCGGGCTCCAGGGCGCGCCGCATGGCTCGCTCGGTGGCGGCCTCGAAGGGCGGGTGGAAATGGCCTTTGGCCTCTCCGGTGGCCTCCGCTTCGAGGGCGATGGCACAGTCGTCCTCGCCAATGGCCTGGAAATTCAGCGACAGTTTCAAAGGCGTCGAATTCACGTTCATTTTCTCTTTTCCTCACTTCATCCGTGTCACATCCCATTCACCGTAAACGCCGCCCAGTAGTAGGGATGAGCAAAAGGCCGCAAGGCTGGATCCTTCTCAGCCAGGTGACGGTAGCGGAGCATGTCCTTGCGCAACCTCGCCAGGAGCAACCCCCCCAGAGGCCTGGCATTCTGCCTGTTGTAACACTTCTCGGCGTACTCCGCCACTTCTCCAACTTGCAACTCGCGTACCCACAATTGCGCCTCACGCAGCGCCGCAGCGAAGTTCATCTCTTCTCTCAGGTGATTGCTATAGAAACGCTCCATCAAGAGCGCCGTGGATAGATCCGGGACTGCCCACAAGCTGCTCACTATGCACGGCACTCCGGCCAGCATGAAACCGGCCGGCAGCCCCACGTATTCCTCGGCGCTGCCTTTGACGATATCGGTCATGCCCGTCTCGCAAGCGGAGAGCGTTACCAGCCGGGCGGCGGACATATCCACCGCCCCGCTCTGCAACTCGGTCAGGGTGAGACGACCGTCGGCCAGAGCCAGGCCAGACTCAGGTGGGTCGTTCCAGTTGTAGGTACCATGGCAGGAGAAATGCAGATAGGCTCGTCCGCGTACCCTGTTGGCGACTGCCTCCTTCGTCCCGGCTCGCCCTTCGTGGACTTGACACTCGGCAAAGAGACCGACGATAGCCGTCCCCTCGACCGGGGTGAAAGCGAGCCAGGGGTCTTCTTCGGGATTGATGGCCGCGTAGAGGTCACGTCCACTGGCTCGCGCCGCCTTCGCCTGGATGTCGGCCAGCACCTCAACTGAGGGCGCATAGCTGACCTGGTAGCGGTCGCATACCCGGTCTGAACCGTCATCCGACAGCGGCGCGGCGTGCAGTGGCAAGAGGAATAGCCCACCCGAGGGCAGGAAGATAAGTCGCTCGATGCCGGGGGGCAGCGCGGCCAGGATGGGAGCCAGCAATTTCTCCCCTACCTCCGCCAGCACCCGCTCCATAGTAGGATGCCAGCGGGTGTAATCTCGGCTCAAGTAGTCCACCAGCCAGCCACCGATGGGATCCCCGTCGGCATCACGTTCGATGAGCAGATGGTTCAGGTCGGTCTGGGTGAAGCCTGGCACATCCACCATCTGCACTGCTTCGTCGTGGTTTGGGCTTACCATAAAACCCATGCTTCCCTGGTCGGTGATACAGAAGGCCACCAGCGCCGTGCGCCCATCAGGGAGTAGGTCTTGAATGGCGGACAGGTCGAGCTTCTTCAGGAAGTCCGGGGCATACTCGCGCACTTGCTCAACAGCCGCGTCCAAGGCGGCGCTTGCCTCTCGCGCGGCCTGTACACGGAAATTGTAGGCCTCTATTGGGTTGTATTCCTCACTGGGTAGAGCAGTGCCCCGAGACTGAGCAGTGTGCACTGCTGCCCCGGCCTCCTCGAACGCGGCCCAGACCTCATCGGGCACGTTGGCCAGGCGGGGAACGCGTAAACGCAAGGCTTCGGCCAGGAGACGGGTTTTGCCTCGCTCCAGGGTAAGCAGGGCCTGAACTGTGTCCCCCAGACGGGCGGCGGCGAAGGCGGCGTTGCGGTAGAGGGTCGCGTTTTCGGCCATCTCTGCCGCCTTGCTCTCGGCGGACAGGCTGGCGCGGTAGAGCCGTTCTCCAGCGTCCATGGCTGCACGGTAGGCCCCAAGAGCAGAATCCCAATCCCTCTGAGCGAAGTGAAGATTAGCTAAGTTGCGGTTTGCTTGGCGGCAGTCATGGGGCGCGGTCTCCGGCATCCAATAGTGGAGGGCTTCCTGGTAGCATTGAATAGCTTGCTCCAAGTTCACTCCCCGATCCCCTGTCAGCAAGTCAGCATAGACGAGGCCCAGGTTGCCTTGGGTAGCCGCGTACTCATGGGGTGTGGCCTCCGGCGTATAAAAGTGCAGAGCTTCTTGGAAGCATGTAATAGCTCGCCTCAAACTCACCTCTCGGTCACCTACCGGCAACTCCCAGTAGGCAGTGCCTAAGTTACTCTGGGTCTTGGCGTACTCATAGGGCGTGGCCTCCGGCGTCCGAAAGCGCAGGGCTTCCTGGTAACATTCAATGGCTCGCAAGAGGTTTTCCCCTCGATCTCCCTTCGGTAGCTCGGCGTAGGAGGTGCCCAGGTTACTTTGGATCATAGCGTACTCACGGGGCGCGTCTTCCGGCGTCCGAAAGCGCAGGGCTTCCCGGTAACATTCGATGGCCTGCGTCAGGCTCGCCCCTCGGTCGCCTGTCAGTAGGTTAGCATAAGCACTGCCCAGGTTGTGCTGGATCATGGCATATTCTTGGGGGGCGTCTTCCGGCGTCCGAAAGCGCAGGGCTTCCCGGTAACATTCGATGGCCTGTGCCAGATTCTCCTCTCGGTTGCCTATCGGTAGGTCGGTGTAGGCGGTGCCCAGGTTATTCTGGGTATCGGCATACTCTAGGGGAGTAGTCTCCGGTGTCCGGAAGCGCAGAGCTTCACGGTAACATTCGATAGCCCGTACCAAGTTCTCTCCTCGGTCGCCTGTCGGTAAGTTAGAGTAAGCAGTGCCCAAGTTGTCTTGAATAGTCGCATACTCGAGAGGCGTATCTTCCGGCGTCCGAAAGCGCAGGGCTTCCCGGTAACATTCGATGGCCTGCGTCAGGCTCGCCCCTCGGTCGCCTGTCGGTAGGTCAGAGTAGGCATCACCCAGGCTGTGTTGGGTGATCGCATACTCGTGGGGCGCGCTCCTCGGCGTGTAGAAGCGCAGGGCTTCCTGGTAACATTCGATGGCCCGGACTAAATTCTCCCTTCGAGCACCTGTCGGTAGCTGAGCATAAGCGGCGCCCAAGTTATGCTGAGTAGCCGCATATCCAAGGGGGGTAGTCTCCGGTGTCCGGAAGCGCAGAGCTTCTTGGAAACACTTAATAGCCTGTGCTAAATTCGCTCCTCGGTCACCAGTCTGTAACTGACCGTAGGCCGTGCCCAGGTTGTATTGACTCATAGCATACTCGAAGGGATCACTATCTGGTGTATAAAACCTCAAGGCTTCTTGGTAATATTTAATAGCTCTTGTAAGATTCTCTTCACTATCGTCCATCGACAATTTAGTGCAGGCATTGCCTAAGTTAAGACAAATGGCAGCGCGAAAAGTTAGGTACTTATCGGGCTGTAATCGTTCTAAAATGCGCTCGTAAACCTGGATCAATGACACCAGGGCTTGTGGATTCTGTTGTACTTGAGCCCCTAGCCTCTGCGCTTCAGCAATATCGGCCTCAAAACCTGGGGGAACATCCACCTCATGACGTTGTCCACTGGTTTGTGCTAGTTCGGTGTCCATTTGCCCCAACACAGCCAGTAACTCCGGGTGCTCGGTCAGCAGGGTGAGTAGCTCCTCCTCGTCTCCGGTGGTGGCTGCTCTCAACAGGCGCATCAATAGCCCCGGCGGAATTTCCCCTGGCATAGTTTGCGCTGGGCGCATCTTCTCAGCGAACGCCTGCTCAATGCCCACCTCCCGGCAACGGGCCAGCAGTGCGCGGTGCTCTTCCACCACACGCTTCGCCCTCTCGTCTTCCTGCCCCCTCGCGAGCTCCTGCATAAAGAAATCGGTCGCCGGGTGCAACAATTCCGAGTGCTGTTCCACAATGCGTTGAGACTCATTCCAGCTATTGGCATTGATAAAGGCGATGATCGTCTCCAGCAACTCTTCCATGACTATGCCTCCTCGTATCTCATCGCCGATCCCAGTCTTCCAGCGCCTTTCTCGCCTCTCGACTTCCCAATAGCAATAGGTGTTCAAACAGATCCATAGCCCGGGATTTCTCATCCGGATCGAGGGTATGGGTGTATACTGATAGGGGCAACCGCACAAGATCGCGCTCCAGAATAAACGCTGCTTTATGTACATCCGTTACATCACTGGCCCCTACATCCAAAATGTGTTCCGTCACCATCAAGGACAGGTCGAGCATATAGTCAGCCAGAGAAGTCAGGTACTTCACCAGATGTTCGGCTCCGCTCATCAGCGCTGGCGAGTCCAGGAACTGCTCGATGAAAGGGCGCAGGCTCTCCAGTTGTTCGTCGCGTAAGTGATCAAAGCACTCGCCTACGTGGGCGCGCACTGACTCATCGGGATCGTACATCAACTTCAACAGCCGTTCCTTACAGCGGTCTTCCAACTTGGGGCGCCCCAGGTTGTGGGCATAGACCTGAGCCGCACCCCGGCGCATCGCCACGTCACCCTGCATGACCAGCCCTGCCAATTCGTTCGCTGTCGGGTGCTGAAAGGCAGCCAGGCAGACTATATTGGCACCAGCTTGGCGAGTGGCGCCATTGGCATCGGCCAGTAGGGCTTCAATGAAGGGGCGGATGCGAGGGAAATGATGATAGTAAGTCAAATACAGGAAGCGATGAACCAGGAAAGTTTGCAACAGGTAGGGGTGACCTTCCAGCGTACGCTCAAAAATAGCAAGGGCGCGGGCGGCATCTTCTTCCAGCAATGGCCCCAGGCTTTCGACCACACAAGTACGGACAGCCGTTGAGGGATCTCCAGCGGCTTGCTCCAACAACTGGAAAGCATGCTCAATCTGAGGCGGCTTGCGCAACAGAGCGCAGTGACATACTGCCTGGATAGCCGCGCCTCGGTTGGAGTTGACACCGCGAGTAAATAGCTCATGACCGAGAAAAGGCCCTTCCTCATCCATGGGCGCTTGCCAGGGTTCATTCGGCGGGTCAGGATCGTGGAGTGCCCAGGCAGTCATAGTATCAAGCAAATCGTCTGGCACGCCGGCCTCAGCCCGTTTCATCAGCGACCAACAGACTTGCTGTCGAAATGCACCTTCAATGCGTGGCACGAACTGACGTGCCAAGTCAAAAACCCACTCAGCGGGAGCGTCGGACTCGGCCAGGCCAGAGATGGCTGACTTAATGTAGCGCAGAGAGATGGTCTCATCAAAACGTTTGGCCAGATTATAGAAACGTTTTGGGTCGGATTTGACTTGTTCTGCAAAGCTCAATGCCAACTCATAAGCTCCGCCTTTCAGGGAATCCGGGTGTTCGTAGCCACTGTCGTCGTATTTACGCATCGCGCGAAGCCAATTGTCGTCAGACATTTTCTCCTGACTGGCTCTGTCAATTGGCGGGCCCACTACTCCCCCATGGACTCCCCTAGGAGGATACAATTCGAAGCCGGGAAACTTGCGTTCCAACTCTCTCAACCTACGGCGAGCTGTCTCGCTCAACAGGTCTGGAGGGACACACTTGAAAAAGTGCAGTTGGGTGAGGCCGTAATGTTGAGGACTACGTTGCTCCCATTCTGGCCGCAGGTCCATAATCAACCGCTCCAAGACATCTCGATGTTCTGCATCCACGTGCTGGAAAGCCGCGCCGTAGAGACGACAGGAGTCGTAGTGAGGACTCTCCAGTTTCTCGCCAATGTTCAGTCTCCGTACGTCTGCTATCAGGTACTCGAAGATGTCATTGGCGTACTCTTCAGGGTTGGCCAGATAAGCTTGAGCCAGAACCCGTTGAACAGCCAGGGTTTCTATTTTTGCTAATTCAGCAGCGATTGCCCGGAAGTCGGCCGTTCGTGTCCGGGCCAGGTGGCGCAAAGCCTTGCTAATCTGAACAGCAAAAACCGCGCCTTCCGAAATGTGTTCGCCGCACCAGCCCCAAGCAAATATTGGGTCTGAGGGATAGTAATCATCTTTACCCCGCCGCTCGGTAAGGGCCATACTTGCGCGCACGAACCAGAGCAAAAAATGTTCAATTATCGCTTCAGAGCAGACGTAAACGGCCTGCTCCATCACCTCGCTAACGGCATGTTTACCGAGTAACTCCCGACCCCACGAAAAGTGATTAGAGCGCCCAGGCTGTGCCCGTGACAGCAGATCATCGAGATGATAATCCAGGTAGACTCGCAGCGCCCGGCAGCCAGCCGCCGGGTTTGATCTTGCCATCCCGTAGAGGATCATGTCTGTCCATCCCACCGCGCGACCTCGGTTCAGCAGATCACACAGCATGTTCAGCGCTTCTTCACTCCGCCAGTTATCGAGTCGAGACAGGCAAAAAGCGATGCGATCATCCCAGACTTCGTTTTTGCCCAGATAAGGGCCCAGACGGGCCAGGACCGCATCGGTGCGGCGCTCGATCAACGTACTCATATAGTCAGTAGCGGTTTTGGCAAGCTGCTCATCGCCAGAGCGAAGCAGGAGTGGCAACACCTCATCGTTCAGCACATCGAACCAGCCCTCGTTACCTCTGGCAGCCTGCAAAAAGCGTGCCTGGTAGTCAGCGCTCTTCATCAACCGGCGGGCAATACGTAGTTCATCAGCGGTTGGGTTGGGAAGTGAGCCAAACCAGCCAATAAGCAGCAGACGCAGGTGGACGCGCAGATTATCGTTGAAGAAAAGATTATTCAGTTCCCGATGATACACTGCTTCATCAGAGCCTCGCAGATAGGCCAGCACCTGAACCATCTGCGAACGCTCGAAGAGTCCCTGGGGCCCGCTGAGAATCTCTTGGCTCAAAGGACTTCCCTGAGCGACGAAGCGCCGGGCATAACAGTAGTCAAATAGCGTTTGGTGAAATAAGAGCCAGTTACCCTTTTCCCGCCGGATGAACCTCACCCGCTCCAGGTAATTGGCAGCTTCATACCCATCTAACACAGCCACGGGAGCGGTCAATTTGTGGTTCCTTTGCATGGTTTCTACCAACCTGTAAATGGCAGCGATGCGCTTACCTGGGGACGGCGTATCGGGCGGAACAGCCTCGATCCGTTTTTGCCACAGTGCTTCGTAAAGTTCTTGCAGGGTGCGAAAGCTTTCAGGAAAGCTCTCAGGCGCGCTGCCAGCAACGACCTGAGCGTAAACGCCGAGGTGCAGCGGCACGGTAAGCAGGTTCTTATGAGCAGGCAACAGGCAGCCATAGTCTACACCAATGGCTTGCAAAACCTGCTTGACCTGGGATTCACTTAAAGGTTGCAACTCGAACTTATGGTCCAGCTTGATCGTGGACAGTCGGGGGTCGTTGTTCAAGTCAAAGGTGCGACACGAGGCAACGACTCGCACGTCACCCAGGTCACGCAGGCGGGCCAGGGTGTCCAGCATCACGTTGAGGGTTGTCTGGTCGCGCGAGAGAGTCAGCGACAGGGCATCAAGCTGGTCCAGCAGGACGACAAATGACCCTTCAGTCACCAATTGGTGCGCGCATTCTTCTACCGGCGCTGGCAGCTTCAGTCGCTCAGCCAGATTGTCCCGGCTTTCGATGTCTGAGAGAGCATCAGCTTTAATAGCCAGGACGGGCACACCTTTGTCCTCCAGGCGCTCCAGTACATCGCGCATCACTACGGTTTTGCCACCACCGGGTTGATCCAGCAACATTCCCAGTCGCTCTTCGGGATCGGCCTTCAGCGCCCATTCGACAATTTGCGCCACTTCGGCTCGCTCAAGGTGGATACCGGCGATATCATTGCGGTAGGTACGCAGTTCGGCACTGGCAGAGCGGATAACGGGCAATAACTCGTCGCGCGAGATAGGGGGTGATGGTGGAGGGGCGACGTGAACGTGTTTGTCTCCGATGTGGACGTAGATATCGCCAGTGACCTGAATGACATTGTGGATGCTGGCTCCTTCGGTGGCTTCTATCTTTTGTTGAAAATCAGGTGACTTATCTTTATCAAAGTGAGTCATTTTCCACCTTCAGACTGTTGTGTCACGTTTGGGATGATGTCACTGCCCTTTCACATCCTCCACCTTCAACCCTTCCACTCGACTCTTGAGCTCGTTCAGGGCCATCGTCACCGCGTGTTCGTTGACCTCGCCCTTTAGCTCCAGGCACAGGTCCAGGGTGATGTTGGATTCACCCAGTTTGCCCAGGTTGGTTGCGGCCTTGACCACATTGGCCAACTCGATGGGCGATACGGCTCCTCTGAAGCGAATGAGTCGAGTATCCGGCGGCAGCGGCTCAGGCTGGCCGACGTAACCATCCATGCTGACCGGCTGAGGCCCGGTTTGAATGGTCGCCGTCTCGGTTGCCGCGTAACCAAAACGGCCTTCTCCAATACAACGCCGCAGGGCATTGAGCAGACTTTGCTCCGAGACTCGCTCAGCGCCATAGGAGTCAGTCGCCTTCTGGTATAGTTCTTGAACCGACGTCCGTCCTTCGGCAGAGACAAGCCTGGCGACCTCATCGGCGGTTACAGGGAGAGGCACTTCTTCGCCGATGAGCAGTCCATGAAACCGCACCTGATCTGGAGTGAGTTTGGCGTCGCTCCCGCGCACGGCAGGAGCATCCGCCGAATCAGCGTAGCCAAACAGCCCGGCTTCCACACCCTCGCAGACAGCGGCGAAGAAGGAGCGTTTGTCCACCCGGCCCTGGATGGTGAGAGACTTACGAACGGCCCGAAACACCGTCTCAGCCGACTGTCGTGGACCTTGCAAAACCATCGCCACTTCCTCTTTGGTGATCGGCGGGAACAGAGCGTAGACCTGATCGGTGCGCATCAACACGGTGCGGTCGCTGATCTCAACGGCGCCTATCTCACGGGCATCGAACGGACCCAGGAACACCCGCTCGTAGGAGTTGGCTTTGAGCTTATCCTGCTCGCCGTCGCGCATGAGGCCGTAACCGAACAACTCCCGCTCCACTGCCTGGCGGATGGTATCTTTCAGCACCTCGACGCTGGTGAGGATAGGGGAGCCACCCTGGCGGGCGAACTTCTCCCACAGGGCCTCGGTGGTGATGATCGTAGCCGTCTTGGGCCACAGCGACGCCCAGCGGTCATCGAGTAGCGCCGGGTTGAACTCCTTATGGAGCTTGCGCCTGTCCAGCAGTTCCTCCTCTGCCTGTCCCAACACCTTCTTACTGGGAGGAACGTAACTCAATTCAAACGTCTCGCGCTTGCCGGCCTCAGAGGGCAGGATGACGGTGTTATAGGCTCTGCGCACGTGATCTTTGGTGTCATTGGCCGCTGAGGTAGCCCTTTCCTTGATAATCTCTTGCTGTTCTTCGGAGAAGCGGGCCATCAGCCCGGCGTCGCCCCGCACGCGATTGGCGGCCAGCCAGTCTATGGCCCGATCTATGGCCCCAGAGATGTATTCCGAATCGGGGGCCAGGTAGAGCACCATGTTGCGGTTCATCCGCAGCCTTTTGCCGTAGTTCCCGGCTATATCATCCACCACGGCAGCCGTTTTGCCGATGATTTTGCCCCTGGCTACGGTCAGGCGCGGGGGCAGGACGACCAGTTGAAGTTGCCCATCGTCGGGAACGTCGCTAGGCTCTTTGGCTACGCCGCCGTGAAAGCCGTACAGGGTGACGTTGAACAGGCTGGAGCGGCCCACCACCTCCGCCACCACGCCCTCAACCTGCCGACGGGCATCGTCGGTCTGGACGTTGGCCCGCTCGTCGGCGAGCACCTTGTTGGGGTTAGGCTCTGTCTTGAAGATGCAGCCGCCGTCCTCCTCGTAGTAGTAATAGAGCCTGGCCCGGCAATCGTCGAAAGCCTGTCCGAGATCGGAGAAGGGCACAGCCGGTCGAGCTACGGCCAGGCGCACCTCAGCCTGGGGGGTAGGCTTTGTCTGCAGCCCGCCGTGAGTGAACATGAAGACGCTGGCGGCGACGCCCTGCACCAGTCCATACCTGGCATAGAGTCCGCTGCGGTCGAGATCCACTCGTTGGGAGATGGACGCGCCCCCTTTCTGTGAAGCAGCTACATCGGTGCCGATGACGGCTTCCCACTCGCTGCCCGCCACCCGGATGGCCTCGCCCCGCACGTTCTCAGCCTCCAGGTCAACGTCCGAAAGGTGGATCAGTGGGCCGACCGCTTTGTCGTTGGCGTCAGCTTTCCATAGATAGGCCAGGAGGTGGGACAGGAAACGCAGCGTGCCCCGCGTCAACTGGAACTGAGGCCGGCTGCCCCATCGCTCGTAGAGCACCTTGACGATGCTGGGATGGAAAGGGTACGATTTGCGCAACAGTTCCCGGTAGCCCGCTTCACGCGATTCCTGGGGTAGCAGGTCTTTCCAAGGATCGCTCTTGTAGAACTGGTAGTAAGCGGCGGCCACCTCGTCGGCAACGTCGTCCTTGACCTCTTGGAAGAGGCGGGTGCGGACGATGTCGTAGATCTCGGCACTCTCGATGGGGGTGCGGGAGTCTTCCATCCGGCGCAGGATGTCCTCCAGCTTGGAGAGGGTAAGGTGCGCTTCATCCTCGGTCAGCACCTCCAGGTCCTCCAGGCGGCTGGCCGTGATCGAAGCCACCAGCACGCTGTGATCCACCGCGTCCACGGCCTCGGTCAACTCGCGCAGAAAGCCCAGGGTCTGCGTGCCCAGGTTCGAGTCGCCGACCTTGACGGCCGCCGCTTTGTCCACGTAGTGCAATAGCTCGTCAATGAGGATCAGGTTGGGGCCAGCCTGGACGAGCACCTTACGCAACAAGTCCACGCCTGGGGTAGACCGCTGCTCGTCGCTATCACGAACGAGGTTGTACAATTCTACGCTGCCCAGCCGGTAGGCCGCCTCGCCCCACAGGGTATAGATGGTCAGCTCATCCTCGACCTCACGCCCTCCGGCGTAGAGATCAGCGCAGGGCAAGGCCGCCACTGCCGCCTGGGGTATGGCCTCGAAGCCGCCTTCGGCCAGAAAGCTGGCGATGCGGGGTACGGCCAGGGCTTCCTCCGGAGAGGTGAGCAGGTGGTAGAGGGCCAGCTCGGCGTGGGTCTTGCCGCCGCCGAAGTTGGTCTGGAGGTGGATGACGCTGTTGGCCCCTGGTTCGCCGTGTAGGGTTTTGAGCACGTCGCGGATGAGGCTCTGGAGCGTGCGCGTCAGGTGAGTGCGCTCGAAGAAGAGCGTGGGATCGTGGTATTCATCCGCCCCCTCGCGGGCGATGGCCCGGCTGAGGTTGACGGCGAAGAGGGCTTCGGAGACGCGGTCCTCCCGGATGTCCTGATGGGGCGTGGCCCCTTTACGCCAGTTGGGTAAGGTTGTGGTCATTCGATTCCTCCTGATTTGAAATGCTCAAGCGCAGCCAGCGCCTCCGGTGTGCCGATTTTCTTCAGCGTCACGGCCGCCTCCCAGCGCACACTTCCAATCTCATCTCGCAAGGCGGTGCTGAGCGGCTCCACGGCTGGCTCGCCAAGCTTTCCCAGCGCTTCGGCTGCCATCCTGCGCACGTGCCAATCCTCATCTCGCAAGGCGGTGCTGAGCGGCTCCACGGCTGGCTCGCCAAGCTTTCCCAGCGCCTCGGCTGCCATCCTGCGCACGTGCCAATCCTCATCTCGCAAGGCGGCGCTGAGCGGCTCCACGGCGCGGCGGTTGCCAAGTTTTCCCAGTGCTTCGGCCGCCCTTTCGCGCACATAGCTATTCTTATCTCGCAAGGAAGTGATGAACGGCTCCACAGCGCGGGGATCGCCAAGTTTCCCCAGTGCCCAGGCCGCCGCCCAGCGCACACCTCTATCTTCATCCCACAAAATGGCGCTGAGCGGCTCCACGGCGCGGGGGTCGCCAAGTTCCCTCAGCGCCTCGGCTGCCATCTTGCGCACATGCCAATCCTCATCTCGCAAGGCGGCGCTGAGCGGCTCCACAGCGCGGGGATCACCAAGTTCCCCCAGCGCCTTGGCCGCCGCCTGGCGCACATACCAGTTCCTATCCCCCAAGGCGGCGATGAGCGACTCCACAGCGCGAGGGTCTCCAAGCTTCCCCAGCGCCTCGGCCACCGCCCGGCGCACATGCCAACTCTTATCCTGCAAGGCAGTGATTAACGATTCCATGGCTGGTTTACCAATTTCTCCCAAAGCCTTGACTGCCACTTGGTGTATCTTGCTGTCCTCATCCCGTAGGGCGGCAACGATCGATTCCACGGCACGAGGGTCTCCAAGCTCCCCCAGCGCCTCGGCTGCCATCTCGCGCACATGCCAATCCTCATCTCGCAAGGCAGCGCTGAGCGGCTCCACAGCACGGGGAGCACCGATCCACCTCAGCGCCTCGGCTGCCGCTCGGCGTACATTGCTATCCTCATCCCGCAAGGCAACGATGAGCGGCTCCATGGCTGGCTCGCCGATATTCACCAGCGCCTCGGCTCCCACCTCGCGCATCTCCCAATCCTTATCCCGCAAGGTAGCGATGAGCGGCTCCACGGCGCGAGGGTCTCCAAGCTCCCCCAGCGCTTCGGCTGCCTTCCAGCGCACATCGAAATCCTCATCCCGCAAGGCAGCGATTAGCGGCTCCACGGCGCGAGAGTCACCAGGCTTCCCCAGCACTTCGGCTGCCTTCCAGCGCACATCGAAATCCTCATCCCCTAACCTGGACACCTCCGGGAGCCCCCAAATAGCACCCAGGTTACGGATGATAGCTCGGCGCATTTCCTCGCGCGGGTCGTCGAGGGCTGCTAAGAGAAGCTTTTCACCAACCTCCCCGGCCAGTTTGACCCAGTCCTCGAGAGCAAACTCGGCTTGCAGCGCCGAGAGCAAGATACACTCCCACGCCTCATCATCCAGTCCCCTAAGCCGCTCCCGGTGCGCGTATATTAGCTCCAGCCGGTCCCTGGGTATCGGGGTGCCATGCACGCGCCAGTTCGCCACCTCTCGCCTGAGCAGTTCTTCCGCCCGCTTGAACTCCAGGTCTGCCAGGTCAATCCACTTCTTTATCTCTTCGATCAGGTACTCATGAGCCATCTCGTAAACTATCTCACCCTCGACCTCGTCCCGGCTTAGCAGGCGGGCGTCTACCAGTTGAGTCAGCACGCCGTCCAGTTCGTCCCCCTCCGCTTCGACCCGTGCTGCCAACGTACCGTAGCTCAACACCCGCTTTGTCGCCTCGGAGCTAACCAGCTCTTTCAATACCTCCCTGGCGATAGCCCCTCCCTTGCCTGGCTGCCTGTCCAGCACGCTGTTGAGATAGCCGCCCAGCACCCCTTCGGCCTGGCCCAATTCTTCGTAAGAGGCCAGACTGATGGCCGTCTCGCCTTCAGCCAACATCTCGTAAAGCCTGGTACAAATGATTTGCAGGTGCGGCAGTTCCATCCCGCCACGGGCCAGGTCATCCAGCAACGTGTCGAGCAGGACTGGCTCGTAGGCCACCGGGCGGCCTAGCTTCGCCACTGGACAGGCGATGGCTGCCTGCGCCTCCTCGCGAGTCATGGCCTCCAGGTAGTATTCGTTGTGGAAGATGTGGGGCAGGCGGTGCTGGAAGGTCGCCAAGTCGGAGTAATAATCCTTGCGCAGGGCGATGATGAGGCGAACAGGCAGCGCTTTGTCATCATAGCAATCGGCCAGGGCGTCAATGAAAGGTTGGCGATGGTCCCGCTCCGGCCAGAAGATGAAGAACTCCTCAAACTGGTCCAGTATGACCACTAACTCTTGCGTCTGGCGGCTGAGGTGGGCACAGGTCAGGCCCAGGAACTCGTGCAGGGTGAGTTTGGGCAGTAGCTTCGGCCACGGCCCCAACGAAGGGGGAGCGATGGCCCGCTTGATAGCCAGGACCGGGTCTTCGTAGGCGCGAGCGCAGACCGGCAGGTGGCCCTCGCGGATGAGGCGAGGCAAGAGGCCGGCATTGAGGAGTGAGGTCTTGCCTGCACCCGACCTGGCATGGAGGACGGTCAGGCGATCCTTGAGAAGGGTCTGATGGAAAGCTTGGCTGGCGACGCCGCGGCCGAAGAAGATGTCGGCGTCTTCGATCTCAAAGGCATAGAGGAATTTGTAGGGCTGGTCGGGTGGAGCAGCAGGGCGAGCAACGAGCTGATACATCCGCGCTTCGTAGGCTGCGATGGCGTGTTTCAGATATTCGCTCAACTCCTCAGCCTGGGAACGGGAGTAGTACTTGTCAGTGATTATCTGTGTCACACCGCTGATGGTGCTGCCACCCTCAGCTATGATCTCCTGCGAAGTCAAACCCTTATCGTCCATCTGTGTCCTCATCCCACAATTTCAACTGCTCCGCCCGCGGCTGGGGCCGGTGCGTCTCCGCCCAGCGCTGCGCCCGGCTCTCCAGGTCGAGCCGCGTGCCCAACATACTTTCCAATGCCTTGCGCTCCGGGTTGTCCTTCGGCAGTAGCTCGACCACGGCCTGGGCCACGGGCCACATCTCGCCGCCTCGCGCCGCAACCAGGGCCGAAAGCTCCGCCTGGCGATCACCCTGCCAGAGCAGGCAGGCTTTGTGCAGCACGTCCACCAGGGGCACCGCCCCTCCAGCCGCCACCCGCTCTACCACCTTCTCCAGCCTCTCCGCCCGCGCCGAAGGCCCCAGCAGCCGCAGCTTGCCCTTGACCTTGCCCACCAGTCCCACGCGGTCCATCAGCACGTCCAACTCGATGCCCACCGCAGTGCTCAACAGCAACGCCTCGCCGTCGGGCACGTCCCAGTCATTGTAGCCCCAGCGCCAGAGGACGTAGAACTGGCTGGGCGGGTCGAGCCGTTCGCTGAATCCCTTCTCGCCCACGATGCGCTCGATGGCAAAGGCCGCTACCTCGTGACGCACCAGGTCGAGAAAGTCGCTCACCTCGACCTTTGTGCCATCGTAACGCTCGACGCGAGTGTAGCGGCTGTACACCGACAGCCCCGGCCCGATGGCGCTCATGAAAAAGTCGGCCCCGCCGATGCCCGCTGCCCAGAAGCGTTCCAGGTAGCGGCGGATGGTGCGGCGGAGTTCGGCTTCGATGTCTTCCAGGTAGCCGGTTGCCCCTCCCGTGCGGGAACGTTTGCGGCAGACCAGGTAGACCGACGAGGCCAGGGCCACGGCGCGGTAAGATTGCAGACGGCGGCCCTCGGTGTTGAGCGGCCACGAGGCAGTGACCTGGAAGCCAGCCCGGATCAGCGCGCCCACCAGCGTCTCCCAGGCGCTCGACTTCTTGTGGGCAAACATGACCACCGCAATACCGTCGTCGCGCAGCACGCGGTGCATCTGAGCGAAGGCTTGGGCCATGCCGTCCTCGTAGAACTGTTTGGCCGCTGCTTTGGTGCCGCCGTGGTAGATGGCCTCCTGAACCAGTTCGTCGTCCTTGGGCGTGACCTCGGTGACGAAGGCTTCGGGGTAGTCATCGCCCACGATGCGCTTGTGCCAGGGGTAGAAATAGTCGGTCAAATCGGCGTAGGTGACGCTATCATAGTACGGTGGGTCGCAGATCGCCGCATCGAAGCGGCCCGTCCACTCGGCGGGCAACTGGGTGGCCGAACCCAGGCGGATGGTTGCTGGCGTTGCGTCTATCGCTGCGGCGTTCTCTATCGAGCGCCACAGCGCCTCAGTATGACTCTTCCAGCTTGCAGCCTGGTTACTGAAAGGGTTGGCCTCAGCATAATCCCAGGTCATTTGAATGTCGTGGCGGGTCATCGTCGGCGCAATAGTTGACCGATTAACCTGCCACCAAGACGTCTGCGAGTTATAACTAATCTGCTTGCTTATCACGCTAGCCAGGTAGAGCGCAATCGCCCGCGCGTAGTCCTCATCTTCATTAGCCAGCAACTCGCGCACGGCGCGGATCTGGTGACCCAGGACGATCATCGCCAGCGCCTGCCGGTCGTTGAACAGGTGTCCCCATTCGGTGATGCCATACAGCCGGATGCTGATGCTGCGCGCCCGTGACGGCGGCGTAGGCTCATCGGGCACCACCGAGAGCAACCGCTCAAGGCCCCAGAAGTCGTAGCCTTCCGCTTGGGCCTGCTCCAGCTTCTCCGTGGCCCTGGCGTAGGCGGCGCGGTCGGCGTCGGTGGCGGGGCGGAAGTCGCGGCCCGTCTCCCCCTCTCGGTAGAGCACCACCACCAGCAGGTGCTGGCCCATCTCCCTGGCCTGCCCCTGCTCCACGATGCGCTCCCGCTCCGAAGGCGTCCCGCAGTAGATGCACTCCACCGTCGCCCCGCGCATCGTGCCCCGGTCTGGCTCGGATTGGCTCGCCGCCTCGCCGCGCAGGATCTCCACTGTGTAGGTCTTCCTCTCCTGATCCACGTTCAACTGGTAGGCGATGTGCTCAGAACCCTCCTGTTTCTGCAACCAGCGCCGCTTGATCAGCGGAATCTCCCTGCCGCAGTGGGGGCAGGTGATGGTCTTGGCCCAGAGGTAGGTTACCGGAACCGCACCATCGGCATCAACGGGATAGCAGTCGCCGATCTGGGTTTCGGCCTGCTCCATCACCCACTCGGCCCAATAGCGCACGTCCTCGACCAGCTTGTAGGTGCGCTTGCCGCCGGACTCTAATCCGGGCAGTGTCTCATCGCTGGCTTCCTGCGAGTCGTTGAACCGCTGGGGGTAGACCAACGAGGCGATGAGGGCCAGGTATGCTACCGGGTTGAGATCGAGGGCGGTGGCTTCGCAGCCCAGACGCATGGCTTCCAGAGGCATCGAACCGCCGCCGGCGAAAGGATCGAGCACGCGCGGGGCGCGTCCGCCGTGGGCCTGGCGGATCAACTCCCTCGCCCGTTGGAGCAGCCTGGGCTTATCGGGCCACTCCTCGCTGCTCAGTTCGACCAGCAGGTCTTCCAGGGCTTTGCGCTCAGCTTCGGTGCGGGGCGCGTCCACCAGCGCGGCCAGGGTCATGGCGCGGGAAGCGGTCAGCGGCCGGCGGGCAAAGTAGGGATGCATGGCGTTGAGCGAGCCGATGCCGCCGCCCTTTTGGGCGTATTTATTCAGTTCTCCCAGGGAGAGGACGTCTTCGATGTAGCGTTTGGTCATAAGGGGTTATTTTTTCTCACATTAGCTCTGTTAGTAAGAAGCCAACATCCACACCGCGATTTCTACTTAGACAGCCAGTGGTGTTGAATCCACCAAATCACAACAAACAAGCCCGTCATCACGAACGGACCCAACGCAAAGAACAGTGCAGGCATCGCGTTAAAGAAGCCAAAAAATCTAAATTCAGAGTAGGGTTCGGAGAAGAACTGATAAAAGAAATAGGCTGCAAAGGGCCAACACGGAATAATTAGAGCTAGTGTAACAATACTCCACGCGATGAATCCAGCGCGAAATGATAGCGGAAGAGGTGCGTTAATAGGTCTGGCATTGTAGCCATTGATCACAACAGCATGCTGCGTGCCGCGATACACGTACTGGGCGACCCAAATGGGAAACCAGTATTGTTCGGCCCTCTCGACATCGAGTTTGATTCTAAAGTCTGTCAACCTTTTACCTGATTTCTTGGCCCAGTTTCTTAAATGTTCTTCAATTTGTCGCTCTGCGCGAGAGATTGCGGTTAGTAATGATATTTCGGGCTCCAACTTGGATAACTGGCCATGCGTCTTTATCTTTTCTCTGCCTTGATCAAATGCTGATCCCGGAGCTTCAAATAGCGCTTGTGCATTCGCTATAGCCGATTTTCGTCGCCAGGGCAAACCACCATATGCAGCTTTCAAGTTCGGCCACATCTGCTCGAGTGACTCTCCAAACGGATAACTTTGCCAATCTACGCGTATAGCTTTTTGAGATCTATTGAGTGTCCCGATCGCTCCCGATAGCGCCCGTAGTGCGCTATTTGTCGCACGGTGAGCAGGCACAAGCCAATCCAAATCGTGCGTGGTATCTTCCTCTCTAGGCACCCATTGTGTTTGTTTATAATTCTCAGTTTCTTTTACAACTTCTTCTCTCCATTCTTTCCAACTGACCAACACTTCGCCGTGGAGTCGCCATAGAGGTATATTCCACCCTTGCACCTCGAGATCCATCAAAGCCTCTTCTATGTCTGGTGGTTTCCAGAAATATTGCCTGATTTCGTCTCTAACAACAGGTACAGCCTCTCGATGGATTCTATTTGGGATTCGCTGCGCGGAGTCGCTGGAG
Organism: uncultured Anaerolineales bacterium; assembly: GCA_964646625.1. Lineage (GTDB taxonomy): Bacteria > Chloroflexota > Anaerolineae > CAZYHC01 > CAZYHC01 > DAOULT01. Next base: position 24,390 of record CAZYHC010000059.1, read on the forward strand.
AATTTGACGTCTGGCCTGTCGCCTTGGATAATTTGTACGACGTTTTTAATCACGCTTCCGTTACTTGCCTGAATAACCTGTTGCGGATCTTTTACGCTCATTTCTCCTCTCCTGTGTCTGGTAGGGCGTGCAGTTAAAGAGATGCGCGAAGAGACCTTTCCCCTTCAAATGCGTTTCCTCAGGTAAAAATGGGTCAGAAACGAGAAGCTCATTTTGCATAAATCCTAAGCTGTCGGTTATTCTCTGATCTGTCGCACGCCCTTGATAACGCTGTCATCGCTGGCCTGGACAATCTGTGTGCCAGTGCCCTTCACCCGCTGCGTTACATCCTCCACCCAACTGCTGCGGTCGGCCAACACCTGCTGCACCGCTTCCTGTCCGCCCAGCAGGTCGAAGAGTTCATCAGCCAGCTCAGGGTTTTCTTCCAGGTGGGCACCCAGCACCTCGGCCAGCATCGTCTGGCGATTCTCATCTTCAGGCTTACGGGCCAGCATTCGTGCCGCGTCCTGTGCGTCCTCGTCTTTGTCTATGTGGGACTCCTCGAGCTTTCCCCACAGGCTCTGCGCTTTTTCCCAGGCCGCCTCGCCGCCCTTCTCGGCGAGCACTTCGGCCAGTTTCTTCCCCCCAGCCTTGCCCACTTCGATCAGGAATGGTGTGAATGGGGCAAGCGCCACCACCGTTGCTGCTGTGATCTGTCCAATATCCATTTTTGTGCTCCTTTCTTGTGTTATATTTTCTGTTCCAAAAACACTTCCTCCGCATGTAGCCGCGCGTCGCTCACACGCACTATCCACCGCTTGAGTTCCTTCGGCTGCAACTTGGCGTATGGATTCTGGATCATCCACATCATCCCGTCGCCCAACCGCACGATGTAGAGCCAGTGCAGGTCGCCCAGGCGGCGGGCGGCTTCCCATTCGCCCTCAGGTAATGATACTACGTCCGCATCCTCCGGTCCGCGCCCTTTGACCTCGATGTAGCGCACCACCTCGCCCTGGGCGTCGTCAGACTCGATATCCCACGACTCGCCTTTGCTCACGTCCCGGGGGTGGCGGCCCTGGCTGGTCTCGTAGTCCATCACCACCTTCATGGCTGCCTCTTCGACATCACGATCCTGACGCATCAGTACGCCAGAGGCACGTTCTTCCTCCTTAAGCGCAACCTCAATCGGCGCTGGCAGCACCAATGCCACCCCCAACACCTGGGGCGCGACCATCAGCAAGTGTCCTGCCTGAGTCATCTGGGTTTGCAGCTCGGCCAGACGCTCTCGTGCCACTTCGCTCTGGTCGGTCAACTGGTTCGCTTTTTCATCGTTTCCAGTGATAAAGGCGTCCATTGCCTCCTCGCTCAAGTGCTCTGCCAGGGCAGTCAGCCCCTCCTCCAGGAAACGCCGGTCGCGCTCCAGGGCCTCCCGCTGCTGCGCCCGCCGCTTCGCCAACCCTGGCAGGAAAAACTCCCCCACGCACTGGTCAAGCACCTCGGCCTGCCCAGCCAGCATGGGCCTCACCTGCCTGATGCCGGCCTCAATATCTTGTCCTGCGCCGAGATCAAAGCCGTCCAAGACATCCGTGGGCAGCGGCGTCACCCGTTCCACATCGGCGCGGTGTCGGACAGCGGCCAGCAAATCAGTAACGTGGTGGTCCAGCCCATCTCTGATGTGGCTCTGGACGAACCAGGCCAGGTAGGGCGAGTCGTCCTTTGGATGCAGGTCGAAAAAGACCGCACCCTGGTTGAGGTCGGGCGCGCAGTCCTTGATCACGCGGTCGAGCAGGGCCTCGAAGAGCCAGTGTCCAGGGGCGATAAATAGCACCGCGTTCTCTTCTGTCTCATCGTCGGCGCAGACCTCGGGCCAAAAGGAGACGATCAGTTTTCGCTGACGTTGCCGACGCACATCGGACGGCAGCGTGACCTCAAAAGCCGGCCGCTTCCGGCCATCCTCTGTTGGCACAGAAAACTCCCTCAGTGTGCCCCCGACGAAAGGCACCGCCAGGCGGAAAAACTTCTCGGAAATCTCCGGGCTTAACCGGTGGGCGCGGAAGGTGGCCTGTTTCCTTCGAAAATTGGCGATGTCCAGGGGCTCGGCGGTGACGGTGATGCGCCCTTCGGCTTCGATGGCCTTTCTCGCCAATACATCAGCCCGCTCGATGATGTGTTTGGCTTCCTCGACTGCCTCCGCTTCGCCCAGCGCCACTCGCTCCAGGACATCGCGTAGCTCTTTGCCCCACAGCACAGAGCCGACCACGTCAAAGACCTTATCCGCTCCCAGAGCGGCGCTCATCTTTTTCAGCTTCTTGAGCAGAGTCTCCTTAACCTCGCCCTCCATCGTGTTGCTGGCTACCAGGTTGAAGATGTACACCTCGTCAGCCTGCTGGCCGTAGCGGTGGATGCGGCCCATCCGCTGTTCCAGACGGCAGGGATTCCAGGGGATGTCAAAGTTGACCATCACGTGGCAACATTGCAGGTTGATCCCCTCGCCAGCCGCTTCGGTAGCCACCAATACCTGGGCCTCACCCTTCCAAAATGCCTTCTCTGCCCTGCGACGCTCCTCGACTGGCATCCTGCCGTGGATCTGCGTCGTCGTGTAGCCCCACTCGCCCAGGCAATCCAGGAGATAGTCCAGCGTGTCCTTGAACTCGGTAAAGATGATCAATTGCTCGCCGCGCTCGCCAACCCACAGGTCGCAGGCTTTGCGCAGTTCTCTGATCTTCTCTTGGTGCCCTTGCTGGATGATTGCCTCCGTCCTGGCGGTCAGTGTATCCAGTTGTCGAAGCTCCGCTTTTAGTTGCCGTCTTTCCGTCAGGTCAGCAGCCTCGGCTTCGGCCTGGGCCTCACGCTCCCAACGCTCTTGCTCGCTCAGGTCTTCCCACTCCGCCCAATCGCCTTCGTCCCGACCAGGGGAAATTGCTGAACGGCTATGGCGCAGGCGCTCTTCAATCCGTGCTCGGATACGCTTCAGCGACTCTTTCAGGGCGTAGGGGCTGGATGCCAGGCGTCTTTCCAGGGTGAGCAGGGCAAAGGCCGCGCTTTGCCGGTTGGTTGATTTGGCCTTTTTGTATCGCTCTCGGATGAACTTGTAAACTTGCTCTAAGAGCGTGCCCTCCGGGTTGGATAGGTTGTAGGGCAGCGTCTCGACTACCCGCTCTGGGTACAGGGCCTCGCCGTTGGGCTTGCGCATCTCCTCCTTGGTTCGCCGCAAGACCACCGGGTTGGCTCCAGGAGCATACGGCGTGGCCTCCGCCCATCGTGGTTCAACCAGACTGATCAGCAGGCGGTAATTGTCGGGATCGCCCTTGTGTGGCGTGGCGGTCATCAACAGGAAGTGGGTGGTGTGACGGGAAAGAGTCTCGCCCAGCTCGTAGGCTTGCGTCTTGTAGGGGGAGCCGCTGGGATGTAGATAGGCGGCCATCTTGTGAGCCTCATCCACAACGACCAGGTCCCATTCGACGCTCTCCAATGCCTGGCGCATCGACTTCTGCCGCGCAAAGGCGATGGAGGTGATAACCAGGTCGGTCTTCCGCCACACATCCAGGCTGTCCAGGCGCTTCTCCTCCATGTAGTCGCGTGAGATAATGGTGAAGGCCTCGCCGAACTTGGTCAGCAGCTCGCGCCGCCACTGGCCGGTCAAGCCGGCTGGAGCCACAATTAATACCCTCCTTGCACCCTGCCTGCGCTGGAGTTCTTTGATCACCATCCCGGCCATGATGGTCTTTCCCGCCCCGGCATCGTGGGCCAGCAAAGCACGCACTACCGGGCGGGCCAACAAGTGTTCGTAGACAGCTTCAAATTGGTGAGGGAGAGGATCGATGCGACTGGCGTTGAGCGCGGCGTAGGGGTCAATGGAATGAGCCAGGCGCAGGCGATGGGCCTGGATGCTCAGCCGGAAGCGAGTAGGATCGCCGTTGAAAGAGAGGTCGCTGCGATCAGCCCGCATGACTCGACGGACCTGCTCCCAGTCGGTGGGCGTCAGGATATAAGTCCGCGATGGACGCCGGTCGGAGGGATGGACCGTCACCACGTCATGGTCAGCACGAGGCTGGATGCTGACAACCTGGACGACTCCCTGCCAGAATGGGCTTTGTAGCCAGTCGCCTGGTTTAACCTGCTGCGTCAAGAACTTGCTCCTATCTTATAGACTTATAGACGGACTCAATGTTGCCCCGCTCAGCCAGCATACGGGAAACAAAAATCCCACCAGAGTGAGTTTGCCTCCAGCAGGATTCTATGCTATACTGCCCATTGCCGGGTGCTACTACCACCCTGGCCGCCGCCTCGGGCTCTGTCTTAGCCGCGAGGCTTTATCTGTTTAAGACTATGATAAAATGTCTTCTGATGCTGTTTTATTGTACCATAACCTATCTTTTCTCGCAACCTTTGTTGGTTGAGCGACCAATCATGACCACTTGCCTGCAACGTCTCCCTAAATATTATACCACAAAAAGGTTACTATCAGGTAAAGATCAGGTTAAGGTTTGGTTAAAAAATTCAGAACGTTTGTGCTGTGCACGCGTGCGGCCTTCGGGCCGTTTTTGCATTGAAAATGTGAATTTGACAAAACCGAAAATTTGTGCTATTATGAGAGTAACCCT
>CAZYHC010000060.1:0-28787 GCA_964646625.1 uncultured Anaerolineales bacterium
GGATCACCTTTTTGTCCAGGGCGTGGCCCAGGCCCACCTCGTAGAAGACGTTGGGGTTGCGGCCCGTCAGCTCGGCGATCACCACCCGCGCCTTGCAGACGTACTCCCAGACGTCGTGGATAATGGGGCGTGGGCCAAAAAGGTCGTCGGCCCGTATACACCGCAGCCCGGCCCCCTCCACGGTGGGCTTGATGTGGTCGTCGTAGATGGGCTGGAACTCTTTGGCAAAGGGCATCAGCACGAAGCAAAGGTCTTCCTCGATTTCGAGATGATACTCGTGGAACAGGGTGTGTTTAGCCATAGTCGCTCCCCCTTAGCAAACCGGTGGCACGCTTTACGAACGTCCCCGCTCCCAGTCCCCGTCTCGGGGACGTTCACCGCGAAGGTTCGTTGTTAGCATCACAATACTCACCGCCGATGAACACCGATGAAAGCAGATAAAGAGATAGAACATCGGCGTTTATCTGCGTTTATCGGCGGTTACGGTCACCGCCCCCGGGACGGGGGCTAGAGCAGTTGGATTCCATAGAAAATCCGTGACATCCGTGAAAGGAATCCGTGTTGGCTTACGCATCACGTAGTTCTTCTTCCCCCTCGGCGATGAAATCGGATAGCCACTTTCTCACGGCCGGATGGGAGAGGGGAACGTCCTCCAGTTCCTCTTTGATTTCGACGGTGTTGAAGGCGAACTCCCGGCCGTTCACCCGATGGCGGTAATACAGGTCTACGTTGTGTTCGGCCAGGATGACGCTCAGCAGGCTGCCCTTGATGTCGCCCAGCGGGGCGCGGTCGATGTGGCTGTGCCGAAAGGTGGCTACCACCGTCGTCCCTACCCCCACCTGCGATTCGACGGTCAACTTCCCTTCGCAACGCTCGGCAGCAGCGGCGAAAAGGGGCAGGCCCAGTCCCACGTGGCGGGTGGTGCGGCTGGTAAAGAAAGGATCGAGCACCCTGGATAAGGTTGCCTCGTCCATCCCTCGTCCGTTGTCGGTCAAGGTGATGGTCAACCTGTCGGCCTTCAGGTCTTCCTCGATAGTGAGCTCCAGGTGGGTAGCGCCCGCCTCCAGAGAGTTTTGCAGCACGTCCAGGACGTGCAGGGAGAGTTCACGCATTATTCCACTATCCTTCTATCCTCTCGACCGGCCAGGGCCAGGGCCAACTCCGCCACAGTGGGCTCACGGATTTTCACCATCGTTCTGGCCACCATCTCGTTCAGGCGATGGGCGTCCCCGCCGACCACCAGGTTATAGTCCTTCAGTTGGGGGAAACGGGCACGGGCCTCGTGCGGGGTGGTGCGGGCAGATATCTCCACCGCGGATAGTCCCAAATCCGGCGGGATAAAGCCCAGGTTGGCGATCAGGCTGTAAGAGGGGCGGTCCACGTGGGCTGGAATGGGCAGACCGCCCAGGCTTCTTACCCTTTCAATCACCGCGTTGACGGAGAGAGAAGTGGAGGTCAGGAGCAGCCGGTCATTGGTGCGCACGTACTCACCTTCGGCGTCCACCACGAATTGGGCGCCAAAAGTTTCCTCCCGGTTTTGCAGGGACGGCAGATGGGCGTAAACCTCCCCCTGCCAGGCCAAAGCCTGCTCCACGGTATCGAAGAGGCAGACGATGTGTACCTCTTCGCGGCTCTCCACTTCCATGCCGGGCAGGACGACCAGTCCTGTTTGCCGGGCGGCCTCGACCACGGCCGCCACGTTCTCGGCCGAATTGTGGTCGGTAATGGCTATCAGGGAAAGCCCCAATTGCCCGGCCCGATCCACGATTAGAGGCGGGATCATCTCCACTTCGGCGCAGGGAGAGAGCACCGTATGGAGGTGTAAATCGACGTAGATATACCTGAACATAATCACTCACTCGTCTACCCCTTGCACACCCAGCGCGGCCAGTTGTCCGACGACGGCGAAGGTGGTAAGCGGAGTGGTCATAATCGGAATTTTCTCGGCGACCGCTTTTTCAATAGTCTCCGGATCGAGGGCCACCCCCTCGGTCACGACAATGCCAGCCAGATTCAACAAGCTGGCCACGGCCACGATGTTGGGGTGAGCCTGCAAGGTGATCCACAGAGTGCCTGGTTGGGCTTTGGCCATCACACAGCTCAACAGGTCTGAAGCGTAGCCCCTCGTGACCTCTCGGTCCAGCTCCTCGGGCACAGCGGCCACTGCCAAAGACAATTTTTCCACGATCTCTTCCAAAGTCACTCTCATTTTCCTCTCCTGTCCTGCTCAAACTTCGGTCCCGATTTACTTTTTGAAGAGATAGCCCGTTCCCCTTTTGGTCAATATCAGGCGGGGTTTGTCGGGGCTCTTCTCTATTTTCCGACGCAGCCGCCAGATGTACTGTTTCAGGGCGCTGACACCCACCACCTCCGAATCGCCCCACACATTCGTTAGAAGCTGGTTGTAGGATAGAACCTGATCGGCGTTTCTGACCAGACAAGTCAGCAAGCTGTATTCCCTGGGCGTCAGATGCAGCAGCTTGTTACGCACTCTGACTTCACAGGTGCTAAAGTTGATCCATAGATCTCCGCTGGCAAAGATCTTCACTCTTGATTGCGCCTCTTGTACCGCGGTACGACGCAACTGAGCCTGCACCCGTGCGGCCAGTTCCTTGAGGCTGAAGGGTCTGGACAGGCAATCGTCGGCCCCCAGCTCCAGACCTCTCAGCTTGTCGTCCTCTCTGTTGGTAGCGGTGAGTATGATCATCGGCAACTGCGACATCTCTCGAACGCGACGACAAATCTCCCAGCCATCCATTTTGGAGGTGCTCAGGGTAGTATCAACGATGATTAAATCTATGAATTGATTGAACAGGTGTCGTAGTCCATCCTCGGGTTCAGTGGCGGTGACGACGATGTAGCCCCTCTTTTGTAAGGCCATGCTGATCTGAGCGTTCGAAAAAGCATCGGCACCTGTTATCAGCACCGTCTTCTCCGTCATTTTCCCTCACCTCACACCTTATTTTCCTGATGTTCCTGATACTGATGCCTCTAATACTAATGATACCACATTTCTGTCACGATCAGGTAAACATCAGGTTAAGGTTTGGTTAAAAATTTTCGAGACGGCGGATAAGACGAAGGGGCTGTTCCTCCCTGACTGATTCTCCGGGCAGTTCATCCTGCCCTGGGGAAATCCTGGGGACTGCTCTCAGGCCTCTGAGCACAATAAGGATACACGACCACTCTCCAGGTAGTGAAGAGTTTGCTAAATAACTCCTACCTCTTTACCGGCCCTCTCGAAAACGCTCAGCGCATACTCAATGTCTTCTTCAGTATGGGCCGCCGTGACGTTGGCCCTTAGACGGCTGGTGCCGTGTGGCACAGCAGGGGACAGAATGGGTAGAACGAAGATGCCAGATTCCTGGGCTATCTTGGCCATCATCAAGGCCGGGTCATCGTCGCCCGTGACGATGGGCACGATGGGCGTTTCGCTGTTCAGGGTGTTGAAGCCTCGCTCTTTCAGGCCGCCCAGGAAGTGCTCCACGTTGCGGCGCAAGGCCCTCAAACGCTCTGGCTCCTCTTCTATAACGTCAAAAGAGGCTTTGGCGGCCGCCACAGCCGCCGGGGGCAGGGCCGCAGAGAAGACAAAGGCCCGCGACATGTGCTTCAAGTAGGTAATCAGGTCGTCATCGCCGGCGATGTAGCCTCCCACGCTGGGAATGGTTTTGCTCAAAGTGCCCATGTAGATATCTATGGCATCTTTCAGCCCAAAGTGCTCCTCGATGCCGCGTCCGGTCTGGCCCAGCACGCCCAGCGAATGGGCCTCATCGACCATCAGGCGGGCTCCGTACTTTTTAGCCAGGCGGCTGACCCCGGGCAGATCGATCACGTCGCCGTCCATGCTGAAAACGGCATCGACCACCACCAGTTTACCGGCCTCGGGGTCGGCTTTGGCCAGAGCTTGCTCCAACTTTTCCATATTGTTATGTTCGAAACGCACGAACCTGGCCCGTGACAGGAGACAGCCATCGATAATACTGGCATGGTTCAGCTTATCGCAGATGACCACATCGCCCTTCACGCACAGAGTGGAGATGGTAGCCAGGTTGGTTACGTACCCACTGGAATAGGTAATGGCGGCCTCAGTGCCCTTGAAGGCGGCAATTTTTTCCTCCAACTCGTTGTGCAGGGTGGTCGTCCCTGCCAGGATGCGTACCCCATGAGTGCCTGAGCCAAATTTGTCGATGGCGGCCTTAGCGGCGGCGTTGATCTTGGGATGCCCCAACAAGCCCAGGTAACAGTAGGAGGCAAACATCAACATCTCGCGCCCTCGGACGGTCACTCTCGCCCCGTCGATGTTCTCGATAGCTCGCAGGTAGAAGTGAAGACCAACCTCCTTGCCCCACTTCACCCTGCTGACCAGTTCTTCGATCCTTCTGCCTATTGGATCCATGTGCTTTTCCTTCCTTTCCAGGATACTCTTTACTCCTCCATAGAATGTTTATCCCTTCCATCGAGGGAATGCGGATATTGTAACACAAATCAGAAATCTTTTCAAACGAAAGATGCCTTTGACCTTACCCACGTCCTGGCAGGCGGTTAGAGACACGGATTAGTCACGGATATAACCACGAAGAGCACGAAGGACACCAGGCCTTTATACCCTTTGTGTTCTTGGTGCCCTGCGTGCTCCAAAGGCCACAATACAAAAACGGACGGGGCTCTTGTGAACCCCGCCCGTTGGATGTCTGGAGCAAAAGCTCCCAGGTGCCTGGCACAGCGAACGTTCGTTGTTGAAGTGCCAGGCACCTTACCTCCTTACGGCGTAATGACGTTGTTCCTCTGGATGGTGGGCAAATAGACGGTGGGTGTGACGGGAACGGCGAACACCGTGGTGCTCACCACGCTGCCCGTGGCGCCGGTCACTCCTTTGGTGGTGTCGATGAGCGCCTGGTAGCGGTCGTTGTAGATGACCGTCCCGCTGGACACCTGGTTGACCGTCACCACGAAGGTGAGGCTGATGCTCTGGCTGGAGCTGACCGTCAGGCCCGTCCACAGCACGTCGTTGCCCACCAACGTGCCGCCGTTGTCGGCCCAGGCAAAAGTGGTGCTGACCGGCACGGTATCGCTGACTATCAGGCCGCTGGCGTGGAACAGCCCGCCCGTCTCGGCGATGGTCAGGGTGTAGGTCAGCGGCGCTCCGGCCCAGGCCGGGTCGGGTTCGGCCTCTTTGGCGATGACCAGCACCGGGTCCCCCCGGCTGCGCACGAAGACGTCCGTCATCCCGTTGCCGTCGCCGACCACCAGGTCGGTGGCAAAGGACGAGAAGGCCACGTAGCGCCCCTCGGCCGAGATGGAGGAGTTCTGGCTCGGGCCATCAGGGTCGCCGCCCGCGGTATCCACGCTGGCCCGTTCGGTGGTGTTGGTCTGGAGGTCACGCACGAAGACGTCCGTCGCCGCGTTGCCGTCGCCGGCTACCAAGTCGGTGGCCCAGGAATCAAAGGCCACGTAGCGCCCGTCGGCCGAGATGGAGGGGAACAGGCTCGGGCCATCAGGGTCGCCACCGGCGGTATCCACGCTCACCCGTGTGGTGGTGTTGGTCTGGAGGTCGCGCACGAAGATGTCCGTCATACCGTTGCCGTCGCCGGCCACCAGGTCGGTGGCAAAGGAATGGAAGGCCACGTAGCGCCCGTCGGCCGAGATGGATGGGTTCCAGCTAAAGCTATCAGGGTCGCCGCCGGCGGTATCCACGCTGACGCGGACAGTGGTGTTGGTCTGGAGGTCACGCACGAAGATGTCAGCCTGACCGTTGCCGTCGCCGACTACCAGGTCGCTGGCCCAGGACTGGAAGGCCACGTAGCGCCCGTCGGCCGAGATGGAGGAGTTCTGGCTCCAGTTATCAGGGTCGCCGCCGGCGGTATCCACGCTGGCGCGGACGGTGGTGTTGGTCTGCCGGTCGCGCACGAAGACGTCAGCCTGACCGTTGCCGTCGCCGACCACCAGGTCGGTGGCAAAGGAATCGAAGGCCACGTAGCGCCCGTCGGCCGAGATGGAGGGGTTCTGGCTCTGGTTATCAGGGTCGCCGCCTGCGGTATCCACGCTGACGCGGCTGGTGGTGTTGGTCTGGAGGTCACGCACGAAGACGTCCAACGTACCGTTGCTGTCGCCGCCCACCAGGTCGGTGGCCCAGGACTGGAAGGCCACGTAGCGCCCGTCGGCCGAGATGGATGGGAACCCGCTAAAGTTATCAGGGTCGAAGCCGGCGCCATCCACGCTGACGCGGGTGGTGGTGTTGGTCCGCCGGTCGCGCACGAAGACGTCATCCATCCCGTTGCCGTCGCCGGCCACCAGGTCGCTGGCAGCGGAATCGAAGGCCACGTAGCGCCCGTCGGCCGAGATGGAGGGGTTCGTGCTCTGGTTATCAGGGTCGCCGCCGGTGGTATCCACGCTGACCCGCTCGGTGCCCGGCGGGTCGGCGTAGGCCGTAGCCAGAGCCAGCAGCAGCAATACCAGCGCCAGGCCCAGCCGCAAGATCACTTTTTCTTGTTTCATTTTTTGCCCTCCTTTTTGCAGAAAGATAGGTGGAGAGGGTGGCAAACACCGCCCTCTTCCTGTCCAAAGAAAAAGAACGGCATTATGTTGAGGCAACGTTGTAACTGCCGCTGTGTTGTCGTCATCATATATAAGTATGCCATAAAATTCGAGTTTTGTCAAGATAGAAAAACTGAGATCCAGTCATAAATGATTATGTCGATTTTTCGTCGCTCCCAGTCCCCGTCCCGGGGACGTTTTAGGAAACACCACGATACTTCACCGCCGATGAACACCGATGGACGCAGATAAAAAGACATACGCTTTTACCTGGAGCGGAGTTACGGAGGACGATTGAGACACCGCTAAGTTGCCTTTTCTGGCGATTTGAGTAAACTAAATGACATGGAGACTCTTACCGAACAGCGCCGGGCTATCCGCTTGCTGCTCTCGCCGACCGATCCGGCCGATGCTCTGACCGCTCATTACGCTCTGTACCACGATGCCCGCCGCACCCACCTGACCCTGCATCGCACGGAGACAGGAGAGGTTGACGGGTTCCTGGCCGAATGTGTGACCGGATTCGACCTGTTTCGACCGCTGATAGTCACGCGCGCCCATTCTGAGACTATTTTGCCCTGGCTGTTAGACCAGAGCTTGAGGCCCGGTCGTGCTTACTACTTCGTGGTGCCTCTCTCCTTTGCCTCAGCACTGGGGCGCCATCTCGATATCTGGCAACCGATTACAGTCCACATCTATCGCCTGCACGTGCCCCGCTTCGTGCCGATCATTAACGTTCTGGTCGTACAAAACGCCGAGGCCAACAACGCACCCCGTTTCGAGATCCGGGCCGGGGACCAAGTGATGGCCGCGGCGGGCATCAACTGGCGTTCGCCACATTTCGCCGAGGTCTACGTCCGTACCGAACCGGAGGCCAGGAGACGAGGTTGGGGCCAGTCGGTGCTTTCGGCTTGTACAGCCGCCCTGCTGCAAGAGGGCCTGACCCCGCTTTACATGGTCGAAAAGGACAACCTGGCTTCCATCCGGCTGGCTGAAAGCCTGGGATATCGAGATACAGGAGCCCGACAATTCATCTGCTTCGGGACCCTACCCGGGCAGTAGCGTATCAGGTCCCTGGGAGGCTCTCTTTTGCTTTGGCTCCTCATCTGGTGTATAATTCCTCATGCTGCGCCGTTCCCTGAGCTGAAAGGACAGAAGATGCCTGCTTTGGCGGAAAGTTTTTTGCTCAAAATAGACCCCTCGCGTTTCGACATCTGGCGCTACGCTTCGCTCTATAGCCCCCCCGTCGAGGAGGGCTATCGCCTGACCCTGGGCGAGGGCTGGACCAAAGAGGTGGAGAGCAGGGGTATAACCTCTACCCTGGCCCTGGAAAGCCTGCTCTTCAAAAGAGAGGACCTGAATCCTGTGGGGTCGCACAAGGCCCGCAGCCTGGCCTACCAGGTTTCCAGAGCCTGGGCCGAGGGACGACGGGAACTGGTCATCTCCTCCTCCGGCAACGCGGCTGTGGCCGCCGCGGCCTATTGTCGTCTGGCCGGAATCAGGTTGTACGCCTTTGTCCCGCTCCAGGTGGCCCCCTTCAAGCTGGCCCAGTTGCGCCGTTTCGGGGCGGAGGTCATCGTCACCGGGCAGGCTATCAACGCCGCCAAACGCGCCGCCCGTCGCTACGGCCTGCTTAACCTGCGCCCCTCGACCGACGACCGATCCATCGAGGGCTTCAAGTCCATTGCCTGCGAGCTATACGAGAAGGTGGGCCTGGTCGATGCCCTCTTCACCTTCGTGACCAGCGCCAGTTCGCTGATAGGCATAGGCCGCGCCTTTCGGACTCTGCGGGACGAACTGAAGGCCCTGGAGCGCCTGCCCGCCCTGCACGCCGTACAGGCCGGGCGCATCACCTCCATTGCCGGAAAGTTCGACCAGATGGGCCGCCCTTCCAGGGAGCGCAGCCTGGTGGGCGACCTGGGGGTGAAAAGAACGCGCCGCACCGAAGAGGCCGTGAGCCTGATCGAAGAGAGCGGCGGTGGGGGCTGGATCGTCTCCGACGAGGACATCCGCCGCGCCATAGCCTTGCTGAACCAGCACGGCCTCGATACCTCGCTGGAGGGCGGCGCGGCCCTGGCCGGAGTAATGAAGGCCACACAACGCCGCGCCCTGGGTAAAGTGGTCTGTCTGCTCACCGGCCACGCCTCTCAGCGCCCGCAGGAGGAGTGGGAAACGGCCGTGAAACCTCTGAACGACCGGGCGGAGATAGAGTACTTCCTTGACGGCATCAGGGCCTAGAATGGCAGCAGGGAGGAGAGAATAGCGTGAGTCTCAAAATCGCCACCCTGGACGATGTGCGGGCCGTTTTGCAAAGTTTGAACGAGTCCATCTTTTACGTAACCAACGATCCCAATCACGGGGTCGGGCTGGAAAGGATGCTGAAAGATTACGGCATAATCTGCATCGACGACAACCTGGTAACCGGCTATTTGCAACAGGCCGGGGTGAGCGTCTTCTCCCTGGAAAGAGCACTGGGGAGCAAAAACGTTATCTTCAGGAACTCCGAGCAGCTTTTACGCCACGAGACGACCAGGACCTTTCTACAGACCAGGCACAGGGCCAATCTGCTGCTTTTCAAGACCTCGGCTGCTATCGAAAAGCTCTGTCGGGAAAACGGCTGGCGGCTTCTGGCTTCCCCTACGAGGCTGGGGCGCTACTTCGAGAACAAGCTGCGTTTTCAAGAGGTTCTGGACAGGCTGGGCCTCCCCTCGCCGCCGGGCGAAGTGGTCACCCTCGCCGCCGACCTCTATCCCGCCCTGCGGCGCAAATATGGCCCCACCCTGGTGGTGCAGTTTGCTAAGGGGTTCGGCGGCAATCGCACCTTCCTCATCGAAGACGAGGACCGCTTTGCGACCCTGGCCGGGGATAATTCTCAAAAAAGGGCCAGAGTAGCCCGCTACATAGCCGGTCTGACCTTGACCATCAATGCCTGCGTCACGCGGCAGGGCATTGTCATCGGCGACCTCTTCTATCAGATCACCGGCCTGCCGCAGTGCACCACTTACCGGCTGGGGTCTTGCGGCAACGATTGGCTCTACCCTCCGCTACCCGAGACCATCCGCGGCCGGGTGTTCGAGTACACGCGGCTCATCGGCGAACACATGAAAGAACGCGGGTACAAGGGCATCTTCGGCCTGGACTTTGTGGCCGAGGCCGATTCCCACCAGGTGTTCGTCATTGAGAACAATGCCCGCCTGGTGGCGTCCATCCCCCTCTTCACCAAACTCCAGATCGAAGGCGGAGAGGTTCCCCTGCTGGCCCTCCACCTGCTGGAATTTCTGGGGCTGAACTACGAGATCGACGTGGAGCGAGTCAATGAGGACGTTCAAGGCCGCAAGGGTGGGGCACAGCTCATCCTGCATAACCTGGCAGAGGTTACCACCCAGGTAAGGGGCTATCTCCGGCCGGGCGTATACCTCTGGACCGACGCTGACGGACGGTTGATTTTTCGCCGGCCTGGTTACTCCATCGAGGACTGCCGGGAGCAGGATGAACTGCTGGTGCTGACCGTAGATCGGGGACGCATCGTCAACTCCAACATCGAGTGCGCCCGCATCCAGGCCCGCCGCGCTATGCTGCAACCAGACTATCAACCGGCTGCCTGGACCTTAAACGCAGCCAGGGAGGTGTACCACCGCCTCGACCTGCAAGAAGGTATCGAAGAGAGTAACGGTACATAGCAACCCAGCTCACCGTTTGACTTCTTCCATCTTTTGTAATATAATGTAAACAAATGCATTGTCAATACAATGTAAATCACTATAGAGAAAGGAAAAACTAAAATGAAAAACTTTCTTGTCAAAAGGATGTTGGCTTTCTATCTGACCCTGATGCTGATAGTCGGCTTTGCCTCGCCGCTTGCTCCCCCGATGGAAGCGGCCCAGGCTCCACCAGGGGCCTGGCAAACAGCGAACGTTCGTTGTTGTGCCAGGCCCCTCGGTAAGCAGCGGGCGCTGGAGGCCTACGGGGCATTGCCCCTGTACTTCGTCGCCAACCAGAGGCCGCAGGATGAAAGCATAGCCTACTACGTCCAGGGCCGCCAACACTCCATCTACTTCACCGCCGAAGAGATGGTCATGGCCCAGGGCGAAACCACCCTGCGGATGCGCTTCGTGGGGGCCGAAGCCACCCCACCGCTCGGCGCCGCGAAGACGGAGGCCAGGGTCAACTACTTCGTCGGGAACGACCCGGCCAGGTGGCGGACGGACATCCCCACCTACGGCGAAGTGGTCTACCACGACCTCTACCCCGGCATAGAGTTGCGCTACGCCGGGCAGAGCGGGGCGCTCAAGTACACCTTCGTGGTGCAGCCGGGGGCGGACGTTTCCCAAATCCGGCTGGCCTACGGGGGCGCGGCGGGGCTGCGCCTGGACGAAGCGGGCAATTTGCTCATCCTGGCCGGCGGGAGTGAGTTGAAGGACACCAGGCCCTACGCCTACCAGGAGATCGGCGGACGGCGGGTGGAAGTAAAGGCAGAGTTCGCCCTGCACGGGGTGCGCACCTGTGGCTTCGTGGTGCAGGCCTACGATCCCCGCTATCCCCTGGTCATCGATCCGTCCCTCGATTACTCCACCTTTCTGGGCGGGGGTAGTGGTGACTATGGCTACGACATCGTCGTGGATGAGGCCGGCAACACTTACGTGACGGGCGCTTCCAGCGGCAACGGGGCCTTTGTCACCAAATTAAACCCCGCCGGGAGTGTCTTGATCTACTCTACCTACCTGGGCGGGAACAGCGGGGCTGAGGCGGGTTGGGGCATCGCCGTGGATGGAGCCGGCAACGCTTACGTGACGGGGGTGACTGAGTCCAACGACTTTCCCACCTATAACGCCTACGACAGTAGCCTGAGCGGGGACAAGGACGCCTTTGTCACCAAAATCAACGCTGCCGGGAACTACCTGTTCTACTCCACCTACCTGGGAGGAGGCGATAAGGACGAGGGCTTTGACATCGCCGTGGATGGACTCGGCCACGCCTACGTGACGGGCTATACTAAATCCACCGGCTTCCCTACCAAGGAGGCCTTTCAGGACTCGTGTGGGGGGTGTCCCCACAACGATGCTTTTGTCACTAAATTCAACACCACCGGCGACGACCTGGTCTACTCCACCTACCTGGGAGGGATCCAGGGGGCCGGGGGCTATGGCATCGCCGTGGATGGAGCCGGCCACGCTTACGTGACGGGAAGAGCTAGTTCCCCCTTCCCTCTCCTGAACCCCTATCAGGGGCAGTATGGCGGCGGTGAAGTTGATGCCTTCCTCATCAAACTCCACACCGCCGGCAGTGCCGCGTTCTACTCCACCTACCTGGGGGGGAAGAACAGTGACTTTGGCAACGATGTCGCCGTGGACGAGGCCGGCAACGCCTACGTGACGGGCGGAACTTATTCCCCCAACTTCCCTCTCGTGAACCCCTATCAGGGAGCGTGTAATGGTTGTTCCGACTACCTCGATGTCTTTGTCACCAAATTCAACCCCTTCGGCAGTGCTATGCTCTACTCCACCTACCTGGGAGGGACTGGTGATGACGGGGGCGTTGGCATTGCCGTGGACGGTGATGGAAACATTTACGTGACGGGTCACACCGAGTCCCCCAACTTCCCCCTGGTTAACACTCTTCAGGTGGCGTATGGTGGTGGTGCAACTGACGCCTTCGTCACCAAATTCAACGCCGCCGGCAATGCTCTGCTCTACTCCACCTACCTGGGGGGGAGCAATGAGGACGTTGGTCATGACATCGCCGTGAATGAGGACGGCGACGCTCACGTGACGGGAGGGACCCGCTCCACCAACTTCCCCATCATGCACCCTTACCAGGGCATATATGGTGGGGGGGACTACGATGCCTTCGTCGCCAAGATCGGCGAGAGCCAAATCGACCTTTCCACTTCGAGCAAGCAGGTCGGCCCCACCACCATCGTGCCCACCGGCACGGTGACGCACACCCTGCTCTACACCATCACCCTGGCCAACACCGGCGACCTGATGGCCGATACCATCTATCTGACCGACACTCTGCCCTCCAACCTGAGTCTGACCACCAACCCGACCTGCCCCGCCGGCGGCATGTGCGTCTACAACGCGGGCAATCACACCGTCATCTGGAGGGGCGGCCTGGCTTCCGGCACTTCCGTGGTCATCAACTACACTGGTCAGGTCATCGTGCCCATCGACACGGAGGATAGCTTCTTCTTCATCAACCAGGCGGTGGTAAATGACGGGGTCAATGCGCCTTTCACGCTGATAGCCTGGAGTGCGGTGAATCCGCACCAGAGCTACATGCCCATCATTAAGCAATAGGCACACCAGGCCCTGAAAGCCGGGCCTGGCCGTTCCAAAGATCAACGGGCGAGGTTCGCGAGAGCCTCGCCCGTTTTTCGTCGTTGAGGACAAAATACCTCGCTATTTTTTCGTCCGTATCGTGCCATTGACAATTCTACTCTATGTGTTATAATCCAAACTATCTGGATGTGGAGCGACACATCTTATCATGAAAGAAGGAGGACGAAAATGCGAAGCGATTCTATCCAAAAGATGCTGGCCTGCTGTCTGGCTCTGGCGCTGCTGGTCGGCTTTGCTCCACCACTTGCGCCGTCGATGGAAGCAGCCCAGGCTCCACCAGGGGCCTGGCACTTTCAAAGTACGGGTGAACAGGTGCACGGCACTGCCGAAAGTGCCGCGCCCCTTCATGACGCCTACTCGAAACTACCCCTATATTTCATCGCCAATGAGGGGCAGGTGGACGAGAGCGTTGGCTATTACGTCCAGGGCGGCGGGCATAGCATCTACTTCACCGCCGAAGAGGTGGTCATGGCCCTGGACGAAACCGTTTTGCGGATGCGCTTCGTAGGGGCCAAAGCTACCCTACCGCTCGGCGCGGAGAAGAGAGCGGCCAAAATCAACTATCTCATCGGGAACGACCCGGCGCAGTGGCAGACGAACGTCCCCACCTACGGCCAGGTGGTCTACCAGGACCTCTATCCGGGCATCGACCTGCGCTACGCCGGGCAGACGGGGGCGCTCAAATACACCTTCGTGGTGCAGCCGGGGGCGGACGTTTCCCACATCCGGCTGGCCTGCGGGGGCGCGGCCGGGCTGCGCCTGGACGAAGCGGGCAACCTGCTCATCCTGGCCGGGGGGAGCGAGTTGAAGGACACGAAGCCCCACGCCTACCAGGAGATCGGCGGGCGGCGGGTGGCGGTAGAGACGGAGTTTGTGCTGCACGGGGTGCGCACTTACGGCTTGGCGGTGCGAGGCGACTACGACCCTCGCTACCCCCTGGTCATTGACCCCACCCTGCTCTACTCCACCTACCTGGGAGGGGGCGCCTCACTGGGAATGGCAGTTGGTAATGACAGGGGCGAAGATATCGCCCTGGACGGGGCCGGCAACGCGTACGTGACGGGTTATGTTGAAACCACCGACTTTCCCACCCGGAACCCGTACCAGGGGACGTATGGCGGTAATTACGGCGATGCCTTTATCGCCAAGATAGACCCCTCGCAAAGCGGCGCGGCCTCCCTGGTCTACGCCACCTACCTGGGGGGGGAAAGTGGGGATGTGAGCCGGGATATCGCCGTGGATGGGGCCGGCAATGCTTACGTGTCGGGCACTACCCTCTCCCCTAACTTTCCCGTCCAGAACGCCTATCGGGATCAATGTAATCAGTGCGATAGAGAGGGCGGTATCGGCGACGTCTTTGTCGCCAAACTGAACGCCGACGGTAACGGATTGCTCTACTCCACCTACCTGGGAGGGACAGAAAATGACATTACCTATGGCGGCATCGCCGTGGCCGGCGCCGGCAGTGTTTACGTGGCGGGCTATACGATGTCTCCCGACTTTCCCACCACGGCGGGGGCCTTCGACACCACCTGCGGCACCGATGGCAACTGTAACTACAACGCCGGTGACAGTATTCCTTACTTTAGCGACGTCTTTGTCACCAGGTTCGACACCACCAAGAGCGGCAACGCTTCCCTGGTCTACTCTACCTACCTGGGGGGAAGCGATAGGGATTTTGGCCTGGGCCTGGCCCTGGACGGGGCTGACAACATCTACGTGACGGGATACACCGACTCTGCCAATTTTCCCACCCAGAACGCCTGTCAGGAGACAAATCCCTACCCGGGCGTGGCAGATGTGTTTGTCACCAAATTCAACGCGACGGGCACCAACCTGCTATACTCCACGTACCTGGGGGGGACCGGCGGAGACCGCGCCTGGGACATCGCCGTGGATGGGGCGGGCAGCGCCTACGTGACCGGAGACACTAACTCCAACGACTTTCCCACCCGTAATGCTTATCAGGGGACGATCCATAGTTTCGTTGATGCCTTTGTGGCCAGGATAGACACCACGCAGAGCGGTGCCGCCTCTCTGGTCTACTCTACCTACCTGGGGGGGAGTCACTTTGAGGAGAGCAGAGGCATCGCCCTGGACGGGGCCGGCAACGCTTACGTAGCGGGATCGACCACGTCCCCCGACTTTCCCACCACGGCGGGGGCCTTCGACACGACCTGCGGCACCGACGGCAACTGTAACGCCGATCCCCTCTATAGCAGCGACGCTTTCGTCACCCAGTTCAACGCCACGGGCGACGACTTGTTCTCCTCCACCTACCTGGGGGGGAGCAATAGAGAATTTTGCTATGACATCGCCCTGGATGGGGCCGGCAACCTGTACGTGACGGGAGAGACTGAGTCCACCGACTTCCCCACCCAGAACGCCTTTCAAGAGACGCACGCCGGTGGTGATCGGGACGCTTTTGTCGCCGCGCTCAGCGTGGATCGCCCTGACCTTTCCACTTCGAGCAAGCAGGTCAGCCCCGCCACCATCGTGCCTACCGGCACGGTGACGCACACCCTGCTCTACACCATCACCCTGGCTAACACCGGCAACCTGACGGCCACCACCGCCTATCTGACCGACACCCTGCCCTCCGACCTGAGCCTGAGCGTCAACCCGGCCTGTCCCGGCGGCGGCACTTGCGGCTACAATGCGCCCAGCCACACCGTCACCTGGACGGGCATCCTGTCCCCCAGCGCCGCGGTGGTCATCACCTACGCGGGCCTGGTCAGCGTGCCCATTGGCACGACGGACACCTACTACTTCGTCAACACGGCGCAGGTAGATGACAGGATAAACGCGCCTTTCATCCTGAGCGCACGGAGCGCGGTGAATCCGCAGGACAGCTATCTGCCCCTCATTCGGAGATAGGCATACCAGGCCCTGAAAGCCGGGCCTGGCCGTTCCAAAGACCAACGGGCGGGGTTCGCGAGAGCCTCGCCCGTTTTTGTTATTTCATCGCCAGGGCCTCGCGCACCAATGCTTCGGCCAGGGCCTGGGTGGAGGCGATGCCCGGCAGGGGCAGGTCGTCGGGGCCTACGGCCAGGGGAATCTCGGTACAGCCCAGGATCAGGGCTTCGGCTCCCTGCCGGGCCAACGATTCCCCCACAGCCAGGAAGGTGCTCCGCGCCGGTTCGGACAAGTGGCCGGCCTTGACGCCCTGCGGACCGCAGATGGCTTCCATCACCTTTGCCTGGTCCGCCCCACCCGGCAGAAGACACTCCAGGCCCAGAACAGCCAGCTCCTTTTGATAGAGGCCGGCGTGAATTGTGCCCGTCGTGGCTAACAGGCCCACCCGCCTGACCGCCGGGTGTGTCTGGACGAGGTGGGCTGCCGTCTCGCGGATCATGTGCAAAATTGGAACGTCCACGCTGGCCTGCACGTCCCGGTAGAAATAATGCGCTGCGTTACAGGGGATACCCAACACCTCGGCTCCCATCTGAACCAGCCTTCGGGCCATGGTGATGAGCACGGGCCGTGGGTCGTCTCCCCGCCCCAGTATGGCCGCCGTCCGGTCGGGGACGGCCGGGTTGTTGTCTATCAGGATGCGCAGATGCTCCTGATCCCGGCTGGCTGGTGTGGCCAGGATGAGGCGCTGAAAGAGATCGACCGTCGCCGCCGGGCCCATCCCCCCGATGATGCCAATGATTTTTCTCACGGCTCGGTTTTTGGTAGTCTCTCCCTCCGTGTTGATATATTTTCTCACCGCAGA
Source organism: uncultured Anaerolineales bacterium (assembly GCA_964646625.1). Lineage (GTDB taxonomy): Bacteria > Chloroflexota > Anaerolineae > CAZYHC01 > CAZYHC01 > DAOULT01. The sequence continues at coordinate 16,594 of CAZYHC010000060.1, forward strand.
GCACGCAGAGTTCGCTGAGATTTTTTGAATTTTCTCTGCGCTCTCAGCGGCCTCAGCGGTGCAAAAGTGGACCGGTATTCGTATCAACGCGAAATAGGGAGACTATCTGGTTTTCCCTCCTCGAAATTCGCTCATGCTTATTATAGGGCAATCGCATCTAATTGACAAACCGGTTAAAAGTTGTACAATATGGCAAGACGACGATTCCAACTGACAGAAGAACAAGCGAGGGCAAGAGGTCGAAGGGCTATGATCGAGGTCAAACCAGTCGAAACTATTGCCGAGTTCAGACGCTGCCACGATTTGCAGAAGATTTTATGGGATATGCCCGATATACTGGTCATTCCCTACATCACACTTCTGACCTTCCAAAAGCACGGCGGCCTGGTGTTGGGCGCTTACGACGGCCAGGAGATGATCGGTTTCGCCTGCGGCATCCTGGCCCGCTGGGGGGAGCGTTTTGGTCTCTATTCCCAGCGCATGGGCGTTATACCTGCTTATCGGGGGCGGGGGATAGCTTATCAACTGAAGGTCGCTCAACGCCAGTGGGCCATCTCACAGGGCTACGATCTGATAATCTGGACCTACGATCCCCTGGAAGGGATCAACGCCAACCTGAACCTGGCTAAGCTGGGGGTCGTGGTCCGCCACTACGAGCGAGACCTCTACGGCGAAAGCGGCTCGGGCCTGCACGCTGGCCTGAACACCGATCGTTTCCGGGCGGAGTGGCACCTGAAAAGCGGCCGGGTGGTGGAGCGTATGAACTCCCCGGCCCGGCTCGATCCGGCCCTCCTGCTGGAACGCTATCCCCCGATCAATGAAGTGACCTGGGAAGCACCCGACCGCCCCCGCTCGGAGGAGCCGCGCCTGACCCTGACCGCTACCCATCTCCTGGTCGAGGTGCCGCCCGACATCCAGGCTATCAAGACCACAGATTTGACTTTGGCCCAGGACTGGCGGATGGTCACCCGCCTTATCTTCGAGACTTATTTTGAGCGCGGCTACACCGTGACCGAGTTCGCCACCAGCCTGCTGGCAGGCCAAAGACGCAACTTTTATCTAATGGAGGCCAACTTTGAAGATCGAACGCCTTGAGTTACGCCATCTGCGGATGCCCCTCGTCCACTTCTTTGAGACCAGTTTTGGCCGCTTCACGGAACGCGACACGGTTATCGTGGCCGCTTATAGCGAGGGACTGGTGGGCTACGGCGAAGGGGTCACCACCGCGGCCCCCTTTTACAGCTACGAGACCGTAGAAACCTGCTGGCACATCCAGCGGGATTTCATTGCTCCCTTTGTGCTGGGCCGCGACCTCCAGGATGCGGCCACCTTAATGTCCATCCTGGCTCCCATCCGCGGCCACAACATGGCCAAAGCCGGGGTGGAGATGGCCTGTTGGGATCTATGGGCCCAGGCCCAAGGGGTCTCCGTGGCGGCTCTACTGGGAGGGACCAGGGAGCGCGTGCCTTCCGGGGTCAGCATCGGGATCCAGGACTCCATAGAGGCCCTGCGGGAACGGATCGGCGCTTTTTTGGAGGAAGGCTATCACCGCATCAAGATCAAGATCAAGCCGGGTTGGGACCTGGAGACCGTGGAGGCCGTGCGGCGCGCCTTCCCTGAGGTGCCCCTGATGGTCGATGCCAACTCGGCCTATACCCTGGCAGACGCCGACCGTCTCCGGGGCCTGGACGATTACGGCTTGATGATGATCGAGCAACCCCTGGCCTACGACGATATCGTCGATCACGCCCGCCTGCAAAGCCAGTTGAAAACCCCCATCTGCCTGGACGAAAGCATCCACGGCCCGAAGGATGCCCGCCAAGCCCTGGATTTAGGAAGCTGCCGCCTGATTAATATCAAGGCCGGGCGGGTGGGGGGGCTGCACCAGGCCCAAAGCATCCACGACCTCTGCCGCCAGAGGGATGTCCCCGTGTGGTGCGGCGGACGCCTGGAATCGGGCATCGGACGGGCGCACAACATTGCGCTGGCCAGCCTGCCAGGTTTTACCCTGCCCGGCGATATTTCGGCCACCGCCCGCTACTACGCCACCGATATTGTCGAACCGCCGGTCACCCTCGACCCCGACGGTATGGTGGCCGTGCCCCAGGGGCCGGGGCTGGGCGTGACCATCCGCCAGGACATTCTGGACCGTTATACCGTGCGCCACGAAGTACTGGGGGGAGCTTAGCCTACGACCTCGTGCGATTTGTTCTGAGCCTGAATCTGTGCTATAATCTGGTTGCATGGAGCGATAGTCCTCCTCAGAGGTAAGGCAGATATGGCCGAGAACCGCGGCAAAATCATTACCACCCTTCGTCAGCGGAGATGGATCGAGTCCGAGATCCAACGCATGTTAGAGGCGCGCACCGAGGCAGAATTTATGGAGCGAGCCATACGGGTGGCCGACTCCGGAGGCCAGGTCATCCCGGTCATTCTGAACCGCCTGGATACTGCCAACAGCCAGCTTTTGGGGGCGCTGGGCACGATCGCCGCTTACCTAGACACCGACGAAATAGTCTTGGCCCTACGAGGGGTCGCCACCTCCCCTACCCGCTCGGATCGGGAGCGGATGGCCGCTTTGCTGATCCTCGACCGCTTCCTGGAAGAAGAACTGGACGAGGAGCTTTTCGGCGGGTTACAAAACCCCCAGGAGGTAGCCGTCCAATCGCTGGTGGAGATGCTGGACGAAGCCGAGGCAAATCGTTTTATCCTGCTGGAATACGTGTACGCTCTGAAGGAACAGCCCCTTGAGATAGTCAAGATTATCATGGAGACCATGCGGGAGCTGGAAGGGGAACGTACCGTGGAGCCTTTGCGTCTTCTGGCCCAGGACGAACGACGCCCCGTAGCCCAGGAAGCTATCCACCTGCTAGGCACTATTCGTTCACCACGGGCGGTCAAAGCCCTACAGAGCCTTCTGGTTACCGTCGCTCCCGACCGGCAGCCGCTTGTCGAGCGTTCTGTGCGCAAGTTAAGCCTGAGTGGAATGAAGGTCGAACCTCTGCCCGCCCCCGATGAGCATTGGAGGGCGCTGATCAGTCCCCTGGACGGTCAGGGGAATCAAAGTGTATGGTTCATCCATCACCTGCCAGGCCAAACCACCTGTCATTTTCTGGCCGTGTTGCTCGACGACCACCTGGGGCTCAAGAGCGCCTTTGGCGACGACGAGGCGCCAGTCGAGCGTTTTCCTGCCCGCAAGCCTCTCGGGGCGGTACATTTTTTAACCATGGCTGAGGCGGGGCTGATGATGCTGGAGGCTGATTTCGATTACGGTCGTCGTCTGGTGCTGGAAGGGCTTAAACGTAGCTGGGCTACCGGCACTTCCCTGCCCCCGGAATATTGTCTGCTGAACGATCTGCTGTGGATGTACGACCATTCCGAAACACTGCTATACCGCCCACAGTTGCCCGTCCTGGAGGGAGGCCACGTGGTCAAGGAGATGCTGCCTTACACCACTGCTTTACTCGATCATCCGGCTTTTGCCAATTGGTTCCTCCAGAGCGAATTGGTTTACCGCGCCACCGTGAAGATGCTGACTGAACCCTCCTGGGAGGGCGATCCATTCGAGGTAAAAGCGGGACTTAATTACCTGATCAAAAGCTACTTTGATGATAAGGCCGTTGCTCTCTATCGCCGTCGTCTGGAGGCCATGAGCGAGTGGATGATGCGGGCTCAGGACGACCGGATGGCCAGGCTGGCCCTGGTCGCCGCTCTGGCCCTGGACGAAGTGCCGACCGAGAAACATCCCTTGCTGGTGGGGCTGATCGAGCGCGAATTGAAGAGCCTGGTCGATGATAAATGGAATAATGAACTTGTCTCTAAGTTTTGATTCCGAACGGGAGACAGACTAAACTATATTTTGGGAGGTAAACATGCCACACTTAGGTATGCCCGAGCTGATCATCATTCTGGTGATCATCGTCATCATCTTTGGCGTGGGGAGGCTGGGGGAGATCGGTGGAGCTCTGGGCAGGGGTATCCGCGAGTTTCGCCGGGCCTCAACCAGTCTGGACGAAGAAGAGGAAAGCGGCACAACGCCCGCCCTCGAAGATAAGAACGAAGCCTGAACCGCTGAGGCCCAGAGGCAATATATAGGAGCCCCTTCCACAGCGAACGGTCAACGGATTACAAACCGCATCCGTTGACCGCTCGCCCCACCTGACAAAATCAACGTTAGAGACACACCAGGCTGGACCCTGGAGCGATTGTCTTATCTATTCATCTGCCCCATCGTCAAGGCCATTATCGCCTTTTGAACATGGAGCCGATTTTCGGCCACGTCGTAGATGATGGACCGCGGGCCACTGGCCACCTCGTCGGTCACTTCATGGCCCCGGTCAACAGGCATAGGGTGGGTGAAGAGACCGCCATCGGTGAGCTTCATCTTTTCCTCGTCACATATCCACTGCGGGTGCTTGAGGGCCCGCTCAATCTCTTCCTGCTTGTGAAACTGCCCGTCCCTATAGGTCTGGGGACTCATCCAGTGACGGGAGTAAACTACGTGCGCTCCTTCGTAACCGGCCTGCACGTGGTGGGTGATCTCGAAAGCGGCTCCATTTTGGGCGCAGTTGGCCCTGGTCCACTCCATGACCTGGGGGTCCAGGTCGTAGCCTTCGGGGTAAGCCAGGATCACGTCCATCCCAAAGCGAGAGCCGATCAGTAACGCCTCCTGAACGCTGCACCAGGAACGGGCTAAAGCTCCGTGGCCCCAGGTAACGAGCAACTTCCTGCCCTTGAGATCGCGTCCCAGATGTTCCTGCCAGCCCATCAGGTCAGCCAGGCCCTGGCAAGGGTGAAACTTGTCGTGCGCCATCGAGATAATGGGAATAGAGGCCCAGTGGGCATATTCACGCAGTAGCTCCTCCCCGGCCCCATAATAGGGCACCTTATCCTCCAGGATGCGAATACCCAGCCCGGCGGCGTAGCGGCTCATCACCTGAGCGGCATCTTCCACCGTCTCTCCGGCAGTGGTGGCCGTTTTGAGGCGCATGGCCCCTGGTTCCAAAAACTGAGCGTGCCCCCCCAGCTCGGTGGTCGCACACTCGAAGGATTGACGAGTGCGCACCGAGGGGTTGTAGAAAAACATGAAAAAGGTTTGGCCCTTCAGAATTTCAAGGTGCTGGGGTGCGAACCGGTCACGCTTCATCTCCACTGCCAGTTCCAGGACCGCCTCCAGTTCTGCGACGGCCCAATCCTGGGTGACGATCAAGTCTCGTCCGTGCAGGTCTATTTTCTTTCCCTCCATATTTTATTTCCTCTCCTAAATCTCAAGCGTCCCATGCTGCGCTCCGGCTGGAACCATCTTGACCAATTCCCCCTTTGCGAGTTCATATCGGAAGCCATCGTCCGGCATCCGAAACAGTTCATCGGCCGTCACCAGTGTCTTCGTAACATCCATCGCTCCCTCCTACTCTAAGAGTTGGGCTGCTAAAATTATATCACGGGGCAGCAGAAAAACCAAACCGCCGCCGGCCATGTTGACTTTAGAAGCGGGGTATGATACACTAACAATGATAAAAGAAATGATTTGCAGGAGAAACAGGGGAGTTCACGCCAGATGCTCAGACAAGCGATAGTCAAGTTGATCGACCGTCATAGTTTGACGGAGGAAGAGGCCCAGGCGGTCATGGGCCAGATCACGGCCGGCCAGGCCACCCCTGCCCAGATCGGTGCTTTTCTCGCCGCGCTGCGCATGAAGGGAGAGACCGTAGCCGAGATAACCGGGTTCGCTAAGGCCATCCGCCTGAGCGCCGCCCCGGTGCGACCTCAGCGCACTGACCTGGTGGATATCTGCGGCACCGGCGGCGACCGAGCGGGCACTTTCAACATCTCGACCACGGCGGCTTTCGTGGCCGCCGGAGCCGGTTTGGCCGTAGCCAAGCACGTCGATTATTTCGTTTCCAGCAAATGCGGCAGCGCCGACCTGTTACAAGCGCTGGGAGTCAACCTGAACCTGACCCCCCATCAAACAGCCGAGTGCATCGACGAGGTGAACATCGGCTTTCTCTTCGCTCCTCGTTTGCATCCGGCTCTCTACCACGCCGCGGCTGCCCGTCAGGAGATCGAGATCCGCACTGTCTTTGATATCTTGGGGCCTTTGATCAACCCTGCTTCGGCCTCAGCCCGGGTGGTGGGGGTCTACGCCGGGGCTTTAACCGAGTTGGTGGTCAGGGTGTTGCATTCTCTGGGCAGCCGGTCGGCTTTCGTGGTCTACGGAGCCGACGGCCTGGACGAACTGTCCACCACCGGAGTGAACAAGATCAGTCGCCTGGGCGATGACGGGATCACCACCTTCGCCCTGGACTCCCTGGAGCTGGACCTGCCTCGCGCCACTTTGTCCGAGCTTCAGGGCGGCACACCAGAGGAAAACCTGACCATCACCAGAGACATTTTGCGCGGCCAGAAGGGGCCCAAGCGTGACATCGTCCTCCTCAATGCCGCTGCCGCCCTGGTGGTGGGGGGCAAGGCCAACAGTCTGCGCGCGGCCCTTGCGCTGGCGGCCCAGGCTATTGACTCCGGCAAAGCCCTGGAGAAGCTGGAACAACTGATCGCCTTCAGCCAAAAAGCCTGACCCGCTCAAGCCCCAGAGGGCGCGGAGAACACAGAGAAAGAACCGCCGATGAACACAGATTAACACGGATGAGGGGCACATTTCTCCACCACCACGAAATGGGACAGGCCGAAGATGCGCAGGGGGGTTTTCTCCAGGGCGTAGGTCGCAGCGCGAAGCAGAGCTCCCAGCCTGGAGTGGCGGGCGGAGATCTTATCGTAGCCGGGATAAAGCTGGGTGTGGGCCAGAATGCGACAGTCCAGCCCCCTCAGCAGCCGCCGGATGTCCCCGCTGGTGTAGGTCCGCACGTGAGGACAAAAGCGCCGCCGTAGAACATCGGGCAGATAGTTGATCAGAGGGACGTTGCCGAAGTGATAGCGACCACGCCAGTAGCAGCCGTGCGTCTCGAAAGGGTAGAGCCGGTTGGGAGCAAAGATCACCATCCGTCCCCCCTGCACTGTCACCCGGTGGGCTTCGCGGATGGTTTGCCGGTCGTCGTCAACGTGCTCGATGACCTCGTGCAGGAGGACTACGTCAAAATAGTCGTCGGGGAAGGGCAAGGCCTCGGCCGGAGCCTGCCGGATGTTGGGCAGGGTGCGGCTGGCCTCGGCCACTTTCTGGGCGTCCACGTCCACGCCGTAGACCTCCTCGCTGAAGGCTCTCAGCTTGCGCACGTATACCCCCAGCCCACAGCCCACGTCCAGGATGCGGGCGCCCTCCAACGGGGCGTGCTGGCGGATCAGGTCCAGCCGCCGGTCCTGGCCGAAACGCCAGACGTAGCTGGGATGACCTAAAGCGATAGCTTTATCTTCATTCATCGCACTTCAGCAGCCTCGGCTTTCCATCCTCTACACGTGAGTATATCAGACTTTCTGGAAGTTGGCAATGAAAACCGGGCTGCCCAACGGCGTTTTTCAATACTCTTAAACTGGCCTTGTAGAACCTGCCGTTTGACCTGGACATCGAACGAGGGTATAATCCGACTTAGAATGTCGGGCAGGAGGTCCTTATGTCACAGGTTACCTTAATCTCACGCGGCGATGTCCCCATCAAACCCCTGGTGGAGTCAGCCCTGCGTTCGGAGATGAAAATGTTAGAAATCGGGCTCAAACGCACTGAGGAACGAATCCGTAGCTTTGAGGAACGGTTTGGCATGACTTCCGATGAGTTCTACCGTCGCCTGTGTGATGATGAACTGGAAGAAACGCTGGACTTCGTTGAGTGGGTCGGCGAGTACAAAACCCTGGCTCTGCTGCGTGAGAAGTATCAGGCTTTGAAGGAAATCGAGATTTGCTGATCACCGAGTATCCCACAAACATCAGGCCGCTCATTATCACTGTGAGCGGCCTTTTCATGGGGGATTATTTTACTCCTGTATGAACGGCCACCGTGCCCAGGTTCAGGCGGGTATATTTCACCTGGCGCAGGCCCACCTCTTCCATTGTGGCTGCCAGTTCGTCGGGAGAGGGAAAATTGGTCAGGGATTGGGGCAGATAGGCGTAAGCGTAGCCCTGGCCGCTGATCAAAGCCCCAATCAGGGGCACCAGACGGTAGAAGTAAAGCCGAAAGAGAGGGCGAAAGAGGGGAGAATCCGGCCTGGCAATCTCCAGACAGACCACCCGGCCACCCGGCTGCACCACGCGACGCATCTCAGCGAAGGCGCGAGGGATGTCAGTCACGTTGCGCATGGCAAAGCCCGTGGTCACGGCCTCGAAAGTGTCATCGGGGAAAGGCAGGTGAAGCATGTCGCCGGCCGCGAAATGTACTCGAACCCCGGCCGTCGCCACCTTGCTTTGACCGACTTCCATCATCTGCGGGCAGAAATCAAGCCCCACCACCATGCCATCACTGTTTTGCCCCCCATTTTGCCGCGCCAGTTCCAGGGCGATGTCGGCGGTGCCGGTGGCGGCGTCCAGGGCCATCCCGCCCGGCGAGAGGGCTGCCTGCTCCACCACGAATCGCCGCCAGGCCACGTCCCGGCCGCCGGTCATCAGGCGGTTCATCAGGTCGTAGCGCCGGGCGATGCGGGCGAACATCTGGTTCACGAATTCAGCTTTTTCCTCGGTTCTGATCTTCAACTCGATCAGCCTCTCACGCGGCGAACAGCCAGGGACACAGCCGCTTCTCCAGGGCATCGAGCACGGTGTAAAGGGCCATCCCCAGCAGGCTCATAGCCATCACTCCGGCGTACATCTCAGGGTAGTCCAGCCGTCCCCAGGTTTCGACGATGATGTAATAGCCCAGGCCGGAGGTGGTGGCAAAGGATTCGGCGAAGAACAGCACAGCAATAGCCGTGCCCACGCTGACCCGCAGCGCGGTCAGGACGGCCGGCAGACAGGCGGGCAGATAGACGTAACGCAATATCTCCCCTCGTTTTGCCCCCAGCGAGAGCACAGAATGGATCAACTCCGGGCGCAGGTTGGCCGCCTCGTCTCGGACCACCACCAGGATTTGAAAGAATAGGATGAAGGCGATGATGAATATCTTGGAAGTGTTGCCGATCCCCAGGAACAGAAGCACGATGGGCAGGAAGACGATCTTGGGGATGGGATAGATCAGGTAGACGAGAGGAGAAAGCAACCTATCCAGGCGTTTGCTCTGGCCCAGCACCAGGCCCAAAGGGGCCGCCAGGAGCACGGCCAGACACACGCTGACCAACACCCGGCCGGCGCTGACCAGCAGATGTATCCCCAACCCATCAGGCAGAGCTTGCACAAAAGCACCGATCACCACCAGGGGAGGGGGCAATATGTTGAGGTCCAGGGCGAAGGCCAGCCCTTGCCAGACCAGAAGCACGCTCAGGGCCGCCAGGAGAAAGTGGCGTCCTTTCACTGTTCCACCTCCGCCATCCTGCGTCTGATCTCGTTGCAGCGCCGGTGAAAGGCGGGGTCATGCCGGTAGTTCAACCGCCCCCCGGCCGGGTTGACCACCACTAACGTCCGGCGGATGGGGGGCTGAGGCAATACCAGGATGTGCTGTCCCAGAAAAACGGCTTCTTCGATGTTGTGGGTGACGATGATCGTGGTGGTCCCTGTCTCGGTTCGCAGTTCGAGGGCCAGGTTTTGCAGCTCTTCCCTGGTAAGAGCATCCAGCGAGGAGAAAGGCTCGTCCATGAGCAACAGATCCGGGTTGAGGGCCAGGGTGCGAGCGATAGCCGTCCGTTGACGCTGTCCGCCCGATATCTGGCCGGGATAGTGGGCGCGCACGGCCTCGATGCCCAGCCGTTTGAGCCAGAAATCTACCCGTCTGCGGCGTTCGTCGCCGTTGACGTGCTGGATCTTGAGGCCCAGGGCCGCATTTTCCCAGACGGTAGCCCAGGGCAACAGGCCGTAATCCTGCAAGATAAGCCCCGTGCTGGGCCTGGGGGCCACCACCCGTTCCCCATCGATGGCAATCGTTCCCGCCGTGGGCCGACGCAGACCGGCCAGCAGGTAGAGCAGGGTGGTCTTGCCGCAGCCCGAAGGGCCAATAACGGCCCAGGACTGGCTGGCTTCCACCTGCCAGTTGAAGCCCTCGAATATCGGCTCTCCGCCTGGATAAGCAAAGGTCAGGTTTTCGATCTCGATCATGTCTTTATTTAGGCAAAAAATTTCCGTCCGCCAGTCTGTCGTAGGGGATAGGTTCGGTCAGAAGACCTTTGGTCAGCATCCAGTCGATAACCCGCTGCCACTCTGCTTCGCTCGTCACTTCGGCGGGAGGAAAGCGAGGCATGGTGAAAGAACCCTGGACCGGCTCAGGCACCCGTCCTTTCTCGATGAGCAGATCGTAATATTTATCCGGGTCGCTATTAAGAGCTTCCACCCCTTTCTCGTAGGCGGCCAGAAACTTTTTGACCGTATTCGGTTTGTCCTTGAGGGTCTTGAGACGGAAGGAGACCACGCTCTGAGAAACGTCGGGGTGCGTGGTATCGTCCACGACGAGGCGCGCCCCCTGTTTGAGGGCCAGAGAAGCCAGCGGTTCAGGCAGAGTGGCGGCCTGCACCTGGCCTTTGTCCAGAAGCTCCAGACGCACGGGTATCTTGCTCACCTCGGTCTTGGCGATGTCCTCAGAGGGCAGCCCCTCGGCGGTCAGGATTTGATCGGTGACGTACTCGATGACGGTGTTGGTAGAAACGGCAATCTCCACCCCCGCCAGGTCGGCCGGCGACTGGATGTCGCTGGAGGAGGCCGCTAATATGGCGAACATGGCCTTGTCCGGCGTGGCCCGCATAGCGACACGCACCACTCGCACTCCATCCCCATCCTTGTTGAGCAGAGCAGCAGAGATGAGATCGTTTATCTCCCCATCGATCTGGCCGCTCTGCAAAGCGGTGTCCCGCTCCAGGGCGCTGGCGAAGGGCACAAGCTCAACCTGGATGCCCTGCTCCTTGAAATAGCCCTCCTGGTCGGCCACGTATATGGGCAGCACGTCGAGGATGGGCAGCAGCCCTATTTTAAGGCTGGGGTCCTCTTTTTTAAGGACACCGCAGCCAGCCAGCATCCCGCTGATCAGCACCATCAAAATCACAGTCAGGTTTCGCAAATTTTTCAACATTCTCTCCTTCCTCCTCCTACTCTTCCCGATCTTCCTCAGGGTAATATTGCGGTTCGGTCAGGAAAACGGCTATCCGGCTGGCGGTATAGATGAGTCCCACCCCGGCCAGAAGAGCAACCACCGCCGCCTGAAAGAGGGATAAATCAAAGAAACGGGTCAGCACCCAGCCAACGCCGATGAACACCAGGGAGATCACCAGCACCAGCAGAGCAATCACAACCAGAGCCAGAGTACCTAAAATTAAATAAGTAAAGAAATTTTTCATTATAACACCCTTGCTTCCATCAAAACTAACCTTATGTATACAAAGCAATCAAAGTCGAAAAGAAAGTAATGACGCTGATGTAGCCATTGACGTTGAAGAAAGCCACATCGACCCTGGACAGGTCGTCGGGCCTGACCAGGGAGTGCTCGTAGACGAGCAGGCCCACCACCACCAGCCAGCCCAGCCAATAAACGAAGCCCAACCCCACGACCCAGCCCACCACCGCCAAACCCAGCGCGGTCAGGACATGGCATATCTGGGCCAGGCGCAGGGCCACCGCCACCCCAAAACGAGCCGGTACAGACTCCAGCCCTTCCGCCCGATCGAAGTCCACGTCCTGGCAGGCGTAAATCAGGTCGAACCCGGCGATCCAGACGGTGACGATGAACCACAGAAGAAAGGCCGGCGCATCCAAAGAAGCCCGCACCGCCGCCCATGCTCCGGCCGCCGCTGCCCCGTCGGTTACACCCAATATCCAGTGGGAGAGCCAGGTAAAACGCTTGGTGTAGGAGTATCCCACCAGGAAGACCACGGCCAGGGGCAGCAGCTTCAAGCACAAATCGTTGAGTTGCCAGGCAGCCAGGATCAAGACCGCCAGCGAGAGCAACATGAAAAAGGCTACCACCTTAGCCGATATCCGTCCCTGCACCAGAGGTCGTCCGGCCGTGCGGGGGTTCCTGGCATCCAGATGGCGGTCGATGAGCCGGTTGGCAGACATGGCTGTGGTGCGGGCCGCCGCCATCGCTACCGTGATCCACAAAAACTGAGGCCAGGTGGGCCATCCTCTGGCCGCCAGCACCATGCCCAGATAGGCAAAAGGCAGAGCAAAGACGGTGTGCTCGAATT
>CAZYHC010000061.1:0-28713 GCA_964646625.1 uncultured Anaerolineales bacterium
CAACGGGCAATGGTGGGGCGGCTGGGCAGTTTCTGGCCCGCCAGGGAGGGTTCATCTTCCAACTCCAGGCGCAGGGTCAGCGGCCCCCAGCCTGGATGGGCCTGGCGCAGAACCCGCACTGTCTCCCGCACGCTGGGAGGGGAAGAACTCATCACCCCGCTGGCGGGCCGGCCCATTTTCGAGACCAGGCCTGGGAGACCTTTTCTTTGCCCCCGCCGACGCCATTTGCGCACTGTGGGCAGTTTCCAGCCCAGTCGCTGCGCAATTTCACGATCCGAATGCCCGGCCTGGGCCAGGTTAAGGATCATCATCCGCTCCTCCAAAGTTGTTGTTCGCATGGCCATTCTCTCTCCCGCAGTTTTTGGAGAAATAATGACTCAAATGCTCGTTATTGTCAACCCGAGGGTGATACGACTTTTTGGGACTTTTGAGGTATGACTTAATGAGACTCAACAGTGGGCAATTGCCAACCTCTAAGTCTGCTTCTATTATAACATAAAAACTCAAATTTGTCGAGGAGCAGTTTATAACTCCAATCTTAAAATTACTGGAGTCCAAACCTTAAAATTGATAATTGAGGGCTTGACAAATACGAAGGTTTGTGTTATACTCAGGGTAAGAATATTAGGGGAAAGGAGGGGCAAGTTGGCCGCTGTCATTATGGGAGCTATAATAAACAAGCTCCCCAAACTAGTTAAGGAACGCTCCATAAACCTGTCTGCGCTATCTCGCCAAACGGGGGTAGCATATCCGACAATTTTATCTTGGGCAAAGGGTGAGGTCAAGACTATCAAGCTTGATACTCTTGCTCGGATTTGTGATGGGTTACATATTCAGGATATTGGCGAGGTTTTGGAGTATGTTCCTAACAGTAATGGGGACTAAGGGGTGAAAAAAGAAAGACGGCTTCTTCACAGAGCCGTCCATCCCGAGGTCCTCATTGGCTTTTTATAGCCAATTTGACCCCTTTGTACTATAATCCCCTCAAGCCCCGTCATCGCTTGGCAGCCAGGGCGGGGCAAAGGAGATGCATTAACCGGCTCACGGCCGGATAGATGCCTTTTAAAAGAAACGGGGCCGGACGAGAGGCCCGGCCCCTGGCTGAACTTTAACACTGGTTCGGCCTTCGGACAGTGCCGCTCACTCGTTCGGCTCTGAGTCTGGCGGCTCAAATAGCGGCAACTGGTGGGCGGTGCTGTCGGGAGGCTGAGTGTTGTCGCCTCCGGGCGGGCCGCGTCCCTGCTCTTTAACAAATGAAGAGCGGATAAGTTGATTATAACACAAAATCGGGAGACTGGCAAACACGGATTTCCCTCACGGATGTCACGGATTATCCACATAATCCGTGACTCTAATCCGTGAAATCTGTGACCGCAATCCGTGTCGGCTAGAGAGGAGGGCTTAGATGCAAGAAGCTGAGCCGAATGGGTGGGCGGAAGAAATCGCTCACCTGCAAGAGCTACTGAAGGCTCACAAGAAAAATCTATACAAATTGCAAAAGCAGAGCGCCATCTACCCCGTGGGCGAGAAGCGTTTGAGTCTCTTGAATCAGATCGAGGAAGAAGAGGCAGATATCGCCCGCATCCAGGGGGAAATTGCCGCCATCCGCAAGAAGGTCAGGGACCTGGAGATCGAGCCGGGCGAGACGCCCCCGCCGCCCAAAGACCCCGCCACGCCCCACATCTACGCCATGCAGCAGAACTGGACCGGCCGTGTAGAGGAACTGGCCGACCTGACCCGCCTGCTGACCGAAGAAAATTACTCGCTGATAGCGGTGCACGCCATCGGGGGGATGGGCAAATCCAGCCTGGCCTGGGTGCTGATGCACCAATTGCACCAGCGGGGAGAGCCTTTCGCCGGGATGCTATGGTGGTCATTCTACGAAGATAGCACCTTCGAGAGCTTCCTGGAGGAAGCCCTGCCATACGTGTTGGGAGAGGGCTACAATCCCATTGAAGTCCCCTCCGCCCGCGCCAAATACGACCTGCTGCTGAAGGTGCTGGCTAAGCGGCCCTACCTGCTCATCCTGGACGGCTTCGAGCGAATGCTACAGGTGTATGGCGAAGGGGTTGATACCCAGATCGTGGCCCAGAGGGAAGCCACGCCCGAAGGACGCCGCTGCGTTTCGCTGGACGTGGGGCGCTTCCTGAAAAGGTGCTGCAATCCAATGCAGGGCCGCATCCTGATGACCACCCGCCTCCTGCCCCGCGACCTGGAAGACAGGGCCGGGCAGTGCTTCGCAGGCTCCTACGACTACAAACTGGAGGGCATGAACGAAAGCGATGCCCTGAAGTTCATGGCTGAACAGGGCGTGGTCGGTCTGCGGGGGGACATCCGGCGGGTATGTGAGGCTTACGATTACCATCCCCTCAGCCTGCGCCTGGTGAGCGGCTACCTGGCGCAATATTACGACGGCGACGTATCCGAAGCGCCGCGCGTAGACGTGGCCGCAGAGGACAAGCCCGCCCGCATCCTGGAGGCCATAGACAGGCGCCTGGACGAGCGTTCGCGGGAGTTCATGCGGCTCTTTAGCTCCTGGCGGACGCCCATGCCGGAGGAGGCGTTGGCCATCTTTGCCGAAGACCCGCGCCACCTGGAGTTTCGTAAGTGGCTGGGCGAACTGGAGCGCCAGGGACTATTCACCCACGACGAAGGCGCCTACCGCACCCACCCCCTGATCCGGGGCTACTTCTACGGGCAAATGCCGGAAGAAGAGAAAAAGGCCGCCCACCTGAAAATCCGCGCCTACCTGCAAGACTTGCAGGACAAGGACATGGCAGACCGCAACCTGCCGGACGGCTACCAGGGTTGGGACGTGGAAAGGCGGCGATGGTTCTGGCAAGATAATGTGACGGCGTTGAGCGAGTTGAACTTGCCGATAGAACTATACCACCACACCGCGCGGGCCGGGCTGTTCGACGAGGCGGAGGACTTTTTCTACGAGAGGATAAACCTTCCTACCTACTACCGCTTCGGGGCCTACCAGACCCGTATCGAGCTTCTGGGTGAGCTCTTCCCGCAGGGCGAGGACTGCCCGCCCCGGCTGAAGGACGAGGGCGACCAGGCCTGGACGCTGAACGCGCTGGGCAACAGCTACAGCCTCTCCGGCCAATCCCGGCGGGCGGTGCCGCTGAAAGAGAGAGCGAATGAAATCTATACAAAAATGGGCAACAAGGGTTATCTCGCCATCGGCCTGGGGAACCTGGCCGATGACCAACTCAAAATCGGCGAGCTGGCGGCAGCGGAGGGGAATCTGCGGCGCATGGTCGAGCTTGGCCGCGAGATCGGGGATGAAGCCAGGGAAGCCATCGGCCACCAGGAGCTTGGCCGCCTGCTGGCCTACTGCGGCCAGTTCGGGGAAGCGGAACAAGAGTTGGCCCTTTCGACGAGGTACTGGAAAGAAACCGGCGACGACCAGGGTGTGTGTCTGGACGAAGCCTACCGCGCCATCCGCGCCCTGCTGATGGGCGACCCCGCCGCCGCGCTGGAGACCGCCCAAGAGGCGCGTGCACTGGCCGATGTCCGGCGTCTGGAAGCAGACATCATCCGGGCCGAATGGCTGCTGGGGGCGGCGCAACGGGCAGGCGGGGAGTTAGAGGAAGCAGAAAAGCACCTCAACGAAGCCCTGACCCGTTGCCGCACCATCAACCTGGTGGATCATGAGCCGGACATCCTGCTGGAGATCGCCATGAACGTGCGCGGCACTTCGGCAGTGCCGTGCACGTTCACACGCACCGATGAAACTACAGGTGCACGGCACTATGAACAGAAAGTGCCGCGCACCAATGGTTTCATATCAGAGGCGCACGAGTTGGCGCGGGAGGCCCTGGACATCGCCGACCGCTGCGAATATCGGCTGAAGCAGGCGGACATTCACAACTTCCTGGCCCTTCTGGCCCTGGAGGCCGGGGATACGGAGGAGGCGCGGTCACATGCAGAGCGGGCGAAGGAGCGGGCCTGGTGCGACGGGCCGCCGCATTGTTACCAGGCGGCGCGGGAGAAGGCGGAGCGGCTGCTGGAGAGGATTGGAGCGCGGAGGGTCGGATAGCGCGGATGGCGCGGAAACCCTCCGCGTCCTCTTCTACTCCGCGCCTCCGCGATTCAAAGGCCCCCCGGAGCGCGGAAACCCTCCGCGTCCTCCCCCACTCCGCACCTCCGCGATCCAAAGTTTGTCGGAGAAGATCAATCGTTGTATAATAGGGTTATGAGCCCCATATTAGATGAGCGCAGCCTGGATTTGATCAGCCACAGCGAGGCCCAGACCCGGCGTTTCGGCGCCCGGCTGGGTAAGCTGGTACAGGGCGGGGACGTGATCTGCCTGGCAGGGGAATTAGGGAGCGGCAAAACCTGCTTCGCTCAGGGGATGGGCCTGGGCCTGGGGGTTGAGGAAACTATCACCAGTCCCACTTTTACCCTGGTTAACGAATATAAAACCGCCAGGCAGCCCCTTATCCTGTACCACATCGATTTGTATCGCGTGCAGGGACCGGAGGACACCCTGAGCTTCGGGCTGGAGGAGTATCTTTATGGGGAGGGAGTTTGTGTCATCGAATGGGCGGATAGAGTGCCCCAGGTCTTGCCCGGCGAACGGTTGTGGGTCGCCCTGCGCCACATCGACGAGACTAAACGCGGCGTTCTCATGAAGGCCAGCGGTGAGCGTTATGAGGAATTGCTACACCAGTTCAAGCGCCGCGCTTTTAGATTGTGAGGGGTACGATGAGTAGGGAGCGAAGACGATGCTGGTAGCCATCGACACCGCTACCAGGATGGCCAGTCTGGCTTTTTACCAGGCGGATCGGGTTTGCAGCGAGGAGTCCTGGTTAGCGGGGGCCAATCACACGGTGGAACTGGTGCCTAATCTGGCGCGGCACCTGAGACGCCTGGGGCTTACCCCCGACCAACTGACAGGGGTGGCGGTAGCTACGGGGCCCGGCTCTTTTACGGGTCTGCGCATTGGGCTGGCGGTGGCTAAGGGTCTGGCTTTGGGGCTGACCATACCCATCGTGGGCATCTCGACCCTGGACGTTCTGGCTTATCCCCAGGCAGACCGCAACCTGCCGACCTGGGCCATCGTACAGGCCGGACGGGGACGGATATGCACCGCCCTCTACCGGCGTAAACGGGGACGCTGGCAACGCCTGGACGATTATCAGTTGACCACCATTGCCGAGCTGTGTGCCGAGATCGAGGGGCAGGCCCTTTTTTGTGGAGAGATCGACGCCGAAGCGGCGGCGTTCATCGGCGAGAGCCTGGGGGAGAGGGCGGTTATCGCCTCCCCGGCCTCAGCCATGCGCCGGGCCGGGTATCTGGCCGAGTTAGCCTGGCAACGCCTGGAACGGGGAGAGGCAGACGATCCAGGCAGTCTGGCCCCTATCTATCTTCACACTCCATATCCGCCCCCCGTAATCCACCCTCCTTCGGAGAATAGTTGATCATGACTTACGATGATTTGCCATATATCGTCGAGCCAATGCGGTTGCGCGACGTGGAGGAAGTGATGAGCATCGAGAACCACACTTTTTCCCTGCCCTGGTCGGCTCGCGCTTACCGTTACGAATTACAACATAATACATTTTCTTACTACTTCGTCGCTCGCCAGGCGGAGGTCATCAAACAGCCCACTCTGTTGACCAGGCTTCACCGTTCCCTGGCCCCATCGCCTATCGTGGGCTATAGCGGCTTCTGGCTGATGGGCGACGAAGCGCACGTCAGCACCCTGGCCGTGAAACCCGGCTGGCGAGGGCGGGGACTGGGCGAGTTGCTCCTGGTGACCATGCTGGATCGGGCCGTAGAGTTGGGGGCTACAACAGCCACCCTGGAAGTCAGGGTCTCCAACCTGGTGGCGCAGAGCCTCTACCGCAAATATGGCTTCCAAAAGGCAGGGGTGCGCCATCGCTACTACAGTAACAACAGCGAGGATGCCCTGATTATGACTATCGGCGACCTGACAGGAGCCGCCTTTCAAAGCCAGTACCAGCGGCTTAAGGAGGCCCTAAATAGCAAGTTAAGAGCTAGACAAAAATCCCCACTCGGGGTAAAATAACTTTAACATACGCATGTAAGACAAATGGAAAGGAGATTCCTATGGCGCTGATAAAATTCGTGCGCAATTACAACGATCTGAGCACCGAACGTGGTTTTCAATTCGAATTTTTCTGTGACCGATGTGGCAGTGGTTATCAGACCCGCTTTCAGCCTTCCGCCACCGGGTTGGCCGCCGAAGCCCTGGACACGGTGGGCGATCTTTTTGGTGGGATTCTTGGTCGGGCGGCTCAGGTGGGGGATAGAATTCACTCCGCCGCCTGGGAAAAAGTTCACGACGATGCCTTTGAGGCCGCCGTCCAGGAGGCCAGGCCCAATTTCCTCCAGTGTCGGCGCTGCGGGCAATGGGTTTGCAGGGAGGTCTGCTGGAACCCTCAACGTGGTCTGTGCAAGGAGTGTGCCCCAGATTTGCAGGCCGAATACGCCGCCGCCCAGGTGGAAGCAGCCATCCAGGAGGCTCGAGAGGAGGCCCGTGAGGTGGACTATGTGAGCGAAGAGACCTTTAAAAAGACCATTGTAGCCACCTGCCCCCAGTGTGGAGCCGACCTGCCAGGACAGGTCAAATTCTGTCCCGAGTGTGGCGCACCCTTGAAGGCGGAGAAATTCTGCATTGAGTGCGGCGGTGAAATCCCGGCGGGAGCTAAATTCTGTCCCGAATGTGGCGCATCCCAAACCTGAGGAATGCTATTTTTCTAAGGTAAGGGGGCATTGCCGGCCCCATGGCGGCCTCTTTACGATGAGGAAGGAGGATGTATGGCAGGGCGCAACTCATTTCTAGACGCGATCCCAATACTCGTGCTATTCTTGATTTTCCTGGCCATCGCTCTGGGCGCGTTGTACGGTTTGTGGAACGCCTCGGTGAGCGTTCCCGATCTCGTTTACAACGTTTCAGCCGTGACCGAATCTTCGAGTGACAGCTTCCTGGTCACGACCACGATCACCATCACCAACGAGAGCTCCACCCCGGCCCACCTGGTGACGTTCTGGTTTCACGACCCGCGGACCGAGATCAAAGAATTCAAGGTGGAAAGCGAAAACCCCTCGAATCACGAGGAAGGTGGAGAGGGTAAAGATGAGCTGCTGATAAAATGGGAAAGACTGGCAGATCACGCCCGGGCCAGGGTGAGGTTGAAAACCTCGCCGCAGGTGGCGCTTCGATTCAGAGAAAACTTTTTCATCGATGCGGAAGAAGGCGCCGCACGGGATAAGTCGCAACCAAAAGAACTGCCCGGGAAAGGGCAAGCACTGATCTTCGTCTTAGTTGGCGCCTGCGTTCTCTCCCTGACCTTGAGTCCTATCGCCATAGCGGAGTTTTTGGATAAATTTGCGAGCCGGAGATAATATTTTATTTTTTAAGGAGGGGCAAGTGTCTGAACTGAGCGAGCTTTACCAGGAAATAATCGGTTGCCAGCGTTGTGAGCTGGCCCAGGGCCGTACCAACGCGGTGCCCGGCGAGGGGCCCGAGGACGCCGATATCATGTTTATCGGCGAAGCGCCAGGTTTTCACGAGGACCGCCAGGGGCGTCCTTTTGTCGGAGCGGCCGGCCGCTTTTTGGAGGAACTGCTGGCCAGCATCAATCTCAGCCGCGAAGAGGTCTACATCTGCAACGTGATCAAATGCCGTCCGCCCGGCAACCGCGATCCCCTGGGCAGCGAGATCGAGACCTGCCAGCTCTACCTGGACAGACAAATTGAACTGGTCAAGCCCAGGCTGATCGTCACCCTGGGCCGGTTCTCGATGGCCCGCTACTTTCCGAACACCACCATCTCCCGTATCCACGGCCAACCCAAACGGGTGGGAGAGGTGATTTACTATCCCATGTTCCATCCGGCTGCCGCCCTGCACCAGCCCCGTTATCGGCGGGACATCGAGCAGGACATGCTCAACATCCCCCAAATTCTGGCCGAGATGGGGCAGATTGAGGAGGAGAGGCCGGAGCAAAACGCCCGCCAACTGAGCCTCTTCTGAAAGAAATGAGGTAAAAGAGGTAATGAGCGTTACTCAACCTAAGATCGAAATCTCACCGACTATCTGGCTGGTTTACGAGGAAGCTATAATAGAGTAGATATGAACAGAAAAAATTTGCGTATCATCCCCCTGGGCGGAGTGGGGGAAATCGGTAAAAACATGATGCTTATCGAATACGGCGACGACATCGTGGTCATCGACTGCGGGCTGATGTTTCCCGAAAACGATATGTTAGGCATCGATATCGTCATCCCCGACATCTCCTATCTGGTGGAACGCCAGGATAAGGTGCGGGGCATTATCATCACCCACGGCCACGAGGATCACACCGGGGCTTTGCCCTACGTGCTGCCCCGGGTTAATGTTCCTCTTTACGCCACCAGGCTGACGCGCGGACTGATCGAGGTCAAGCTAAAGGAGCACGGGCTGCTGGGTACGGCCCAGCTACATACTATCGAGCCTGGCGATATTCTTCGGCTGGGTCCTTTCCAGATAGAATTTTTCCACGTCAGCCACAGCATCCCGGACGGGGTGGGGTTGGCCCTCGACACGCCCCTGGGTCTGATCGTGCACTCTGGCGATTTCAAATTTGATCACAGCCCGGTCGATGGTCAACTGACCGACTTTGCCAAGCTGTCCGAACTGGGGGGGCGGGGCGTCCTGGTGCTGCTGTCCGATAGCACCAATGCCGAAACGCCAGGCTATACTCCCTCAGAGCGGGAAATCGATGAAACATTCGATCGGGTCTTTGCCCAGGCCGGAGGACGCATCATTGTGTCCACTTTTGCCTCCAACATCTCGCGGGTGCAGCAGGTCATCAACACCGCTTATCGTCACGGGCGTCAGGTGGGCATCGTGGGGCGGAGCATGGTCAACAACGTCAAAATGGCCATAGACCTGGGCTATCTGGACGTTTCGCCCGATGAATTGCTCACGGTGGAAGACATCAATAATCTGTCCCCACGGCAAGTAGCCATCATCTGCACCGGCAGCCAGGGCGAACCAACCTCGGTGCTGGTGCGCATGGCCAGCGGCGAACACAAACAGGTGAGCATCCTGCCCGGCGATACGGTCATCATCTCCGCCACCCGCATCCCTGGCAACGAGGAACTGGTCAACCGCACCATCAATAACCTCTTTCGGCTGGGGGCCTACGTTTACTACGAAGAACTGGAAGACATTCACGTCTCCGGACACGCCAGCCGCGAGGAACAAAAACTGATGATCAGCCTGATCAGACCGCGCTTCTTTGTCCCCATCCACGGCGAGTACCGCCATCTGGTCCTCCACGCTCAGATGGCCGAACAGTTGGGCATTCCTGAAGAGAACATTTTCATCGTGGAGAGCGGTCAAGTGCTGGAATTTGACCAGGATGGAGGGTGGATAAGCGAAAGGGTGTCAGAAGATTACGTCCTGGTCGATGGTCTGGGGGTGGGCGACGTGGGCCAGGTGGTGCTGCGCGATCGACAGCTCCTCTCTCAGAATGGGTTTCTCATCGCCGTGGTGGCCGTAGACAAGGAGACGGGCGAGTTGCTGGTAGGCCCTGACATTATCTCCCGGGGCTTCGTTTATATGCGCGATTCAGAA
This sequence comes from uncultured Anaerolineales bacterium, assembly GCA_964646625.1. Classification (GTDB taxonomy): domain Bacteria; phylum Chloroflexota; class Anaerolineae; order CAZYHC01; family CAZYHC01; genus DAOULT01. Next base: position 9,599 of record CAZYHC010000061.1, read on the forward strand.
GAGCTGATCGAAAGGGCCAAAGAACAGGTTATGACTATCCTGAAGGACAGATATCCCAAAGCGACCCTCAGCGCCAAGATCAAAGAGACCCTCAGCCAGTTCCTGTACAAGCAGACCAAACGCCAACCGATTATATTGCCGGTAATCATGGAGATAGAGTAGTTCACAAGACCGTAGTAACGACTGAAGTCGTTACTACAGAGGTATGATCTAATGCCTATCCTGATCGATGGCCACAACCTCATCGGCCAGATGAGCGATATCTCGCTGGAGGATCCCGACGATGAGGTCCACCTGGTCCAACGTTTGAGGGCCTACCGCGCCCGCACGGGCAAGTCCATCACCGTTGTCTTCGACAACGGTGGTTTCTACAGCCCGCCCTCTAAACTGTCAGGCGCCGGAATTCGGGTGCGCTTCGCTCCGCTGGGCTCCAGCGCCGACGTCCTGCTCAAAAAATATATCCGCCGGGCAGCCAACCCCCGCGGCCTGAAAGTGGTGTCCTCCGACCAGGCGGTGATGCAGGCCGCCCGTGAGCGTGGGGCGCAGGTTGTCAGCGCCTCCACCTTCGCCGCCGAACTCTCGCAACTGGGCGTGGTGAAGGACCGGCCTGAGCGCAAGCTGTCGCCCGAAGAGGTAGCGGAATGGCTGAAGATATTCGGCAGCGAAGGCAAGCGCCGGGGGCGGAACTGACTTGCAAGATGGCAGATAAAGCCTACGTCTACGGCGGAACGGTCCACACTTTCTGGCATAAGTACCGCCGGGACCTGGGGCCGCTGGTTGCGCTTTTTGTTCTGCCCTTTCTCTGTTTCGCCGACGCGATCTTTGGGAATAAAACTTTCTACGCCTGGGACCTGAGCCTGACCCACTACCCTCAACGGGTCTTCGCCGCCCAGATGTTGCGTCAGGGGCAGTTGGCCTTCTGGAATCCTTACGTGCTATGCGGTTTCCCTCTCCTGGCCGAAGGACAGATCGGGGTCCTCTACCCCCTGAACGGTCTCTTTGCTCTGCCTATCCCCTCTCACCTGGCTTTCACCTGTTTTATCGTGGTGCATTATAGCCTGGCCGGAATCTTCACTTATCTCCTGGTCCGCTCCCTGGCCGTCAGTCGGAGTGGGGCTTTCGTTGCGGCCCTGGCCTTTGCCCTGAGTGGTTATCTGATGGCCCAACTCATCAACCTGAACATTATGACTGGTAGCGTCTGGCTGCCCCTGATCCTGTGTTGCTTCCTGCGGGCGGTACGGCTCAGGAGCCATGCCTGGGCGGCGTTGACTGGCGTGGCTCTGGCCCTCCAGATACTCACTGCCCAACCCCAGGTGGTGTTCTACTCCCTCCTGACCCTGGGTATATATTGCTGCTTCGTCGCAGGTGCACGGCACTTCCAAAGTGCCGCGCACCTCCTGACCATCCTGCTCGTGGCTCTGGCGGTGGGAGGGGGGCTGGCTGCTCCTCAACTCCTGCCCACCTGGGAGCTTAAAAGGTTATCTCTGCGGGCCGAGGGCCTGGATTACGAGACCATGACCTCTTTTTCTCTGCCCTTATATCGCCTGATCGCCTTTCTTTTCCCCAATTTCCTGGGCAACCCCGTGACGGGCTACATAGGATTGCCCTTTTTCGAGGAGCACCACGCTTACATCGGGCTCTGGCCCTTGCTGGCGGCGGGGCTGGCCTGGCGTAGACGCAAAGAGGAGCACGTGATTTTCTTTTTAATCCTGGCCGCCGTCTCTCTGTTGTTGGCCCTGGGAAACCAAACTCCACTCTACCTCCTGCTCAGGTACGTGCCTGGTTTCAACCTTTTCAGGATACCGGCCCGCTGGCTGTTGGTTGTCACCCTGTCGCTGGCGGTCCTGAGCGGCTACGGCCTCGACGTTCTGCTTGAGGACGAGGGGCGGCTGGCTCCTTTTTTCAAAAAGTTGATCCTGGTGGGGCTGATTCTGGCTCCCTGTTCGGCAGCCCTGTTCTTTTTCGAAAAGGCCCTCCTCAGAGGCATCAACTATATCCTGGCCGAAGTTTACGACGGCATGTCCGTCCACGTGCTCAAGGCGCTGGTTAAGGGCCTGACCGCTTTTCCCCAGGTGACCTGGAGTTCCAAAGTGCCAGGCACCTTATGGCTGCTCAGGGCTTTTCCCTCGCTTTTGAATCCTTTGCTTTTCTTCTGGCTATTGTGGATAGGCGGTGGAGTCCTGGTCTATCTCTACCTGAGGGGGAAGATACCCCGGCCGGGCTTCCGCGGGGCTGTTCTGGCGCTGGTCGTCTTCGATCTCTTCCTGACAGGGGGGACGACCATCAACGCCGTGGAGGACCCATCCTATTGGCAGGCGCGGGATTCCACCCTCTTCCTGAAAGAGAACCTCGGCCTGCACAGGATATATCCTCTGGAAAACGGTCGCCATCCTCCCCTGACCCTGGGCCACAACTTCCCGACCCTGTACGGCATCCAGAGCGTGGGAGGGTCCTCCAGCCTCAACCTGCAACGCCACGACGACTTTATGACCGCCTTACGTGAGACGGCGACCCTTCGCCTGCTGAACCTGGCCGGAGTCAAATACATCCTGACCGAAGGGCGAGAGCCGGAGCAGTGGGAGGGCAACCTGCGTCTGGCCTACGGCGACGAAGCACTCCACATCTACGAGAACCTGGAGGTATGGCCCAGAGCCTTCGTCGTCTACCAGGCGGAGGTAACAGACGCCGACCAAGCCCTGAACCGTCTGATGAGCGCCGATTTCGATCCCTTGACCACCATTATTTTGGAAGATCGAGAAGCCCTGGCCGCTTTGGAAGAAGAAGGTGCCTGGCACTTTGGAAGTGCCAGGCACCTGGTATCAGATAGCGTTCGCATTATCGAATACGATCCCCATCGAGTGGTCGTCGAGGCCGAGTTGGAAGGTGCCGGCTTCCTCTTTCTCTCAGACACTTTCTACCCCGGCTGGAGGGCGCGCGTCGATAGTGAGGAACGGCGGATATACCGCGCCAACTATCTCTTTCGGGCCGTGCCCTTGCCTGCCGGGCGGCACACCGTGGAGTTTATCTTTACGCCTCTTTCGTTCAAGATCGGCCTGGGATTGAGCTTCGTGGCGCTGATAGCGGTCCTGATAGCGGCAGTAATAACCAGGAGGGTTTGACCATGATTCCCCTCAAATTGCGTTTGCACAATTTCATGTGTTATCGTCAGATCGATAATCTGGATTTCTCCGGCATCCACCTGGCCTGCCTGACTGGCGACAACGGACACGGCAAATCGGCCCTGCTGGACGCCATGACCTGGGCCTTGTGGGGCAGAGCCCGGGCCAGAAGTGACGACGAGCTGATCCACCTCGGACAGACGGAGATGGAAGTGGAGTTCGAATTTGAGTTGGGCGGAAACCGTTACCGCATCATCCGCAAGCGGGATTCCAGCAGGCGAGGGCGAAGCATCCTGGAGCTCCAGGTTCAGAGCAAAGGCCAATTCCGCGTCCTGACCGAGCCCACCATGCGCGCTACCCAATCTCGCATCGACGCCCTGTTGCGCATGGATTACGATACTTTCATCAACTCTGCTTTCCTGCTGCAAGGGCGGGCCGACGAGTTCACCGTCAAGCCCCCGGCCGAGCGTAAGCGCATCCTGGGGGAGATATTGGGGCTGTCCATCTACGACCAGTACGAGGAAGGGGCCAAGGAGCAGGCCAAAGCCAGGGACAGCAAGGCAGCCCAGCTCGCGGCCCGCATAGAAGAGATGGAGCGCGAACTGGATCGCCAGCCTGAATATCAAAGGGAAATGGAGCAGGCCCAGGGTGACGTGGATGAACTAAGCGCCGCCCTGCGCACCGCCGACGAAGAACTGAGGAGGCTGCGGGAGGAGGTCAGGGCCCTGGAGTTCAAACAGACCCAGATCGATGAACTGGAGACACGCATCGCCCAGGCCAGGCGAGAACTGGACGAACTGAAAACCAGCATCGCCCGGAGCGAGGCGCGGCTGGAAGGTTACGAGAAAGTCCTGACCAACCAGCAATACATCCAGGAAGGTTTTTCTGCCCTGACTGTAGCCCGTGTCACCAAGGAAACCCTGGACGCCAAACGCCTCGAACTGGCCGGGTTGAACGAGCGGCGGGCCGCCCTGGAAAGCGCCATCGAGACGGCCCGACAAGGGCTGCTGACCGAACGGCGGCTGCTGGCCGAACAGGTCGGCGAACTGGAGGCCAGGGCCGGGCGGATAACGAGCCTGGAAAGCGAGCTGGCCGAGGTCCGCCAACACCTGGAGCGCCTGGAAGGGCTGGAAGTCGAACGAGAGCGCAAAAGAGAGGAGAGTCAGCACATCTCCAACGAGGTGATCGGCCTCGAAACCCGCAACGAGCAGATTGCATCCGAGGGGGAAGCCCTTGAAGAGAAGGTCAGGCTGCTGGAAAAGGCCGAAGCCCGTTGTCCCCTGTGCGATAGCGAACTGTCGGAGGAGGATCGCGAACGGCTGGTGGCCCAGTTCCAGGCCGAGCGCCAGGCCGGGGCTGACCTTCTGCAACAAAACGGGGCCCGCATCGAGGAGCTAAAGGCCCATAACCAGGCCCTACAAGAGGAGATAAAAGCTATGGGCCTCCAACTGGAAGAGAGGGCGGACTGTCAAAAGCAGGAGGCTACCCTGGAGAAGGAACTGGCCGAGGCTCGCCAGGCGGCGGAGACGCTGGCCGAACGGCAGACAGCTTTGACCGCCCTGGACATGCGGTTGGACCAGGGCCAATACGCAACCGACGAACAGGCCGAACTGGCCGAGATCGTAAAAAGCGCGGAAGCCCTGGACTACGCCCCGGAAGAACATGAACGGGTCCGCCGTGACCTAGAAGTATTGGGCGTCTTCGACGAAGAATGGACCAAACTGCAAGCCGCCCTGGAGCACATCGACGAGGAACGGGCTAACCTGGAACGTCTGCGGAACAGTCAGGGGCGCTGGCAGGAGAGCCTGGAAGCCGACCTTGCCAAAAAGGAAACCCTGAGCCAGGAAGTGGCCCGCCTGGCCGAAGTGCGAGAAAAGTCGAGGCGTAAAGAAGCCGAGGTCGAGGAGTTGCAGAGCGCAGAGGCTCGCGCCCGCCTGGTGCTGGGCGCGGCCAGGCAGAAGCTCGACCACTGCCGTTACCTGGCCCAGGAGAGGAAACGCCAGGTTAAGGAGCGGGAAAAGACCCTGGAGGAGAAGGCCATCTACGACGAATTGAGGCTGGCCTTTGGCAAAAAGGGAGTGCAGGCCATGATCATCGAGAGCGCCATCCCGGAGATCGAGGACGAAGCCAACGCCCTGCTCTCCCGCATGACCGATAACCGCATGCACGTCCGCTTCGAGACCCAGCGGGAGACCAAAAAGGGCGACACGGTGGAAACCCTGGACATCAAAATCGCCGACGAACTGGGCACCCGCAGCTACCAGATGTTCTCTGGCGGGGAAGCTTTTCGCGCCAACTTCGCCATCCGCATCGCCCTCAGCAAGCTGCTGGCCCGGCGAGCCGGGGCCAGGCTGCAAACCCTGGTCATCGACGAGGGCTTCGGCACCCAGGACACCCAGGGCCGCGAACGGCTGGTGGAGGCCATCAACTCCATCCAGGACGATTTCGAGAAGGTCATCGTCATCACCCACATCGAGGAGCTAAAGGACGCCTTCCCGGTGCGCATCGACGTTGTCAAGACGCCGCAGGGTTCGCAGATTACTCTTAATTAAGAGGATCAGTCTTCTGAAACAGAGCGGTGCTCTTGCTGGCTTTTCAGGCACTCTTCCGGAGTGGCAGTCTGCACAAAGTCCGCGCTGCGCTCCAGCATCTCCTGATCCCAGGTTACCAGCATGGCGCCGAAGTCCTTTGCCACAGCTACGTAAACGGCATCGGCCCCTCTCAGGTGGTGAACGGCCGCAATCCGGGCGGCCCGGCGCGCCAGGGGTTGGGATAGAGGCACCAGGTGCAAGCCGGGGAAGGTCTCAATGAGGGCAACCAACTCTTCGGCCAGGGTTTCGTCGCCGGTGGACCTGGCAACGGCCGCCGAGCATTCCGGCAGCACCAGGGTTGGACAGAATGTTTTCGCCTCCTGCTGTTTTATCCGTTCCAGGAAATTCAGGCTGAGAGCGTAATAGCTTTCCCCGGCCCGGGCGGCGGCCACGAAAACGCTGGCATCAACGGTGTAATTCATCGCCGCATCTCTGCCAGAACCTCTACGGCACTCTGCTTCGTTTTCCAGGCACGTTCAACCTTCTGGGCCAGCGCTTCCCAACGCTCACGCCATTGGGCTGATGTCAGGGGTGAAGGAGCAGGTTTAAGGCTGATCAGTATCGCCAGCGGAGTGCCGTCGGAGTCTACCAGGGTAACGGTCTCCCCCAGATAGAGTTGTTTCAGCAATTCTGCCACGTTGTAAGACGCAGATTCGGCCGGAATCACGATGGACACTATTATCTCCTCACGTTTTATCCTTTACGTGTTGTTCTAAACATCAAGGTTGCGCACATTCTTGGCGTGGGTCTGGATAAAGCGTTTGCGCAGGGGCACGCTGGAGCCCATTAGCATGTCGAAGGTCACTCTTCTCCATCCGAGAATTGAAGCCTCAGCGCGCCCAGGTCAATGATAGCTCCTGTGCGGACGAGAAAGTTCATCCCCAGGATACCGTTTATTTCAAACCCGTAGTCCATACCGCCAACTTCAACCTCGAACTGTGCTACGCTCCGCTTTCCAACTTGCAGACGATCAACCCGGCGTGTGAACACCACCTCGGTTCCGCCGACACCGCGTACCACTTGCAAGATGTCAAGTGGTTCTGGAATGATCCCGATTTGGGCCACGACATCGGCAGCAAGCATCGTGCTGGCCGAACCGGTATCTACCAGAACATGCGGCACTTCGATTTCCGCTCCGCGATATATTACCTTGATCGTGATGAATGGCAGGTCATCCTTCAGTGTAAGCCGCATCTTTCCTCCGAATGCCTGCCCACCATCGCTCTTTGATGTCCAGGACTTCGCGGCTCGTATGCACAAAGTAGAACTCGCGCAAAGGGAATTCCCGGTGCAGTCGGCGATACCTCTGCATGGCGTTAGCCCCATCAGAACAGACTTCGACCACAGCAATGCGGTCGAGCAGTCGGCGGTCGCCTTCCGTATGCGCTTCCAACGCCTCGATGATCAGCCACTTTTCGGGATAAGCTTCTCGCACCTCGGACCAACGCATCCCAACCTCCATTCACGCTTTACGTTTTACGCTTTACTCTAAACATCCAAATTACGCACACTCTTAGCGTGGGTCTGGATAAACCGTTTGCGCGGGGGCACGCTGGAGCCCATCAGCATGTCGAAGGTGCGGTCGGCGGCGGCGGCATCCTCGATGGTCACTTGCAGGAGGGTGCGGGTCTCCGGATCCATGGTGGTGTCCCACAATTGATCGGGGTTCATCTCGCCCAGGCCCTTGTAGCGTTGGAGGGTTACGTTGTCGCCCTTGAGCTTAGCCAATAGCTCCTCCTTCTCCGCTTCACTGTAGACGTAATAATGTTTCTTTTTGCTCTCAATGCGGTAAAGAGGCGGCTGGGCGATGAACAGGTGCCCATCCTCAATAATAGGGGCCATGTAACGGAAGAAGAGGGTCAGAAGCAAAGTGCGGATGTGTGCTCCGTCCACGTCCGCATCGGTCATAATTATGACCCGATCGTAGCGCAGGTTGTCCAGGCTGAACTGATCGCCCACGCTGGTGCCCAGAGCAGTGATGAGGGCGCGCACCTCCCTGTTGTCCAGGACGCGGTTCAGCCGGGCCTTCTCCACGTTGAGGATTTTACCCCGCAGGGGCAGGATGGCCTGGAAGCGGCGGTCACGTCCCTGTTTGGCCGAACCTCCGGCCGAATCGCCCTCCACGATGTAAAGCTCACTTTTGGCCGGGTCCCGTTCGGAGCAATCGGCCAGTTTGCCCGGCAGGGTCATGCTTTCCAGGGCGCTCTTGCGGATGACTAGATCGCGGGCCTTGCGGGCCGCCTCGCGGGCCCGCGAGGCGGTTTGGCATTTATCAATGATGGTCTTGGCTTCGCGGGGATTTTCTTCCAGGAAGGCTGACAGGGCCTCGTTCACCACCGATTCCACCTGGCTCTTGACCTCGGCGTTGCCCAGCCTGGCCTTGGTCTGGCTCTCGAACTGGGGATCGGTCAGCTTGACGCTGATGATGGCCGTCAGACCCTCGCGGGTGTCCTCCCCGCTGAAGTTAGGTTCGTTGTCTTTGAGCAGCCCCTTGCGGCGGGCGTAATCGTTCAGGGTGCGGGTCAGGGCCGAACGGAACCCCGTCAGATGGGTCCCTCCGTCCACAGTTTTGATATTGTTGGCAAAGGCGTAGACCGACTCGGCATAGCCGTCGGTATATTGGATAGCCGCCTCCACCAGGGTACTGTTGACCTGTTTTTCCACGTGGAAGGGAGAATGGAGCATGGTGCGGTTCTTGTTCAGATAACGGACGAAGGAGGTGATGCCGCCTTCAAAGTAGAAGGACATCTGGCGATCATCGCGTTCGTCGTGGAACCTGATAGTCAGACCTCTACTCAGGAAGGCCATTTCCCGGAAACGCTGGGCCAGGGCCTCGAACTTGTAATCGATCTTCTCGAAGATCTCCTTGTCGGCCAGGAAAGTGGTGGTGGTGCCTGTGCCTTCGGCGGAGCCTACCACCTCCACCGGGCCGGTGGGGATACCTCGCTCGTAACGTTGGCGGTGGAGGTGGCCCTCGCGCTTGACCTCCACCTCCATCCAGGCCGAGAGGGCGTTAACCGCCGAAACACCTACCCCATGCAGACCGCTGGCTACCTTGTAACTTCCTTCGCCGAATTTGCCCCCCGCGTGCAGGGTGGTCATGACCACTTCCAGGGCTGGTTTGCCCGTCCCTGGATGGATGTCCACCGGAATGCCACGCCCGTTATCGGCCACAGTCACGGTGCGGTTTTTATGAAGGGTGATCTCGATCTGGTCACAGGCTCCGGCCAGGGCTTCGTCAATGGAATTATCGACTACTTCATACACCAGATGGTGCATGCCCCGCAGGTCCGTGCTGCCAATGTACATGCCCGGCCGGCGGCGGACGGCCTCCAGGCCCTCCAGCACTTGAATATCAGTAGCATCGTATTTTTGCACTTTGTTATTATTCATGTTTGATCTCCCTCTTAATTCTCGCCAAGTTACCCAAAATCAGAACACGGTCTTGCGACTCCATTGGTCTGCTGGTAAAGACCTCCTAGTTCAGTTCTTTTATTTTACCACATTTTGGCCGAACTGAAAAATGGCTACTTAGGGGTGGGCTCGCACCCTGGGGACAGCACCGCTCAGGACACCTACCCGCCTGATTTTGACCACAAGGGGGGTTAGTGATATAATCTATGGAAGCCAGCGTTTGAAACCTTCACCATACTGTTACGAGGAGCGTCCCCATGCTGGAGACAAAAATACTGGAGGCGTTGCAGGCCATCGTGGGTGAGGAACACGTCCTGACCTCGCCCGAGGACCTTCTTTTGTACGAATACGACGCCTCCCTGGACATGGCCCGCCCGGATGCCGTCGTCCTGCCGGGCACGGCCCAGGAGATAGCGGCCCTGGTCAAGCTGTGCAATGGGGAGAACATCCCTTTTACGGCGCGTGGGGCGGGCACCAATCTTAGCGGCGGCTCGGTGCCTCATCGGGGTGGGCTGGTGATCGTCACCAGCCGTATGAACCGGGTCCTGGAGATCGACATCCCCAACCAGCGGGCGGTGGTCGAACCAGGGCTTTTCAACCTGGATTTGCAGAAAGCCCTGGCCCGATACGGCTACCTCTACGCCCCGGACCCGGCCAGCCAAAAGGTGTCTACCCTGGGCGGCAACGTGGGCGAGAACTCCGGCGGCCCCCATTGCCTCAAATATGGCGTGACCACCAACCACGTCCTGGGCCTGGAGGTGGTGCTGCCCAACGGCGAGATAGTGGCACTGGGCGGCAAAGCCCTGGATCCCCCCGGCTACGATCTGGTGGGGCTTTTCGTCGGCTCGGAGGGGACCCTGGGCATCGTCACCAAAGTCGTGGTGCGCATCCTGCGCCAGCCAGAGGCCATCAAGACCATGCTGGTCATCTTCGACGACCTGGAGACGGCCGGGCGCGCGGTGTCGAACATCATTGCCGCCGGTATCATCCCCGCCACCCTGGAGATGATGGATAAAGTTATCATCGAGGCCGTGGAAACCACCATCAAGGCCGGTTATCCTCTGGACGCCGAGGCCGTGCTTATCATCGAACTGGACGGCCTAAAAGATGACATGGAGCGGGTGGCGGAGGAGATTGTGGATATCTGCCGCCAGGCCGGGGGCCGTGAGGTCAGGGTGGCCCGCACCCAGGCCGAACGCGACCAACTGTGGGCCGGACGGCGAGGAGCCTTCGGAGCGATCGGCAGCGTGCGTCCCAATTACCTGGTCTGCGACGGCACCGTGCCCCGCACCCAACTGCCCAAAGTGTTGCGCCAGGTGGCGGAGATCGGCCAGAAATACGGCCTGGTGGTGGCCAACGTCTTTCACGCCGGGGATGGGAACCTGCATCCCCTCATCCTCTTCGACGTTGGTCAGGAGGGACAGGCCGAGCTGGTTCGTCAGGCCGGGGCCGAGATTCTGGCCGCCTGCGTCGAGGCCGGAGGCACTATCAGCGGCGAGCACGGCATCGGCCTGGAAAAGATCAAGGCCATGGACCTGATCTTCAGCCCCCAGGACTTCGCCGCCATGCGCCTGGTCAAAGAGGCTTTCGACCCCCAGGACCTGTGCAACCCCGGTAAAATTTTGCCCGAATCGATATGACCACGACGAGCACCGTCAACAACCGGCTATCCACACATACCCATTCATCTCTGAAGATCTCGGTCATCCTGCCTACTTATAACGAGCGAGACAACATCATCGACCTGATCGAAGCTATCGAGAGCCACCTGAAGCCCGAAGAGCTGGATTACGAGATTGTGGTGGTGGACGATAACAGTCCCGACGGCACAGCCCAGGCCGTCCAGGAGCGTTTCGGCCCTCAGAGCCAGGTGCGCATTTTCGTTCGCCGTCAGGAGCGGGGCCTGGCTACGGCCATCAAACACGGCATCCTCAACTCCCTGGGAGACGTCATCGTGGTCATGGACACCGATTTCAACCACGACCCCAAAATGATCCCCCAGATGGTCAAGCTCCTGGAATATTACGATCTGGTTATCGGTTCCCGATTTGTGATGGGCGGGGGTATGGAGGATCAACTCCGTTATCGCCTCAGCTTTATATACAACCTCTTCGTCAGGGTGCTATTCAGAACCCAGATTCAGGATAACCTGAGCGGTTTCTTCTCCGTATACAGGGAGAAGCTGTTCGAGATGGACCTGGATAAGATATTCTACGGCTACGGCGATTATTTCATCCGTCTGTTGATCATGGCCTGGCACAAAAAATTTGCCATGCTGGAGGTGCCTGTCTTCTACATCCTGCGTCGTCACGGCCAGAGCAAGACCGGTTTTCTGGGCATCTTTACCCAATATACCTGGGCGGTGCTCCGGCTCAGGTTGAAGGGCCTGGATTAAAGCAGCCAGCAGCAAGCAATTAGCAGCAAGTTGCTGAGGAGAGGCGACTTGAGGAACCTTCTGTCACGTATTAAAGAGATCTATCGTACCCACCACGATTTCATCCTGCTGCTCATCCTGTTCGCCGCCTTTCGGTGGCTGGCCCTACTCTTTTTTCGACCCGGCGGTTATTTCCGGGATTGGTCCGATTACACCACTTTCCTGGGCATTGCCGCGGTGTCCGATCAGGGGCTTTATCCCTTCGTTCATTATTGGCTGGAGTGGCCGCCCCTCTTCCCCTGGCTGTTCGTTCTTCTCTACCGCCTGAGTCTGGGCCTTCCTCCCTGGGAGGAGTCCCGCCTGTGGTTCGCCCTGCTGGTGGGCACCACCCTGTTACTCTTCGAGACAGGCAACCTGGTTCTTATCTATGCTATGGCCCTGAAGCTCTACGACAAAGCGAAGGCCCAGAGATGCGCTCTCTTTTACGCCGCTCTGTTCGTGCCCATTTACGTCATGGTCGGTTACTTCGACAGTATGCCCCTTTTCTTCGCCCTGCTGGGCCTCTACCTGGTGCTTTTGGGGCGAGAGGCGCCGGCCGGGGTGGCCCTGGGGTTAGGGTTCATGACCAAGATCACGCCGGCCCTGGTAGTGCCTGTGGGGTTGCGCACCCTGCCAGGCAGGGTGCGGCACCTGGTGGCGGTGGGCCTGACCGTTTGTCTGCTGGCGGCACCTTTTGTGTGGATGGCCCCTGCCTTTCTGCTGACCTCTTTCCGCAGCGTGTTGGGCCGCTCTTCCTGGGAGACGGTGTGGGCCTTGCTGGAAGGATATTACTCCTACGGGGAGGTGGCCGGCGACCGGCTGGACCCTACGGTTACAGATTTCAGCATCCATCCCTCCACTCTGCCCTGGTGGCTGATCGGCCTGGTTTTTGCGGCCCTCTTTCTGTGGCTCTACAGTCGGCCCCGTGACTACAGCCAGCCCGTGATGGTGGTCACCCTGGCGGCCCTGACCTTTCAGCTTTTCATGCTCTACACTAAAGGTTTCAGCCCTCAGTTTTCGGTCTACCTGTTGCCTTTCGTGGTGCTGCTGCTGCCCCACGCTCGCGGCGTCCTGTACGCCGTCGCGCTGAATCTCATCACCTTTGCCGAATCCGCCCATTTCGTCATGTTCCCCGACGAGCATTGGTTTCTGGCGGCCATCGTCGTCGCTCGCACTGCGTTTCTCTTGATGCTCTGCCTGGAGTATGGAGCCATTTTTTTCTCCCTGTCCTCGAGGCGTTTTGTCTTGTGGCGGCGGAGAGTTTTCGCCGGGCTGCTGGCTTTGATGCTGGTGGGCAGTTGCCCGGCCGCTTACCGCCTGAGCCAGGCTTACTACTCTGCCGGTTATCATAAAGAGGAGTACCGTCCGGCCATAGACTTTCTGCGGACGCAGACCAGGTGCCTGGCACTTCGGAAGTGCCAGGCACCTTTGCTCATTGTCGCCGACCAGGACCTTTACCGCCGCTTTTATCCCTTTTTGCGTAACGACCTCGCGCTTTGCCTGGCGGACAGCGCCCTCACGGGCTGGGAGGGACGGCTGGACGAAGTGACCGCTGGCCGGAATGAATGGTGGTTCTGGCAGGGTGGCCGAAAAGATCAGGCCGTCGAGGACAGGCTGAAAGATAGGGAGCAGTTGGCGGCCCGCTACGTTTTCGGCCCCGGTGGGAAGGCGGCCTCGTCACCGCCGGCGCAAGGGCAGGCGGTTTTGTTATTCTATTCTGACCGGGAGCCCCAGGCCGTAGCCGACCTGGGCGACGCCATCCGCCTGGCGGCCTATAGCCTGGAACCGGCCCAGGCGCGGGCGGGGGAAGAGATACGTCTGATCCTCTACTGGCAATGCCTGAAGGAGATGGACGCCTCTTACATCGTCTTCACCCACCTGCTGGATGGGCAGGGGCGGGTGTTGGCCGGGCAGGATAACTCGCCGGTAAAAGGCACCTTTCCCACGACGGAATGGGCCTACGAGCAACTGGTGCAGGATGAATACGCTCTCACCCTGCCGGATGATGCCCCTCCCGGCAGCTATGCCGTCGAGGCCGGGATGTACGATGCGGCCAGCGGAGAGCGATTGAAAGCCGCCGACGGCGGTGATAGGGTCTTGTTGGGAGAGGTGCAGGTTGGAGCCAGGTAGCCAGGAGCCAGGTGGTAGTGTGCTATTCCCTGTTGTTGCATAAAAGAGACATTGTGGTATAATAATGTAGAATCAGAGACATTATATCACGGCCTTCAAGTTTTTGTTTTGATGTGGTATGGTGATTTTCAGGCTTGCGCGGTTGGAGTGTTGTTGAAGTCTGAAGAAGTATTGGAACAGGAGGTTGAAACGGGGAGGTGGGCGACTGTGAGCATAAACCTATTACAGCAGGGCATTACTGCTGTGAAAGAAGGGAATAAGACAAAAGCTCGTTCTATCTTGAGTCAGGTCGTCCAAGCTGATCCTAAAAATGGGCAAGCCTGGTTGTGGCTTAGCAGTGTAGTAGAGACCGATGAGCAACGCATTCAGTGTCTTGAAAATGTCTTGAAGGTTAATCCTAATGATCAGGTGGCTCAAAGAGGATTAGAACGTTTGAGGAAGATACGAGCTGGGACAGCGAAAACTGTATGTCCTCAATGTGGTTTCGAAGATGCAGGTAACTTCTGTAGTAATTGTGGTGCTGTTTTGCCTGTAGCTGATGAAACTCAGTTAGCTTCGAGAGAGGAGACTACAGAGCAACTAGGAGTAATACATATAACTCAAGAGGCAGAGTTTTCGGTTTTGCACAAGCAGATTGACAACTTGCGAAGACGGCTTCAGGAGTTGAGGGAGCAAACTAATTATAGATGGATGATAATACTTGGCAGTTTGTTATCCGCGGGATTTATTTATTACAGACTGATTGGATCAAAAGAGTCAGCATTTGTCGTGTGCGGATCCGGTTTGGTGGGATTTTCTCTTTTATTCTTGGGGGCGGGCGCATGGCTAAGCCGATACGTCCAGATAGCTCAGGGCAAAAAGAAGCTGGCCGTTTTAGAGGAGCAATACGATCTACCACTACAAGTCCGAAGAGAGCTTCTTTCCTCTATCGCCTCTGGCGACCTCGACAAATTGACCTTCATCCAGCCCTACTTGCTTAAGTACGATGCTGATGTGTCCATTGGCAATTTGTCTCCCATTCATTTAGGATTCAAGCCTCAAAAGAACGAAGTCTGTTATTTTCAGGCCACAAATGCAAGCCTGGCCCGTTTACGTAGAAGATCAGTTACCCAGAAGGTCGGAGGAGGTTATCGCATTGGACGCTACTATGTACCAGTTGAAAAGCGCAGGGTATCATTGCTAGAGCTAGAGCCCTTAGATATGGGGATAGTAGCAATCACAAATCAGCGAATCTTGTTCCTCGGACAGACTAAAAAACTCACGCTGAAATTCGATAAGATTTTGCAGACGGAGGTTTTTTTTGATGCTCTGGCGGTGACAAAGGAGGGACGCCAAAGCGCTGATTATCTTACGGGCATTGATGGGGAACTCGCCCAAGCGATAGTAGCGGGATTTTCCCAGCATTGGCAATGAAAGCCACCGACGGCAACGATAGAATCCTGCTGGGAGAGGTGCAGGTATCCATTGAGCAATAACCGGAGAAATGATAATGTCTACCCAGAAAGATGCATTACCTTCTGCTCCCCCACCTAAACAGTTCACGTGGAAGACGTGCAATAAAATCGTGCTTCTGGTAATGGGCGCGGGGGTGATTTTAGCTACGCTTAGACCTGTATGGCTAGCCCCACCATTGTTACAATATACCCCGCTGATTTACCTCAGTCTTGCGCTGGTGTGGCTCCCTGTGCTTAGCGTTTGTGCAATACTGCGGCCCATCGGTGGCTGGCGCAATCCCGTCAAGCTTGTAGTACTCGGCCTGTTAGTGAGCTTACTCTGGGGCACCCTGTCCTGCCCCAGTCTGGGAACAGAAATGTGGGCTCCCTTAAGAGTCCTGAACTGTCGCACCGAGCCGTTGCCGGGAAATCAGACGCGCTACACCTGTACATCCACGGGTGTTTTCGTGTACACCACCTACGTATTCGAAGGGCCGAATTGGTCACCATTTGTGCGGCTGGTTAAGAGGGAGGAGGGAAGCTCATAAGGTGGTTTTGCAAAAAGTGCCAGATAGATCCTTCTTGACGAAATGAGGAGGAGAGCTTTGCTGTCAAGAGGTATTAGAGATACTATTATCGCCCTGGGTTTGGGCCTTTTTCTCTTCTCCGTCTACCTGTTGAGCTATCGGGGCGGGTTTCACAGCGTGGACGAGGTCTCGATGTACTGCGTCACGGAGAGCCTGGTCAAGCGCGGCCGCTTCGACACCGACCAGGTCGTCTGGACGGAGTGGACCACCACTTTCAGCGAAGCGCAGGGCATCTTCGGGCCGGACGGCCACGTCTACTCCAAGAAGGGACTGGCTATCTCGCTCGTGGCGGCGCCCTTGTGCTGGCTGGCCCTGAAGGTGCCCGGCCTGGGCCTGCTGCACACCACCTTCCTGCTCAATGCCATTCTCACCGCCCTGACGGGGAGCCTTATGTTTCTCCTGGTCAGGAGACTGGATTATACTCCGGCGGCGAGCCTGGTCACGGCCCTGGTCTTCGGCCTGGGCACGATAGCCTGGGTGTACAGCAAGTATTTTTTCAGCGAGCCTTTATCTGCTTTACTGCTCCTGCTGGCCTTTTTACTGGCGCTCCCAGGTGCCCGGCACAACGAACAGGTTTGTAGTAACGATTTCAATCGTTGGCCTCGTGGTCGAACGACTAAAGTCATTACTACAATGGGGGCCGGGTTCGTTTCCGGGTGGGCGCTGCTCAGTCGGGCCAACAACGGCCTGATCGTTCCCATCCTCATTCTTTACATCCTTTGCTCCCAGGTGCCTGGCACTTCCAAAGTGCCAGGCACCTGGGCCCTGCTTCGCCGGGCGTGGCGGCCGGTGGTGGGCTATCTGTTCGGCCTGATCCCGCCCCTGGTGGTCTTCGCCCTCTATAATGCCCTCAAGTCGGGCCATCCGCTCCAGACAGGCTACGACCTGGCGGTCTTCACCCCGGCCTATTTCTGGAAGGGCACCTTTAAGCTGCTTCTCAGCCCCTATCGCGGCCTCCTGTTCTACATGCCGGTGATCGTCCTCTGCCTGGTGGCCTTCCCTCGCTTCTTCAGAAAGCATCCGGCCGAGGCGGGCGTCTGCGCGGCCATCCCCCTGTCCTATCTCGTCCTTTTCTCCGTCTGGCCCTCTGGCGAAGGGCTGTCCTGGGGGCCGCGTTTCCTGGTGCCGACCGTCCCTTTCATAGTCATCCCCCTGGTCTCCCTTCTCGAAGACATGTACAGGTGCACGGCACTTTGGAAGTGCCGCGCACCTTGTATTTTCCTCGTTTTTCTGTCCGTCGTCGTGCAGGTATTGGGGGTGAGCATCAACCCCCAGATACACATGATGCGCCTGCTGGACATTTTTTCGGCCCAGTTGGACACTGTGGAGAAGCTGGAAGGCACCGCCGCCCTTTACCATCCTGGCTATTCGCCTATTTGGGGGCAGATTCAATCTATGAGTGTGACCAATTCTGACCTGGCCTGGCTTCAGCCCTGGGGCTTCGACTGGGTTGTTTTGCTGGCTATCCTGGCCCTGATAGCCTTGAGCGGCTGGACGGTGGTTCGTTTCCTCATTGGAAGTTGGAAGCTGGAGGTTGGAGGTTGGATGGTAGTGGTCTGCCTGGCGGCGGCGATGCTCGTCAGCGGCTTCTCTCTGGGACGTTACTACCGCTCCGACCTCCAGTTTGGCCCCCTGGATAACGGCTATACCCGCATCCTGGCTTACCTCGACCAGCACCAACGATCCGACGACGGCCTGGTCACCGTAGCGCCCTATCACTACCACATTCCCATGAACCGCTACAAGGGGCGACTGCCGATCTACGGTTTCGCCCAGGGCCAGCCGGAGCAGCAGCCTTTCGCCGAACCCCTGCTGGAGCGCATCCTGGCCGCCCATCCCCGGCTGTGGCTGGTCACCTCGGGGCTCAGGCCGGCCGATCCGACCAACGGCGTCGAGCGCTGGCTGGCTGAACACGCCTTCAAAGCCGGAGACGAGTGGTACGACGATTTCCGGCTCTGCCCCTACGCCTCACCGCCCGACCAGGCCGGCCGGTCGCCCCTGTCCGTCGAGCTGGGCGGTCTGGTGGCTCTGCGGGGCTATGGCCTGTACGACGCCAGGGCCAGGCCGGGGGATATCGTGCGGCTGGCTCTGTACTGGGAGGCTTTGGCCCCTCTGGAAAAGGATTACACCGTCTTCGTCCACCTGCTGGATGCGGCGGGAAGTCCGCGAACGCAGCAAGATGGCCCTCCGGGGGGCGGCTATCGTCCCACCACCTCGTGGGCGGTGGGCGAGGAGATTGCCGACCATCGCGGTCTTCTGCTCCCGGAGGATATTCCGGCCGGCACCTACCAACTGGCGATCGGACTATACGATGGGGCCACAGGGGAACGTCTGCCGGTGGAGCAGGTGCCAGGCACTTTGGAAGTGCCAGGCACCTGGGGAAAAGACTACATTTTGCTGGAAGAGGTCGAGGTGGTGAGCGATGGCTAGAAAGCTCGTCTGGTGGACATTCCTCTTTTTTCTGGCCCTCTATCTGCTGAGCAGGGGAGAGGGCTTCTACTCCACCGACGGCGAGACCATGTTGCGCCAGACCTGGGCCATCGTCGATAAGGGGCAGTTGTCGATCCCCTGCGCTGAGGACCTGCCTTCGGCCATGCGTGGCCCGGACGGTAAATGTTACAGTCGTTACGGCCTGGGGCAACCCCTGGCGGCCATCCCCTTTTATCTGCCGGGCAAGGGGGTAGCGGCCTTATGGCCTGGGGCCGATTACGGGGCCGTGATCCGCTTCTGCGTCTCTCTCTTCAACCAGTTTGTCACGGCCCTGACCTGTGCGCTGCTGGCCCTGTTCGGGAGCAGGCTATACCGTTCCCAGGCGATGGGCCTGGGGCTGGCCCTGGCCTACGGTCTGGGCACGATGGCCTGGCCCTACGCTAAATTCTACTTCAGCGAGCCGCTCACCACCCTCTGCCTGCTGACGGCGGTTTATGGCCTTTATTGCCAAAAGGAGCAGCCGGGGCCGGGCTGGCTGCTGGCCGCCGGGGGCGCTTTCGGCTACGCCCTGCTGACCCGGCTCTCCAGCCTGATCGCTCTGCCCCTATTGTTGGGCTATCTCCTGTACGTCTACCGCGCGAAGGCTATCCGGCCGTTGGCACTTTTCCTGGCCCCGGCCGCCTTCTTTCTGGCCGTCCATTTCCTCTACAACTATCGCGCTTTCGGCGGGCCGCTGGCTGGTTACGCCGGAGAATCGTGGAGCACCCCTTTCCTGGTGGGGCTTTATGGTCTGCTGTTCAGCCCCGGCAAGAGCCTGTTTCTGTTCGGGCCTTTGGCCCTCTCCAGCCCTCTGGCCCTGGTGTGGCTCTTCAAGGCGGGTCACAAAGGCGAGGCCATGCTATTTGCCGGCCTGGCCCTGGCCTATCTGCTCTTTCACGCTGGTTGGTGGACCTGGCACGGGGGATGGTCGTGGGGGCCGCGTTTTCTGGGGCCTGTCC
>CAZYHC010000062.1:0-28548 GCA_964646625.1 uncultured Anaerolineales bacterium
TGGCCTGGCCTCTGGAGGTGGCTCAGAACCATGTCCCCAACCAGTGACGCTCACCACAAAAGGTTGCGAGAAAAAACAGGTTGTGGTACAATAATGGTCTAGAGGGAGGTTCTCGCTTTATCTCGGCAAGAGAGTTGCAGGATATCGCAGTTAGTGGTATCATTCCTCTAACAGATGTGTCTGGTACCTTAACAGGACGAAGCGCTTGTCAGACCAGCATGTAGGCTCTCCTGGAAGTGACGGCGACGACCCTTAGATTCTGTCTTGGGCACTCAGTGACCCATAACAATAATGTAGGGCGTCGCCAACCTCAGAGCCTGGCTCAGACCACTGCTGAAGACCAGTAGGGCACACGGTGACCCTTGTACGTAAGCTGTGGGGGGTTGGTGGTCGCTGTCACTTTGGGCCTCTTGCGAAACTCGGGTAGAATACTTCGGCGTTCAGGTGGGCAGTCATCGACGGGGCACGGGCCATGCAAGCCTTGTTACAAACCATGGTGTGCGCATCTGAACGACCACTGTACGTAAGTTAGGCTGGATGGTCACGGCCCCGACCTGAATCGCAAGGAGGAATAGAGACCATGACATTGCTGGCCCAACTGGGGATCAAATTGCCCCGTCGCTATTACCTGGGCGTGGACGTGGGCTACAAGGAACACGTGGCAGTGGTCGTCAGTCTGCAGACGTTTGTGCGTGGTGATGACCGCTGGAAACGTGCCCGGTGTGTGCACTTTCCCAGCACTCGTGCTGGTCTAGACAAGTTGCGGAAGTATCTAGATCGCTTCTGCCCCGATCCGAGTGCCTTTCTGGGGCTGTGCGAGCCGACAGGTGGCTTCTACGGAGCGGTAATGTTTCAATACTTGCTTGACGAGGACTACCAGATGTTGCTGGTGGAGAATGCAACTACCCGACACATGCGGGAAAAGATCTTTCCCAACGTGCCCAAGACGGACGAGATGGACGCGCGGGTAATGGCCCGTATTGGCTATCTGCACGAAGCAGTAGGTGAAGAGTTCACCCTGCGCCCTCTGGATTTGCCTAACCCAGAAGATGCAGATCTTTTGGCCCTATGTCGGGATAGTTGGAAGCTGACCACCATGATCACCCGGGCGCGCAACCAGTTTGCCCAACTGATGGCGGTCATTTTTCCTGAGTTGAAAACCTTCTTCACCACCAGCGTCTCTACGGTGGTACCCGTCAGTTTGATGGCGGCTTACCCCACGCCAGCTACGCTGGCCGCAGCTCCGGCTGAAGAAGTACGTGCCATGCTGTGGCAGGCCAGGGGTTATCACCATGCCCGTCGGGTGGACGAACTCCAGAAGCTGGCCCGCCATAGTTGTGGTCTCCTGCCCGATCCTGGCCGTGCCTGGCGGCTGAGGTGGGTGACCGACTTCCTGCTGACCAACTACCAGCACCAGGCCGCCCTGGAGAAGCGGATTGCAGAGATGGTCACCCAACGAGAGGGCTATTCGTTGCTGGCTGGCATGCCCTATTCTGGTCCCACCACGTTAGGGGTCATCCTGGCTGCCAGTGGCGACGTCAGCCGCTTTCGGAACTATCGTAAGTACGTGGCCTACACAGGCTACTTTGCCGGGTTGGAGACTTCGCAGACGATTGATCGCACTCGGATGTCCAAGAAGGGCAATCGAGACCTGAAACGAGTGCTATTTCAGATTGCCGCTCCCCTGGTCTGGTTTGGCCAAGGTGATAACCCGTACAAAGAGTTGTACAAGCGCAAGAAGGCCGAAGGTCGAGCCTGGTATGAAGCGATGCCGTTCGTCTGTGCCGCGTTGGCCAGACACATCTATCATTGTCTCAAGTTCAAGGATCCCTACGATATAGAGAAAGCATTTCGGGGTTCCTCGGCTGTGTCTGCCTCGGAGCAGGAGCTGGCGGACCTGGAAGCCGACCTTGAGGAGAGATTCGAGGTCATGGATGCCCATCTCTGCCAGATAGAGGGGTAAACTCTATCTTACGTAAGAGAGAGTCCAACGGCACTTTATCATGGTTTTAAATAAATGAAGCCTCGCGGCTAGTTCGGAGCCCGAGGCGGCGGCCAGGGTGGTTGAGTCACCCGGCAATGAGAAGTATAGCATAGAATCCCGCTGGAGGCAAACCCACTCTGGTGGGGTTTTTTGTTTCTGGGCCGTTTTGCTTCTACGCTGCATTACAAAGAGGTCTCGACTTGATAACGATAAAACAGGAGACTCGCTATGTCAACCATCTCCCAATTTATCCACCTTCGTCCTGAGGTTGCGACCCTCGACTGGGAACGCATCCGTGGGCATATTCTGTTCAAGGACCTGATCTCACCTCTGGATTCGCTGGAGAAAGACACAAACTGGCTCTTCTCTCACACCTTCCCCACCACAGTCCTGCAAGCTATCCTGAGGGAAATCCAAGCCAAACTGGAGGGCAAATCGGCCATTGGAGCTTTCCTGCTGGAGGGCGGGTTGGGGTCAGGTAAGTCACACTTATTGACGTTCCTCTACCACCTCTTCACCAAGCCAGCCAGGGCTCAGGACTGGCTGGCTGAGAATGGACTGGACTCCTCAGTATTGGAGATTCCTGAACAGGTAGCTGTGGTTGTCCTGCCCCTCCTGGAATTCCCCAAGCAACCTTTATGGAAGCCCATATTTGAGCAGCTCGGCCGGCCCGATCTAATTCCTGACAAAATGGACACTGCTCCCATCAGCCAGGCTATTCGTGAAGCCTTCGGCGAGCGGGCAGTAGTTCTGCTGATTGACGAGATCGTGGGCTGGTACGGCAACTTGCCTCACACGCTCAAGGTAGCCACCCGCAACTTCTTGCAGAATCTGGCCGAAGAAGCCCTGCGTCGCCCCAACGTATTCCTCTTCGTTAGCATTCTCTCTGGCATAGCTGCTGAGGAAGCTGATGCTAATGACATCAAGAGTCGCCTGACCCGACCGGCTTTCTACAGCGAACCGCTCATGCGCCGCAATGACCGGTTGCGTATCGTTTTCTTCCGCCTTTTTGAGAAAGAAGTAAACCGCGTTGGCGCGGAGCCCATCATCAAACGTTACGTGTCTGCTTACAGCGACTTGCGAGACCAACTGGGCTTCGACTGGGATCTCGCGGAGTTGCGTGAACAATTGAAGGAGAGCTATCCCTTTCACCCTCGTCTCCTCGATGTAGTCTTCGACCGCTATGCCACTCTGTCCCAAACCCAGGCAGCTCGTGGAGCATTGGCTCTCCTGGCCGAGCTGGTGGTGCGAGAGCAAGCCAGGGTTGACCTGTTCCTACCAGCCGATGTCTCGCCCTATACCCATTACGATTGGCTATCACGGGTTAACGTTGAGCTTACCAAGCGAGTTCTGGACGATCTGGAGTCGTTGGCTGAGGATGAAGATGCCGTAGTTAAGGAGCGTATCCTGCGCACGGCCTTTCTATACTCCCTGGGTGAGGTGAAACAGCCCGGTGCGACCGATGGTGAGGTTTTCCTGGGTACGGTGCGTCCGGACAAGCTCTCTGCCCTGGACGTGGACGGCGCTTTGCGAGATATGATGGCCACGGTAGAGCACCTGCACCGCGAGAATGGGCGGTGGGTGGTCAAGCTGGAGGAGAATATCGATGCCCTGGTCTACCGTCAGGCCATGCGAGTTGAGCCCGGAGATGTGCAGGAGATCGCCAAAGAAGCAGTCAAGGCCCAGCTCAAGGGACTGGCCTACGGCGTCTGTGTGACCCCACCGGATACTATACCTGACACTTCCAGCTTCAAGGTCGCCGTCTTTTTGGAGCGTCAGACTGACAAAGAACTGGAATCTTTCTTCACCGGGCGCCAGTATCAGAATGCGCTGCTGGTTATCATGCCCAAAGCTCGCCAGGATCGGGCTTTGGATGCCGAAGCGGATCTTCTGGCTCGCAAAGTAATGGCAGCCCGGACGCTGTTGGGGGACAAAGGTCGGGCAGACGTGGCGGTCAGGCGCGAGTTGCAGAGAATTGCCAAGAGCAGTTTGGAAACCTTGTGTGACCATAAAATTGGCATTGAATGGGATACTGTGCGCTGGTTTCTAGGTGAGGACGCCGGGCTGGGCTGGCGTTTCGACTCCGTCCGCCTGACCACTACCGAAGTGAGTGAGAAGACTCTCTCCTATGGCAACGCCACTGATTTGAAGAAGGATGTGCGCAGACTCCTGGTTCGGGAGGAGGACAGAGGGCCGCCCTACCGCGAATTACGAGACAGCTTCCTCAAGTACCGGGGGCTGGCTGTGCTGTTGGGAGATGACCGTCTCCGCGAGGCATTGCGGGAGATCGAGGACGAACTGGTATTCATCGGTCGGGATGGGAGACGCTCTGACGGGCGGCTGCCAAGTTGGCTTCAGGATGCTCAAGTGATCCTGGCGCAATATGCCCCGGCCAGGCCGCTAGAGAAAGAACCTCTTAAGGAAAAGGAACCTCAGATTCCGTTGTGGGGCGAGAGGGGCGAGGTCGAGGAAAAGGCGCGTATAGGCATCGATGTGGCTATAGATGAACCCAAAGAGCCTGAAAGCCAGCCGGTCAGTTGGGAAGGCCGCAACGTCGCCACGCCGGCGCTGAATGTGGAAAGAGAACAGGACGTTACACAGCTCTTTGAGGAAGCCAAACTCACCCTGATGTGGGACTATGGCGGTCCCGAGGCAACGGCCAGGCTGGTCAAGGAATTGGAGGCCCTGACCGACCTGGTCAAGGACAAGGGGTCCCGACAGGTGCGGGTAGAACTGTCTTTGAAGCTGCCGGACATGCTCTCTCCCGAAGAGGTTTTGGAGTTCCTGAAGGGGTTCGATGACCTGGACACCGAGAAGGCACGTTTGGAGGGGAAAGCGAAACGTGGAGACTAGGGGTTTCACCCTGGCAGATGTAGACGCCTTGATCCAGGGTCGGGTGCTGGACACTCTTTGGCAATGGATGTGTGGCCTGTGGGTTGGCGATTGGTGGGACAACGATGATAGCGAAGCCTTCGAACAAGCTTTCCGCCAGCGAGAGGAGGCTATGGCAGAGCTGGAGTTCACCGTGCTGCAAACGTCGGGGGCAGCTTACCAAGCCCTGGCTGAGGGAATAGCAGCCCGCTCCCCACTGGCCGACGACCTGGCTGAAGGGCGACTGATAGTGATCTTCGACGGCCTGTCAGTGCGGGAGGGATGCTTCTTGTGGGAGCGGCTACAGAGAGCAGGGGTGCCGGCCGAAATGAGCTACACCTTCGCCACTCTACCTGCCGATACGAGCACTTTCTGCCAAAAACATTTCGGGGTGTCCTCGGCCAAAGCTCTGGACAGCCGGGAGATCAATGGCTTTCCGGCAGCCTATGCCGCTGACGAGACCCGCGTGGCTGAGGAGTTGCCGCGAGAAGCGGACGGCCTGTTGTGGATCGGTATCCCTGATCCCCTGATGGAAGGCGGCAAGAAAGGGCTCAAGACTGTCTTAGAACCTCTGGAAGCCTGGCAGCGTACCTGGCAGGCGATGGCTACAGTGCTAGAATGTACTAGCGGACGCGAGATATGGGTAACGAGCGACCACGGCTACATCTACCGCGGCCCTGGTTACACCGACCGCTTCTGGTCGCTGGGTAGCGAAGCCACCGGCCGGCGGCTACGAGACCTGTTCGGCGGCGGACGGTACAAGGCTGACCTGGAACTAGGTGAGGAGGAGGGCAAGAACTTGCGTGACTATGTATGGCTCCATCCAGGCGGTGGCTACGCTGTCAAGGGGCGCTGGCTATGGCCTATGTCCGGCCAGGCTGGAGCAACGTTGCATGAGGGATTGTCGCTAGTCGAGTGCCTGATCCCTCTATTGAGGCTCTGAGACCGGGAAACTAAACTATGAGAATGGTAATTTGCAGGAGTTGTCATCGTGGATATCCCCCCTGAGCTGGTCGAGCAATTAGCTCGTGGTAACGGCGCCCTTTTCATCGGCGCGGGGCTTTCTATCGGCGCTGGACTGCCGGGGTGGAGCAAGTTACTGACACCGCTGGCTAATAGCATCAGGCTACCGCCTAATCTGCGCACTGACCTACTCAAAGTGGCTCAGCACTATCAGAACAAACGTGGACGGCAGGCGCTGATCAGCCATGTCATCGAGCAAACGGATACTACTGGGAAAGAACTGACGGATAACCACCACCGGCTGGTCAGCTTAGGTGTACGTACCTGGGTAACGACCAACTACGATGACCTGTTGGAGCAAATGCTGCGTGAGGCCGGAGAGCGCTTCACCAAAGTCGTGCGCGATCAGGATCTGCCCTACACCAGTGCCGATAGAGTCACGCTGGTCAAGCTGCACGGCGACCGGGAGCAACCAAACACCATCATCATTACTCAGCAGGATTATCACACCTACTTCCATCGCTTCCCCAGGGTCAAGGACAAGCTCACCGGGTTACTACTGGAAAAGACTTTCTTCTTCGTTGGTTACAGCATCAACGACCCCGACTTCAACCAGATTCATGCCGAGATCGAGTTTGACCTGCAACAGCACCAGCGTATGGCCTACGCTGTGCTCTTCGATGCTGACGAGTTCACCGTCTCTGACCTGCGCTCGCGCAACATTCACGTCATCAACATCCCGGTGGGTGAACAAGCGAACTATTCCGAACGGCTGGGCGAATTGCTGTATGAACTGATCCGCCAGGTTGACAAGGCTCGGGGGCTGCCAGACGTCGGATTGGAGCCACCCGAGGACGAAATGCTAACCGTAGATGAGACCGCCTATCGAGAATGGCTGCGGTCTGATACTGACGCTATTGACATCAGAGGCATCGGTGCTAGTGGGAGTCATGAAGTACACCATTTCCCACTGCTCAAACTTTACACAGAGTTACATGCATGTAAGGGGAGGGCGGAAAGTGACTTGGATAGGGGACTTGACCGAGTTGATAAAAGGACACGCTTAATAGATGCGGTGATGAGTGCTCGCTGTACGATAATCTTTGGAGATCCGGGCAGTGGGAAAACAACGTTTCTTCGCTATCTGGCGAGGACTTACGTTGAAGACACAAGCAAGCCCTTGCCATTTTCGTTGGACGCTACCGACTTATACAATCACGTGACTTCGCTAAGCCGCTCTCAGCGCACCAAGCAATACTGGTGCTATCTGGTAAACTATTTGCTAAAGCAAAGCGATATTTCTGATTGGGGCTTCGAAGGACCCTGGCTGCTTGAACAGTTTCAACAGGGACAAGCGTTGATGCTGCTAGACCGTTTGGACGAATTGCCGGGTGATGCAGAGCGTGTCCAGATCGTCCAAATCATTGATAGTGCCGTTAAGGAATGGCCCAAATGCCGATGGGTACTTACCAGTCGACATGGTGTTTTGCGGGGCCGGGCTAGGCCGCAGAATTTTTCAACAGTTGAAATTGATACCCTAGGAGATGAGGAGATACTCGCTTTTATCGATTCTTGGGTAAACTTGTTATCTCATAGAGCACCCCCCGAAATGGACGAGCTGTTACAGTCAGAATACATTAATACCCTTTGGTTTGCAATCCATGATCGTAAGGACGTGCGTCTTCTTGCGCGCAACCCATGTATGCTAACCGCTATAGCTGTAGTCCATTGGAACGAGGGGAGAAAGCTTCCAGAAGGCAGGGCAGATCTGTACGAGGCTATTATTACATGGTTAATTAAAGCACATGAGCCTGAGCTACCGAATCGTCCAGATAAAATGGTAATCAGGAAATGCCACCAGTTACTGGCGCTGGCAATGTTTCAGGATACGCAAGGCCGTCAGACGGAGGTAGGATTTCGGTGGGCCGCGGAAAAAATAGCTACCTATCTCGCCAAAAAAAGAGGAGAAGAGCAGAAGGAAAAAGAGGAAAAAATTGAGGCGGCTGAGCAGTTCCTGTTCCAAGAGGAATTTTATACGGGAATTATTGTCCGGCGTGGAGAAGGCAACCTTAAGTTCTGGCATCTCTCATTTCAGGAGTATTTGGCTGCCTGCGAGATTGCCTCAAGGTTGGACACAGATGCCGATACGGGGTGGTGGGCCTTGATCAAAGACAACCTGGATAATCCAAATTGGAGCGAGGTGCTACGCTTTGTTCCGGTCAGACTATTTGAATTGGGTGATGACCGCGTCGATCTATTTGTGAAGCGTATACTAGGAACTCGCAAGGACGATTCCCTGGCGGAAACCGCACGTGTTGTAGGATTCTTGGGGCCCATCCTCCACGATCTGGCCGTGTTTGAGTATTCGGTCAACCATGTCGATGAATATGTGCTAGCCCTCGAGCAAGTCATGGATATCTTTGAAAAGCAAAGTTTGGAACTTGATCTGCAAACTCGTTACAATACAGCAGTAGCATTGGGCAAGGGGAGAGATCCACGTTTTTTGAAGCCAGAGGAAAACTGGATTCATATTCCCGGCGGCATGCTCTGGGTAGGCGCCCAGAACAAAGATCCTTCACAACCTAACTACGACGAGTTTGCTGAGGAGCACGAACAGCCGGTGCATCAGGTCTACACAGCCTCCTTTGAAATCGGTAAGTATCCTGTCACCGTGCAAGAATATGCACGCTTTGTCGAAGACGGTGGATACGAAGATGAGTCCCTGTGGGATCCCGCAGGCTGGGAGTGGCGAGTTAGTAGTGATTACAATTCTTCGCCCGACCGTTGGGATGAGCAGCTTGCTTATCCCAACTGCCCCGTAGTTTACGTAGGATGGTATGAAGCGCAGGCATACTGTAATTGGCTGACGCGTAGAGATAACGAAATGAACTATCGCCTACTTAATCAATTAGGGCAGTTCCATTTATCTTGGCTTCTGACGCATAGAGATAATGAAATGAACTATCGCCTGCCCACCGAGGCCGAATGGGAATATGTGGCACGCCGTGGTCAAGAAACTTACTCACGCTACTGTTTCGGTAACGTGCCTCGCCGTGAATTGGGGGACAAAATCAATTGGGAACATTCTGGTTTGGGGTGTCTCGCACCTGTAGGGTTATTTCCGCTTGACACTTCCTATGATGGTGTCAAAGACATGAACGGAAACATTTTAGAATGGGTACAAGACCCAGGTGATTCACGTTACACGCCAGACCCGACTCAAGCAAGCTTGATCAGCAGACAACCATCCAACCACCGTTGCCTCCGGGGGGGGAGCTGGCATGGGTTGGACTGCCACTCCGCCAATCGGACGTGCTACTTACCTGAGAATCGCTATAGCGAAGTAGGATTCCGCGTGGTGCGCGTGCGAAAACCAATACCTCCTAAAACCAAGCGACCAGCTAAAGAATATCGGGCTACCTTGGCCGATGTGTACGCCAAGTACAAGTATGCGAACACGATTTATTCTCTCCAAGACGCCGACAGGAAGCTCTCAAGCTACACCGACCGTTTTCCAGGTATCAGCACTCAAATCATTTCAAAACTCTTTCCCAGAGCAGTTGTTGAAGAGAATAGGCCGTTTGATCGATTGCCCTGCGTATTGGGCAAAGCTCCCCCCACCAAACTTGAATTTAACCTCCTCTACCAGGACACCCGGCTCAAGTTAGCGGTAGAAGAGAAACTGGGACCTGACCAGGAGCCAAGCCGATACGAGCAAGATGCACAAGATTTGATGGAGATTGTGTCCATCCTGCTAAGTACAACTGGAATTCATGAGCATGCTTTGTGGCAAGATCTGACCGACAACGATCTCGATGCCCTGATCCATATGGTGCTGAATAGATACGATCCTGATCGTATTCAACGTCTGTTGAGTACCGGGCGCCAACGTAATAAACTGGCCTTAGATGGTCTCCCATTTCTGAGTCGACTTAGCCTCGAAGAATTAATAGAGCAACAGGTTTTTGGAGCAGCAGTTTGGGGGCATGACCAAGTACCCTCTACAGACACCCTGATCTCTGCAAAAGGTAGCCTGGAAATCAACGATATAGAGTTGTTCAAACAGGACGTCCTGTCTAAAGAGTGCCACATGCTCTTTTTCTTCCGGGAAAATGGCGATTTGGTCTGGGAATTGGCCCTGATTCTGCGTTTATTAAAAGAAAATCCTCAGTTGCATATAACCGGCGTTGTCAACACTGAGGTAGTAGCCCACAATGCAAACGTAGAAACCCTGCGATGGTGCCTGAAGCAGCCTGCTTTCCAAAGAATTGAGGCTAGTGACCGATTCGTTGTCTTTGAAGAGGATAATCTCCGTTCTTCCATTGATCCTGGGTATTGTTCGAAAGCGTTGCTAGATCGCCTGCAAGGGGCTGCCGTGGCCTTGGTCAGGGGCGTAGCGTTCTTCGAAACCATGCAGAAACTTTCCGTGGACACTTATCATGCTTTTGTTGTACATAATACTGACTCGCAAATCTGTACAGGGTTTAAGAAAAGCAGCGGGGTATTCGTGCGCATCCCCAGGGGAATGATAGGATACCGATATGGC
The DNA here is from genome assembly GCA_964646625.1 of uncultured Anaerolineales bacterium. GTDB lineage: Bacteria > Chloroflexota > Anaerolineae > CAZYHC01 > CAZYHC01 > DAOULT01. The sequence continues at coordinate 10,365 of CAZYHC010000062.1, forward strand.
GAACAGACATTGCAAGAAATCTATCCCATACTAAAATCACTATAAATATCAATTATATATAAAAAATAAATAGAGGAACTAACACAATGGAAATGATAAGAGAGAAGACAGAGCTACTGGCCCATTTGGAAAGCATTGGCTATGACAAACCCAATTATCGGATTGCGGTCGAGGCCCTTATCTTTACGCCAGAGGGGAAGATACTTCTGGAAAGGCGAGGAAGAGAAGCTCGCGATGCAGTCGGCAAACTAGAAGGCGTTGGGGGGAAAGTAAGTGAGAGTGATAATGATCTGCTCCAGAAGTTACAAGAAGAAATTAGAAACGAGCTGGGCGCCACAAGGGGTGGCTTAAAGGTGGCAATTGAGCGCCTTCTTGAAGTTCGCCAGGTACAGTTTAGTGATCGAGCTGTAGGGCCACTAGATTGGGTGGTGGTTTCCTATCTGTGCCGGATTATCGAGGGCACCCCTGTGATCGGCGAGCCACGTAAAATTGCGTCGCTTGAGTATCTGACCTTGGATGAACTTTATGCAATGCCTGAGAAAGACTTGAGTAATTCGATGATTGGCGCTCGGGAAACCTACAAAGCTAAATATGGAAACCGCCTTTATTATGAAGTACCAGAGGATGTTGAGTGAACAATAAGAGAACCCCAATTGAGGCTAATACCCCGCGCTTATTGCCAGGAGGCGTCCCTTCGGCTCTTCAACCTCTACCTGGCAGTTACATTGCCCGCGGACTGGGTGGACGGTGTTGGGATCAGAACGGTAAAGTATTTATTGACTTTATATGCGGTTACGGTCCCTTGGTTCTCGGACATTGCAACGTAGAGGTCAATCAGGCCGTCATTGAGCAAATGGAACGCGGGATGATGTTTCCCTCGAACAGTCCCCTATATGATGAACTGGCCTCGGTTTTGAAGCATATCTTTCCCTACGCCGACCACAGCCTCTTTATGAAGACTGGGTCAGAAGCTGTATCCGCAGCTATCCGCCTGGCGCGCGCCTTCACAGGCAAGACCAAAATCATCCGCTGCGGCTTTCATGGCTGGCATGATTCGGTTGTGTCGCCTCATGTATCGTGGCATCTTTATGAACCTGATCCTCAACCGCCCCGTTCGGTGGCTGGTGTGCCCAAAGCTAGCTCAGAGCCGCTCGTCCTCCGTTGGGATGGCGAAGCCCTGCAACAATTGGAGGATCTCTTTCGAGAAAACCGTTCCGCTGTAGCTGCTCTGCTATTGGATCCCGTTCAGTTGAGAGAGCCATTGGGAGAACATATTAGAGAGTTGCGTAGACTGACACATGATGAAGGCGCGTTGTTAATTCTTGATGAAATAAAAACAGGATTTCGAGTCAGTCTGGCTGGGGGCCAAGGGTTGTACAACGTGCAGCCCGACCTGACGATCTTGAGCAAAGCTATCTCCAATGGCTTTCCTCTATCTGCTGTGTTAGGGCGTGATGAAATTCTGAACTTGTCTGCCAGTGTCAAAATTATGGGTACCTATAACAACGAGCTTGTATCTATTGCAGCGGCTTTAAAGACCATCTCGATTTTGAAACGACCGACAAGTATTCCCTGGCTGTGGCAGATTGGTCAGAAACTGATCAACGGAATCAATGAAATACTGAACCGACTTAAGTTGATTGATGACATTCAGGCCGTCCCATACCGCTGGCCCTGTATGCCCTACATCTTGTTTAGCAGCCGTTCGGAGAGAGCACAGTGCTTGAAACCAGCGTTTTACCGCCAGTTAGTTCAACGTGGTGTACTGCTACTGGCCAATCACATGAACTTTATCTGCCTGGCACACACAACCGATGATGTGGAAGATACACTTCAAATTATCGAAGATGTTTTGGTAGATTGTCTCTCAGGAAAGGGAGCATATTCATGAAACTAGGGGTCATTGGTTTCAGCAGCTACGTGCGACGCGCCTATATACCCTATCTCAGAGCGCGAGCTGATATTGAGTTGAGCGCGGTTTGCGATATCATGGAATCCGCAGACTTTGATCGATTAATTGCAGATGCGGGGCTAAATTCGCGTCCGGCATTCTTTAGCGATTTGCAGACAATGCTGGCTTCCGTCGATCTGGATGCTATGCTCATCAGTACCCCGCACATCTTTCACTTTGAACAAGTAAAAGCTTGTCTAGAAGCTGATCTACATGTCATAGTAGACAAACCTCTGGCGTGTCAAAGCAAAGAGGCCCAAGCCTTGGTGATACTCGCTGAGTCGAAAGGCTTAAAGCTGGCCGTTGCCAACCAACGCCGATACGAACGCCCATACCAATATGTCAAGCAAGCAATGCAACAAAAGCGCCTGGGAGAGATAAGGCTGATCAATTATTTGTTTGCCAACAGTCCCTGGTATGATTATAGCCAATCCTGGCGAGGTGATCCATCATTGAGTGGAGGTGGGGCTCTGTTCGATATCGGTCACCTCGCTGTGGATATGATAATTTGGTTACTAGAGAGACCACTGCGGTGGGTATATGCAGTTGCCTCAACTCCGGACGACAAACAAGTAGAACAAAGTGTCGCCATCCTGGCTGAATTCGAGCCCAACGTTCTTGTTAATCTTACAGTTTCATATGAGGCTCCTATACCCTCTGTCCAAGAAGAAATGTCCATATATGGCTCACATGGCAGCATCTTCACGCGGCGTTTTCGCTCCAAACGATCCATCGAGCCTCCGCAACTCATTGAGCAATCCAAGAGTGGTGAGGTTCATCATATCAGTTTCACCGAAGGCCCTGACAATCGGAAACCATTGGATGATTTCCTGCGAGGTATTGAGGAGAGATCTCCTATTCTCTCCGATGGGAAAAGCAATTTACCTACGGTAGAATTGATTGATGCCACCTATCGCTCTATACGAGAACAGAGAAAGATCAATATAAGGAGTTGACCATTGTAATTGGCAATACCCGGCCTGTCTTGCCTCAAGACTTAGTGTGATATTCATCTTTGATCCCGATAATAAGTCCCTCGCCGAGCGGTGGCTCTATGATGCCTTGCTGAGATTGAGAGAGCTGATAAAACCTATCATCAATAGAAGATAAAGGACAAAACATGCCCTACCTTGAACGCGACTTTCCCATAGAATTCGTCAACGCCATAGTGCACAAGGAAGTGCAAGGCAAGAAGCCCATCTATAACCTGCACCGCTGGTGGGCGCGGCGGGTTGGCACCACCTTCCGCATGATGCTGCTCACCGCCCTGTCACGCAAGCTGGACTCCGACGAAGCCGACCCCCGCCTGCTCTTTTACGATAGTCACCCCCTGTCCACTCCCCAGGGACAGCCGCCCATAGTCCTCGATCCCTTCATGGGCGGAGGCACCACCATCGTCGAGGGGCTTAAGCTGGGCTGCAAGGTTGTCGGAGTGGACCTGAACCCGGTGGCCTGGTTCGTGACCAGGAAAGAGGTGGATCCGGTTGACCTGGATGCCCTCCAACAAGAGTTCGAGCGGTTGGAGGAGACGGCGGGGGAGCGGATCAAGAGCTACTACAAGACGACCTGTCCAGACTCAGACTGTAGCCGGGAGGCCGACATCGTGTGCGTCTTCTGGGTGAAGGTAGCCCACTGTGGCAATCCGGCCTGTGGCCAAGACGTGCCGCTCTTCGATGAGTTCATGCTAGCCGATCATAAGGAGCGCAAGCGCAAGAATGCTCCTCGGGGCACTTTCACCGTCCTTTGCCCAACCTGTGAAGAGGTCTTCCAGACCAAGACAGTCAAGGATGAAGTTTTCTGCCCGGCCTGCGGGCGAAGATTCGTGCCTTCTCAGGGCTATGTGTCCAGGGGCAAGTACACCTGCCCGGCTTGCGGCCAGCAGAACGAGGTGGTGAGTGCCTCACGGCGGCTGGATGAGCCTTTGCCGGCTCGTATGTTCGCCATAGAGTACTACTGCTCCCACTGCGACGCCCGAGGCTACAAGCGGATTGATCCGCCCGACGTGGCCTTGTACGAGCAGGCCAAGAGCGAACTCGCTCAGAGGTGGTCCGAGTGGCTGGGACGACTGATCCCCGATCAAGCAATCATTGAGGGCTACAACACGAAGCAGATGATGAACCATAACTACCTCTACTTTCACCAGATGTTCAACGAGCGGCAACTACTGTGTCTGGGATACCTGCTGGAGGGCCTCCTGAGCGTGGAGGATGAGAACCTGAGCGAGTTTCTACTGGCAGGATTCACTAATGCTTTGAGCACAAATAACACATTTTGCATGTATGATGCTCATAAACTTCACCTAGAGTCGTCCTTCAGCAGACATGCTTTCTGGCCTCCCAACGTCCCAGCCGAGACCAACGTATGGGGTGTTGGCGGCATGGGACGTGGACCTGTAAGAAATTTCCTCCTACAGATGATGAGAGCGAAGCAGTACGCAGAGCAACCATATGAATTGCTAACTACCGATGATGATAACCTGCGAAACAGGCTTATCAGCCAACTTGGAGCAGATGTCGCAAAGTTGGTCAAGAGAAACCGGGTGTTCCTGACTGCGCCCATCATCGGCATCCCGGCCGCTGACTTCCAAACCCTGGCCGAGGGCGATGGAATGTGCCTCCTGCGCTGCCAGACGGCCGAAGACCTGTCCTTCGTGCCCGACACCAGCGTGGACGCGGTCATCACCGACCCACCCTATTACTCCAACGTCATGTATGCCGAACTTTCGGACTTCTTCTACGTCTGGCTTCGCCTGGGGCTCAAAGACCGCTACCCCGAAGCCTTTGGTCCGCCCTATGCCCCCAAAGGCCGAGAGATCGTGGTCAACAAGAAGCAGGGCAAGGGCGAGCAGTTCTTCCTCTCTGGCCTGACCCGCGTCTTCCGGGAATGCAGCCGCGTCCTCAAGGACGACGGTATCATGGCCTTCACCTTCCACCACGCCGAGGCCGACGCCTGGGCTGACGTGCTGCAAGCCCTGCTCGATGCCAGTTTCTACGTGGTTGCCGTCTACCCCGTTTTCTCCGAGATGCGCACTTCGGGTCACATCAGGGGCAAACGAGCCCGCACCTTCGATACCATCGTCGTAGCCCGCAAGAAGACGCCGACCACTGAGCGGGGTGAGATCTCCTGGGAACGCCTCAAGGACGAAGTGTACCGCAAGGCGACTGACGCCATCGAAGTGGTTCGTCGCACCCACCCCCAGCTTATGGAAGACTATCTGCCCGATGTGGAGACCATCGTCTTCGGCAAATGCCTGGAGGTCTACTCCCAACACTCTCTGGTGACCGACGAGCAGGGCCAGTCTCTTACAGCAAGGGAGGCTACGCAGGAGGTTCACGGCCTGGTGGGGGCACTCCTGGCCGGCGAGGACGAGGTGGATGCCGACCCGGTGAGCACCATCTTTGCCATGCGTCTCTCCGGCCAGCCCAGCTTCTCTTTCGATGAGCTAAATAAGATGCTCCAACCCAGGGGCTTGAACCCCGACGCTTTCATCGAGGCCAATCTGCTGCGCTCCAGCCGGGGACGGCACAGCCCGGTGCCAGCCGATAAGCGAGGAGCGGAGATCGCTCAGCGCAGGAAGTACCGCTACGACGTGGACATCGTGGATCACGTCTATTACCTGGTCAAGAAGGGCAAGGTCTATCCCCGACGGAACGCGCCGGAGTTGCCGCCTGGCCGGAGCTGGGACGATCTGCTTCGGCGGGGGCAAGGTCTGGCCTCGGCCCTCTTCATGCGTACCGGGGATGAAACTTACAAGAAGGTAAGGCGGACGCTGGAGCGGCTGGGGAGGGATGTACCGGAGAGAGAGGCGAGGCAGATGCGGCTACTGTGACCGTAGAGTTTGGCCTTCGTGGGTAGCCTTGAATGATGGAAAGGAGAAAGAGCATGGCTGGAATTACCCTTGATTTCCTTCTGAACGCCACAGGGAATTTCCAGGATGCCCAGGCGTATCAGCGGTTCCGGACCAGTGTCGAAGACGAAGTGGCCGTGACCGTTGAGGACCTGGAGCAATGGATTGAGACCTGTCTGACTAAGAGTGGACAGCAATACAACTTCGCCTTACAAGATATCGTCAACGCCATCGGCAAGCGGTTGGGCTTTGAGGTGATTTATGGCCTATACCAGGGCAGGCCGGGCGAGATTGGCTACGACGGCCTGTGGAGCTCTATTACTGGCAAGCATATTGTGGTGGATACCAAGACCACTGGTGCCTATACCATTAACCCTGGTCAGATTATAGGCTACATTGATCAACTCGTCGCCAGCGAGGAGGAAATCGGTGCCCCTGATGTCTTCGGTCTGTTTGTAGTCGGGCGATTTGACTCTGGCCCCCTGGAGAACTCCATCCGCGGTGCTGGCTTGCAGAATAAACTCCGCGTGATCACCTGTGGTGACCTGGTCAAGCTGTTGCAGCTCAAGCAGGGCAATAACCTCGATCACGAGCAGGTGTTACGTCTCATCTTGCCTTTCGACAACGTCAACATCGGTCAACTCTTGCAGGTGATCGAGACCATCATTACAGTACAAACCGCCGGACCAGAACCCCCTCCTGAGGTTGCCCCGCCATTGGAGGATGAGTATACCATCGAGGACAAATTCACTGGCAATTATGCAGCCATGAAGCCCGTGTACGATGAGCTAGAGCGACGCGTCAAGCAACTGGGGTCCGATGTCACCTGCTACGCCCAAAAATACTACATCGCCTTCAAGCGCGCGAACGTCTTCGGTGTGGTCAAGAACTACATCAGCCGAATCGATCTGGGTTTGTGTCTTGATGAAACCATTGAAAGTCCCCGCCTTGTCGATGCCTCCAACTGGGGTTGGAGCCGTATCACCAAAGCGGTGAGGCTCTCTAGCATCAACGACATCGACGATGAAATCATGGAATGGCTCCATCACGCCTACAATCGCTCCTGAGTCGAGCTTGCGTCTGACGGAATAGCAGGGAGGTTGAAGTGGAGATTCCCAACATCTACGTGGCGTCTCAATCTGCCTTTGATGATGCTTTGCAGCTCATGCACCATCGCAACGCCCGGAAATTCGCCCAGGCTCCACGGGTAAAAGTGCTGGACTTTCTGGCTAAACTCCAGCTCCGGACGCCCCTGGACTTCCCTCTAATTGTGGAGGGTCTGGACGACCTGCTGTTCTACGTGCTGTCCGATGAGCGCGAAGCAATGTTACAACGTATGCGCGAGTTGATGGTCCGCCTCTCGCATAACCCCCACACCTGGATTGTCTTTGTGCTGCGCAACGCTGACCTGACGGAGCGGGCACTACCCCGTACCGTCGAGCTTGTCCGTGGTCGGGACCGCATCCAGTTGCATCCAGCTTTCCCCACCAGCCGGTGGAAGATGGATGAAACGACCAACGGTAAGCGGTATCTGGTGGTGGGCGGGTTGGGGTCGTAACCTGGCGGTTTTTGGGATCACGACAATTGTGTTCTACTCATTATTTAGTGAGGAATGTATCCAGCTAGAGAGGTGCACTTCAAGGGTGTCAGGTATAGGTAAGACATAAGGACGTGATGGCAAAGTACTAAGTAACGCAATTGTGGTATAATATATTTGCACAGGATCAACGATTGTGCGCCTGTGATTGCGTTTCTCACATTGGCACTCTGTCTTACCACTCCTAGCTCACTCTTTGATTGCGCTGTTTCTACTTATACTATACAACGCGGTCTGAGGAGTTGACTCCATGCGAATTAATTCTCCCCTAGTGAAAGAGGGTGCCAAATGTGTCATCAGGCGTAACCTGAGCTTGCGCCGAGATGAGGACGTAGTCATTCTCGTTGACGAGACCACTATCCGTGTAGGCCGTGTGCTTGCGGAGGGCGCCCGCCACTATAAGGTGCGCCCTACAGTTATTACTGTGCTCCAAGCTGACCAGCTTGGCTATGCTAACAGCAACGCCCTACCGCTTCCTCTGGCCCGCGCCATTGAGGCTGCTCAGGCTATCATCATTGCTGTGAGCGATCAGTCGGCTGGAACCGGTTTCCGCGTCAATATCCTACGCCAGAGTCGCCAGCTTCGGAGCAGGGTGGCCTTGATGCCCGGGATCACTCTTGAGATGATCGCTGATCTGGCTCGCACTGACTATGAGCTTCTGATTGCTCGCTGTGAAGCTCTGCTTTTGCCTCTATTACTCGGCCGGCAGGTTGTTATCACGACCGTGGATGTAGCTGGTCAACCTCATACACTGCGCCTGGAACTAGGCGGATGGGATAAACCGCCTACTGTAAGTTCAGGAATTGTACGTCCTCAATCTTTCGAAAACGTGCCTTCGGGCGAAGTCTATGTGCCACCCCTCAAGGGCACGGCAAATGGAGACATCATCATTAACGGCAGCGTTACAGCTTATGTCTTCGGTGCAGGCGATGAGATTCGGTTGACTTTCAGAGACGGCGCTCTGACACAGATTACACCACATGATCATCCCGCCGCTCACTTCCTGAACCAAGCCGTCAAGCAGGCGCGCGATGCTGGTGATAGGGAACCGCATTTCCTCTGCGAACTGGGCATTGGTGTTAACCCTATGATTACGATGCTGGCAGGCAAGAGCTTGGTGGATGAAAAGGCGACCGGCACAGCCCACATCGCCGTAGGCGCTAATGAACCCTTTGGTGGCGATGTCGCTGCCTCCAATATCCACGAAGGTTTGGTGTTTCGTGAACCCACGATCAGTGTAGATGGTCAGTTAATTGTTCAAGCTAGTGAGGTGTGCGTGAGGGATAAGGATTGGCGTCACAGCTGTTGGGGTGTAAGGGTTAGTCCTCCTTATGATGGTGAGGATTTCTTGGTGACAGCCACCGGCATCGACACGGAATACGGAGCCGGCGGGTTGCTGCAGCGTGTTTACTTTGACGGCAAGGACATCAAGTCCACTGTCTATGTTGGTAGCAATGAGACGGCCAAGCTGGCGGCTGACCTCTATACAAGGATACCTGAGACGGAACCCATACCGGCCAGCCGACTGGCTGAGTTGTCAGGTTACTCCTTGGATGTCGTTAGGTCAGTCCTTTACATTATGGGTGAAGTCTATGGTCTCGTACAGGTGTCACCTCGGGGATAGCTTATGCACTCGGAAGCAAATTCAGAGACGGCTGAATTCGTGTCCAAGGTAGACGGCCAATAAAGCTAGCCGCCACTTGTTAGGAGAGGTACCACAGTGACTGAAACAGACCTTGTCAATAAGTTTTTGGATTTAGTTGCACGAGAGTTGGGTACAGATTATAAACTCTTTGATGATCGCCTGTCAGACCTTGCTGTCTACATGGTGGATCTCTCGACATTGCGTCTGCGCCTATCCACTAAAACGCCTTTCATACAAGTCACAGCCGATGATATCCACCGTTTCGGTAAAGAAACAATTACTGAACTGGTGGAACAAGAGCTTATTGTGCGCCAGAATGTACCTGGATCCGCCGTTATAGTGGTAGAGGAGGACGGCGGATTTTTGAACTCTTTGAGTAAAGATCCGTACTGGGCGGCGATTCTTGATGAGGATCTCATCAAGAGGATCACGCACCATTCCAGCCCTAAACGTGCCCTTTTGGACGCATTGCGCGCCCAAATCCCCCTGCGTTTTCTCTCTCCTTACGAATCTAACCTGCCAGTTATAGGTAGCCGATTCTATGGCCGAACGAGCGAGGTTGCCCTACTTCTATCTCATCCCGAACGGAGCTATGCCATTGAGGGGGGGCGCCGCATTGGTAAGACCTCTTTGCTTAAGGAGGTCAAGCGCCTGCTGCTGGACAAAATTCTTCCTAAGAAGCAGGCGAAGCGGGTCGTATGGTATGACTTCTGGGGCTGCTGGGACGAACAACCTTTTTTCGAAGAAGTGGTCCGGCACTTCGGTGAAGGCTTCCCTAAGCTAGTGCGACCCGATTTTGCTAGCTATTTTCCCCGTTTTATTACACGAATGAAGGGGATTCACGGTGGGCCTATCATCTTTTTTTTTGACGAAGTAGACGACCTGATCGAATACGAACAGAGGACAAATTATCACCTGTTTGGCTTACTCAAGCGCATTGCACAGGCTGGCGACTGTCGCTTACTTATTGCCGGATTCCGCGAACTCTCCGAGGAACTTAACAAGTATGACACCCCTCTCAATTTCTGCCAGCGTTTACGCCTGAGCAACTTGACGCGGGAGCAAGTGAAAGCGATGTTAAGTGACCCCATGGCAAGCCTGGGCGTGAAGCTTGAGAGGGACGTATTTCCTCAGATTTTGAACGACACAGGCGGTCATCCTCAGCTTGTTCAGCTCTACGGCCAGGCGTTGATAGAGATTCTCGATGCGATGGACGAACGAACAGTCACTATGGGTCATGTGCGCCAAGTCAAAAGAACAGGGCGCCTCTACGATACCCTAGTTGAAACGCTAATCGACAACACCACTGATTTGGAATTCGCCTTGGTCTATAGTTTAGCTAACCGGCAGGAGTTTGGACTAGAGGAGATCGATGAAATCTTGATATCTAAAGCAGGAATAAAATTAGAGCTGAAGCAAATCTTTCATATATGTCGCGTGCTGGAAAGTATTGGCGTCATCTCGCGTAGGGGGCAAGCTGGCACGTATCATTTCTCTATCCCCTTGCAACCCGCACTGGTGCACAAGCTTGCAGGGGAAGAATTTGTCTGGGACAAGGCCCGCCAGCAGATGCAAATGGAGGATATCGGTACATGAGCATTTCATCCAATCCGTTTTGTTATACTGAGCCAGTTTCTCTGGCCAATGACCAGGTGTATGTTCCTGACTCCAACGTCCCACGCATCGTGAATGACTTGCTCTCTCACCAATGCTGCCTCATTATAGGTCCACCTGCAAGCGGTACCACCTCTACTTTGTTGGCGGTAGGTGATGCCTACAGAAAGAGGCTGCCTGAGGCAACCTGGTGGTACATCGACTTCAAACAAATGCCTGCCGATGACATTGCCTCTCTCTTTGCCGCTCTTGCAAAAGAAGGGGCCGATCTATTTCCTGATCAGGTGCCACATTGGTCTAAGGCAGACAGTGAGCGTGCCTTCCGTCGAGCCCTGATTCTAAGCATCGCCTCGATAAGACGGCCTCTGGTGCTAGCAATCGACCATATAGAAAGTGCGCCTGTTAGGGTAGCTCAAACTGTCGTGCGCGAGGTGCGTTCGCTCTATTCGCGGCGCGATGAGCCAGGCGCGCTACAGAAATTCATCTCAGTGGTGCTGGCTGGCTCGCGCGGGCTGCGGCGTCAGGGTGAAGGGCGTGGCTCACCCCTCAACTTTGCATGTATTCATTACATTCAGGACCTTAGGCCTAAAGATGCTGTGCAGATGCTACTTTCGGCTGGCGAGGGACAACTTTGGCACTTCGAGGTGGGAGCGGCCCAGTACCTGGCGGAGGCGACTAATGGCGACAAGTATCTACTGCAACGTTTGGGATACGACTGTGTAGAAAGCCTGATGGAAAGTGGTGGAAAATCAATTACCCTTGACCTCGCTCAGAAAGTTGTGGCCGACTTCGCAAAAGCCGGTTTTCGCGACGATCCCCAACTGAGCCAGTTGCTACCCTCACTCGTCCAAGACGAGGAAGCATTAGATATCATACTTGACCTGCTCAAGGAACCCGCTATTCAGGTCTCCCTGGCCCGGATGCTACGCGCTAATATCTCCCCAAAGGTGGCCCGTGTTTTCAAGCAAAAAGGGAACTCTGTTATCATCCGTAATGACATCTACCAGCATATTCTCTTGGAGCACAAGCATGTCCTTGAAGTTGTTCGTGCCATGCACCGCAGCGCTCAGCAGAGAGTGCTTCGCACACGCCGGCTGCAACGATTGATTTCACAGGCAGAAATAGCTTTGGCAGGCAAGGAGGCGTTGCGATCAACACTAACCGAGATACGGGACTTTATGCACGCCGACGATGTACATTTGTTTGTTTATGATGAGACACGGCACCAGCTAGCACCTAACGGCTCAACATCAGACCGTATCATGCCATCTACCGCCCCAGTACTATCGCAAGGCAGGTTCATCGAGGCCTTGCAGAACGCGACTGGCTGCGTGCGCTGCCAGGCAGTCGTCAGGCAGTGTTTGTCCGACAAGTGCCTCGGTAGCCAGACCGCCGATTGTATTTGGGCTCCTCTAATAGAGCGGCATGCTACTAGAATGGTCGGAGCTCTTGCCCTCGTAGGCCAGCCCTTGGTCATGCCGCCGCAATGGGAGAAAGATTTGCTGGAACTGAGCATCATACTGGCTGACAATCTACAACGCTGGCGCTATCTCCTGGGCTTCCAGAAACTTGCTCGCATTCGGGTGGATTTACCCTATGATGAAGTCAAGCATGAAATCTGTGAGGTGACTAGCTTCCTGCTTAACAAGCCCTTTGCCTTCCTCTGGCAGGGTGATGTTAACTGGTCGCCACTTCTTCTACGGGCGGCGGTCGGCGTGCAGCAGAAACACTATGCCGAGCTTGGTCTCATGTCAAATGAAGCTCTCCAGCACCTGAATGACCCTGATCCAAGAACTCTGTTAGTCTCACCAGACCAGCGAAGCAACGCACCGATTCCGCCCGATGTGATATCGAGTATTGGACTTGATCACCTGTTGCTCGTTGGCTTCCAGATGCAAGACAACCAGATCAGCGTGCTTGGTATTGGTGCTTCTGATCTCTGGCAGCCAACTGATATGGAACTGGCCCTGGCTCAACTGATCGCCAGGCAAGCCACGGTGATTCTGGCCAACCTTGACGCCTATCACCAGATTCAACAGCGCTTGGAAACAAGCCGACTGTCGGCGCGTTTGCTTTCCCACGAACTCAACCGATGGCCCGCAGCCATTGCTGAAGAACTGGAACTCTTGCTCGGAGGTCTAGAAGGGCCGATGACACCAAGTCAATGTGAGAAATTAGAGCGCGTGCAAGGTTACATGGAGAGACATCAGCAACTCATTCAGAAGCTCCTGGACATCGCACGTTTCGATGCGGGCACCTTCCGAGCCAGGATGAGCACTCAGTTCATCCGTCCAGTTCTGGATGATGTGCTGAATCGCCTCGCCCCGGAGGTCGAGGCGGCGGGAATGCATCTGGCGGTTGACCTCGAGCCAGAATTACCTTCGCATCGACTGGATGCCACATTGATAGATCGGATCATGACAAACCTGGTGCAAAACGCGGTTCAGTACGCTGCTCAGGGCACTGTTCGTGTGCGGGCGTGGGCCGATGAAGGAGGTACTGTGGTAGCGGTGGAAGATGAAGGCCCCGGGGTACCACTCGAGTTCCGTGAGCTCATCTTTCAACCGTGGCATCGGGGCAAGTATAGTCAACATATTGCTGGGAGAGGGGACAACTTGGGCCTTGGCCTCTACTTCGCGCAGAAGTTGATGGAACTCCACGGCGGTTGCGTTGAGTACGACGATAATTACTCCGGCGGGGCCCGCTTCATCCTCGCCTTCCCCAAACTTGAAGGAGGGGCACGGCAATGATCCCCCGCGTGGTTTTGATGATTGATGACGAACTACACAGCTTTGACCGTGTGAGACGCTACTTGGATCAGGACATGTATCGTCTCTACCATGCTTCTGATCCGTTTCAAGGCGTGGACTTGGCCAAACAACTTAAACCCGATGTCATCATTCTGGACATTCGAATGCCAGAAATTGATGGTTATGATGTTTGCCAGCGACTCCGCAACCATGAGGCAACTCAACACGTTCCTATTATCATCTATTCAGTGCTGGGTGGCGAAGATGAGGCTTACATACGTGGCCTGAACCTGGGCGCTCACGCCGTGGTGAAAAAAGGCAAGCTAAGTCGCCTCGGTGCAACCCTGGAGCGATTTGTTGCTGAGAAAGAAGAAAGAGAAGAGGAGAAAAGGCCCCGGATATACGAATTTCGTCGTCAGGGACATGTATTGAAGATCCAGGGCGAAGCCGAACGGGTGTGGTTGGATGGGGAGGAAAAGATTCTCAGACCCCTATGCCGTAAGTTGCTAGCTTGCCTAGCAAAACACCCAGGCGTTCTTATTAGCAGCGAAGAGATAGCCCAAGAGGTGTATGGTACAGATTGGGAGTATGCGCAGGGAAGAGAATCCATTCATCGCTTGATACATGATCTGCGTGCAGAAGTGGAGCCAATACCTGACCAACGGCTTTTTATCGATAGCGTACGACGCGTGGGATACCGTCTGCTTGGCGAGGACGAGGAAGCGTAGAAATTTCTCCATGAGGCAAACGTGGGGGGGGGGGTCCTAACCGCTACCGAACACCACTCATACAACTAGCTTCCGTGGCGCTGATAATAATGTAAGCAATAAGTCATCTTTATTACCATATACGCGAAGCTGGTTTCGTGATATGATAGGGGCGTACAAGGCCGATAGCCTTGGTCCGCCCCGTTATTTTTGTTGCTATCTCCGAAGGGGGTAGAGTGGCCGTAGTAGTCTGAGGTGAGGAAAACCCACTACACTACGGTGAAGGGCCACAAGTTGTACGAACACCCCAGGAAATAGAAAGCGATAACTAGGTGGCTTACAAGACGGACACTATGAGGAGGGGAATATGTGTTTGCGAAAAATTCTCGAGAAGCTGATGAAATATATTATATCTATTATAACTATGTTATCTATAGTCATAATTTTATTAATTCCTGAGGTAATTTCGAATTACCTTTATGAGGAGATACTTAAAAATATTCTATTAAAATATCCTCTATTAGCGTCTTTATCTATAGCTATGCTTTTTATTGCGGTGGTTTGGGCAATAATAATACCTCCTTTAGAAAATATCAGTGATTGGGTTAGAGAAAATCTAAAGGCAGCAATCGGCTTCAGCTTTGTCACGGTAGGAACTTTGACGTTTCTTATATGGTTTGTGTTTCTAAAAACTGTTTTGCCGACGCCTCCAGCTATGCCTGTCCCATCACCGATACCCCCAACCACGGCTATCCAGTCACCGATGCCTCCGGCTACCACTGCTTCTGCTCTGCTGCCTACGCCGGCGCCAACCAGCCCTCCACCGGGGCCGCCCACTTCTGAACCGCCCACCGATACGCCGACCAACACACCCATCCCGCCCACCGATACGCCGACCAACACACCCATCCCGCCCACCGATACGCCGACCAACACACCCATGCCAACCAATACGCCGGATTCGAGGTATCTGACTCTTAATCCCCCCTCAGCCTGCGCCGGGCAGTTGGTGACCATCACCGGCCACAATTTTACCCCAGGCCACACTTTTGTCTGGCTAAGTTGGGATGGCAGCGCCGTCACTCCTGTCTCGATCACTCCCGTCGATAGGGCAGGAAACTTCACTATTACCTTCTATGTCCCTGCCCTTACCACCCCTGACGCTCACACCGTTGAGGTGAATTATGAGGCTGCGGGCCCTGTAAGCGCCTCCTTCACGGTCAATAGTTGCCCTGCGCCTACGATCACCGATATCGCTCCATCCACCGTGTTCAATAACGTGGCTAACCTCGTAACCATCACCGGCACGAACTTCCTGGCTGTGCCTACCGTCACCATCGGCACCACCGACTCCATCGCCGGATGGCTTAGCTCCACCAACCTAAACATCACCGTTCCGATGGACTTCCCGGCCGGTTTCCATACTGTGAGAGTGATCAATCCCGACCTCCAGGAATCTGATCTCTGGGGAACTTTCACTGTAGCCAACCCCGGCCCTGCCCTGATCGACATGAATCCCGACACGGGCGCCAATAACGTTCCCACCCTGGTGACTATCTTCGGGAGCAACTTCGTGACCACCCCGCTGGCCAGCCTGGGCGGCTATAACCTGACGGGAGTGACCTACATCGACGCTAACACCCTTAGCGCCACAGTGCCGGCCGGTTTGCCGGTGGGCTTTTACACCTTGACCATAACCAATCCGCTGCCCAGCGGTCCCCCGGCCAGCCTGACCAATGCTTTCACCATCACTTATCCTGCGCCGAGCGTGACCGCCATCGTCCCCAATACCGGGGTGAATACGGCCACTACCAGCGTGATCATCACTGGCACCAACTTCTACGCCACCCCTACGGCCAGACTGGGGGTGGTCAGTCTGCTGAACGTGACCTACATTAATGCTACCACCCTTACTGCCACCGTGCCAGCCGGAATGGCGGCCGGCAGCTACCCTCTGTTCGTCATCAACCCTGGCCCTGGCAATCCTACCGGCTCGCTGCCCAACGCTTTCACCGTGACCAACCCTAATATCCCGGATACTACCCTGGAGAGCCCTTACGTCTGCACCTTCGGCAAGGCCGGCACCTCTCCAGGCTATGGCGACGACGATCAGATACAACTCATTTTTTTCGAGATTCCGGCCACCGTCACCCATACCCTCTATCTCCGCATCTACGACCCTGATTGCGGCGGCGGTGTTGATGAAAGATATGGAAGCTGGAATACTGAGACCCGCTTCAGCCTGTACGGTGAACAGGGCGCCTACACCGAGCCGGAGGCCAAGCTGCATCATCCTACCGACACAGGCGTCACTTCCGGCGCCTTGCTCTTCAGAGAGACCTTTGGCGTGAACTCCCTGACTGATGGGCGGTGGTACACCTTCGCGGACGTCGCTCCTACCGCGGGCGAGTACATCAGCGCCAATAACACCTACGTCTTCAAACTGTCGGTGGTGGGCGTCAGCGGCGACGACGGCAACCTCTACAACGTCGTCCTGAGCATCTCTCCCACTGAGAATATCGCTCCGGTCGGGTCCCGTGTCTTCGCCTACTCCTGGACTTACCGGCTGCCTGTCTCTGGACAACCCAGGCTCTACCCTTACGTAGTCAGCAGCACCATGACCGTCACCCAGCACAACTGGGACTTCGATTATGGCAGTGGAGGTATCACCCTGACCACTCCTTTGCGCACCTTGACGGTGGGCCCTGGAGACATATCTGGCAATGATGAGGAAGCCTCTTCTTCCTATGAAGTCATTGCAGGGGAACAGAACACAA
This sequence comes from uncultured Anaerolineales bacterium, assembly GCA_964646625.1. Lineage (GTDB taxonomy): Bacteria > Chloroflexota > Anaerolineae > CAZYHC01 > CAZYHC01 > DAOULT01. The sequence goes on from CAZYHC010000062.1 coordinate 27,253, forward strand.
CCTGGGTAGTCTCCACAATGGTTATTGGCAGAGTGAGTTCGAATGACGTGACTTTATGGGTTAAGGATCAGGATGGCAAAGATCTGCCTATCTTCACACGCAGCACGATGGGCAATCCGCCACCTTCCACTATGCGGCATGAGCCAATCAGGGCATCGTCGACCGGGGAGCCTTCCCAGGTTTATTTGCCTTTGATCATCTCAGCCTACCAATAGGAAATGGACAGAATTGGCTAATTATATCCTGGTGCAAAATAGGTGTGGGGTATAATGTTCTTGGTAGGACGCTTCTCCTGCCTCTGCGGACCGCTCTATAAGGATGCCCTCACGGGCTGGGCAGCCTGCTCTCATTTGGAAGGAACAAAGAGGGCGCAAGCTGTAGAGCCTACGCCCGCTGCCTACCCACACAACCCCATCGGCCCGAAAAGATGCCCGTCCATGGGCCCCACCAGGGTCTCCAGTTCCTCCAACGCCTCGTCGGGCAGGTCGAGGGCCAGCAGCCGCCCCTCCTCGGTGACGACCAGCACGGCCTCAACGGGCTTTGACTCGTTTCCTGACATCTTGCCTCACCCTCCTGTGATACTCCGGCTTCTTCACCGTCTGCGTGGGGTCACCCAGCAGGTCGTCCAGGCCGGACAACACCTCGTCCAGGCACATCGGCCCCTGCGCCCCCTTCACGTCAGCGGTCAGGTCGCCGGTCTCTTCGTCGATGGTGAATACCACTTCAACCACTCTCTTTGCCACGTTCGCACCTCCTTATGGTCATTGGCCCTTCAACCGGCATACAGCCGCACCCGGATGGTCTGCACGCCCGCTTTTCGCCGGTCGCTCAGAATGGTCGCCTTCTTCTGGCGCACGACCTTGTTCACCGCAGCCCGTGCGTATTCGGTCTTGAGGCGGGTGATCGTATCGTCTCTCCACCTGTGCCTGCGGTCGAACTCGCTGATGATGGGGATGTAGGCCCCGCCCTGGTGGGCAAAGCCCACGTCGTTGCTGCTCCCGCCAATGTGCCGGCGGCGGACGATCACCTCGGCCTGCTCGGACCGCTGACGCCCCTCGTAGCCGTATAGATGCTGCGGCTGGTCGTGCACCTCGACGTGCTCGTAGCCGATGGCCTTCAACGCTGCGAGTAAACATTCCCGATCGCAAAATTGGATACCGTTGAACACAACGTAAGCGGACACCGTTACACCCCCTCTATCTGTTTCTCGTCATCCTCACTGGCGGCTTCCTTCAAGGCTTCGGCTATGGCGTAAAGCAGCCAGGCGTTCTCAGAAACGCCGCCATCCTCTTCTCG
>CAZYHC010000063.1:0-28447 GCA_964646625.1 uncultured Anaerolineales bacterium
CGAGCAGTGGAGAGCACGACAGCGGCACAACGGGCAGAATGTTTCAGACGTTCCTCACCTGGATGGCGGAAAAGGAATCACCGGTGTTTGTCATGGCCACCGTAAACCGCATCGAGGCGTTGCCGCCAGAGATGTTGCGCAAGGGGCGCTTCGACGAGCTGTTCATGCTCGACCTGCCCAACCGGGCGGAGCGGGCGGCGATCCTGGCCGCTCACCTGGAGAAGCGAGGCCGTCAGGCCCAGGGCTTCCCCATCGAGGAGCTGGTCGGTGGCATGGAGGGCTTCAGCGGGGCGGAGATCGAGCAGGTGGTGAAAGAAGCCCTGCTCCACGCCTTCGACGCCGGGCGGGAGCTCGAGGCCGACGACCTGGCCCAGGCTGCCCGGCGGACCGTGCCACTGTCCCAGACGATGGCCGAGCAGATCAACGCTCTGCGGAAGTGGGGAGAGAAGCGGGCCAGGCCAGCCAGCGCAGCGGTGGAGGCCAAAGAGCCGGTCGGGGCGGGGTTGGAGCTGTAAGAAGGAAGAGCGCGGAATTAGGGACGACTGGAGGGGGTAGAACGATGAGTGCCATGCAGATCTACTCGGAGGTACAGTTTCGGGATCAGGAATGCCTGCTCGAAGCGTTGAAAAACCTTGGCTTTGAGCAGATCGAGGTGAGCAACCAACGGAATCTGACCATCCAGGGCTACGGACGCCAGCGCCAGGAAGGTGCAGAGGTGGTGGTGTCGAAGAGTGAAGTTGGCCGCGTCCTGAAGCGTGGGCTGCGTGCCTACGGCGGCCTGGGCTTCGTTCGGCAGGATGGAGCATTGGTGATGGTCGCCGATCACCTGGACGTGAAGGAAGAGCAGCGCGCCGCCCTCAAGGTGGCATACGCCAGGGCTGCGGTGAGCAAGGTCGTGCGCCAGAAGAAGGCAACCATCCTGAGCGACCAGCGAAAAGCGGGCGTGCAGACCATCCGGGTGCGGCTGTATGCTGGTTGAGGAAGCAATGGCGAAGGGAGAGTGGGGCGATGAAGAAAGCAGTTGAAGTCGTATTCACCATCGACGAAGAGACCGGCGACCTCACCGCCGACGTGAAGGGGGCGCAGGGGGCGATGTGTCTGGACGAAGTTCTGTCCGGGCTGGACGACCTGGTGGGCGACCCCACGCAGACGGTGAAGAAGCCGGAGTATCACAGGAGGGTGCAGCGTCATGTCGGACAGACACTCAAAGCCCGTTGAGGCCGTGCTGGTCGTCACCGAGGACGGGCGGCTGCTGGCCCTCGACCAGCCCGACGAGGTGCTGGAAGAACTGGAGGCCCTGGTAGGGCCGATGGACGGGCATCTCTTTGGGCTACTGGGGTTGTGTGGGTGAGGAGCGGGGCTCTGGGCTGGGCTATTGCCGAGGTGGGACAGGCGGATGGCTGGAGCCGCCAGACATTTGACAAGAAAGCGATAACGTGCTATATTATAGGCGGGTACCCCTTCGGGGGAATGTAGGGTGCAGGTAGGTTCCAGTTTCTTGCTGAGTAGAGCACCCGGGCTTACGATGCGCCGGGTGTTTTATTTTTGTCAGACACAGAGCTACTCCGCCCTGCAAATCGGAACTCGTGTTGAAGTGAAGCTGTAGGCCCCGTTCGCATGTGCGAGCGGGGCTTTTGTCTTTTGGATGTGGCTTCGCAAGGGTGGAAGGGTGCGTCTTGGACAGCTACACTTTGCTGGCCTATTTCCAGGGCGAACCCAGGTCAGACCTATCCCTTCCGACTCTCCAAATACCGCCGCACCCTCTCCAGACGCTCATCGGGCCCCAGTTCGTCTGGGTTCTTCTGCCTCTTCCTGGAACTGCACGACTGACAGGCAGGGACGCAGTTGTCCCACGTCGCGCCGCCGCCAGACCTGAAGGGAATAAAAAGATTGAGGCTATAAAAAGGCTGCTTCTGGCAGTAAGCGCATAGGCCGCCAAAGTGCTCGACAGTTGCCCACCACTCGGCAACCGTTAGCGTCGCTTCCCTTCCGGCCTCTTCTGCTCGCTGCCGCGCCCCTCTGACCCTTGTGAGTTCTTTTGCCAGCTCGGGCCGCTCCTTGCAACTGGTGCACAAGGCACACTGGTGGGTTTTCGGATTCAGTATAAAAAACTCCTCGCCGCAGAAGGCGCAAACCCTCCTGTAGCTGTCCTCCACTTCCCTGGCGCAGGAGGCGCAGTAGGCCACATAGTCAGGGCCGTGCGCAGGCTTCACCACGTCCTTAAAAGTTATGATCTGAAAGCAACCCTTGCAGAGCGTCGGCATGGTATCCCAAAACCCCCAGAGAGCTTCTCGTTTTCTGGCGTAGGCTTCTTTGTAAGCATCCCAGTCTGTGTTCAAAAGCTCCTGAAGCTGAGCAGGGGTTAGATCGTGCTTTAAGACAAAGTGCCTCATTTGGTCAATGGGGTCCGAAGGGTCGGGCTCCAACTCTCCGCACAGCTTGTCCCTCTCTTTCTCCCACTCCTTGTACAAGGCTCTCCACTTCTCTTCCTGAGATCGTTGGAACTCATCGTGCTCTGGCTTCACGTAACCTCCTTACCTGGCCGCCTTAAAGGGGGCTTTGTCTATCTAAGGCTGTGGTAGAGTGTTTTGGGGGTATACGGTATTATCTCGTAGTGCTCGTATGCTTCACTGAACCTTTTGCAGCAAGTTGAGTCACTAGAAGGTTATGCTGGCCGCGCAAGCTTCCGAGATGTTCCCGGCGCTATCCCTGAACTTGGCGTAAACCGTGCTGGTGCCCTGCTCGGCCACGTGCCACGCTCTGGTGGTGGCGTATGCCTCCCACAACGTCCAGCCCAGCCCGTCGTCGCTGAAAGACATCTCCGCCACGCCGCTCAGGTCGTCCTGGGCCGTCAGGTGCAGAGTTGCGTTAGGCGGCAGGTCAGGCGGGGTGTAAAGGCCCTTCATTATCAGCGGCAGGTGAAGCTGGTAGGGGTAGAGGTTGGGGTCTACTACCAGAGCGCCGACCGAGGCATCATCCGCCGCAGCGACAGCGCCCGAAACGCCGGGCGTAATACTCATAGAGCCGGTGGGCGCGGTCACGTCCAGGATGATGTCGTCTTGGTAGACGCTGGAGAGGTTGCCTCCCAAGTCCTTGTACTTGGCGTACACCACTCTGGGAATGATGTATTCGCCGTACTGAGTGATCTGCCATTCTTTGTGGGTGGCGTAAGGCTCCCACGAGGCTCCGGCAAAGCCGCCGTCGTTGCTGACCATCATCTGGACGGTGTAGGATTTGGCAGGCAGGCTCAGGGTGACAGTGACTTTATTGGTGAAGAGGGCGCCGTCGTTGATGGTCAGGCCATACTCGTCACCGACGCTGGTGTCGAGGTCGATGGTGTCGGAGTAGACAAGGCTGACGTTATTGGCCCCATCCTTGTACCGGATGTAAACTGTTTTCAACCCATCTGCGCCTTCCAGGGTCCAGACCTTCGTGGAGGAGAAGCTTTCCCAGGAATCACTGTTGGTAGTAAGGCTGGTGGTAAGGAAAGGAGTGTTGCTTATCTCCATCCAGGGCACGCCGGATTGATCGTCAGAGGCGGAGAGCTGCAAGAAGACCCCTGTACTTGCCGTGCCTAAAGCATCGCTGTTGATGATGATAGAGCCGGTGGGAGGCACGTAATCAAAATTACCCTGATCGTTGCAGTGAGAGATATATTGAATGGTATCAGAATAAACGGTGGAGACGTTGCCTACTCTGTCTTTGTACCGCACGTAAACTGTTTTGACACCCTCCCCACCTTCCAGTTGCCAGCTCTTGAAAGTAGCGTAAGCCTCCCAGGAAGCGCCGCTGAAGGCAGGGTCGTTGCTGATTTGCATCTCCGCAACTCCGGCCAAATCATCGGTAGCGGTAAGCTGTAAGGTTACGCTGATTTGCGCCGTGCATGCGGCATCGTTGTTTATGGAAATGGAGCCGGTGGGCGGAGAGGTATCGTCAACGACACGCTTGAGGTAGATCTCGGGATCTCCGCTGGAGTAGTCAAACCAGGCCATGATAGGATAGCCGTTCCCGTCCAGCGCCAGACTGGGATCCTTCGACTCTCCGCCGTTGTTACTGATGCCCCCGCCGCTGGCAGAGCCGGTGCCCACCTCCACCCAGGCTGAACCGTTCCAACGCTTGACGTAAATTTCCCAGTCTACGCCAGAACCGTCATCCCAAGCGGTGACAGGATAGCCATTTCCATCCAGCGCCAGGCTGGGATACTCCGACCATCCGCTGTTGTTGCTGATGCCCCCACCACTGGCTGAACCCGTGCCCACCTCCACCCAGGCCGAGCCATTCCAGCGCCTGACGTAGATTTCAAAGTCTCCGCCGGAGTTGTCCATCCAGGCGATGACCGGATAGCCATTCCCGTCCAGCGCCAAACTGGGACCCGATGAGGACCCACTGTTGTTGCTGATGCCCCCACCGCTGGCTGAGCCGGTGCCCACCTCCACCCAGCCCGAACCGTTCCACCGCCTGACGTAGATCTCGAAGTTCCCGCTGGAATAATCATGCCAGGCGATGACCGGATAGCCATTCCCGTCCAGCGCCAGGCTGGAAATGCTCGACTCTCCGCCGTTGTTACTGATGCCCCCACCGCTAGCCGAGCCACCTAACTCCACCCAGGCCGAGCCATCCCAGCGCTTGAGATAAATCTCACCAGCCCTTTGCCAAGCGACGACAGGATAGCCATTCTCGTCCAGCGCCAGGCTAGGATTGAATCCGTCGCTGACCGAGCCGATACCCACCTCCACCCAGGCCGAACCGTTCCAAAGCTTGACGTAGATCTCGTCCCCCGGGTCAGTGTAGTCATACCAGGCGACGACCGGATAGCCATCCCCGTCCAGCGCCAGGCTGGGATGGTACGAGTCCTCGCTGTTGTTACTGATGCCCCCGCCGCTGGCCGAGCCGGCGCCCACCTCCACCCAGGCCGAACCGTTCCAACGCTTGATGTAAATCTCGTGGTCCCCACCGGAGCTGTCAGTCCAGGCGACGACCGGATAGCCATTTCCGTCCAGCGCCAAGCTGGGATGCCATGAGTGCCCGCTGTTGCTGCTGATGCCGCCGCCACTGGCCGAGCCGCCTAACTCTACCCAGGCATACCCGGCCAAAGCCTGCATGGCCGGAGCCAGCAGTATCACGATCAGAAAACCGATCAGAGCGTATTTTTTGACCATCATCAGCCACCTCCTTTTTCCTCAGCCCTGTCGGGCTTTGGGCGTAGCATTATGTCCACACTGCACTTTGGCTGCCGCCTCGCCGGTGGGTGTAACCGGTAGAGTAGAGGACAGGTTCAACTTGCTCCCAATGTCTGTAGGTTCCTTGGCCAGCTTATTTACTCCCCGTTTCCAGGCGAGTGCCTCAATTAGCCGAACCCTGGACACCCAGAGGGCCTCCCCTGCCCCCCCTCATCGAACCGTGCGTGAGTAGGGTAGGCCGCCAGCGAGTTACCCCGAACGGGCACTTTTCCAACGGCCCCCCTCCGAACCACGCGTGACCGCTTTCCGTGTCACGTGGCTCTCCAGTGACCTATTTCGAGAGTGCAGGTCCATCATAGCGCCCATAGTGAACATCGTGATGACAGTTCTGGCAGACGACCAGCGTCTTACGGCGACGTGCGGCCATTATCTGTACCCACTTGCGTTTGTCAGTTCGCCCCTTGCGCTCTAAGTCAGCGAGTTTGCGGATGTGATGAACCTCGATATTGTCCTCCGCTCCGCACAGTTCGCATTTCTGAGCGAGTAGCCTCTCAACGACCTCACTACGTCCACTCCAGATAGGTTTCGTCTTTGTGTCGTTGATAGTGACCCACTTGTTCCATCGCAGCGGGATACCGCCAAAGCGGGCCACCAGTGGTGCTTTGTCCGGCCCTCGGTCTACTGTGACCTCAAGTACTTTATAGGTGCCGTATTCGTTCTGGTGGAGCGTTTGGAACCTCCTGTAGATTTTCCTCCTGCTGGTCTTAAACTTATTGGCCAGCGTTTTGGTCAGAGAGGTTTCCATCACCCATTTTAGCTGGTTGAGGCGGTGGAGATTGTAAGCCAGGCGGTAGTATTGTACGACACCTCGATACTCTGCCTGGTACTGGGCAACAATGCTGTAGGCATCGTCTTCGACTCGCTGCGGTAGGTGGACGGGCTTGCCCCGTCGCATATATCTGGCGCATTGGACGTGGATGACGCTGGCAGGCACTCGCAGGCCAATGCCGCCGTTGATGCATCGTTGACCCCGATGATCGTGTTGGTCGTCGTCGTGAAGTGTGTGGACTTCATACCCTAGAAAGCGAGCCGTGTTGTCGCGTGCATGGGTAATGAGCGTCTTTTCCTCACTGAGTTCGAGCTCCAACACGTCTCGTAGGAATACGGCAAGTTGGCGCTTGATTTTCTTCGCTTCAGCCTTTGGACCTGCAAATCCAAGCAAAAAGTCATCCGCGTACCTCACGTACCATAGACGGCAAAAGTTGGGGTCATTAGGGTCTCTCGACGGCATGGCTTGAGCCTGTTGAGCGAGTTTTCGGGCTGTATCCAGGTCTCCTGCCTTGCGTGCCTGCCAAGCTGCTTTGGTGAGCGCCACGTATGGTGGGTTTGTTTTCCTACGGCGACCGCGTGTGTAAGCCGGAATGAGGGTTTGTTCGACAAACTTGTCTAACTTATCCAGCACCAGATTGGAAAGAATTGGGCTAACCACCCCGCCTTGTGGCACTCCGCTGAAGGTGGTATTGTAACGCCATTTCTCCAGATAGCCTGCTTGAAGGAGATTATCCATCAGTCGGATGAACCGGTTGTCATGGATGCTTTCGCGGAGGATATTCAATAGGATGGTGTGATCAATCCCGTCAAAGAACGAGCAGATGTCTCCTTCAATGAACCATTTCACTCCTCGCCAGTGTTGGGTTATCTCTTGCAGAGCGGTGTGACACCCACGTCCCCGTCGGAAACCGTGTGAGTGGGTACTGAACTGTGGCTCGTAGTATGCCTCAAGCAGCGAGCGTATTACCTCTTGAAGTAGTTTGTCCGACCAAGTCGGCATACCGAGCGCACGTTGTCTTCCATTACCTTTGGGTATGTACGTGCGTCGCACCGGCGTCCACCGATAGCATTCCTGTCGTAAGGCTTCGATGATGTTGTCAATCTTCGCTAGCGACATCCTATCTACGATCTCCGAGGTCGCGCCTGGGGTCATTGCGCCCTTGTTGGCATATAGTTTGCCATAGGCGCGTAGATATAAGTCGCGATTGTAGAGTTGCCGATACAACCTTTCTAGTGGCGGCCCACGTTGTCCCCGTTCTCGAATGATGCTCAGTACTGTTTCGGCTGTTCGCATCTCGCGTACCTCACAGTTCCTGTCATCAGGTCACCTGTTCCCCTTCGCCCTGCGAACGGCTCTCCCGCCCTCCCTGGTGGGGCGTTACTCCCACGACTACTATGGGAACTCCGTCACCTTAGGGCTCGCGCCCCTTAGGCGATCCCGTGTTCCGTCACTGAGGAACGTACTAGAGCGACTTAGGCTCCCTACTCATGCCCTTGAATGAGATCGCTTCTCATCGCCCATCAGTCAGGGCATACCACGAACAAAACCCCAGTTTGTGGCTACTGATGGCATCGGTGTACAGACGTGCTACCGAAGAGCGTGCGGTTCCGCCGCTGGACATTGGGGTTTAGGCAGTCTAGCTTTAGCCATATCGCTCAGGCGTTGCAGGGCCACAACATACACGTCTTCTGTTGCTCCCCGCTTTACAAACATGCTCTTGTCCCCTTTCCCTTTCGAGTCCAGGTTAGTTGTTCGCCTCGGAGTCATCCGCCCTGAACTCCGGCCAACTCTGTTGGCAGTTCTCTCGGTGCGTGACACGGCGCACGGTTCTCCCGCACACGGCTCTCCGATGCTCTTCACCCGAGGGCATTCACGGTGTACCTGTGCCACCGTACCGTTCCACTGAGTTGGTAAAGCCCTTCTGCCCGGAAGTCAATATGTCGCCATCGCATATCCCAGCCCCGCCCGGATTTGCCGTGTTTCTTACTCAGGAACAAACACAGCTTTTCCCTCGCATAGCTGTCTATCTGCTGGAGCTTCTTTGACGAGTTCCCTACCGCAAAGTAGTTCCCCCAGCCTCTCAGGACAGGGTTGAGCTCGTCAATCACCTCCTTCAGACTTCGACCCAGACCTTGCAGTCCACCTACGATAGCTCGTATCTTCTCCCGGATAGCTTTCATCGCCCTGCGCCCCGGCCAGCGTTGCAGATAATACCGCCTGTACCGCCACGACAGCACCTTCCGATGGTGAAACCCCAAGAAGTCAAATCCTTCTCGTCCTCCCTTCAGGCCCACCAACCGGGTCTTTTCGGGATGCAGCCTCAGCTCCAGGCGTTCCATAACAACTCCCAGTCGCCGCAGAGCCTCCCGCGCATCCTCCTCGTTGCGGCACAGTACCACCAGATCATCCGCATATCGCACCAGAACGCCCACCTGGCGACACCGTTCCATCCATACCTTATCCAGGTAGTTCAAGTAGATGCTCGCCAGTAAAGGACTCAGGACGCCTCCCTGGGGCGTACCCGCCGTTGCCGTCCGTACCTTCCCCTCTTCGAGGACTCCGGCCTTCAAGAACTTCTGAATCAGCTTCAGCATTCGCCGATCGCTAATTCGCTTCGTCACCATTGCCATCAACTTCTCCTGGCTAATGGTGTCGAAATAGCTCTTTATGTCGGCATCTACCACCCAATCATACCCGCGGTTCACCGTCTGCCGAATTACCTCATTTGCATCGTGGGCAGACCGTCTCGGGCGAAACCCAAAACTACAGGGCTGAAAGTCCGCCTCAAAGATGGGTTCGATGACGATCTTCACCGCCATTTGCACCACTCGATCGCGGACCGCAGGAATTCCTAATGGCCGCTGTCGCCCGTCCGGTTTGGCTATATACACCCGCCGCACCGGTTGTGGCCGATAGCTCCCCTCTCGGAGTTCCTGCTGTATCTGGGTGAGAAATGCCTCTACGCCTTCTCCTTCGATAGCTTGGATGGTTTGGCCGTCTACGCCAGCCGCTCCCCGGTTGGCCCTGACCAACTCCCACGCTCGCTCCAAGATGTCCTTCCGATACACCTTGTCGTACAGCGCATGGAATCGCCGGGTGGCACTCCGTTTGGCCGCCCGATATAGCGCCCGCTGAAGTTCTCGAGCTTTGTCTAGGGGGTCGTTAGCCTGTGGCATTCCCTCACTCTTACCTCCTTTGGACGCCTGAGCAAAGTAGGGCCCCTTCCCTCCAGCAAGGTTATGTTGTCCTTGCCATCCTCAGTACTATGAACCCCTCCGACTCCCCAACCGGGCTTTCCACACCATTTCACGGGTTCTCCGCTTATAACTGTGGTTTCTGCAAGCGTTGTTTGCAGACCCGGTGGGGCCTCCCCAGTTCCCACGCCAACTCTCCCGACATTCCGCTCCCCCTACGCCGGAGGGTTCTTCGGCGCTGCCCCACCAGGCTCTTCACGCCTTCCCTGGCCTTCGCCCCCTCGCCCAGGGCTCGGCTCCCTCTTGGTCCCTCTCGGGCAATAAATTACGACGCGGCAGGATTCGCTTTATGTTACGGACTGCCGGGTTGGGATGACACTGCTTCGACGCTCGGATTACTCCTGACGCCGGGTGGTCCCTACAGGGCAGCCTGGCCTTTACCCTGACCGGACTCCCACCGGCTAGCTGACTTGAGCTTAGCTGGGCACGCGACGAGGCTTTATTTGTTTGGAGCGGCGCTCCTATGTTTTCGATTGTCAAGATTCAAGCGAGATGTCCAAAGTGGCACTGTTTTCGGTGATCAAATGGTCCTATTTTATTTGACAAAAACACTTTCTCCTAAAGACATTATACCACGAAAAGGTTATTTTCAGGTAAAGCTCAGGTTAAGATTTGGTTAAAAATTTCAGAACGTTTGTGCTGCATAAAAAGCATTCGTCTTCTGGGCATCTTCCAGTCTTTGAGCGGTGAGGAGTCGCTCTTTAGGATGCGATAGGAATGCTTTCCTTGGGGGAAAACTCCGAATGCCTGCGAGTGGAAGGCTCGCAAGTTGTGCAGATAAACACCAGGGCGCAGGCTCTACAGCCTGCTCCCCTTTTCGCTACGTAAGAGAGAGCTATCCCTCTATCTGGCAGAGATGGACATCGATGACCTCGAATCTCTCCTCAAGGTCGGCTTCCAAGTCCACCAGCGTCTTGGCCCCGGCTCTGGTCCCCATCTCCGCCCTGGCCCCGGCCTCCACATCCTCCACAGAAAAGAGCGGCCTTGTCTGAGAAAAGGCAACCGGCGCAACCACCTAAGCGCTGCTCGCGCTCCGACGACCAGTCCAGTCTTGATAGTGGGGACTTCTTTTTGTGCCAGTTTGCCACGAAAGGTGAGAGATGATATAATAGACATACAAGAGAAAAGCCTCGCATGGCCTGACAACCAACCGAGGCTTAACCCAATTATGTAGCCGGGATGCGCTGAAGAACCCGACTTTGTGAAGACATTATACCACAGGAGCCTGCCCACCGCAAACCGGCCAGGCTCTTCGTCGTTTTGGCGCTTGAGGGTTCGGCATTTCGTGGATCGTCCGGAGGGGAACTTATGTCGGATAGAGAGCAGGAAATTGAACACCTGGAGAGGCTGCGGGCCATTCATCAGGCGAACATCCGTGACCTGGAAGAGAAGCTGGCTTTACATGGCTCACTGGATAGCCCCCCGCACCTGCACAGGAGGTTGGAACGGGAGCAGAAGGGGTTGCAGCAGGTAGAGACGAAGCTGGAAGCCCTCTGGGGGGAGAAGTCAGTAGAGACTACACTATCGGTTGACGTGCTCCATCAGAGAGTCCCTGTCCGTGAGATTTTGATAGGACTTTTTGTCGTAGTGGTTGTAGGTGTCATCATCGCCTGGGTTATCCAGAGAGCAGAACCCATTGAACTTGCTTTCTGGTTTGAGGTCAAGACAGGCGATGCCGACGAGTTCGTCCCAGGCGTTGAGGGAGGGAAGTACAGGTATAGAGATAAACTCATCTTTCACTTCACTCCCGCAGCCGACGGCTACGCTTACCTGTTCAGCCTGGACATCGCCGGGAAGTTCACCCCGCTCTGGCCTTACGACAGCCACGAAGCCGGACAGGTCATAGCGGGTGAAGATTACCAGACCATCGAGTTTGAGCTCGATGACAGAGAGGGTTGGGAGCAGTTTTTCGCCGTAGCTTCGACCCAACCGTTCTCGTATGACGAGGACGTAAAGCCACACCTGCACCCGAAGTCATTGCCAGGCGGCAAGGGCGTTGACCCGGTGCTGAAGCTGCTGGAATTGAGAGAAGGCCGCTTCTTTCACGAGAAGATCACCTTTGCTCACGTGAAGTGAGTTTCGCCGAGAGCCTTCCGAGGGAGGAGAGCGAATGAAACGCAAAGTCTTACTGGTTGTATTGTGTGTCATCTTGCTGGTGCTGGTGACGAGCCTTTACGTCGCCGCTCAGGGGCCGACGATCACCATCTACGAGCCGCTGGATGGGATAATAGTCCAAACGCCGACGATCACTCTGCGGGCCACGGTCGAGTCGCCGGAAGGGCATCCCCTGGAGCACCTGGAAGTGCGAGTCAATGGGTTTCCAGTACTGTGGAAAGACAAGGGTGTGGACCCCGTCCTGCCAGGCGAAATTTATGAAGAGGTTCAGTTGGAGGAGGGGGAAAATCAGATCGCTATTATTGCCACCAACGACCTGGGGAGTACGGAGCAGGCCATAATTGTGACGTATATCCCCTCACGCTTGCAGATGCCCAACCTCTGCATCCTGGCTATCGGCATTTCCGACTACGAGCGGGACGAATTCAACCTCGACCTCTCGTACGCGGCCATAGATGCACAGGATATCGTGGACGCTTTCGCCACGCAGGCAGTCCTCTTTTTCGACAAGGTCAAGACGCGCTTGCTGTTGAACGAGGAAGCAGGTGAAGATAATATTCTGGATAGTCTAGATTGGATGCTGCGCGAGACAAAGCAGTACGACATGGCCATCATTTTCGTCTCCGGCCACGGCCATCTGCACGAGTTGACAGGAGATTACTACTTCCTGCCCCACGATGGCGACCCTGAAAGGTTACGAAGCACGGCCATTCTTTGGTCACAGTTCGAGAACGTGCTGAAACGTTTGCCAGGCTTAAGCGTGCTCTTTGTGGATACCTGCCATGCCGGGGGAGTCACCGGAACGGGGACGAAAAGCGCAGCGGTTAACTTGAAAGCCATACAGGACTTCGCCACGGCTGGCCGGGGTTGGATGGCTATGACCTCCAGCACCGAGGTGGAGTTCTCGCGAGAAGACCCGGCCTGGGGACACGGTGCTTTCACCAAAGCTATCTTGGACGGCTTGGCGGGCGGAGCTGATTACAACCGGAACGATATCATCGACACATTCGAACTGAACTCCTACGTGACAAACCGAGTCCAAGAACTGACCGGTGGCGCTCAACATCCCACGACCGAAACCTCGACCAATTATGCCGCCTTCCCGCTATTCGTCCTGGCCTGGGGCGGCGCAGAACCGACCAGCACGCCTGTGATCGCAACCCCTAGAGCAGTGGAAACCCCTCTACCCCCAATCGACACGCCCACGCCGACCTGTGCTGATGCCGCCGCCTTTGTGACCGATGTGACTGTTCCAGACAACACCATCTTCAACCCAGGTGAGCAGTTCGATAAGGTATGGCGCTTACGCAACAGCGGCTCTTGTGCTTGGGGTGAGGGCTATAGTCTGGTCTTTGTCTCCGGCGATCAGATGGACGCTTCGGCCTCTCAGCCTGTACCGGCCACTGCCCCAGGCGAGACAGCCGATATCAGTGTCACGATGTACGCGCCGCAAACGGACGACACCTATACCGGTGTGTGGCAGATGCAAGACCCTTCCGGCCAGCTTTTCGGTCAAAGGGTCACGGTAGTGATCGGTGTAGGGAAAATAGCCACTGTTGTCTCTAGCACACCCACACCTACGGATTTCCCTGCGGATTTCCCTCCGCTCAGCGGCAAAATTACCTATGCCCTGGATGATGGAATTTACGTTATGAATGCCGATGGTACTAATAAGCAAAAGATATTTGAAGGCGGGGTCAATGACTTAAGCGCAACTCCTGATGGCAAGAAAATAGCTTTTCTTAGAAATGGCGAGATATGGACAATGGGTATCGATGGCAGTAATCAGCAAAAAATTATATATGATTCTCAAATCACGAGTGTGGACATTAGAAGTGATGCGGAATATATTGCTTACTCTCAAGGAAACACAATCTACTATAAGAGGATAGTTGATCCTGGCACCAGTTATATTACAGAGCCAATCAATATAGGTACCGGAACACGGCCAGATTTATCGACGTATGGTCGGCCTGTATTTGAAGGAACAAGTGGGTTAAGCATCGCTGACTCCCTTCAAACGAGCAGAAGCTTAACACAAGGATACGGATCATGGCCAGACTGGGCACCAGATGATGTGAGAATCGCTTTCGTGAAAGATGGTGATATCTTCGTTATTAATATGGACGGCTCAGGTGAGACACATCTAACGAATAACCCCGCTAATGACTGGCAGCCTAATTGGTCTCCCGATGGCGATAAGATCACTTTCATCTCTGATAGGGATGGCAACCAAGAGATATATGTGATGAGTTCTGATGGAAGCAAACAGGTACGGATCACTAATACTCCCGAGAATGAGAATTGGCCCTCCTGGTCGCAATAAGATTTCGGCTAAAGCACGGGCTTTGATCTACCGGCGGTTTACTTTATCGCTCTGAGGGATAGAAGGCGGAAGGGTTTTAATAGGCCAGACGAGATGACCCCACCGACAGAGGACTTTGAGCGGGGCAAGCCTATGCCACTCACCGAGAAGGATGAATTAACAGAAAAGCTGGGCGAACACAAGCGCAACCTCCGTCGCCTGCAAGAGAAAGAGGCCAAGTACGGCATTGACGTGCCTGTCTGGGTACAGAACCAGATCGAGGGCGAAAAGAAAGAAATTGCGCGGCTTGAAGCAGAGCTGAAGTTGCTAGAAGGCCAGCCTGATCGCCTGGTGCCGGCCCTGCGGGACTACGTGGACCAAGTCTACCACGAATGCCGCTACCTGGAGACTGAGGGCGAGCCAGAAATGCCCCTCACCGAGGTGTACGTCATGCTCCAGGCTCAACCCACGCCCCGCCGCGAGCAGGAAACGGACCTGCCCCCCGGCCAGTCGCTTCCCCAGGAGATGGAGAGGGAAGCCGCCCTCGCCCGCAAAGAGCCGCCCGCCCCTCTGCCGGAAGTATTGCGCCAGCATCAACACCTGCTTATTCTGGGCGAGCCGGGGGCGGGCAAGACCACGCTCTTGCAATACATCGCCCTGTGCTTCACCAACGACCTCCGAGCTGAAGAAGGCGGTGACCACCAGCCCAACCTGGACGACCTGGGCCTGCCCGACGAGCCGCGCCTGCCGCTGCGCATCGAGCTGCGCAACTACCAGGGCAAGCGGCGGCTGGATGACTTCATCGTCGCCAGCCTGTACGATAGATTCGTCCCCGAGACGCTGGCCCGTGCCTGGCTGGAGGGCGAGCGGCTGGCCTTGCTCTTGGACGGCCTGGACGAAGTCCCCATCCAGAACCGCGCCGAGGTGATAAGACTCATCCAGAATTTCGCCCGCGACTCGCAGGGGAGAAACCAGCGCATCGTCGTCACCTCGCGCATCGCCGCCTATCGCGAGGGGCCGGGCTTGGACGAAGAGGACTTTAAGCCCTACACCCTGCGCCCTCTCGACGACGAAGAAACGGCCCGCCACTACGTTGCCGGGTGGCTGCGGGCGCTCGATTCGGAGAAAGAGGGGCAGGCCAACATACTCTGGACGCAACTCAAAGAGCAGCGCAGCCTGAAAGGAGGGCTCACCAACCCTCTGCTCCTACGACTGGCTATCTCCGTCTACGCCAGGACAGGTGAGGTTGCCCGCAGCCGCGCCGCGCTCTACCGTCTGTACGTTGAAGATGTGCTCATCCCTCGCGCCGAGGCTCGCGGCCTGGAGCTACCGCCCAGACGAATTCAGGAGGCGTTGGAGGCCGTGGCCTGGGCCATGCAGGTCGAAGGCGCCCACGACGAAGGCGGGCTGGCCGAAGCGCTGGAGCAGGAAGTGAATGGCGTGGAAGACGGATGCGCCCTGCTCATGAACCTGCGGGTCGAAGTGGGCCTGCTCATCGCCTATGGGCGCGAGGCCAGGGAACTACGCCGCCTGCTGGCCTTCCGTCACTTGACCTTCCAGGAGTATTTTGTGGCCCGGCGGCTGACCAGGCGGTGGAAGCGAGATGCCGACGATACCTGGGCCTGGCTGCGCCCTCACCTCTACGAAGACGACTGGCGGGAGACCGCCTTGCTCCTGGGTAGCCTGCTGAGGGAGAAGGAAGCCACCGATTTCCTAGGGCGTATCATACGAGAGCCACAGCAAGAGCCGCAGGAATCTATACGGTTGTTGTGGGAACTTCCCGGCCACCTGAAGCTTGTTGTTGAGGCTCTGATCCAGGGAGCCTGCCCTACGGACGCTTTTCAGAAACAGGTGTCCGATGAACTGCTATCCCTGGCCCGCGACGAACGGGTGGACGCCTGGGTGCGCAAAAATGCGGAAGATGCGGCGGAGGCGCTGGGCCGCCTGGGCCAGACCGAGGCATTGCTGGCTCTGGCCCGCGACGAACAGGTGGACGCCTTGGTGCGCCGAGAGGTGGTGGAGGCGCTGGGCCGCCTGGGCCAGACCGAAATCCTGCTGGCCCTGGCCCGCGACGAGAAGGTGTACACCTGGTTGCGCGAAAAGGCGGCAAGGGCGCTAGGCTGCCTGGGGCAGACCGAGGTCGCCGCCGAAATCCTGCTGGCCCTGGCCCACGACGAACGGGTGGACGCCTTGGTGCGCAAGGGTGCGGCTGATGCGCTGGGCCGCCTGGGCCAGACCGACAAGGAAGCCGAAGCCTGGCTGGCCCTGGCCCGCGACGAACAGGTGGACGCCTGGGTGCGCTATTTGACGGCTGATGCGCTGGGCCGCCTGGGCCAGGCCGACAAGGAAGCCGAAGTTTGGCTGGCTCTGGCCCGCGACGAACAGGTGGACACCTGGATGCGCTACGGGGCGGTGAAGGCGCTGGGCCGCCTGGGCCAGACCGAGGCATTGCTGGCCCTGGCCCGCGACGAACAGGTGGACGCCTTGGTGCGCTATTTGGCGGCTAATGCGCTGGGCCGCCTGGGCCAGACCGAGGCATTGCTGGCCCTGGCCCGCGACGAACAGGTGGACGCCTTGGCGCGCTACAGGGCGGCGGAGGCGCTGGGCCGTCTGGGCCAGGCAACCGAAGCCGTGCTTTCTGGACTGAAGGAGGTAGCAGAGCATGACCCGGTTGAATATGTGCGCCAAGCGGCCAGGAACGCCCTCCAGCGACTCCAGGAAAAGCAGAGCCATCCTCAGTACGAGGACGAAGATAAGACACTAATTTAAACGAGGAGGAAAGAACAGATGCCCCGCATTGATCGTGAAGCAATTGCAGACGAGATCAGGGATGTTTTGGTGAACAACCTGCGGGAATTGTATCCCCACATTGAAGGGCCAGATGGCTTTTGGATCACGCCGGAGACGGCGGCCTTCAGACTTGTGGCGAAGGTGGACCCATCGGAGCAACTGCCTGCCAGGGCCGACCTGTACATCGGCCCTGGCGATGGTGGAGGCCCAATTATCGTTACGGTGGAGAGGAGGAACAGCGACAAGTGGAATCAGTGGGCCTACTTTGATGGGAAGTCAGTGCGCATTTTGAAGGTAGACGCCGACAAGAATTTTCACCTCATTAACCCACGTGGCACTCAGTTTGAAGCTGATTTGCTCGAGTGTTTGGAGATGGGACTGAAGAGGTAACGAGCCTTCGTGGGCCCCGTTCCTGTGTGGGGGCGGAGCTTTTCTTTTTGAGGTAGACTTCGCACGTGCGAAGCTGTCTTGGTAATGTATACTCTACTGAGGAAATTCCGAGCGCCTGCGAGCGGAAGTTCACAAACGGGCAGGTAAAGCCAGCATTTGGATGGAGCGAAGCGGAGCACGTCGGCTTCAAACGCAAGTTATGTGCCGCACTTCAAGAATATAGCGCCAATCTGACAATTGAGGCATTTCATTATTAATAAAAAAGGGCTGCTCTGTTGAACCAGAGCAGCCCCCTGTGATGATGGAAGTGCTATATGTTAAGAAGATGAGTTCTCCTCTATCTCATCAGGAGCCAGCTTATAGCCTCTGCCGCGAATAGTCAAGATATATCTTGGGTTATCGCGGTCAGGTTCGATCTTGTCACGCAGGCGCCGAACATTCGTATCTAACCGCCTATCGTAGAGAGCGTCTTCGTCAGTCCAGGTCTCATCTGGGTAGAGAGTTCTCATGATCTCTTTCCGCTCACAGACTTCCCCTCGCTTTTCGTAAAGGTGGCCCAGGAGCAGGAGCTCCATCTCTGATAGCTCATCGGCTATTGGCTTCCCCTCTACTATCACCTGTCCTGACTCTTTCAACTGCAGGTGTCTGGGGCCGGACGGCGTCAACTGTTTGATATATCGCTCGAAAAGCTCACAAAACGGTCTGGAGGCCCCCTCGGTCACCAGGCCTTTAAGCCTCAAGAGCTGGATCACCCCCTGATCGCTGGCCGACGGTGCACGGCCAGCAGCCAAAGTCATCAAAACCGCCCACTCATCCTCTCCTAAGCTTTTCCAGATCTCATCACATTCTTTCTGAACTGTATCCTCCTGAGCCAACTGCTCCGCCAGCCCTTCTCCCGCAACAACTTTGCCCTCCGCCAGGGCCCAATAAGCAGCTTTCAGGATTCCCGGATGCCGCCCGGTGAGTTCCATAAATTGCTCTATCTCCTGTTCTCCTATGGTCTGGCCCCTTCTGATGGCGAATCGCTCAACCTGATTTCTGGCATCCTCCTCCGAATGGGGGCCGAGACCATAGGTATTAAGAGAAACAAGTTCGTAGAAGTCCTGGCAACCTTCTATGCTTTCTCGAAGCCGTGAGAGTTCGTCACGGGTAGCTATGATGAATGAGAGCCGGTACTTGAATTCATCGCGCAGGGAGCGCAAAACCAGAAATGGTGTCTTGCTCAGCGACTTCCACACGCTGCCGAATTGATCGAGCAGGAAGACCAGCCGCCGAGCGGGGTGAGTGCACAGAATGCCGACGCATGTTTCGAAACAGCGCTGGGCTACCAGTCCGTCTCTGGAGATCGTCGCCCGCTGGTGAAGGTCCGCAAGTTGGGTAAGCAAGTTGGGCTCTGCCTCCGCCTCCGACAATGTCGCTGCCACGCGATGCAGGAGTAGTTCCCAGAATCCCCACTCGGAGTGCTTGGCAAGGCGGTTGAAATCCACGAAGAAGAAGAGGAATTTATCGTGCTGAGTGCCCAAATATCTGCTACGGACATCGGGGCGAGCAAGTAGACGCATCAGGTTCGATTTGCCCGTGCCAGAAATTCCCACTATGGCGCAGGACTCCCCAGCCAGAACGCATTGCATGATAGGAGACACAATCTCTTGACGGTACGAGAGGGGCAGTTTTGTAAGCTCGGAAATATCCATATCCGCATCCCCTTATGGAATGGTTGTCACTGGGGGGGGTGATGGACTCCACAACAGATACATAAGGACGTTGACCAGCAATGTGACCAGGCTGATCAAAAGGATATAATATGACACACGCAGATTGCGAAACTTCTGTTGGCTAATTCTTACTAAATCGTCATGAGCTGAGTCGCGGGATATATGGCGGGAAGCTGGTATAAAAGTCACAACCGCGAAGAAAAGGCTTAGCAGCCATAATACCGCAGGGGCCAGTAACAGAGCAAGTTGCCAGGTAGCGGCCTGCTTCTTAAAATCGGAGAGCGACATACTGGCAAAATATATACCCTGAAGCAATGAGGTCACGGTGATCAATTGCTTGGCGGCGCTATCAATGACCTCGATATCCTTGATAGGAGACTCGAGATAGTACCTCTCCCAAAAAGCATCTTGCTCTTCGGCATTCATGGAGACAGCCCCCTCAGATCGCCAGGCACACTGCCTAACGTGTAATCGTCCAGTCCTTTTTATCCCATCGCAGTAGCCGGTCGCAGATGAGTCCGGCAGAGATCAGAGCATGGCGCTGGCGCACTTCGAACTCCCTCTCTTGCGTCGGAGAACCCTCCCAGGTGCTCAGTTTCAGAGTATGGTACAAAAGGCCGATGTAGTACTCCTTCATGTCAGGGGTCTCAGCTACCTTCATAACGAGTTCCCGTAGATAGGTGATAGCTTGGATAGCCTTGTTCAGCTCCTCCAGCCCAAAGACATTATTGTCGAGATCTATCTTCTGATTAAACCGGCGTGGTTTCAAACAGGCTTCCTCAAAGTAGCTCAGGGCACGCAGGTTGTTGGTTTCAAGAAGCTCAAGCCTGATGGCCGCCTCTAGCTGGGCGAAGTCCCGCAAGGCTGGCCCCCAGCCAGTCTTATAGAAGTCAATCAGCCAGGCGTGCTCTTCTTCATCTACCAATATATTCCCACTATGAAGGTCACCATGGGTTATGGCCCAATACGCAGGGAGCGGAAATTCGGATCGCTTAGTTTCTATGAAGTGAATTGGGTCTGGTAGGCTCAAGATCTTCTCCGGCGGATTGGAGAACGTTACCTCGAATTGAGATTCATCAACCTGGCGGAATTGGCTGTTAAACAGCACTTTGCCTTCAAAACCCTTCGCCAGCGCCTCCTTTAACTCGTTGCGCTTTACCTTTGGGTCGAGGCCCTTCTGCTCCTCGAAGGTCACGGCCAACACATCTTTCCGATCCCGTAGCCTGCCAGCGCCAAACCTTTCGGGGCGATGGTCCAGCTCCGGATCGGCCCAATCGCGCTTGCCGGCATACCACCTAGTGCATGCACTCCCGAACACGAACCCGAGCACCCGTTGGACCTCCTCTACCGAAGCCTGGCGATAGAAGGCGTTAAAAGAACGAGGTTCCCCTCCCGAGTGCCCAACAAGGGAGAACCTGGCTGCCCCAAAGCTCAGCGTCTCTTCCTTATCACCTACAAGGGCGGTGGTATGTCGGCCTGCATAAGGCTGCACATATCGCATAAAGTTGCCAATCTCTTTCAGCATGTTGTCCCGTTGCCCAAACTTGACTATGACGTATTCGCCCTCGACTCCGGCCGTCGTTGGCTGAACCTGAACCACGCCTGATCCCCCTGCGCCTGGCGTCAAATGCTTCAACGTTAAGTGCTCAGAGTCGAAGAACAGCTTCCGAAGTACGTCCTCAAGCTCTTCGGCCATGGTATCTATCCGGCTGTCTGGCAGGTTCCGATAGGCCTTGATCTGGAGTACCAGGTCACGGAGGGAAGCTCCAGGCTCGGCCTCAATGACCAGCGAGGTGTTTATTTTCGCCCTATGGGCGAAGGCCTTCTCTGCCGCTTCCAAAAGCGCCTCAAAACCCTCCGCTTTGTCAACGAAATAGACAGCCCGTGAGATGCCATTTGAGCCCAGGCCAAGGGCTTCATTAGCTGCCTCCCAGCTGGGAAAGGCAGTCCACATGATCTTGGGGATTACAGGGTCGGTATTTTTGGCCAAATCCAGGCCGCTGAGGTCGTTAGGCTCGTCATCGTCTATCAGCCGGAGGTCAACGACAGCCAAGTGAACCCAACCATTGGTAAGGATCTCCCATGCATCTTCAGGGTTGTCTGCGGTGAGCACCTGCCACCCCTGGCGCTCAAAGAGTTTTTTTCTTGGACGCAGGTGATCCGGATTGTTCTCAACAATTAAGATCTTCCTGACTCTAGGCATAATCCCTCCTTAAATCCACCATTTAATCAATCGCACGTTTTCAGCAGCCCTCGGTAGCGAGATCACAAATGTTGTCCCCTTCCTTCCTGTGCGTTCCAGGCTAATGTTGCCTTTATACCTCTCCAAGATGGTCTTGGTCATCAGCAGCCCCATCCCACTCCCCTTGGCGCCTTCCTCGCTAGTTATGGGCTGCTTGAACAGTTTGGCTTGGAGTGGCGCCGGTATGCCAGGCCCAGTATCGGCGATCCGAATCTTGATCTGTCCGTTGTCCTCCAAGGATTCGATGGTTAACCTGCCTCCCTCGGTCATGGCTTGAAGGGCGTTCTTCACCAGCATTTCGACCGCCACTTCCAGCCAATGACCGCTGGCCACTGCGGCTACCTCTTCATCGGTGCGCAACTGTAAGACAAACTGTATGTCTTCTCGCGGCCAACACAACCTTTCTGCCACCCTCCGCAGGAGCGCATGGATAAGTACTGTCTCCAATTCACCTTTGGTCGGAAGTACCTGTCGAGTAGGGATCTCCAGAAGCTTCTCCACTTCAGCGTTTATACTATCTAAATCTCCGCTAACTATCGCTGCCGAGTTTGCCTCCGAGAGTTTTTGCCGGATCAATAGTATCCAATCTTTAATTGCTGCTGCTCTCCCTCGAATGTTATGGAACCAGGTTGATCCGGCCATCCCCATCCAGGCCACCGCAGTCCTGGCCTCCAGGGTTGCCTGCGTTTCTTGTAACTTTTCATATCGTCTCGCATTCTCAATAGCAACGCCGGCCTGGTCAGCCAGGGCCTCGAGCAAGCGCTGGTCCTCGTCATCAAAGGCCGCAAGATCACGGCTCTCCAGGGTCAACACGCCGATCAACTCATCTCCGAACTTAATGGGCACACTGAGCTGAGAACGGGTCTCCGGGATGAGCGGGAGGTACCTCGCGTCTTTCAATACGTCAGGTACATTGGCGGACCGTCTGTGAGTGGCAACCCATCCCCCAATTGATCCCTCAAGCGGTATAGACCTGCGGGTCTCACGCGCTTTCTGTTCGCTCCAATAGTGCTTGTACGAAGCACGGTGGATGACCAGTTGGCGGGTATCAGGGTTGTATAGATTAACCATACGGCTGTGGGCCTGGGGAAATGGCCCGGCCAGAGCACTCAGCAGAATATCTATCACCTGATCAAGCTCCAGGCTACTGCTGAATGCCCTGCTCATGTCAACTACCGTTTGCAATCGTTGCTGTCCTTTTTTAGCCTGTTCTAAAATCTTTCTATGCAGAATGGTATGCTGGATAGTCAGGGCCGCCTGGTCAGCGAAGGGTTGGATGGCTTCCAGCTCCTCCTCCGTCCACCTGTGGGTATGACGGAAGTTGACATAGAGGACACCCACTGGGCCCCCAGCAGCATCGAGCCTCATACCCACGAAGGCCTTGACCCCCTCCTCCCGGATGAAGCGCGTCTTCTCTGCATAATCTCTCGCTTCCTCAGTTACATCGTTAATGATAATGCGGCCTTTATCAATAATCTGTCCAGCCCATCCCGGCAGTTCTCGCCTTTTGTCTTTAAGAGGAAAATCCTTTCGCTGCAGGCCGTGACCGGAGTAATTCTCCGTATCGAAGGTCCTGGTGTCGGCATAATATGGATAGATTATCGCGCACTCAGCACCAACAATTTTACATGCGGCCTTGGCGGTGATCTCCAGCACTTCCCTGGGAGAACTCCCCAGGGATTGGGAAACTCTCCTCCCGGCGTCGGCTACCGTCTGCCATCTGCGTGCTCTTTCCTGCTCACGACTGAACAACTCCGCGTTCTCTATGGCTAACGCTGCCTGGTTGGCGAAGATGCACAGAAGGCGCGCATCGTTTTCGTCAAAGAGGGAGCCGTCCAGCTTGTTGGAAGCTTGGACAATGCCGATGCGCTGTTTGCCCACCGTCATCGGGGCCAACAATGTAGCCCTCACTCCGACCAACCGAGCCAGTTCACGCAAGCCCACTTCCCCCACCAAGGGGTCGGAGAGGACATCGTTGGAGATGAAAAAATCTTCCTCCTGCCAGATGCGCCAGAGTTTGCTCCCTCTGAGCACGGGGATGCGGTAGGAGCGAATCAGCTCTTCCGGCACGCCATAGAAAGGCGGCTGGCTGACCAGGGCGTTTTCCTCATCATCCCAGAGGAGGACGCCGCACATCTCCACGTCCAGCAAAGTGCCGATACGTTCCGTGAGCTGGCTATAAACCTGGCGCAGGTTGGCCAGAGCGCTCATGGCCTGGGAAATCTGGTGCAGCCCGGCCAGTTCCTGGGCGCGTTGGTGCTCCGCTTCATAGAGCCGTGCATTCTCGATGGCGATACCTGCCGCCAGGGCCATAGAAGACAATAACTCCAGGTCTGCCTGGCTGAAATCGCCTTCGATTTTATTCACAGCTTCGATCACGCCGATCACCTTTCCTTTGGCCTGCAAGGGGACGGCGAGAAGTGACCTGGTGACTAAACCGGTGGCTTCGTCAATACCAGGGTAGAAGCGGGGCTCCTCTCTTGCGTCGAGCACCAGCAGCGGCTGGCCTTCTCGGGCTACCCAGCCAGCGATGCCCTGTCCCAGCAGAAATCGCAGGCCCTGCGTCTTCTCTGCCCAGGCCCCGACCGCAGCTTCGATTACCAGCTTTTTATCCCTATCATCGAGCAACTGAACAGAGCCGGCTTCCACTCTGAGCACATCGGCGACCTCCCGCATGACCGTCTTCAGAACCTGCTCCAGTTCCAAGCTGGAAGCCAAGGCGCGACCGACCCGGTTAAGGAAGGCTAATTCCTCCGCCCGACGATGGGTTTCCCGGTGCAGCCGCGCTTTCTCGATGGCGATGGCCGCCTGATTAGCGAAGGTTTGCAACAGCCTGACTTCCTTCGAAGGAAAAGGATGCAGCTCAACGTAATTAACCCACATCACGCCAATAGGTCGCTCTTTGCCAAGCAGAGGCAAGCATATGGCCGCCTTAAAACCGGCTTCGATCATGCCAGGGTTGACAATATCCATGAACTTGTCTATATTGGGCATCAGGAAGGGCTTTTTCGTTTGCATGACCTCTATCGAAACGCCGCTCGGTCGAAACTCAGTTTTTTTCTTCATCTCCTCGTCGTATCCCACCGTTGCCCTGATTACTTGCTGGTCGTCCTCGTTGATCAAAGAGAGGCTGGCCGAGTGGCCTTGGGTAGCCACTACCGCGCTGCGGATAATGACCTGCAAAGTTTCGTCAAGATCGAGGCTGGAGGCGATCCGACTACTGGCATCATACAGGCGGGACAGGTTCGCCAGATCTTTCTGGCTCTGCCCATAAATCCCAGCGTTATAAATCGCGTTAGCCGCCTGATTGGCGAAAACCATCAGGGGCTCAAGTTCATCCGATACCAACTTTCTGCGGCTGAGCTTGTTGTCTATGCTCATTTTGCCTATTGGCTGGCCCCTGGCGATCAAGGGGATGTCTGCCCACTCAGCAATGTCCTCCTTCTCCAATTCTTTCTCCCACAGATCTGGGCCAAGCTCGCCCGCCTTGTAGATCCTTGGAGCTTTTGTCTGCAAGGTCGCCTGCGAGTATGCATCCTCCGCCAGGGGGCGGGATATGGCTTCGAAGCCCTGGGGACCACCTGCCTGCATCTTGCCCGCCAGCTTCTGGCCGTCCTTGGAGAGCAGATACAATCTAACCCTGTCATAGCCGAGGTCCTGTATCCCCCTCAGGATTATTTTCAGCACTCCGTCCAATTCCAGGCTGCTCTGGAGGGCGCCGCTTGTCTCCAGAACCTTGGTCAGCAAGCCCCTCTTCATCAAGCGCTGGTATTCAGCCGCCATTTCGACCATAATAGCTAGCTCTTCGACATTGAACGATGATTTCGACATATAACGATAGGCACCCTCCCGCAATGCTTCCAACCCTGAGTCCATCTCCCAGCCGGTGAAAATAATGACCTGGATATACGGGCAGAGTTCCTTTATCCTCCTCATTACTTCAATACCATCTGGCGGTGGATACAATACCTGATCAATAAGGGCGACGTCATACCCTCCTTCACTCTCTATCACGGCCTGGATCGCCTCTTCGCCGTTCTTCACCGCTTCGACTTCACATCCTTCTTTAAGGAACTTCGGCAGCCTCTCTGCCAATGGTCGCCGGAAGCTCTCGTCGTCGTCAACAATAAGCACCCGGACGCACTTTTCCTCATTCATGGTCTACCACCTCCCTGGGCAGCAGGTAGTTCCACCAGAAATGTGGTACTGACCAGCATCACGCTGTCTTCTACCGTGACCCTACCACCTATAGATTCGATAAGACCCTTAGTGATATATAAGCCGAGGCCCGAGCCTTCCGGGCGGGTAGTGAACCCTAATGTGAATATTTTGTCAAATAACTGACGATGAATGCCTGGGCCATCGTCGCGGAAGCGGACTTTTATCGGCAATCCAGAGTCCCTGGGCTGGTAACAGGTGGATACCTCCAAAACCCCACCCAACGGAGAGCAAGCTGAGATCTGCTGGATAGCATTGAGCATGACGTTCAGAAAGGCCTGCTCAAGCCTAACCCCAACAGTCGGAACCCTGGGCAGATTCGAGTAGATTTGGCTTTTAAGCTCGACTTTGCTCTTGCGGGCCATGGGTCGCAAATTCTCCATTGCTACACAGATAGCCTGGTTAACGTCCGTCAAGCCCTTAGATTTTACTTTCATCAGAACCTGAAAGAGTCGTGCTGTTTGACGCAGGGTCGAACTCAACTCCGCGACCTCTTCGAGTTCCTCACTCACGTCCGACATGGCCTGCGATAGTGACAAATCGGCTAGCTCTCTCTCCAGGCACTTACAACGATCAGCAAGGTTCTTCACTCTGAATATGATACCAGATAGCTTGTTGTTTATCTCGTGAGCCAATCCGGCGCTGAGCTGCCCCTGTAACGAGAGATTTTGAAAATCCAGGACGGTCTGATCCAACATGGCACGCTCGATTGTAGCTCCTAAGGCTATGGAGGCCGCCAGCGCACGTTGGAAGTCTTCCAGGGAAAAGGCTCTACTATGTTTATGGAAAAGAAACAATCCGTGATTAATTTCTCCCCAGACTTCCACCGGCACCCCGATAAAAGAGTTGAAATCGAGGAGGGGCAGAAGATATCTGAACTTTGCGGCGGCCTTAGCGCTGATGTCGGTCTCATGGATATGCTCGTGATCAATGATGACATCCTTCACCGGGCTGATTTCCAGAGGATGTTCGCTGGGGTCATATTTGATCTCGCCCTGACCTTCCTGGGCAACGAGTGATGCGGAGCGCGTTGCCGGGTCCATACTGAATACAGCGGCAACCTGGGCGTGCGTAGCCTTGCGCACCTCAGCTAAACTCTCCCGCAGGGTTATGTCTAATGAGGAGAAAAGCTCTCGCCTTGCAGATATCGCCCGAAAGAAGTCCACCTCGGAAGCCAAGCCCTCCTGGTCGGTAGATATATAGCTGAGGCGGAAGGTCGTCTCTCCTCGCACCACCGTCTCCAACAACTCTCGGATCTCAGTGGGGTCCAGGGGCTTCATCAGTACTCCGGTGAGGTTGAGAGTTTCCAGTTCGCTGGCATGATCTTCTGCCAGAGCGATGCCGGTGATCACCACGATTTGAGCTTCGGGTTTATGCTTGAGGATTTGCCGGGCCACTGAGACGCCATCCGTGTCAGGCAAATCTATATCTATGAATATCAAATCATGGTCGTCGTTAACTGCCAGGCGGCAGGCTTCACCTCCGTTTGAAGCGGTCATACATTGGCAGCCCAACGAACGCAGGTGCTCGGCCATAGGTATCCGCAGGCTAGGTTCATCGTCCACCAAAAGTATTCTCAACGTTCTCTCCAACCGTTGACTCAAGCCATCAGCAAATTCACCTTCCTCCTCGTCCTCGTATAACCGGGCTTTCAAAGCCTCTGCTGAAATTCCCGTCCTCTCGCTGATGGTGGGGTCTACGCTCTGCTGAGGGGAGTATTCACGGATCTTTTGCTGTACCCCCGCGCGGCTGAGCTGTCGCAGCCGTTCCTTGAGGCTCAGGCGTATCCACCTACGATCCTTGTCAATCTCGGTGATGACTGTTTCAACGTCATCACCAAGCCACAATATCTGGTCGACTTTGTCTACCCATTCGAAGTCAATCTGCGAGATAGGCAGCCACCCATCCACCCCTGCCATGATCTCAACAAAAGCTCCATTGGGCTGCAATCTCTTCACTCTACCCCGGATCACCGAGCCTTCCTGATACATATCTAGGAACTCCTGCCACGGGTCTCGGATAGCCCGTCTATGGCTGAGTTCTAGCTGCCGACTCTCTGTATCCACCTCCAGAACGAGGGCCTCAACTTCATCCCCTGGGCGCAAGATCAGCCGTGGGCGAACATCCTGATCCCAGGAAAGCTCTTTCCGGCGTATAAAACCTTGGCTGCCATCGGCCAGTTCGACAAATACGCCAAAGTTAGTGACTTGTGTAACCCAAACGTGGACTAGTTCCCCTGGCTGATATTTTTGCAGGGATGTCTCTGAGGATCTTACAGCCATGGTGAACCGGCTTGACGGCTGCCCTCTGGCAACTGGCCTTTTAATCCCTCTGGACGGAACATCTAACCTCCCAACAAAGCAGGTTCTACCCCACACGTAGTAATGTACTACAAATATTATAACACATCTTGGCTTCAGGTTTGCTGACGTCTACGTGTCAGATATGTAGCAACTATCTGGCAGCGATGTAATCAGGTGATTACCCTTAACGCACATAGCGGCAGCCTTGTAAGTGAAGGTGATGGTCGGGATCGCGGTGGATCCACACCGTCCAAGTACGCTCTTGGTTTTCACTGCTCGTTTCGAGTGTTGAGGAATTCCACGACAATACAACCTTCCTTGCCAAGCCTAAATTATGAACTGCTGCTATAGCTGCCTTCTCTTACCTTGCATTCTTCAAGGAGAAACAAAATCCCGCCGGAGTGGTTTGCCTCCAGCGGGTTCCTATGCTATACTCCATCTTGCCGGAGTGTTACGATCACTCTGGCCGCCGCCTCGCCGGGGGTGTAACCGGGCGAGGCTTTTTATTTAAGACTGTGATAGAGTGTTTTCAAGTTCTACGATGGTTTGTTTCTGCTCTCCAATTATATCACATTCTGTCCGCCTTGTCCAACGTGTTTTCCATAGGCAGCAAAATTCTGTCTCATTTTCCCAAAATTGGGACTTGACAGAATAGAAACTTTAAAATTTCTGGAAAATGGCGAATTGGGGCTTGACAAAGTTCCGTTTTTGTGGTATACTGGTAAATGAGTAGAGGAGGGGGGAAGAAAACCGTGAGAAAGCAACTCAAAATCACTTTTGATACCTGGCAAAAGCTCAAACTTCTCGCCCTGGCCCTCAACAAAACAAGTATGGAGCTTGTCGCCGAAATGGTAGACGAACGGCTCAGAAAGGAGGGATTGGATAAGTTTAAAATTCCAAAAGTAGACGAAGGCCCTGAATAACAGGGCAGCCGGTGCTAGTTGTTCACCGCAACTAACACCGGCCTAAGTCGGAGCGATGCAGCCAAAGCGGAAATCGCCCAACCTGAGTAGATTATATCACAATTACTCACGGACATCAAGCATCGAGCGCCTGGGTTGCATCGCCACCAGAAACGGGCGCTTTTCGTTTTTGCGCCCCCA
>CAZYHC010000064.1:0-26465 GCA_964646625.1 uncultured Anaerolineales bacterium
CCTGGCAAGGCCCACTCCCTTCGACTCAGGACTACTTCATCGACGTGAGGTCGGTGGCCCAAACCACCACCGACTACACGCTCCAGGTGGTGATCCCTCCCGCAGCCGTCCCGCAGCCCGCAACAAAGCGCATCCAGTTTGCGCCGGGCGGCACCTCGGCCCAGGTAACAGGCCGTCTGGCCGGGGGCGCAGTTGACCGTTACGTGCTGAGGGCCATGGCCGGACAGGAGATGTCGGTGACCATCCTGCCCGTCCAGGCAGGCGTCCCGACCGCAATCCTGGTCATCTGGGGGGCGGACGGCACGGTGCTCATCTCAGATCACGCCGGGGCCACCACCTGGCAAGGCCCACTCCCTTCGACTCAGGACTACTTCATCGACGTGAGGTCGGTAGCCCAAACCACCACCGATTACACGTTACAGGTGGTGATCCCCTGACTCCAGTCAATGCGCGGGAGAAAGCAAATGACCATAGATGAATCTTATCCCTGCCCCAAATGTGGTGAGTATCGCCTCGTTTACGATGGCATGTTAGCCTGGCGAAGTGGGCCTCGTCCTCCACGAGAGTTGGCGAGGATGAAGGTAGGTTTTTCTCCGCGTGCCGACTACGAACGCGAACGCCTCTATCACTGCGACAGTTGCGGCGCTGAATTTTTCGAGGATTGGGATATAAGACATCCCCACCTCTTTGGAGAAGAGGGGGGCACATACACTTACGATGCAGCCGAACGAAGATGGAAAAAAGACCGATAGCTTTTCGATAACTGGCAATCTAATATAGTAAAACCCTGCTTCAGGTGCATTACAGGTGCATTAAATGGGAAAAGGCGAGGGCAACGCTCTCTCCCCTCGCCTTTTTGTTTTGCCTTCGTTCGTTAAGCCCGCACCAGTTCCAGCAGCCCCAACTCTTCCAGCTTCTCCTCGGTGGGGAGGCCGTTTGCATCCCACCCCCTTTGCTCGTAATACATATCGAGGAGTTTTTGCACCTCCTCCCAGGTGGTCAGCTTGCCGTCGGTCACGCCGCCCACCGCCGGTTCCTTATAGAAGCGTGGCGGGGGGTAATCCCACTCGCGGCCAAAGCCCTCCACCTCGCGTATCCAGTAGGAGCGGGTCAGGTTCCAGACGCGCTCGCTGATCTTCAGCAGGTCCTCCAGGGGGCGGTCCAGGCCGGTAAGGGCCTTCATGGCCGGGGGGTAAAGGTCCAGGTCGAGGCCCAACTCCACCCACTGCAAACGACAGGCGCCCATGGCGTCAAACAAGGGGCGGATGTGCTGAAGCTCGATGACTCTGGCCGCCTTGTCGGGGGTGACGGCATCCCGCTCGACCTGGAGGTCGTAGGTGATGGCCCAGGCCCGGTTGTGGTGTGCGCCCACGTCGCAGGTCATGTAGGCCAGCAGCATGGCAGGAGCGTTGTGGGTTTCGTAGCCGCTCTGCTCCATGCCCTTGATCTGGATGGCAAAGTCCAGGCTATCGCCGCCGAAAACGTTGGCCGCGTGTTTGGTGCCCTCGGCCAGCACCTCGCCCAGCCCCTGGCGATGGGCGATTTGCTCCAGCAGGGTGAACACCGCCTGGGCATCGCCAAATTTCAACTCCAGGCCGCCGGTATCTGCGGGGGTGATGATGCCTTTCTGGAAGCACTCAATGGCAAAGGCCACACATGCCCCGGCCGAGATGGTATCGATGCCCAGCTCGTCGCAGATGTAGTTGGCTTTGGCCACGTCCTCGATATCGGCCAGGGCGCAGTCGCCGCCGATCAAGGCGATGGTCTCGTACTCCGGCCCCTCGACCCGCAGGCCGTGCTTTTTGGTGTGCGACCACTTGCCACAGGGAGAAGGGCAGGCGAAGCAGCCCTTATCGGTGACGACGATCTTTTCCCGCATCACCTCGCCGCTCAGGTCTTTGTAAGCCTCGAAAAATCCGCCCTGGAAATTGCGGGTCGGAAACCCGCCGATCTCGTTACACCAGACGGTCACCCCAGGCGTGCCCAGCCGCTGCCATTCTTCGATCATATCGCTCTCGGCGCAGGCTTTATACAGCTCGCCGGCCACTTCGCGGAATTCTTCCCTGTCAGCCACAGGAATGGATTTGGTGCCCCGCACGGCGATGGCCTTCAGCTTCTTGGCCCCCATCACGGCCCCCACTCCGCCCCGTCCGGCCTGACGACCGAAATCGTGGCCGATGCAGGCGTATTTGACCAGCTTCTCTCCGCCCGGCCCGATGAGGGCTATCTGGAACTCCTCGCCCAGTTCGTCCTTTAAGGCCCTTTCCGCCGTGATGGCCCCCTGGCCCCAGTAGCGGCTGGCATCGCGCAGCTTCACCGTATCGTCTTCTATAAAGAGGTAAACCGGCTCTTCCGAGGCTCCCTCGACGATGATGGAATCGTAACCGGCATATTTCATCTCTGCCGAGAACATTCCGCCCACGTTGGAGCCGGCATAGCCGCCGGTCAAAGGCGATTTGGTGGTGATGTCGGTCTTGCCTGCGCCGGGCACCAGGGTGCCGGACAGCGGGCCGGCCGAAAATATAAGTTTGTTTTCCGGCCCCAGGGGGTCGGCTCCCTGGGGCACCTCAGCGTATAGGAAGTACGCGCCGAAGCCACGTCCACCCAGATAGGTTTCGGCCAGTTCGGAAGTCACGGGCTCTTTCTTAATGGTCTTATCGGTCAGGTTCACGCGCAATATCTGGCCACCGTAGCCGTTCATATCTCTAACCCTCCTCATTCAATCCACAGGACATTCATGCCGCAGAAATCGACGCACTCACCGCACAGGTCACACTCGAAGGGCGCTTCATAATCAGGGTGAGTAAAGATCACCTGCTCAGGACAGACATCGACGCAGTCCAGGCAGGCTATGCACTCGTCCACGTCGATGTAGTAGGCCCCTTTCTCGTTCTGGTGGATGGCCTCCACAGGACACACCTCGGCGCAGTCTCCACACTGGGTACAGGTGCGCACCTTGAAGACGCCGGGGTCGGGGAAATGGGGTTCTACCGCCAGCCGGGCTTTCTTAGGGTTGATTTCCCCGAACCTGGATAGGGAACAGGCTATCAGACAGGCCCGGCAGCCGGAACACAGCTCGCTTTTGGCTCTGAGGTACACGGCCATTTTTCCTCTCCTTAAATACCATTGGATTCAAGCAAAACCTGTCGGGGAGAGCCTTCAGCACCTTTAGAAGGCTCTCCCCGATTCGCAGAGAATTGAGCGTGGTTTATTCGGTCATAATCATCACCTGGGTTTGGCCCTCCTCCACCGAGACCAGGATCGAAGCTTGTTGGGAGTCTTTGGCGAAACTCAGGGCGGCCATATCTTCCGTGACGAAAGCAGATTCTTCGTCTTCGGTCCAGCCCTGGGCGGGCATTTCCTGGCGGTAGAAGTCCACCACCTCTTCGACGCTGCTGGCCGTTTCGTAGATCACCATCCCGCCCATAGGCATGATGTTTGTGGCATCGGGCATGGTAGGAACGTCGGGTAAGGACGGGGCGGCTTCTGCGCCCTCCGGCAGCTCGATGGTGATGTCGGTGTTCACGTCGAAGGCGTCTATCTGAATGGTGGCCTTGCCCTCCCTGCCCTGAGCATCGGTACCGGATATGGTCATCAGGGCGCGAGCCGGGTAGTTCAGGTCGGTGGCTATCCACAGTTCGATGACGACCTCTATGACCTCTCCCTCTTCCTCTGTGCCTAACCCCATTCCTTCCAGTTCTTCGGCGGCGGGCGTCCAGCGGTAGTAGCTGGTGTCTACGCCGTCTAAGTCCTCGTGCTCTTTTGCCGGGGCCAGGTCGGTCGGCCATACTTCCAGGAATATCCCCAGGAAAAAGGCCGGGCCGATGAAACCGGCCACCATGGGCGCGGTCGTATCGTAGGTCCAGGTATCGGCTTCCTCGTCGTAGAGCCAGCCTTCCTCGCCAACGACGATGTACTCACAGCGCGCTTTACCACAAGGCATCTCTTCCGCGGCGGCGGCTTCTTCGGGTGTAGTCATGACCAGGTGGGTGGCCTCCGGGTCGCGGGTGTAAGCTCCTTCCAGGCCGAAGTTACCCATCCCTCCCATGTCTTCAGCCAGAGCGCCCTCGGCGGTTATGGTGATAAGGTAGCGGTAGCTGTCCAGGTTGTTCAGGGCCTCCAGCCAGGGACTTAACTCTGCACCCGTTACGTCGCCCTCCTCTTGTCCAAAAGCAGGCGCTACGGGCAGGGCCGCGATCAGGACAAACAGTAGGACAAAGATGGTAGCTATTTTACGCATATTACACTCTCCTTTTTTTATTTTTTTATTGATTTTTTAAGTAGCCAGGTACGAATGAGCATAGATGACCTTATTCTCCAGGATTTGAACCGTTTTCCAGATCGCCACCTGTTCGGGATCGTCCATATCCACCAAGTCGGGATCGAGTTCCTCCATCGCGGCCGTAGCGTCGTAGAGGTTGAGCAGTAGCTTGCCCAGCGGGGTGCTATCGTCAAGTTCCTCGACGATGCGGATGACCTCATTCTGGGCCGTATCCAGGGGGTCAACGATGGCGGCGTCCAGCCCGGCGGCCAGCAGCATCACCAGGTAGGTGCGATTGATGAGGCTGCGTCCCTCGTGAGGCACGGCGTTGGAAACGTTAGAGAGACCCACCACCGTCATGGGGGGCGGATCGGCGGCCTGTTTCAGGAAGCGGACGGCTTCAACCGCGTTGGGTACGTACTCTTGCGTCCCGGCCACGGTCAGCACCAGGGGATCGAGGTAAACTTTGCCCATAGGGATACCGGCCTCCTCGAAACGGGGGATGAGGATTTCCAGGGCGATCCCCACCCGTTCGTCGGCGCTGACCGGGATACCGGCCTTGGTCATGGTCAGGGCGATCACATTAGGCTGATACTCAGCCGCCAGGGGCATGATCTCGTTCATCTGGTCTTCTATAGCCGAGACAGAATTAATGAAAGCCTCTACGCCCAGCTCGCGACAACGCTTCAGGCCGGCCTCGATAGCCACCGGGTTGGTGGTGTCCAGGGAGAGCGGCACCCCGGGGGCCACCTCCTGCATGATGTCCACCATCCAGGGCATCACCTCCGCCCCATCCCTTTTGCGGCGGCCAATGTTGAGATCCAACACATCCGCTCCGTTATCGACCTGTTTTTTAGCCAGCTCTTGCAGGGGTTTGGGAGCCCGGCCATCGATGGCCTTCCGCACTACGGTGGAGATGATTTGAATATTCTCACCAATAGCTAACATACTCTTACCTCCTTGTATCTAGATATTTTTAGTAGTCTATAATCTGGATTAAATTGAGCTAATACACTATATCCAGCGCACTGAAGATCAGGCCGCCCGTCCCTTCGTGCTCATCGGCCTCGTGGAGGCGGACGACGTTCTGGCCCTCTATCAAGGCCAGGGGAGGGGTAACCACCTCCTGGGAGGTGCCTGGCACTTTGAAAGTGCCAGGCACCTGAAGCTCGTTGAAGTATAGCTCCAGACGACGCCGACCGGCCTGGCTCTGGACCGTGAATTTTAAACGCACCGTCTCCGGCCTGAAAGAGTGAACCACGACGGTGGCATCCTGCCCTGCTTCCCTGACGGCCCGACCATCCTGCCATTCTGTGGGCCCCCAGTTCTGCCCCAGTTGGAGAAAAGCCTGGTCTTCCCCTTGCTCGGCCAGGCGGTACACTATCAGCCTGTCGTCGCGGTAGGTGGGCGGCGTGGAGCCAAACACCTCCTCCACAAGCTGCAAATTTGCCTCCCGTTCGGCCTCGATGGGCAACTGGTACAGGTCGATAACCACGTAGCGCACCTTCAAGGCCCGGAGCACGCTCTGGCCGATGCGGCCCAGGTCCTGGGCGATGATGTCCGGGCCAAGATAACGAAAATGCTGAAGAACCGGCGTCCGCTCCACGATGGAAAGCGGATTGTCCCGTGAGGTGTAGGCCGAGATCAGGCGCTTGCCGTGAACGGTCTGGTAAAGCAGACAATTGGGCCGGTCCCAGTCCATAGGCACATTCAGAAGGGCGTAATCTTCTTCATCCTGGGCCAGGGTGTGGTAGAAGGCGGGCGTATCCGGGGCGGTCATGGGATAGGGCACGGCCAGAAACTCGAAGCAGATCAAAACCCCTGCTAAAGCGGTTATGACCATGCGCCGTTTCCCACCCGCTATCTGCTGTAAACCACAGCCCACCAACACCGCCAGGCTCAACATAACTACGGCGTCAAAACGGCTGACGGACCGTACCATTTTCATGAACGGTACGTACCGGTGCAGCAGGGCGTAAGGCAAAGGCAGCCCGGTACTCTGGCCCGCCACGTGCAGGACCGGCCCCAGGGAAAGCACCCAAAAGGTCAGGGCACTCAGGGCCCAAAATCCGACCGCCGGCACACAGCGAACGTTCATGGTGCCAGGCGGCTTTGTTCGCCGCCAGGCCCTCCACACCCCAAAAGCAGCCAGCACGAGCGGCACGTAACCGGCGAAAACCATCCGCTCCGAGGCGGTGCTGGTGAAACGTTCGCTCCAGGTGCGGGCCAGTGCTCCCCAGAGAGGATGCATCTCGTTGGGGGTGACGAAAGCCAGCAGATCGGCTGAGAGAAGCAGCACGTGCTCCTGAGCGGTTATCATGTAATCGGCGGTGCTGGCTTCCCACACCATAGGCCCCAGCAGAGGCGACAGGACGACCACAAATATCAGGCCCACGCCCACACTAACCGTCAGGGCTTTCTTCAACCGCGCAACGTCCCTGACCCCACCCAGGTAGCCGAGGTACAGCACGGTGAGGATGAGGGCATATAAAGCGTAATACCAGTCGCACAGGGCAGTCAGGATCAGAAAGAGAGCGGCCTTACAGATATATTGTATCCCTTCAGAGGTGCCTGGCACCCCGGTCCCTCGACGCTCGACGGCCTTGAGCAGATACAAGGCGTAGAAAGGCAGCCATTCCAGGGAAAAAACCTGCATGTGGCCCAAAAGATGGGCGAAATGAAAGGGCGAAAAGGTGTAGACCAGCCCGGCCACGAAGGCCATAAAGGCCGGATAGCCCGCTCTTCCGGCTTTCCCTCCCTCCAAAGGGGCCAGGCCCCTCAGCGTCAGCAGATAGGCGCCATAACCACCTATCACGAAGGAGAAAATGACCACGCTGTTATAGGCTGCGCTCAAGCCCAGGAACAATTGTATCGGCAGGGTGAGCAGACCGTTGAAAATATTCAAAGTGTGAAAGTACAGGCTGACTCCCGTTGGATAATACAGGTAATCAGTAAAGAAAGGGTTGGCGCCCCTATCTACCAGGGCCCCCTTGTCCCACCATAGATTCCAGTAATTTTGCCAGCCGTCGAACCCATCGCCGGGGATAGCCGTGTTAAAGTTCAGGGCCAGCGGATAAGTCATGACCAGGGTTAAAACCGTATAACCGACCAGCACCAACAGGTTGCGATTTTTCACATTACCCGTTCTCCAACAGCTTCATCACCGAAGGGAAGCTAAGGATGTCGGTATGGGGCAGGAACAGCGCGGACATGAACTGGTCCATAAAGGTGTTGTCGGCGCTGAGTTCCAGGTAGGTCATTCTGCTGGCGATCTCCACCACCTCGCGGCGCAACTCACGGGACAGTAGCGCGTAATATGCTCCTCGCACGGAGGTGTTGCCCAGGTACTTGAAGCGGTCCCAGGGCATATCGGGCAGCAGTCCGATCTGGATGGCCTTCTCGATGTTGATGTACTGGCCGAAGGCGCCCCCGATAAAGACCTGTTCCACCTCGGCCAGTTCCAGGCCCACGCTCCGCACCAGGACGGAGAAACCGGCGTAGATCGCTCCTTTGGTGCGGACCAGGTTCTCGATGTCTACCTCGGTCAAAACGATATCGTGACCGATCGTGGTCTCCGAGGCCCAGGCCACCACGTACTCGCCACCGTGATCGCCGACCCGCGCCCTGGGGGTGGGCAGATCGCGGTTAACTTTCCCGGCCTTGTCAACCACGCCGGTGATGAACATCTCGGCCAGCAGCGAGATCATGCCCGAACCACAGATCCCTCGTGGCGGGATGCTGCCGATCACCCGATAGGTTGGCTCGTGAGTGCGCCGGTCGATCCACACCTCCTCGATCGCTCCTGCGGTGGCCCGCATACCGTGGCGCACCCCGGCTCCCTCAAAGGCTGGCCCGGCTGAGCAGGCGCAAGAGATGAGCCAATCGGCGTTACCCAGCACGATCTCACCGTTGGTGCCCACGTCGATGAAGAGGGTCAGCTTATCGGTCTTGTACATGCCGGAGCTAAGGACGCCAGCCGTGATGTCGGCTCCCACGTAAGCCCCTACCCCCGGCAGACAATCGACGGTCGCCTGGGGGTTGATATCCAGCCCTATCTCCTGGGCGGTGATGGGCAGGGGATGGGTGACGGTCGGGATGTAAGGCTCCAGGCGGATGTATTTGGGATTGAGACCCAGAAAGAGCTGGATCATGGTCGTATTACCGGCCACCACCGCTCTGTTGATCTCCCTGGGATTGATACGATTGCGGGCCGCCAGCTCTTCCAGAAGGCCGTTAAGGGTTTTGAGCACCAGGCGTTGCAACTGGCTCAGGCCATCGCCTTTCTGGGCGTAGATGATACGTGAGATTATATCTTCGCCACAGGAGATCTGGGCGTTGTAGTCCGAAGCCCGGTCGATGACCTGGCCGGAGAGCAGATCGACCAGATAGACCACGTTGGAAGTGGTGCCGATATCGATAGCCACCCCCAGAGAGCGAGCGGTCTGGTCGCCGGGCAAAAGGTCTACCAGACGAGGCGTAGCGCCTTCGACCCAGGTGTCCGTCTCCAACACAGCCGTGACCTGCCAATCGGCTTCACGCAGGTCATGAGCCAGGCGCCTGAGGATCGGCAGGGTAGTGGTCAGTTTTTCGACGTTGTGCTGAAGGTATAGCTCTCGTCTGAGACGATCGAAGTCGGTAGTATTGTCCTGGAGGCTGGGGGGCTCGATCTCGACGTATGCCTTGTAAATCGAGGGAGCCAGTTCCCACTCGTACTCCACGGGCAGGGCGATCTTCTCCGCGCCCCGCACCTCCTCGGTGATCTTGCGCTCGATCTTTTCCTGCTCCGGGACGAAGACCACTACATCGCCCTTGGCCACGGCCTGACAGGCCAGGACGTAACCTTCTTTCTGCTCGGCCGGGGTGAGACGGTCGGAAGGCCGCTGGCTGACCGAACCGTGTTCGATCAGCACCTTGCAGCGCCCACACCGTCCCTGGCCCCCGCAGGGCAGGTTGATTTTCACCCCGGCCTGGCTGGCCGCCTCCGAGAGGATAGTGCCACACTCAACTTCTATCACCTGGCCCGCGGGCTTGAAAACAACGATACATTTGTCGGTGGCGCTCATTCCTTACCACTCATCAGTTCCCGGCGCAAAAATTCGTTTACAAACTCATCCGGTGGAAGATGCTGCTCGGTTGCCAGCTTCTCCACGGCGCGGTACACCGCATCTTCCAGCTTTATTAAGAAACGGCGATGCTGAATATCCACTTCACATTCCACATCTTCCATCTCGTCCCAATAGTCAGCCGCGGAATGGGTATCCCAGAAAATCCCTGCTTCTTCCAGACTTTGAAACTCCTCTGGAATAGGCTCGCTTTTAACCTTTGTCATATTCTCGTTCCGGCTCCTCGAACACCTGGGCCAAAGGCAGTGAAAAACCTTTGAGCAGCGGTGAGGTCAAGGTATCCTTCTCACTGTACAGGCCGGCTGTCTCGTAGTCTCCTTCGCTCAGGGTGAGCACTTCTATCTGTCTGGCTTCTGGGTCTGCCAGCCAATACTCCTGCACCCCAGACGAGCATAGGGAATCCTTTTCTCTACTTCCATGCTCTGTTCCTCGCCCCGTTCGCGGGCGCCTGGCACTAACGACGAACGTTCGCTGTTGTCAGGCCCCTCTTCTCAATCAGGAAGGCACTAATTCCAGACGTTCTTCAGGTAATTGGGGATGTCCACGGCCTCGCGCGGGCCCACCCTTATCTCCCAGCCGGGCAACTCCTCCTCCAGTTCGCCGGAAATGGTAGCCACGAAGCCAGGGATGACGATTTTCTTGTGATCGATCTTGCTCTCCACCTCGAACTGTTTGACCGCTTTGGCGATGGACTCGGCATCGAACTTACCGGCCGCCCAGGCGGTCAGGACCGACATGCCCTCCGCGTCGGTGATGAGCAGCCAGGTAGGGAAGCCTCCCCCTTCCACCTCGCCGGCCACGCTGAAGTAGGTCAGCGAGAAGTTGGTGGTCACCAGCAGCGGCGAGTCGGCTTTGGGCTCCTGGAGATCGTAGAGGCCGGGGCTGACCTGGATAGGCTTTTGCGGGTCGGTGTAGATATTCAGGCGCAGGGTCAACAGGGAATAGGCCACCGCCGGATCGAAGTGATCCAGCACGATGAAGCCGCCATACTTGGCGATGTGCTGGGCCGCGCTGAGCGCCTCCTCGGCCTCGGAAGATGCTCCCTCGCCGGGGAAGGTGATGATGGGAAAGCCCAGGGTGCGGAAATTTTTCTTCAGAGCCAGGCGGCGCAGTTTGGTTAAAGTAGCCAGTGACTCGGCCATCCCTCGCGCCCCTGGATCGAGGACGATATCTTCTACCCCTGCTCCCTTGACCTGTTCCACCAGTTCGGCCAGAGCCTCCAGGCCGGAGGGCTGGTAGACAGCCAGCGGCGCCTGGTGTTTCCTGGCCAGGTCGGCCATGGCCTGCCAGTTATCCGCGGTGGCGGCGTAGATAAGAGGCGTAGAGCCATCGGTTTTGGCCAGGGCCGCTTCCATGGCGGCCGGCTCTTTGGAGATCAGGAGCAGGGGGTATTTGGTTTTGGCCCGCACTGCCGCCACGTACCGGGCAAAGGTGTCGGCCTCTCCAGAGGCGTTTTCGACGGCGATACCGTTGAAGTGCAAGTCTATGCCCACCCGTTCCACGCTGTAGCCATCGACCTGGGATACCAGGGCCTCCACTTCTGCCTGAGGTTGATCGTCCCTGACCCGCACCATAAGGCCAGGCTGGTGGAAAAAAGTTTTATCGTGACGGAAGAGGACCGTCTCGTTGCCAACCTCGATTTTGTTTTCCCCGGCCCCGATGGTGATCAGGCGGATGGGCGGGGCGGCCGCGGTGGAGAGAGCCTCTTTAGCCTCCTCGGAGACGTGCGGGCAGGCCGCCAGCTCGGCCTGTTTGGCCGCCAGCTTCATGGCAAAAGCCAGGCAGGTAGGAAAACCACAGTCCTTGCAGTTGGTTTTGGGTAAAAGCTTGTAGATTTGAAGACCGGTTAGGGCCATTTTAATAAACTCCTTTCAACTTTGCTGAGATGTGATTATCAGCTATGTCGTTCAACGCGTGCTCAACACCAGAAGGACAGCGCCGATAGCGAAGTACACCACCGTGCCTATCTTACGACGCCGCGTTAGCCCGGCCCGCTT
Source organism: uncultured Anaerolineales bacterium (assembly GCA_964646625.1). Classification (GTDB taxonomy): domain Bacteria; phylum Chloroflexota; class Anaerolineae; order CAZYHC01; family CAZYHC01; genus DAOULT01. The sequence continues at coordinate 11,382 of CAZYHC010000064.1, forward strand.
TTCCTCGCTTAGATCGGGGGATAACTGGCCCCAGACCCAGTGGGGTTTGTAAGTGCTCAAAAGGCTCACGATCAAAAAAAGGAGGGCGATGGCTAATAGCAGATAATCGAACTTCATGCCGACGCGTCCTTTTGGCGACCATCAGGCGGCCATCAGTTGGGCGATGGCCTTCTTAACCAGATCGACCGACTCAGGGTGGCGAATGGTGACGATATCTGCGCCGGAATGAATAAGCGTGGTGGCGGTTATCGTCTCCCAGACGGTGCCGCGTTGGGCCCAATCGCCCCAGGCCGCGGGCATACCCTCTCCGACCTTGGACTCTTTCTGACGCCAGGACTCCTCGCCGACGGTGCAGATCATGGGCTGTTGAGTCATACCATCCCCCTGGAAGGCCGCCAGACGCAGACGTTCCATGACCGAGTAGGTATACTCCAGGCCGTAGCCCAACGCGCCCGTGGTGGGGTCCATCAGCACACGCTCCAGGGGCAGGGCCATATCGCTAATCAGGATGTTAAGCTGCTTGGCCAGGTTAATGTCGATGGGGCTACGGGCGATCACCAGTTGGTGATGAGCCAGCGCCGCGGCCACGATAGTGCGGTAGTTTTTCTCCTCGCAAACGCCTATAGCAACGCGTTCGCCGGCCGCAGCCTCGGCCACCGCCACCAGCAGTTCGTTATCCTTTTCGGGCTGGCCCGGCCCATAGACCAGCAGGGGCAGACCTGTGGCCTCCAGCACCGTCTTGATCGTCTCTGTCACCTGGGCCGGGGTGGTCTCGTTGTCATCGTTGTCTACCCCTCGCAGGTGTAAGGAGATGAGGTCTGCACCGCACTCTTCGGCTTTTTGCGCCCAGGCCGCCGGGTCCTCGACCACGTCGCCCCAGGCTTCGAGGAGGATGGGTGACCAATCCTTAGGCTCGTAGTCCTGAATCTCCACCGCTACGACGGGAGGATTGGGCATCTGGCCCTCGAATTGCAAGAAGGGCAAAGCGGTCTCCCCGCCGACAGTAACCGTCTTGGCGCGCGTACCTCCTTCGGGGGCGGTAGCCCCCAGGGTAACCTGGCGTACCGCCCCTGTCAGCTTCTCTGTGACATCTGGGATTTGTATAGGCATCTATCCTTACTCCTTCTTCAATGAATAATTTATAGCAAATGGTAGTAACGACTCAGGTCGTCACCACTCAGGCTGTCATTACCGGCCTCTGAGGGGCCGGCTTTTTGTGCAGGATGATCAGTTTAAAAGAGGAGACGTTTTACGCGTCCCCTCTTTTCGAGCTAGAAGATAGGATCCATCATCAGAGCTGGATGTCCCTTCTCCTCCAGGAAGGGCAGAAGCTCCTCGACCGTGGTGGCTACCGTCTCGTCAGCGATTTTGTCGATCAGGTCGGGGTCGCCCTCGCGGGTGGCTACTTCTTTCAGTTCCTCGGCCAACGTTTCTTTCAGGAAGGAAGACATCCAGACCACCCGCTTGAAGCCGCCGTCAGCGGGGATGAACTTTTTGCTGGTCAGGTAATACTTGCCCACCCCCATGACGCCGGGCGTTTGCAGGCCGCCGCCCGCCGTTCCGGCCAGGGTGGAGAAGGTCATGCCGCAGGGGGTCATGCTGGGATCCTCGCGGGAGACGACCATGATGCCGTTGGCCTCCGGGATGAGTATAGCGATGCACTCAAAGCAACCACAGGCCGTCATCGGGTTTTCCATGATGGAGTACATGGACACCTTCTCCACTGACTGGTTGGATTTATTGTACACAAATTCGATGGGGCCGGTGAAGTACCCTCTGACCGGGTCCAGGCATTCGCCTTTCTCTATCGGCTGGTTGGGGCCGGTGGGGTTGATCTCGAAGGAGGCCTTGCAGTCCAGCCAGTTGTAGGCTCCACACAGGCCCAACCGTTCTGGAGAAACGACGCACACGTGATTGGGGGCAAAGCTCTGGCACAGGGTGCAGGAGTAGAAGATGCCCACCGATTCGTCGGTCATGTCCGCCAGGCGGCGGTTGCGAACATCGTAGGCTTTACGGGCTTTTTCCAGCCATTCGGCGTGCAATGCAGGGTCAGTGATGATCTTGACCTGCACTTTGTCCAGGATGGCTCCAAACTCGCTGTGCATCCGGGCATAAAGGATCTCACCGAAATGTTGGAGGTTAAAGCCTTTTTCGGCGGCCGTCTTGCTGATGCGGATCCAGGCGATGTCGCGCTGGCCGATGTGCTGCACGCCCGAAGCGCCATTGGTGAAATAGTGGATCTGGCGCTCCAGCACGGGCTCGAAATCCTCCTGCATCTTGCGGCCAGCCACCTCGACGATGATGCCCATGTCCATAGCTCCCGCCTCTTCCACGTCCTCGAAGCCGGGGCCGATGATCTCGATCTTGTGATCCTCGACTTCTTCCATAGGCATCATGTGCAGATACTCGAAGCAGCGGGAGTATTTGCCCCCAAACTCAACCCGCATGTCAGCTTTGCGCACCCGCTCGCCCTCGAAGGCCGAGCCGTAGGCCACCGGGATGGGCACCTCGGCGATCTTGACCTTGACGCCGCGCACCTCGATGCATTTTTGCACCAGCCGGTCGGCCCGCTCGATGTCGTCCTGGCCCTCGATCTCGTCAAAAGGCATGGAAACCACAGCCTCGTACATGGTCAGGCCGGAGGGGAAGATGTTGGGTATCCTGGTGTCGGCAATGGCCGGGAAGCCATAGTTGATGGCCCCGGCCGCAGTGGCGTATTTGAGGTCATCTATCGGCCCCAGGGCCAGGGCGAAGGCGAAGGTGCGGTGCTCGTTGTACTCCAGGATCTCTTTAGCCATGCCTCCTTTGAGGCCGCCAAAGGTCAGCGACGAACGGGTGGCAAAACCCAGAGCATAAGAGGTTGATTCGGTATCCGAGCCGAAGGGCACGGTGTAGGTATCGTAGCCCAGTTCTACCCCTTCCTCTAGAAGCTGCTCGACGATGCCCCGGCCCTCCACGTTGCTGGACAGGAAAACCAGGAGGTTGCGGCGCTGAAGTTCACGCACGATCTGGACGGCCACTTCGTTGGATTTGGCCCGCCCCACTACCGCAGCAAAACCGGGCATCCGCCCATCCACCAACTGGATGCCCCAGGAACGAAGCTGGATGTCGTCGATGGGGCCGTTGTAGGTATAGTTTTCCCCGTTGTCGAGCACCTTCTGCTCCGGCTGGATGCCTTCCACAAAGCCGATGCCCATCAAAATTTCTTCGGCCATGAGGGTCGCCGCCCCGGCGTCCAGGGTATCGCCCAGGTAAGGCAACCACAGTTTTTCGTTGGGCACAGGGCGCAACAGGGCCTTGATGTACTCCATAGCAGTCTCCATGTCTCCCAGGGTGGCTACTTCCATGCCAGTCAGGCCCAGAATGATGGGCAGGTAATAGGCTGTATTGGTGAATTCCACTTTGGCCTCAGCGCCGTACTGGGCGGTGGCTTGTTTGAGCTTCACGTCGGCCCGATGTACGACGTCGTGAGCGCCTCGAATGGCGGCGCTGGCGATGTATTTTGACATTGACACTTCCTCCTTAAACTAATAGGGTGTTTTGTTCCTCTGGTGTGATCTCTAATATCTGGTCTGCGAAATCTATAGCTTTATCTCTCCTCCCCGACCAGCTCAGCCGGGGTCAGGATTTTCAGGTGAGGGAGGCGGGCGAAATGGTCTTTATTGCCGGTCAGGGAGAGGGGTTTCGATATCTACATCTTCCCACCCTCCCTCACATTTTTTTAACAACTCCAATCGTTCTTCTCTGGACAATGGCATTGACCTGACAATGGCTGGTTCTCGCTCTTTTTGCTCTGCCCAAATACGCTTCAAGATTTCACCGAGAGGTAGATCGTTGTACTCCTCTGCCCACTTTTTTCTTTGCTCTTCGTTTTCAGCAGACAACCTCGTCCTTCTGTCTAGGATAGACGACCACGAGATCGTGATGCGGTTCCCTTCCCTGACAATCTCTATGCGCTCATCATCTATGGTCTCTGGCAGAACTATGGTCATAGCCCCAGGCATCAGTTCAAGCTCCAACCCATTCGGCGTTATACTGGTCATCTTTTCATCCTTCTGAAGGCTTTAGATTTATCTCTTTATTTTTTACAGGGATTATTTTTACAGCCTTCTTCATCCCACCACCTACCGCACCACTCCCTAACCGCGCTCTTCCAAGCAAACCCATATCTCCACACTAAATATTGGTTGGTCACCTCATAAGATGGCCCATCGCTTCTGAAACATTTACCCTGAACTTCGACACACCATTTCTCCTGCCAGCCCCGGCTTGCCTCGTCAGGAGTAACTATCCCTTTAGAAGCAGTGGTGATTCTACCCTCGCATCTATCCCCCTAAGGGTAATTGACACTGTAGTTGCTTAGAACCTCCTCAGCGGCTTCCTCTGGCAGGCTGGCACAGGCCGTCAAGAGCAAAATGCATATCAGAATAAACAATACTGACGCTTTTCTCATTAGATTTCCTCCTTTCGTTGTTGGAAATGCTTTCAGGTCTACTTTTCCAAGTGATCTTCCATCAGAGCAAAATAGCGGCGGTAATTGCGCACAAAAGGGTTGAGAGAGTAGTACACAATATCATGCTGTACTCTCTCATAGTTATGTACCAGGCGATTCCGCAAACCAACGGTGGAAGCAAGCCGGGCGGCCAGACCCTCGGGCATGACTCCCAGTTCGCTTATCACTATGAATGTATCATAATAAGTCTGGGCCGGAGCCTTCCCAAGATCTTCGATAATATAACGATTTATGTCAATAGCGTATTCTACAATAATTTCAATCAGGCGTTCCACAGCATAACGCTTTACATAATCTGCTTTATATTCTTCCAGAGGCATTTCACAAAGAGGAGCTAACTCGTCAAGATGCCTCAGTAGCAGGTGTAACTTTTGCCTGGTGAATTCCTTATCCGGCACGGCGTATCTCCTCTGCCCGCCTGGCCAGATAACGTTTCAAATCGTCGAATAACTTCTTGGAATCCCAATAATTTCTGTAACCATATGACTTCTGTTTCTCCCAGGCCCACCGTTCCCCTTCGTACAGCAATTGACCGTCCCGGGCCACATGGTATAGAAGCAGCGGCCCGGCGTGGTCCAGAGAGGTGAGGTCTACTTCCGCCTGGAAAGCCCTGGTCAGGTCTCCCCATAGTTGCAGGCGCTCTTCTGGGGCGAGAGGCTTTCCGGGCAACACGGCCACGTCAACGTCGCTCTCCGGGTGAATCGTGCCCCTCACCCGGGAGCCGAACAGGACGATCAGTTTCAGGCCGTATTTTTCCGCTATAGGCTTCAACTGCTCAGCGGTGGGCAGATTCATAAGTCTACCATCCCCAACTCATTTTTCCAGCCCAAAGAAACGATCATAGGCAGCCTGAGCCACGGTGAAGCACCGTCGAGCGCCGTCGATGACTTCCACCGCCTTCCCCTCCGTGACTATCGACCAGGGATCGCGAAAAGCTTCTTCATCACCGTAGCTAAATAGAATGTGCTCCTGGCTGCCGAAGCTCGTCACCACGGAGATAATCCCTTCGATCTGTCCGGCTAGATCCTCTGGCACCTCTTCTAAAGCAACAATGGTTTGCAAGTAGGGACCAGGATCATGGGTATGAGAAACCGGCTCAAAGCAAGCGATGATCGCTTTAGCAGCATTCTCGATAGCCAATTGAGCATTATCGGCACACGACCGCCATCGTTTTAGGCCGACATCCTCTTCTGCCTCGGCCAAATAACCTCTAGCCAGGTTCAGGCGGTATTCGGCTTCTTCCCGAGATGTCACTTTGAGACCCCCTCCCAGGTTATGGCCCAGCCCGGCTTAGGCTGGACATGCCATTTCCACCTCAAGTCTGCCGAGCGGGCCAGGCCCGCCTCGGCGATAAGTTCCCTTACCCTGGCTAGCTTAGAGGCAAGAAAGTGCTGAGAGTCGTACAGGATAACGGCGTCGAGGGCCAGGTCCAGGTGGAGAGGCGAGACGTCGGCCGAAAACTCATCCACTGTCCTGGCTAAGACGGAGACACGTCGCGTGCTCAGGCCCCAGATAGGCTCTTTTACCATCTGTTGCCGCTCGAAGAGGTCCGATGGCAATTGGTTGGCGATAAGGAGAACATCAATGTCGCTCTTTTCAGTATCATCGCCCCGCGCACAAGAACCAAAAAGGGCCACAGCCACAAGTTCGGAGCTTAAAGCCTCTCTATAGCGAGCCACGATCTTTGGCCCGATAGCTTTTGCTTCTGTCTCCGCCGGCCCCATGTTCCTCGTCCCTTTAGCTATTTTCAGGCAAACTGTCCTGCCTACAAATTATATCAAATTTTTTGTAAAGTGCCAAAAGAGAGACAGGTGGGTGACGGGCCAATGGCCCACCACCCACGTGCCATGGTACAATTACATCAGACCGGTGACCTTGCCCGTTTCCAGGTCGAGATCGATGTCCATGAAGACCGGACGGCTGGGCAAGCCGGGCATGGTGCGCATCGTCCCGCACAACGGGTAAAGGAAGCCCGCGCCTGCCGAAGCACGAATGTCGCGTACCGGCAGGCGGTAGTTCTGGGGCACACCCTTCCAGGCCGGGTTGTGCGAAAGCGAGAGATGGGTCTTGGCCATGTTGATGGGCAGTTTGTCGAAGCCCAGGTCGGTGTAGAGCTTGAGCTTGGCCTGGGCCGCAGGTTCGAAGTCCACGCCATCCGCGCCGTAGACCTCCCTGGCAATAGTTTCGATCTTGTCCTTGATGGACATATCCAGGGGGTAGAGGAACCGGAAATCGTTGGGTTTCTCGCAGGCGGCCACCACTGCCTCGGCCAACTCCGCGCCACCTTCATCGCCCTTGGCCCACACCTCGCTGAGGAAGGCCCCCTCCGCGCCGGCGGCCACGGCGGCCTCCTTCACCAATTCGATCTCCTTGTCGGTATCGGTGACGAACCTGTTGACGGCCACCACCACCGGGATGCCGAACCTGAGGGCGATCTTGATGTTGGCCTCCAGGTTAGCCAGACCTTTCTCCAGCAGAGGCAGGTTTTCCTCTTTATAGGCCGGATTCAGCGGGAGACCGGCCACCACTTTGGGCCCGCCGCCGTGCATCTTCAGAGCCCGAACGCTAGCCACGATGACCACACAGTTGGGGATGAGGCCACTGTAGCGGCACTTGATGTCGAAGAATTTCTCCATGCCGCAGTCCGCTCCGAAGCCTGACTCGGTGACCAGGTACCCGCCGGAGGCCATCTTGATCCCAATCAGGTCGGCCATGATAGACGAGTTCCCGTGCGCGATGTTGGCGAAAGGCCCGGCGTGGACGAAAGCCGGACTGCCCACCAGGGTCTGCATCAGGTTGGGCATCAGCGCATCCTTCATCAAAACGGTCATCGCCCCGGCCACGCCCAGGTCCTCGGCGGTGACAGGGTTCCGTCTCTTGTCGATGCCGATGACCATGCGCCCCAGCCGCTCCCGCAGGTCCTTCAGGCTGGTAGCCAGGGCTAAAATAGCCATCACCTCGCTGGCTACGCTGATGTCGAACCCGGTCTGGCGCGGCCGGGCATCATCCTTGGTGCCCAGGCCCACAATGACGTTACGGATGGCCCGGTCGTTGACGTCGATCACCCGGTTCAGAGTAACACCGTAGGGATCGATGTCCAGGCGGAAGAATCGCCTTCGGTCCCCAGGGCTGAGGTCGGAGGGTTTCTTGGCCGAGATCCCCAGCTTGTCCAGCCGAGCTTGCATCCAGGGGGCAAACTCGCCATCCGGGCAGAGGGCTTTGGCTAATCTCTCATCGCTCAGCCGGTCCTCGTGCATGATGCGAGCATCGATGGCGGCGGCCAAAAGGTTGTTGGCCGCGCTCACGGCGTGGATGTCGCCGGTCAGGTGCAGGTTGAAATCCTCCATGGGCACAATCTGGGAGTAGCCCCCGCCGGCCGCCCCACCTTTGATGCCAAAAGTCGGGCCCTGAGAAGGTTGACGGATAGCGGTGACAACCTTCTTGCCGATATAGTGTAGGCCCTGGCTGACGCCGATGGTGGTCACCGTCTTGCCTTCCCCCAGCGGAGTGGGGGTGATGGCCGTGACATCAACGTACTTGCCATTGGAGCGGTCCTTGAGCTTCTCCAGAACGTCCAGGTGGACCTTGGCCTTCCACTTGCCGTAGAGGTCTATGTCGTCTTCGGTGAGTCCGAGCTCCTCGGCTACTTCGCGGATTGGTCGTAGTTGGGCCGCTTGAGCGATCTCGATATCGCTGGGCACGGGTGTTTTACGCTCTACTAACATCTGTCCCTCCTTGAATTGATTTTTAAATTTTTAAGGCAACAACTAAGTCACCCTTATGACCGCCGTTAAAGCAAGTTTGTCAGGGGCACGTCCGAGAGAATCTATGGAGCCGCCGGCTTCATGGTGCTTCAGTGACAGGGCCTACTTTTCACGGCGACAATTATACTACAACTTCAGGGTAATGGCAAACGCTAAACGTGATAAATCTCACAAAAGCCAGCCTCACCAGGAGACCGGCTTTTGAGCACAGCAGATATAGACCACCCAACACAAACAGAAAAGAGCCCTTAAAGTCACGAGGCTCACCCTCATCAGGCGGGTATTTTGAACACCGCGATTTCGCTTTAGCCACCTTGCCCCAGCGCTCGTACCTTATCACAGGCCAATTATACCACATCTTTTGGGCGGGCACAAGGTTTCTGGGGAGGCGATGGCCCGAGGCCGGTATTGACACGCGCCTGGTTGTGGGCTATAATCCATATAGGTTGTACGTGTTATTTATTAGGGAAGGGAAGAGTATGACAACAGCAGGCAACCACAAGGACAACGCAGTGATGAACGAGGCGGTGAAAGGCAAGCGGTGGGCCGGTCTGGGCTGCATAGCCCTGGGGGTGATCGGCATTATCTGGGGTGGAGCGGTGGGGGTACTGGGGGTGATGACCATCCTGGGCGGCGATCCCTGGGACGCCTGGTTCGGCTACATCCTGACCTGCCTGTTCATGATCGGGCTGGGCGTATTGGCCATCATGATGGGGCTGGCCGACCGCCGCCAGGGGCCGGAGGCAGACTGAATAGGTGCACGGCACTTCCAAAGCGCCGCGCCCCTGCCCTTCCTAAGTGTCGCGCCCCTGGGCTAAGATGTCGTCCTGTCTGGCCCACATCCTGGCCTGTTCCTCCTCGTCGGTGTGGTCGTAGCCCAGCAGGTGCAACACCCCGTGAATGATGAGCAGGCTTAGCTCCCGCTCGAGGGAGTGGCCGTGTTCTTGAGCCTGGAGCGCGGCCCGCGGGTAGGAGATCACCACGTCGCCCAGGTAAGGCTCCGACACTTCGGCGGCCACAATAAAACTATCCTCTTCCCCCTCCAGGGGAAAGGCCAGAACGTCGGTGGGAGCATCCACGCCCCTAAAACGTCGGTTTAACTCCTGGATGTGCTGGTCGTCGGTGATGACCAGGCTTAGTCCAATCTCTTCGCTTTTCCCCTCGCTATGCAGGGTATTGGCCGCCACCTTGGCCAGCCCTTCCTCGTCAAGGTCGCTCTCGACGGTAGACTGCACCCTGACCCGCAAGCCGCCTGACCGTTGACCAATGGTCTGGTCAGCGGACTCGCTCTGCGCTCCTGGAGGCATTCTTTTCGACCTCTTGCACGACCAGTTTCGGTTCCTCCTGCTCAACCTGTTTCGCCGCCGGTGTCGGGACCTCTCGTTCGACCTTTTTCGCCGCCGGTTTCGGGGCCTGCTGTTCGACCTGTTTCGCCGCCGGTTTCGGGGCCTGCTGTTCGACCTGTTTCGCGGTCGGCTTCCGGGCCTCTTTCTTGACCCCGGTCGCGACCTTTTTCAGCGGCTCAGGATATTTCACTCGGGGATGGAAAACGCCTTGCAGAGTTTTGACGAAGGCCGCTCGGATATTTTTCAGATCTTGCAAGGTGAGATCGCTATCGTCCAGCTCCCCCTGGGAAAGTTTATCGTTAATGATCTTGCGCACCAGTTTGTCGATCTCTTCAGGAGAGTTGGGACGAGCGCTGCGCACCACCGCCTCACAGCTATCGGCCAGCATCACGATGGCCGTTTCCTTGCTGCGGGGTCTGGGCCCTGGATAACGAAACTGGGCCTCGTCCACCGCCTCCGGCGGTTCGCTCTCCTTAAGGGCCTCTTGATAAAAATAACTGACCAGGCCGGTGCCTTGATGTTCGGTGATGAAGTCACGTATCCTGGGGGGCAGGTCATATTTCTTGGCCAGATCCAGGCCGTCCTTGACGTGGCTGACGATGACCTGGGCGCTGGTGTAAGGATCGAGGCGGTCGTGAACGTTCACGCCTTCCACCTGGTTATCGACGAAAAAGTAAGGCCGCGCAATTTTGCCGATATCGTGATAGTAGGCTCCTACCCGGGCCAGGAGGCCGTCCGCTCCGATACTGTCCGCGCCCTGCTCGGCCAAATTGCTGACCAGGATGCTGTGATGATAGGTCCCCGGCGCTTTTAGAAGGAGCTGACGCAGCAAAGGATGAGTGGGGCGAGCCAGTTCATGCAACTGAAAGGAAGTGAGGACCCCGAAAATGTTGCTCAATGGCACTAACCCCGCCATAGTCAAACTGGCCGCCAGGGCGCCGTTAGCCAGGCTGACCCCAATTAGAGCCAATAAGCCCGGAGTATCGTAGTTGTGGCCGGGCAGACGAAAAGTGAGCACGAGGGCCAGATTGACTGTAGCCACGTAAGCCCCCGACCAGAAGAGCACGTTCATCCGTTCCACCCGGCCCAGCCGCAGAGAGGCCACCACCCCCCCGAACAGAGAATAGGCCGTCAATTCCAGGGAACCGTCCGAGAGAAACCCCACGGTGGCGCTAAGCAGGATGGTGGTCATTATCGCCAGTTGAGGATCGAACAGGATCGAGAGCAGCATGGAGAGGGTGGCCAGGGGGAATAGATAAGGCAACACGGTGTGCCCCTCGACCATCACTTTGGCTATCAAGGCGAAGAAGATAAGCAAGGCCGACAATCTCGATAGAGAACGCAAATCTTTCCAGAAGGCCGGTTGGAAGCGGATAATATAAAGGGCCATCCCAAAAACGATGACAAGCGCGAACAGGATGGCCGCGATCACATCTGCCCATGCGATCTTGGGCTGACGCAGTCCCAGGGCGTCGAGCACTTCCAGGTGCAGCGGGGTAACGATATCTCCGGCCCGCAGAATGATCTCCCCTTTTTCCACGTCCTGAGTGACCTGGGGCACTCCTCCGCGAGCCTGCTGCTTGGCCTCCGCCGTTTTATCGGCGTTGTAGAAGCTGTTTGGTCTGATCAGGTTCCTCACCAGGGCGATGACGATGGCGGCCTGTTTTTCGGACAGGTCGAGGCTGATGTCGGTGGGCAGGGAACGCTTGGCCTCGGTCAACTGGTTTTCCTGAATTACACGGCGCATGGCCCGGCCCAGCACCTCGATGGTCTGCTCCACCAGGTTCTTCCATTCCTCGGCCCTGAGAACGAGGATGGCGTCGATGATCTCCGGCGAAAGGCTCAGATCGGGGATGGCCGCAATCCATTGTCCTTTCCGCTCCAAAGTGGCGTAGGAATCGTTACGGATGGAATCGATGTAGTCACATATCTGGCGGGCTTTGACTATTTGTCGGCGGGCCACCTGGGGGTCGGGAGGATCGTAGACATCCTTGACGGCAGCCTCGGCGCGGGCTCTTTCCTGTTCGGTCAACACCTGGCTGACGTAGGTTTTCTTCAGCGGGGCACGAATGTCCCGGGGGCTGACCTCATCTACTTCGAGAGTGACCTGCCCTATAGGCAGAACGGGGAGAGTCAGGATCGCACTTACAATAACGACAGACAGCAGTCCCAGGAAAAGGGCTCGCCCTTTGGTCTGCCAGGTTATATCCTGATCCGTAGCAGGCAACCGTCGATTGAAGTTGCTGTAGGTGTTCACCAACATCGGTTTTTAAACTCTCCAGCGACACAAGAAGTAAAGGAGCGCCTCACGCGCTCCGATCTCCATGACTAAATAAGGCCCGACCCAAGACCTTATGTTCCCTCACGTTCCTGCGGCCAGAATTTCTTTTACTATCTGGTTGACCAACCGTCCATCAGCCTTGCCTTTCAAGCCAGGCATCAGGTGGCGCATGACCTGACCCATCTGAGCCGGACTGGTAGCCCCCACTTCCTGAATGGCCTGCCGCACCACCTGCTCGATCTCCTCTCTGGACATCTGTTGGGGCAGGTAGGCCAGGAGGAGTCCTAACTCAGCCTCTTCTTGCTCCACCAGATCCTGGCGACCACCTTTGGCAAATTCAGCTATAGCCTCACGGCGGTGCCTGGCTTCTCTGGCTACGATCTCCAGGACCTCTTCATCGCTCAACGGGCGGCCTTGCTCGATCTCGGCGTTTTTAATGGCTGCTTTCACCAAACGAACGGTGTTTTTTCGCCGTTCATCCTTCTGGTACAAAGCTTCCTTCAAATCTTGCGTTAGCCTGTCTTGCAGACTCATCCTGGTTCCTTATTCAATATACAAGATTTGGAACTGAATTATTCCTGATAGTTCTTGCGGGTTTGTCTGCGACTCTTACGCCGCTTGGCCGCTTTTTTCTTTTTTCGTTCCACGCTGGGTTTTTCGAAGAAACGACGGCGGCGCACCTCGGACAACACCCGATCGGCCTGGACTTTCTTTTTAAAACGCTTCAAAGCATTCTCAAAAGATTCGTCCTTGTCAATGATGACCTGCGTCACATGCCTCCCCTCCTTCACTATTTCTTGGTCACTTTTTTTGGTATGGTTTTGTCTGGAATTATAATCTCAGATGGCCGGAATGTCAAGTAGACAACAATCTTTGAAATCTCTGGACCGCCTTCAGGGGTTGGGGATTGTCTCCAGAGGCAGACCTGGCTGCTCACGGGACCAGCATGTCTTCTAACACGGGTGTCTCTTCCAGCACAGGGGATTCTTCTTCGGGCATGGGCGTCTCTTCATAATAGGTTTCCCCATAGGGTTCCCCTTCCGCAGGCAAAGGAAACTCCCCTGTGGGACAGAAGGCCAGATCGCCGTCCAAGAGACAGTGAGCCAGATCACCCTGGGCCAACAACCCCAGAGCAGCGGTCAAACCCTCCTCGGTGGAGGCCAGAGCGATCAGGACGTGGCGGCCGGCCTTCTCCTCCAGGTAAAGAAGGGCGGTGCCGTTCATCTCCAACTGGCCGATGCCTTTTATCTCGATCTGGCCCACGTTCTTTTCTTCTTCCTCCTCACCTTCTCCACCTGCTTGGGGAGTGGCTTCTGTTTCAGGAAGAGGGGTCGGAGTCTTTGTGCTTTTCTCTTCGATGGTCCTGGTTGCCGTTGTTGTCGCTGTCGCTGTCGCCGTCTCTGTTTCTTCCTTCTTTTCCTCTGGAGGGATGAGAGTGATGTAGCGGTTTGCCAGGTAGCTGTCTACTGCTTCGGTCTCACCGTAGAGCCCGATGAAAAGCGTATCGTGGCGGCGATCTTCTTTCTCCCTCACGATAAGCTGTCGGTTGGCCTTTTGGAAAGTTTGCTGCAAGATGCGACCCTGCTCTACCGCCGCGCTGTTAATAGGTTCGGAGCCAGCATACACCAGGTCTACCTCCTGGGCGAAGAAATAAGGGAAATCGACCAGCGGATAGCGCCGCTCCGGCCTGGTCAGAAAATCGGTGATGTTGGAGACCAGTTGATTGTTATCAAGGACGGCGTTATAAGGCTCGGTCATGAAGGTCAGGTCGGAGAGGGCCAGCACTTTGCCTTCTCCGCCCAGCACGGCCAGGGCCAGGTCGCTTTGTTGTTCGCTTAAAGAAGAATGGGTGTCCTCGTCGCTGACCATCAGCTTATCCTGCTGGGAGGAGATAGAGTGAGCGGCGTAAAAGACCACCTTGTTCAGATTAGCGGTAAGGGGATGGTCGGTGGGGAAATTTTGCAGGATGATGTTCTGATAGTTACCCTCGTTGGTGACCATGTTATACAGGTAATCGTCCTCGAAAACGATGCCAAAAACGGCGGCCAGGCTGTTCATGCTTAAAGCGTCGCTCTTAAGGCCGACTACAAAGCCATAATCGTCGAAAACATAGGTGAATCTGGTGGGGTCGGTGATGAGCAGGAGCTTACCACCTTTTCCCACGAATTCTTCGATCTTTTGGATTTCCTGGTCGGTAAAACTTTGGGCGGGCGCAATAACGACCATGGCGTTGGCGTATCGGAGTTTAGCGGCCAGGTTGTCGTCTGCCGCCAGGAACTCGGCGCGATAACCACGGGCCGTCAGCCTGGAGAGCAGGGCGTTAAGTTCAGTGTTGGTGTAATTATTTTCGTGGGCCCGGTCGAAAAGGACGGCGCCCTGTCCTTTTTCATAGTTGTCCTCAAAGCCGCTCTTGATGGCGGTGGGCACTTCGATTTTCTCCCAGGCCGGGGGGGAAACTTCCGGAGCGGTATAACGTCCAGGGTAGAAGATAAACCAACGGGCAGCAACCGGCACCCCGACCAATAATAAAACTAAGATAAATTTCCCTACTGTTTTCACCTTATAACCCTCTCCTTAAATCCAGATATAAGTAATAGATGCCAGGTGGCAACTCGCCGCCCTTGAATTGTCCTCTCTTGTTCGTGCCCATACCTTCCAGCAGCGTCTCTATGGAGGAGAGTCGCCCGAGATTCACCACCTGGTAGTCCCGTAACCCGGCCTGGCTGGCCGCCTTTTCTATCGCGCCGGAGGTTGAGTCCAGGGAGTCGATCAGCCCCAAACTAAGAGCGTGCATCCCGATGTACACTTCTCCCCGCGATAGAGTGTGCCGATCCGTTTTCAATCGCGCTCCTCGGTGAGTTATGACTGCTTCCAGAAAGCCTTCTTTGGACATTTCCATCTGCTGGATGTAGGCCTCGCGGGAGCCCCCGAAAAACTTGAAAGGGCCCGTGAAGATCAGATCCTCGTCCACGAAGCTGGGCGGGGGCAGGTACGAGATCACCCCAATATTGCCTATCATGGAAGAGGGTTTGGCGTAGATGAAGTCGGCGGCCACGGCTGTAAAGTACGCGCCACTGACGGCCATGCTGTCAACCGAGGCCACCACTGGTTTGGCCTCCCGCAGATTGAGCACCTCGTAATAAAGGCTTTCGCTGGCGGCCACCTCGCCGCCGGGACTGT
>CAZYHC010000065.1:0-26279 GCA_964646625.1 uncultured Anaerolineales bacterium
TCATGCAAAACCTGGGCAGCCAGCACTACGCCGTAGCCTATGGCGACCTGCGCCCTGAACTGGAGACCTTCTGCCGTCTACGAAGCATCGAAGTGGTATAGGGAATGGGGAATAGGAGATAGGCGATGAATTATCTGCTGGGTCTCGACGCAGGCACGA
Source organism: uncultured Anaerolineales bacterium (assembly GCA_964646625.1). GTDB lineage: Bacteria > Chloroflexota > Anaerolineae > CAZYHC01 > CAZYHC01 > DAOULT01. The sequence continues at coordinate 160 of CAZYHC010000065.1, forward strand.
CCTCTCTCAAGACCGCCCTCTACAGTGAGGCTGGCAAGCTTGTAGCCAGCAGCGTGCAGGAGTATCATCTGATCACTCCCACCGTGGATACCGTAGAGATCGACCCCGAAGAGTACTGGTGGGCCTGCGTACAGGGTATCAGAGAAGCGTTGAGCAGCAGCGGCGTAGACCCTGCGGCGGTGAAGGGTCTGGCTATCTCCAGCCAGGGAGAGAGCTTTGTGCCCGTGGACGAAAACGGGCGCCCCCTGCGTCGCACCATCGTCTGGCTGGACAATCGGGCGGTGAAGGAGAGCCAGGATATTGCCAGGCATTTCGGAGTGTCCAGGGTTTTTCAGGTCACAGGTCAGCCGGAGGTGGTGCCCACCTGGACCGCTCCCAAATACCTGTGGCTGCGCCGTCACGAGCCGGACGTCTTCCGGCGGACCCACAAAATCCTCATGGTGGAGGATTACCTGGTCCACCGCCTCAGCGGCCTGTACGCCACTGACTGCGCGGTGGTATCATCCACCATCTACCTGGACCTGGTGAAAGGCGACTGGTGGCCGGAGATGCTGGACTTCGTGGGCCTTTCCCCCGATAAGCTGCCCGCCCTTCATTATTCGGGCCAGGTGGTGGGCCCTCTCACCGCCCAGGCTGCCGCCGAAACGGGCCTGACCACCTCCACGCTGGTAGCCAGCGGGGCTATGGACCAGGTAGCAGGGGCGATCAGCGCGGGCAACATCGCGCCGGGCGTGGTCACCGAGACCACAGGCACGGCTATGGCCCTGACCGTGACCCTGGAAAGTCCCCTTTGCGACGAGAGATACAACATCCCCTGTCACTATCACGCCTGGAAAGATGGTTACATGCTCATGGCCTGGGCCGAATCGGCCGGCCTGGCCTTGCGCTGGTTTCGGGATGCTTTCTGCCAGGAGGAGCAGTGGGTAGCTCGCCATGCCGGGGCCGACGCCTACGACTTCCTGGGGGAAGCCGCGGCCCGCGTGCCGCCCGGCTGTGAGGGGCTGGTGGCCCTGCCGCACCTGACGGGGGCGGCCTGCCCGGAGTTCGATCCGGCGGCGCGGGGGGTTTTTCTGGGCATCTCCCTGAAGCACACCAAAGGCCATTTTGTGCGGGCTATCATGGAAGCGGTGGCCTTCATGGTGCGGCGCAACATCGACAGCATTGAGGCCCTGGGCATCGAAGTGAAGGAGATTACCTCCCTGGGCGGAGCGGCCAAGAGCCCCTTGTGGAACCAGATCAAGGCCGACGTGCTGGGTAAACCCATCCTGGCCTTGCAGTCGGAGATGGGGGCTGCGGCCGGCGCGGCCATGCTGGCTGGCCTGGCCGTCGGCTCCTTCGAGAACCTGGCCCAGGCTTACGAGCGGCTGGCCGTGCCCGGCCAGCGGTTCGACCCCAACCCGGCCCACGAAGCGTTGTACCGCCGCCAGTACGAGCTTTACAAACGCCTCTACGAGAGCACCAAAGAGCTGTTCGCGATGGCAGGGCAGGGGGAGTGATAATCCCCCTGCTTTCTTTACAAGGATGCCCCGCCAGTTCATGTTTCACGTGCAACCTCCCATGTTACGGCGATGTGATATTTGACTTTGCGGGGGGATGGTATACTTTTAGTCAATGATATGATGGGGCTTGACGATGACCGCGTGCAGAAGGAGGTGATAGCAATCGAGAGAACCATGAGCGCCGCTCTGAAGCCGCTGGTCCAGCGGCTGGACGTGTATAGCCAGCCGTGGCAAAGATGAATGAACAACTTTTACTTTCTATTCAAGGAGGAAAGAAAGACAATGAAAAGGCTAACATGGACACAAACGATAGTGGCGGCATTAACTGTGCTGGCAGCTATGGTTCTCTTACACATGAGCCTGCCTGTACCCAATTATGCCCAGGAGCCGCTTCCACCAAGCGCGGCTCTTATCGAGGAGAGCTATGAACGGGGCGAGATCGACTATGAGACTGCTTTGCTCTACAAAGTGTACTCGCTCTTCGACCCTGAAAAGCTCCCCGCCGAGTACCAAAGCGATACGTCGATCCCATGCGGAACCCCTATCCTGTTGGAAGTCAAAAGGAATTGGGACAGGTTGAGCCCTGAGGTTAAAAGCGCGTTGAGTGTGTATCCAATGCAGGGCAGACCGACCTTAAGTGGGCCTGAACTCACTTACGACACGGCCCACTTCCAAATCCACTACACCACCTCTGGCGCCGATGCTATTGCACCTGCGAACGACGACAACGGCAATGGAACACCTGACTGCATCGAGGCGATAGGCACGGCGTTCGAGAACGTCTGGAACGCGGAGATTAACACCCTGGGGTGGCTACAACCACCTTCAGATCAGAGCTCAGATGGAGATCCAGATGTTGATGTCTACATTTATGATATAGGTTTTAGTGGCGGATTTGCTAGCTTCGAAAGCTCGACAGGTGATAACGAAAACTCGCCTACAGTCATTGAACGTTTCGCTGGATATGGATGGATAGCATTTACGAACGGCTGGACGATCTGGGGGAGCTGCACTGAATCGTCGTTCATGCCCCTAGCCGCTCACGAGTTCAACCACCTTGTCCAGTTCGGCTACAATTATTGGGGGGCAGGTTGGTTCATGGAGGCGACTGCCAACTGGATGCAGGGTGAGGTTTTCGAGGTTCTCGGAGCCGACTGGTGGGCATCTCCCTACGTTTACTTTAGCTCTCCAGATACCTGTATGCCTCACCAGGATCACGGGTACGCAGATTGGATTTTCCTGCGTTACATCTCGGAACATCACGACCAGAGCACGGTGAGGAGCATCTGGGAGCACATAGTCCATTATGCGAGTAATATGGCTGGTATCTTTCAGGCCATCAGCGATGCTCTGGGCGCGGCAGGCACGAGTTTAGTCGATGTCTTCGAGAATTTTACCGCGGCCAACCGCGTGCTCTCTACCTGTCCGACAAATACTCCCTACTGCTATGAGAAAGCAGTTGCCTATCCCGATGTCTACATTGAGGGAAACATTAATTTCAATGGGACAACGACTACTTACAACCCGCCGGACGGAATAGGGCAATACAGCGCCGACTACGTCGCCATCAACTCTACAGTAGACGCCATGAAAGTTTCGGTGGCCGGAAGCGGGCCCTCAAATAACTACGGAGCGCAAATAGTGAGCCTGGGTGATGGGGTAGCAACAGTCACTCCTTTCTTTATGACGAGCGGTACAGCCGGCTGGGCGATAGTGAGTGGCACCGTACCTTATAGCCTGACCCTGGTCATAAAGAATGAGGACAATTGGGAGGACGAGTGGGGGCGGGCCGACTGCGCTGATTCAGGCTATACGGTTAGCGTTGACCCGGCCTCTTTTTTGCCGACCAAGGTCGATAACCCGGACCCGGTCCAGCCCGGCGGCCTGCTGACCTACACCCTGACCATCGCCAACGTCACCACAGGTGGGTTCACGGGTCTGGTCATCACCGACACCGTACCCGCCAAAACGAGTTTCGTCTGGGCCAGCGAGGGAGGCACGTTGGTAGCAGGCAACGTGGTAAGCTGGACAGCGCCTAGCCTGGCCGGGTGGGCATCTATCACTCGCACGTTGGTGGTGTCCGTCTCCAGCGCAGCCCGCAGCCAGGTCATCACTAACACCACCTACGGCGTGCGCTGCGACCAGGTGCCCACTCCCACCTGGGGCGCGACGGTAGCCACTACTGTCGAGGGGGCAGTCTACCTGCCGGTCATCAGGAGGGAGTAAGAAGCGTCTCCAGGCAATACCTGCCAGTCTATAATAGATCGAAGGAGCCCCGTCTGAGCAGATGGGGCTCCTTTTTTCAACGCGGCTTCGCTCTTGCCAAGATAAGGAGAAGTAGGTATAATGGAGCCAGCAGTGAGAGACGGAGGAGCTTGAAATGTCTGAAATGGTAGCACTTGATATGGAACGCATCCGCACCCAACTGGATCACCTGGAAGAAGAGATCCGCAGGCTGAGACGAATGGTAGAAGGGGCTGACACCTCGCCGACCAGGGTGGAAAGGACCGAACATCCTCACATCGTCCGCGCCGAGGGAGTCTGTGGCGGCGATCCAGTGATAGAAGGGACAAGGATCACGGTGTGGATCATCGCCGCCATGATCAAACGAGGAGAAACAGTGGACGGTATTCTGGAAGCCTATCCCTGGCTCTCTGCCGCTCAGGTGTACGATGCTCTGGCCTATTATCACGATCATGTGGAGGAAATAGAGCAGCAAATCGCTGAGAACTCAGAGGAAACTTGCCGAGATGAATACCGAGCCTGGCTTGTTCATCACCCTTTACCTTGATGAACACATTCCTCTGAAGTTGGCCTCGGCCCTGCGTGAGCGCGGTTTCGATGCTATGCACGCTGAAGAGTTGGGAATGAAAGGCGCTCAGGATCAGCAACATCTAAAGCTGGCCCTGGAGACAGGACGCACGATCCTTACCTATAACGCTAAGCATTTCAGGCAACTTCATCAAGCTTACTGGGAAGCGAACCAAGAGCCTTGTGGGATAGTGATCTCCGAAGAGCTGGAAATCGGAGAGCTTTTACGTTGTGTCTTGAAGTTGCTCAACACGGTCACCGCTGACGAGATGCGTGGACAGTTAAGATTCCTGTCAGATTTCGCTGAAAAATAGTGAACCTCTTTCGTTCTACCGAGAGAGGATTTTTTTACTGAGTGGAGGACATTTGACCGAAAACGGCGAGAAAAGCGCTACCCCCCGCATCTGCGACTACGAGGGTTCAACCTACCGCACCGATTTCTGGGAAGGTCGGGAGTACGAGGACCTGGCCGAACGCCTGGCTCTCCAGAAGCTTATGCCCCCGCCAGGAGGCCGCCTGATCGACCTCGGGGCTGGCTTCGGTCGTCTGGCCGACTTCTACCCCGGCTATGACCAGGTAATCCTCCTGGACTATTCCCGCTCGATGCTCCGAGAAGCGCGGGAGCGCCTGGGGGCTGACCTCCCCTGCACCTGCGTGGCCGCCGACCTCTACAACCTGCCCCTGAACGACGCCCTGTTCGACACGGCCCTGACGGTGCGCGTCCTGCACCACGTTCAGAACATCCCCGCCGCCCTGAAGGAGATACGGCGGGTGATGCGCCCCGGCGGAGCCTACGTCCTGGAATACGCCAACAAACGCCACCTGAAGGCCATCTTACGCTACCTGGCCGGCCGCCAGAGTTGGAGCCCCTTCTCGCCCGAACCGGTAGAGTTTGTAAATCTCAACTATGATTTCCACCCGGCCTACGTGAAAGCCCGCCTCAGCGAAGCGGGCTTTGCCATCGAGAGGCAGTTGACCGTTTCGCACTTCCGTTTGCCCCTGCTCAAACGCTTGATCTCCCCTCGTCACCTGGCGGCCCTTGATGGCCTGCTCCAGTGGTCGGCGCCCCTGTTTAAGCTAAGCCCCAGCGTCCTGGTCAGGGCCAGGGCCAAAGGAGGGCAGGCCGGGGCCCGATCAGGACAGGGCCTCTTCCGCTGCCCCCACTGCCATAACCCCCACCTGATCCAGACGCCCCAGGCTTTGGAGTGTCCAGGCTGCGACCGACGTTGGGCCGTCGAGGATGGCCTCTACAACTTCAAGGAGCCGCTGTAAACCCGTTCAGAGGGTCATTCGTTCACGCTTCATACGTTTGCACGCTCCGATGAATCCCCCCGCTTTCAGGGCCGTGCCAGGCCCCTTTTTTCGGCCGAAAATTGCCACTTGCCAAAAATGAAAAAAGGTGGTATTATATATGCATAAGGTTTCATCCAAATGACCATTGACGCACTTCTCGGATTAGGACCGGTCAAACCGGAAAGGAGGTTCCCTATGAGGGAAAAAATCGTAAGGAGAGCCCCAATCTATCTTATCGTGTTCCTGCTGGTGGTGGGCACTGTCTCTTGCTCCGCCCTCCGCAACAGGCTGAGGGTGGGAGAAGCGCCGACCAACACCTCAGCGGCGGTGACGGAATTGCCCGGTTCGCCGGTGGCGGTGGAACAAGTGGAACCAGAGGAGCCCACAGAGAGGCCACAGCTGCCTACCGCCACACCTACCTTTACCCCTCTGCCCACCAACACGCCGGTGTTCGTGGTGCTGGAGCCCACCAAGACTCCCACCAGACTTCCCGCGACCAGCACTCCCACTGCCACCGCCTGGCCTACCGTCACCCCCAGCCCCACCAGGAGCCAAAGGGGAGCCGGCTCCAATGCTCCGGCCCAGAAGCCCGCGTACTACTGGCAAGACGTCCTGACCAATGGCGATTTTGAAGAAGGCTTCGGTTATGGCGGGGTGGCCCAGGGCTGGCACGGTTTTCACAACGGGTCCGCCGATTTCGTATGGGGCGATACTATCTGGGACGTGGCCGTCTGGGAGGGGAAACACGCTCAACTGATGAGCGTCCAAAATCCTCTCCAGGGCGACCGTTACGTCGGCATCTTTCAGACCTTCCCTGTCACTAAAGGACTGTCCTACGAATTCGCCTTTCACGGCCTGATTCAATCCAGCGCCGGGAGCGCCGAGGCTTCCAAATGGGGCAACCGCATCCAATGGGGCGTAGACTATAACGGCGGCACCGACTGGCAAATGGTGAACTACTGGACCGACGCCGGCTGGGACGAATACCCCCTGCTGGACGGCTCTTCCATCATCGGCGATTACAGGATCACTCTCCAGGCTACCTCCGAGGCCATGACCATTTTCATCCGGGGCTGGAAGAAATGGGCCTGGTCAGGCAGCGTGGCTAACTTCTACCTGGATGGCATCAAGCTCAAGGGGCCCAAAATCGTCGAGGAACCCAGCAAACTCCCTACCACCGGCCTGACGCCGGGCCTGTTCCTGGTGGCCGGTCTCCTGGGTTTGCTGGTGGTCGCCTTCCGTCAGATACGCCGGAGCATGGCCTGACGGGGGAGGAACGAAAACCCTTCACTGCACTTCCAGGCGCTCGATGACGACGGCATCTGCCTCGGCCCAGCGGGGGTCGAGGACGTTCAGGCGTTCCATCGTCTCTTGAAAATATAACCCCAGTGCCAGGTGATAGCGCCCGGCCGGGGCTTCCGGGGCCAGGGGCAGCCAGCACTCCTCCCGGAAAGTCTGGCCTGCCTTCCAGCGGGAGGTGGGGTAGTAACTTAATTGCCTGCTAAGATCCGAGTACAGGATGCTGAGCGGCTGTTTATCTAGCTGTCCCCAGCCCTGGCCGTTTGGTCCTACCAGGTGCACGAAAAGGTGGTAATCCCTCTCCATCTCGCTCAAAGCCTGCCAGTAGAGAGTGAGGTGAAACACCCCCTCTTTCTCCACCACGTTAGAACCCAGATCGTAGCCCAGCAGACGGATCTTATCCTCGAAATCGACCGCCAGGGAGAATTGAGGTTGAGCTTCCTGATAGAGCGGTATGGGGATCATTTGTACCAGGCCGTAGGGCGGATAGGCGCGTTTGCTGGCTTCCAGGGGGAAATCCAGCAGATAGAGGGGCCGCCCGGCCTCCAGACAGTTCTCGAACAGCTTTTTGCCCCCTTTCGAGGTCGGGTGGGCGGAGATCACCAGCAGATCGGGACGCTGGTCGGCGGTGTACTGGAAGTAACGTATGGCCGCCGTCAGCCCCGAAGGGCCGAGGAGCACCGCTTTTTCCTCCAGGGGGCGGGTCAAGACCTGCTGAGCGTAAGTGGCGGCGCTGTAATCCCCGCTCATGTCCAATTCAGGGTAATGGCGATACAGGAGGCCCAGAGGAACGACCGCCCACAACAGGTAATAGAAGATGTAGGGAAGCTGGTAGCCTTTGGCCAGGTTGATAGCTTTCTGCCGGGCGGCGAGGAGAGACCACAGCCAGTCCAGCCCCACTCCCATCCAGATGGCGAAGATGAGGTAGGCGGGCAGGAAGTAAAACTGAGGCTCCTCGTGCCCCACCAGCGGGAGGCTGTAGGCCATCACCCCCAGGTAAGCCAGCCAGAGGAGAACAGAGGTCTTCCGCCCGATCACGATCAGGCGAAAGGCCCCGATAGCGCCCACCAGCAGGCCCAGGGGACCAAACTGGGCAAACTGGGAATCCAGCCACACCCCCAGACGCTCGAAGAAGTGGGCCAGGGAATATATGCGCAAATAATAGGCGTATTCTCGCCCGGTGACGACGTTAATGAAGCCCGCCAGGGAATGCTGATAGTGGGCCGTGACCTTGCCCCGCAGGACGGCTTCGGGCAGGCTGGGATACAGTGCTGCGTTAGCCGGATCGGCCTGGGCCAACAGCACCCCTCCCCGCCAGGGAATGTAAAGATAAAGCAACAGGGGCAGCAGGCCCACCAGCGCCGGCACCACCAGCCGCTTGAGCTTCAGGCCCGCGGTCAGAAAATAAAAGACGACGTAGGCCGGCAGCAAGAGGAGGATCATGCGATGGTGAGCCAGGCTCAGGCCGTATGCCAGGGCAAAAAGCGTCAGCCAGCGGGCGCGTTCGGCCTCCTGTTCCTCTCGCAGCCCTCCCCAGCGGAGCAGCAGGTAGAGGGTCAGGGCCACGAAGAAAATATTGAGGGCATATACCCTGGCTACCACCGCCCCCGACCAAAAAGTGTGGCTCACCGCCAGGCAGAAGGCCGCTAAAATGGCCGGGGCGCGGGGTTCGATGACCTGGCGGACGGACAGGTAAACCAGGGGCACGGCCAGCGCAGTAGCCAACGCCGAGAGCAAATTTACCCGATAAGCGACGTCCCCCAGCGGAATGAAGGTAAACAACTTGCCCAGCAGGGTGTAAAGCGGATAGCCGGTGGGATACAGCACCCCCAGGATGTAACAGCCGTACTGGTGGGCGGCGCTATTGCCATACCACACCGTTGGGGCCATGGTCTTTAGGTAAAGCGCCAGGCTCCCTATAGCCAGAATCAGGGAAACCAGCCCATCCCCGGCCAACACTCTTTTTCGATTCTCTAATCGAGATTCGTTCACTTGTGCCACTGCCTGCAACGCGAGTAATACCAGCGGGGGGATACTTCCCGACGGGGCCGCTCGGCGGTACGCACCACGTAACGGTCCACCTCCACCCAGCCTACCACCTGACCTCCAGAGATCACCTTCAGGGCCTTATTGCCGCCTTTTACCTCGGCTGGTTGCAGCCTTTCTCCCCCCTCCAGCACCGAGAGGGCCAGAAGTTCCTCTTTGAATTGGGCCAGCGTCCACCTTTGCGGCTGAAGCTGGCCGTTCACCAGCATGACCACCTCCTCCGCTCTGGCCCCGAACTGGAGGTTATAATCCCCTTCGGGGCAGGAGGAGGTGGTGGGCGACGGGGTTGGAGTCGGGAGCGCCGTCTGCGGGGAAAGGGTGGGGGTGCTAAACGGGAAGGCGGGGGTGGGAGAGGGCCAGCCCGTGGGCCACTGCGGCTCAACCACATTATGGGTGCCCGTGCGTTGGACGCCAATCACGATGTCGCAGCCCGTCGATAAAAATAAGACCAGCGCCAATGGCAACCATAAGATGTCGATAACCCGCCCATTCTTCAGCGTCAACGTTTCATTCCCCCGGCAAGAAATACATGGGATCGACAAACCCCCGCCCGCCCGGCTCGAAGGGGTGGTCTGGGGTGCCGGTCCACTGCACCCCGACCAGGATCTCGAAATGCAGGTGAGGCCCCCCACTATAGCCCTCGCTGCCTACCCTGGCGATGAGCTGACCGCCGACCACATATTCCCCGGCGCGGACCAGGGCGGCGCTGTTGTGGGAATAAGTGGAGTATACGTCTTCGCCGTGACTGATGACCACGGCCTGTTCACCCCGTCCCACCCTGGCCCCCCGCAGATACAGCCAGCCCACGTAGACCACCAGCCCGTCGCCTACGGCGTAGATGGGCGTGCCGGTCGGGGCACAAAGGTCGATGCCGGTGTGATAACCGGTAGGCTGGTAGTGGATCGGGTTGCCAAACCGCTGGCACAGCTCGGAAAAGGGCGCCAGGGGATTGTGGGTGATGTAAGCCAGCCCTTCGTATTGCGCCAGCACGGTCTCGATAGCCTCCCGATCGGTGACGTAGCCCCGCCCCAGTCTTTCCTGCGGGGAGGCCAGCAGGAAGGACACCTTATCCAGAAAAGTGACCACCTCTTTGGGGCCGACCTGGGTAGCCAGCAGACCCGCGCATAGCCCCACGATCAAAAACACGTCCAGGATCAGCATCCGGCGTCCAGGCTCAGGCCAGGCCATCCTCGCTCCCCCCTAAACGCCCCAGTGTTTGCGCAGGTCTCGTACCTCCGTCAGCGGCTTGCGGGCGAAAAGCTGCATCTCCCACTCTGTGGGGCTGGAATGCACGTCCCGCAGCCATTTGCCTACCTGGAGCACAAAACGTCCCTTGAAAGGAGCCGCCGCGCCCGGGGGCCAGAATCGGCTGATCATGTGCACGATGTGTTCGCTCTCCAGCAATTGCAATTTGGGCAGAATCGGGTAGTCGTAGGTGAAAAAATCACAGAAAATCTGGGTGGTAGCCATGAGAGCAGCCATGCGCATCGGCTCGTTAGGGCGGTCGAGCATGGTGAGCGCCTGGGTGGTCCAGATGCCCACCGTGTCCTTGCCCAACCCCTGGGACAGAATTTCGGCCAGAATCAAAAGCCGGTCATCCGTAGCCGCGGCCCAGGGGAAAACCTCATCCACCACCAGCATCATGGGTTGCCCTTTTTTGGAGAGGCCCTGCACCCAGCGCAAGAAGATAATATCCAGTGCGGGCTTGTGTTTCTGAGCCTGATAAAATATGTAACGCTCCTGGTTATAGCTTTGCAGCCGGCGGGCGAAAGCCTCCTGCTCTGTCGGGGCCTCGTCGGGAGTGATGAACACCCCACCCAGCCGCGAAAACACCCCCCACCATTCCGGGTCTTCGCCCGGCACCAGGGTCTTGTTGTTGATAACCGCGATGCGCCGGGTCAGACCCAGCATCCACAGCCGATAAAGAATGGTCTGGGCCAGAGTGCTTTTGCCCACCGTGGTCATGCCGATGATCCCCATGTGGCCGGTATGCCAGGGCGCCAGCGCCACCGGTCGGTTGGTGCGTTCCTCCCGTCCGATGAGGATGGCTTCCCTGGGCACGGCGTAGCCGTGGAAAGAGAGCATCGGTTTAGCCCGTTCCAGGTTCAGGAGCATGGTATCCCGGCCCGACAATCGATGGGGCACAGTAGGCAACAGGGCGTTCAGGATACGCTCGTTCTGGCGCTGCGAACGCCATTCCCGGTAGCGGATGCGGTCGTTGTTCAGGCTGTAGAGCGTATCGCGGTACATGGCCTCCAGGCGCTCGGCGGTGTACGCTTTAAGTATCAGCTCGGCCCGCACGTCGACCGGCATCTCTCCCTTGCGGATGCTGTCCACCACGGCGCGGCGTTGTTCAAACTCGGTTTTGCGATCTTCCGGGAACTCGCGCAGTTGGTTGCGTTGCTCGTCGCGCGCCAGTTGCATTTCCTCACGGCGGATGGCCAGCGCCCGGTTGCGACGGATAAAAACACTCCATTTCAGGATCACCTCGTCGCCGCTCTCCGCGATGCGGTCCTGAAGCCTCTCCCGCAATTGGGGGATGGTCATCTCCCCCAGGTGGAGCAGGGTCAGCCCCCGCAGATAGGCCGAGGGTCTGATAGGCGCGCCGGCCGGGGTCTCCTGAAAAATGACCCCTCTGGAAGTGATCCGCACCCAATCGGGCAGGATGAGCCGCACACAATCGCCAGTTTCCCGCCCCAGGGAGACGAAAGCTTCCACCCAACGCTCGTCTTGAGGACGGCGCAGGAGACGATAGAAGATGGGGAGAAACTCCACCTCGCGCAGGGAGAAGCTCAGCAGGCGTTGTCGGACGTAAGATGAGGGATCGCGGTCGAGCGGCCAGGCGATGAACGTTCTCAGCATTTTGGCCTGCTTACTCAGGCTGTGCAGCACCTCCTGATAGCTCTCCCAGGCCCGTCCGATTTCCTGGCGGACCCTCTTGTCTCGTACCCGCTGTTTGTGGTTCTCTACCTGTTCTTCGGCCCAGGTGCCGTGGGTGGTCAGATCGGGGGTCCCCATCCACATCAGGTCGAAGATGCACAAGGGAGCACCCAGCACCCCCAATTCCTGGCTGACCTTGTCCAAATCCTGAACGTCCAGGTAGGGGAGCTTGTACAGAGCCACCTGGCGCCCATCGGGCCCGGCCAGACACCGGGGCGTGCCTCTGGCCGGCCAGCGTTCGTAGACGCCATCCAGCCTGCGCTGTCCGGACTCCGACCAGCGCTGCACGGCCTTATCCATCTCCTCCACCCGGATGGCCAACTGAAAGCCCAATTCCTGCACCTGGTCGGTCCGAGGCTGAATTTTAGTGGCGGCTTTCCTGGCCACTTCGGAACCCAATACCCGGATACGGGCCGTGGAGGCGGTTAAAAGCCCGCTCCCTTTGGTGCGCCATGCCACGTCCAACAGATTGATACGCTTCACCGTCGTTCCCTACCAGGCCCGAAAGTCAAACTCTCAGGCCGAAAGCTCAGACCTGTTCAAGTATGTTTCACCATCACCGCCAGCCTATTGTTACGGCTGGCTGCCCCCCTTTTGGCCGGGGATGCCGGGCGGAAGGGTGATGTCGGAGGGCATGAAGAGAGTGGCGCGGTCCTCCTTGGGGGTTTCAGCGATCTTTTCCATTAGCTCGATCGTGTAGATAGCCCTCGGGTCACCCTGATGTAGCAGCCAGCTTACCTTTTCCAGAACGGCTACGTACCGTTGAAGCAGGGCGGGGTCTATCACTCCTCCACCATCGGTCACAGCTTGCAGGAATTGGCCCAGATTCTCGGCCATAGTCGCGTTCATGACCTGCTCCAATCTGCGCCGGGCTTCGGCCCGGAACTCGGTGGCCTCCTGCTCTCCCCTGGCTTCGATGACATTGACCAGCCGCTCGGTTTCGGCCTGTAGTTGGCGGATAGCCCGCTCCCAGCTTATCTGGCGATAGTCACGCACCGGCCTTAGAGCCTCGTCGGTCTGAACTTCTACCTTCTCGATAGCCAGGTCCATGATCTCCACCCCCCAACGCTCGACGTCTGCCTCCAACCGACGTCGTATCTCGTCCACCACTTCCTCGCGCGGGCTGGAGGTCCCGCTGGTCGTCCGTCTCATAGCCGGATCGCTGATGTCGTCCAGCGTGTAGCGGGCCACGATCTCCTGGGCCAGGAGTTTGGCCTGATCCCTGACCGCCTGCTGCCAGTCGTCCACCTTGAAGGCGGCGGCCAGGACGGCCTCCGGGTCGTAGGCCAGGAGGTCGTCCCAGGCAAACTCATCGTAGCGCCCATCTACGGAGCCTCGGCGGACTCGATAACGCACCAAAAGCTCGATATCGACTTCCACCCCGTCCCTGGTCAAAAGGTCTTCCACTTCCACGGAGTCCGTTTGGGGGTAGAGATCGACGACCGCCACGATGTATTCGAAATCGTCGGACATGAAGAAACGGCCTGCTATCCGCCTGAACCTTCCAAAGCGTTCGGTGATTACGGCGTCGCCCTTGTTCACCACTACCAGGGAGGGGCCTAGATCTCTAAGCTTGGAACCTTCGGGAAAGACGGATTTGCCTTCGCTGATAACGTGAACGGAGAGAGGATACATGGCGGTGCTGAGCATGAAAGCCCGTCTCATACCGATAACACCTTCAAATATCTGCATAATACGCCTGCCTAGCAGCCGTTGCCGCAGGAAGCGGGCATTGCCCAGACCCATCTCCACGTAGATCAGAGAGGTAAGGCCAAAGGCCGCCTCGAAGATCAACAGGCCCAGGCCCGCCAACAGCAACCCATCCAGCCAGGGAGAGATAGAGACCCTTTCCGGCTGGGCGAAAAGCCCGGCTATCAGGAGGAGGACCACCCCGAAAAGGACGGTCAAAATGTACCCCATGGGCCAATCCTCCCTGAATAGAGAGTGGTGCAGGGTTATCCCAGCGCACAGAATAAATATCAGGAGAGGGAACTCCCACCATCCCAGCAGCAAAAGCAGCACCGCGCCGATAAAACCCAACCACAAAAACGCCTTTATCATGATGATGGCCTCCTTACCGTGACATCGCCCCCCTCAAATGCGGATGGTGATAACCAGATCGTACAGAGACGAAACGTACATAAGCAAGACGAACCCAATAGCTGCCCCCAACAGAATGGTCAGCAGGGTCAAGACCCTGGTGCGGCGGAATATCCAAAACTGGAAAAGCACCCAGCAGATGAGGCCCACCCCCAGGGCGACGATCAGCAGCACCTCCAGCCTGGGGTGGCCGACCACGGGCTGCAAGATGCCGTACCAGGTGATAAAGCCGCTCTCCAGGCCCAGCGAGATGGATACCATTAGCTGCTCCCAGGGGGGGCTGATGGTGTCCACCCGGTGCTCATCCTGGCGGCTCAAAACGGACGGTTTGAGCCCCAGCCAGTAGAGAAAATCGTGAGCCCCGTCTCTCCAGGGAATGGTGTAACGAATAATATCGGCCACGATGACCACCGCGGTCAAAACGAGCCAGCCTTTGAGGCCCCGCGGATCGGATGGGGTGGCAAACCAGTAGGTCAGCCCCAGGGGTAAGCCCAGGAACATCAGAAAAGCGACCAGGAGCACCTCAAAACGCAAAGGGATGTGCACAATGGGCAGATAGAACCATTCGTGCTCCAGGGTCAGCATGGTTGACCGAATAAACATATTCTCGTCCCAGGCCTGGATCAGCTTCGCCCATATACTGGTCCCATTCTTTTCCCTGGACCTGGCAGCCATTTAACCGCTCCCCTAGCCCTGTTTATCTTTGGGCACAACCTGGGCCATCATCTCACGGCCTATACTTTCCATAGAAGCAGCCAGTTTTTCGTCGGTGGCCCGCAAACGACCGGCATACGCTTTGGCCTGCTCGACGGCCTTTTTGACGGAGATGTATTCCACCGTGCCCACCACGGTGGCCGCCACAATAGCCCACACCAGAGGGTCAGGCAAATCCACCAGGGTCTTGACGAAAGGTTCTGGCAGGCCGAGCGTTTTCCCCGAAGCCTGGATGAAAGCATCCAGGCGGGACACCCCGCGGGGCGGCGGTGGATTTGGCGGATTAGATGGCCTGGCCGGCTTCGATGGCTCCGAGGAGCCCGGAGGGGGCTCAGGCCCCGCAGGAACGACCACCCCCGCCTCCACCGGCGAGCTCACGGTGGCCTCCGAAGGCCACTGCCGGGCCATCTCCACGGGAAGAGTGGTGCTGACCTCTCCCTGCTCAGTCGGGCCGGTCACGGTATACCCGCTCCTGTGAAGGGTTTCCTGCTCGCTGCGCAGCACTTCCAGGGAACGGCGCAGTTGCTCAATCTCGCTCTCCTGGACAGTCTCGATGCGTTGCTGTCTCATACGGTCCAGGAAATCGGCTATAAAGTTGATGACTACCGGCAAAGTTGTGCCGGCCACCAGGCCAGCCAGCAGCGGTGAGGGAGCAGGCGCGGCGGGCACGGCCTCTCTGGGGGGCGGGTCCCCTCCTACCTCCTCGGTCATCCGTTCTAAGGCGGCCGCGGCGCCACCTACTATGGTATCAGGCAGACGAGCCCAGGAGTAGACTACGGCCAGCAACGCGAAAGGCCCCACGAAACTGAACGGCGGCGTGTGAATGATGATGGGCGTGATCATGATCAATCCGTAGAGCAGGGCCTGAGTGGAGACCGTTCGCAGAAAGGCCACCACCGAGCGCGACATTTGACGGGTGCGGTTCAGGCCCAGACCGGCCCCCACGTCCCAGGGCAACTTGGCTCCGCGAAAGACCATCTCCAGCAGCCGATAGGTCCCCTGCCAGAGCGTCACCCCCAGAAAGTAGAGCACAAAGATGCCGACGATGACCGTAATCCAGACCGTGGAGGCGCTCAACAGGTTGGCTATGGTCTGCCACAGCAGCGTCCCCGGCGAAGGACCGGGGGCCAAAGCGTACAATTGCTCGACGATAACGCGAAGGCCAAAGCGGGCAGCCCGGATAACCGCTTCGTATAACTCCAGCCCCAACTGGGTGAAGCCGATCAGGACGATCAGGCGGCTCAGAAGCTCAAAGGGCGTTTCTATGCCCCGTCCCTTCCAGATGATATCCCAATCGGTCATCTGCGCTTCGGACACGCCGGAACGCCTCAACCGCAGGATGGCCTTGCGGGCCCGCAATGGATAGTAAACGAGGAAGATGGCCCATCCATAATTGAAGGCCCACAGCAGCAGGTTGAAGATAACACCCCAGGGATTATCGGGCGTCATGCTGGGGAAGACCAGGACCTGCTCCGTCCAGTTGTCCCAGGCGGCGGCCAGTTGCTCTCCACCAAGCAGCGTCACCAGGTCAGCGGCCTTGTGATCGGGGTCGAGGGCGAAGGCCAGGGCCGTCTCCACGGTTTGATCGTCCACGCCCATCAGTCTGGCGAAACTGGCCATGGCTCGCAGCAGTAAATTGGGCTTACGGGGCGGAGGCGGACCAGGCCCAAACGGAGCAGTAGTGGTCACGGTTACCGTATCCGTGATCTGGGCCCTGGCCTCCAGAATGGGACCATACTCCACCAAGAAGCCCACCCGCGGTTCTGCTGCCCAGGTTGCCTGGGGGCTTAATATCAAGAGGACTGACAGGCCGACGAGCCCGCCACATAAGAGCATCATCTGGAAAGGACGCCCGCCAGGCCCCCTTTCCTGGTGAGGGCGTTCCCTTCCCCAAGGCATCGCGGTCAGAGCGTTACCCCCCTCCAAAAATGCTGATGACTACTGGCTTGACGAAATTGGCGATCGCGTTCCGCACGTCATCTTTTAAAAGCCAGGCCACCGGAATGGCCACCGCCGTCAGGCCCGCGGTCAGGAATTGATCGCGGACCCCTTTCCAGGCGCCAGGGGCGACGGGCTGCCCCGCCGTGGCTGCGTCTCGCTGGACCTTGTTGCTGAAACGCAGCGCACGCCACAACAACCAGCCAGTGAGAATGGGCGGACCGTAGGTCATCAAGAGCCCCACCAGACGCTGGATGCCGTTCAGGATACCGCTAACACCTGAAACCAACGGCTCCATTACCTTCACCTCCTCTCGGTGAAAATTCATGCTCAACTATTTGATACCTGGAGTTTATCTCCCTTTATTATACCTGTAGTTTACTATTAAGTCAAGAGCCAAAAGTTGCGATTTTCTGCAACCAATAGTTCATCCATAGGTGGGAGCGCCCCAACGCGGAGGGTGCGGAAAAGGACCGTGAACGGATAATTGATGGTCAAATAGGACTAGAGTACTATTGCCTGGGGAACGCAAAAGTGTTATAATAGCCTTAAGAGTGCTATTTTGTGTTTCTGCGCGACCCTTGTTATTAACGTCAAAAATAGAAAGGAGGTGATGAACAAATGTATAGTTATATAAATAACCTGGCAACTTCACTCTCTTTGCTTTATCTATTTTATGTCATACTTTTTTATTTTCAATATAGGTGGCTAAGAGTGAGTCTGGCCAGGTTGAACGTTCTCAGAGGGTCGAGTGGACAGGGCCTGGTGGAATACGCCCTCATCCTGGTCATGGTGGCGGTGGTGGTTATTGCCATCTTGATGTTGCTGGGGCCGGCCATCAGCAACGTCTTTTGAGAGGTCTATATCGCCCTAGTTCAGGGCGTTGATGTCAAAAAAGGTTGGACCCAAGGTAAAGGCAATAGCCCGTGCAAGCACTTCGATCCCACCAATTGAAGTCCTAAAAGACCGCTACCGGACGTCGGGGCTATTCGCATCCTCGTAAGGTTAAAGCCGATCACTTATCGTGATCGGCTTTTTTCAGTCAGCATCAGGCGGCCGATTGATGTCTGAGGAGACGGGCGGGGGCGGTATTTCCCTGGGCAGGACTACCTCCAGACGGGTGCCGTGTTCCGGCTGAGAAACGATCTTCAACTGGCCGCCAAGAAGCTGAACCCGCTCCTCGATGCCTAGCAGTCCAAAACTGCCCAGGCTGGCCAGGTCGGTGGCTGTTTCGGGCATCACGAACCCCATCCCGTCGTCTTCCACCGAGATCTCCACCTCCTGGGGGTTGAACTGAGCCCGCACCGTCACCGTTTCGGCCCGGGCGTGTCGGCGCACGTTTTGCAGGGCCTCCTGGACGATGCGATAGATAGCCACCTCCAGGTCGAGCGGCAGGCCCTGGGGAGACCCGGCAGTTTCCAGATGGGCCTGGATGGAGTCTGAGCGGGCCAGATCGTTGACCAGGAATTGCAAGGCCGGGATCAGGCCCAGGTCCTCCAGGGCCATAGGCCGCAGATCGCGGCTGAACTGCCGCACGTTTTCGATGGTGGCGGTGACCATGTGCCGGATGTCGCTCAACTGGGCCATCGCTTCCATAAAATCTGTATTCGAGGCCTCACCTGGCAGGGAGGCGCGACATAGCTCGATGCGTTGACCAATGGCGATGAGAGACTGGATGGTATCGTCGTGCAGATCGCGGGCGATGCGTTTGCGCTCCTCCTCCTGGCTGTGGGTGACGGCCGCCACGTAGCGACGCAGGCCGGCCCGGTAACGGTCCACCTGTTCCACCATGGCGTTGAAGGCCAGGCCCAGCTCCCTGATCTCCTTGATAGTCCCCAGCCCCACCCTGGCGCTGAAATCTCCCCTGGCTACATGGGCGGTCTGGTTGACCAGGTTGGCGATGGGCTCGGTGATGCGCCGCACTCCCAGCGAGATCATAGCCGCCGTCAGCGCGAACGTGACGATGAGCACCAGCACGATGATCCGCAGGTAAGAGGCAATAGGGGCCACCACCTGCGCCCAGGGCTCCTTGATGACCAAGCCCCAGCCGGTGGCCGACACGATGGCAAAGCCGAAGACCGCCCGCGCTCCCTCGGGGTCCTGGGCCACCAGCGCCCCTTCTTCGGCGTGCATCAGGTGCTCGACGGGCAGCCGGTCGCTGAAGTCCTGGCCGATAGCCTCGGCCTCGGGGTGATAGATCACCCGCCCGTTGCGATCCACCAGGTAGACCAGCCCCCTGTCGCCCACCTTGAGCTTCAACACCGCCTCGCCCAGACGTTGGCGTTCGAGGTAGAAAGTGCCGGCGATAAGCCCCTGAAACCTCCCCTCCCGCAGGATGGGCGCGGTCACCACGATGACGTTTTCGTTGGAGCCTGTTTCCTGGAAGATGTCCGAAAAGGTGGGCCGCCGCAGGGCCCGGGTGTTCTGGAAATAGGGGCGGATAGCCATGTTCTGCCCCATGAGGTCGGGACGATTGGGGACGCTTACCGTCACCAGGCCCCGACCATCCAGGATGATCACCCCGCCGTCGAAGGCATCCAGCAGCCCCTGGGAGTGGGCCAGGGCCAGGGCCTGGCCCTGACGCCGGGCGTCGCCGCTCTTGAGCTCGTCGCCGTTAGCCAGGGCGGTCAGGATGTCGGCGTAGCTCTCCATGTTCTCCGAAAGGCGGCCCGCCGAAACGCGGGCCAACTCCTGGTCACGGGCTTCCACCAGCGAACGCACCACCCGCTCGTAGGCGTAGAACCCTGTGGCGGCCCCCAGGGCCAGGATCAGGGCCAGGGGCAGCACGATCCACATCAGGGCTTGAAGGCGTAGCCCCTGCCACCATCTCCCCTCGTCCGTGCGCTTGTCGTTCATCTTCACATTACTTCCTCATCATGAGGATAGCACTACCATAAAAAAAAGTCAAGAGATATGTATCTTTTGACTTGCCGGGGTGCTGTGGTATAATTAAGCACGCTCATCTTTACAGGCATCTGGCCGGGAAGGCTCTTGGGGGCGGATGGAAGAATTGCTTGACATTGTGCGGGTTCTGACCGTCGAGATCGGGCCGCGCCCTTCGGCTTCGGCGGCGGAGAGAAAGGCCGCCCAGTACGTGGCCGGGCGGTTAGAACGGGCGGGCTTCGAGGTGAAGGTAGAACCCTTTCGGGCGCTGACCACCTTCAGCCTGCCTTATGGGCTGATCTATGTGGGCTTTATCGGGGCCTGTCTGCTCTACCTGGTCAGCCCGTGGGCCTGTTTTGTCCTGGCTCTTCTTTCTTTGGCGGTCTTCCGGGCCGAGATCCGGGCCAGACCGATTTTCAGCCATATACTGCCCAAGAAGCCTAGCCAGAATGTGGTCGGCGTCCGACCGGCCCGCCAGGAAGCCACCCGCCGGGTGATCTTGACCGCCCACCTGGATTCTTCCAGGGCTGCGCTTCTTTTCCATCCTAAATTAGTGCCCGGTTTTCGCCTTTCCTTCCTGATAACGCTGGACGCTATGGTGGGTATCCTCATCCTGGCCTTGATAGGGCTTTTTAGACCTTTGGGCTGGCTCTGGTATCTTCAACTGATTTGCGCTCTCTATCTGGGGGTGGGGCTGCTGCTTCTGATCCATCGGGAGTTATTCATGGCCCATACCCCCGGCGCCAACGACGATGCCTCCGGGGTGGCGGTGCTGGTGGTCGCCGCCGAGGAACTATCCGACCTGCAAACCACCGAGCTATGGGCCGTAGCCACCGGCTGCGAGGAGTCCGGCCTTTACGGGATGCTCGCTTTTTTGGAGGCCCACTCCTTCGACCGCGAGAGCACCTATTTCATCAACCTGGACAACCTGGGGGTCGGCCAGGTAGCTTACATCACCGCGGAGGGCATGTTGCTGGTCCATCCCTCCGACCCGACGTTGGTGCGCCTGGCGGAGGAAACAGCGAACGAGACAGCGAACGAAACAACGAACGAGGGGAACGAAGAGGGGCTGGATGTCGGGGGGCGTCCCTTTCACACTCTGACCACCGACGCCGTAGGGCCTCTGGTGCATGGCTACAAAGCCATGAGCATCATGGCCTTTGATCGGCAAGGAGTCTTGCCCCACTGGCATTGGCCTACGGATACCATAGACAACCTGGAGCCGACCGCCCTGGAAACCGCCAGGAGATTATTGCTCGGCGTGGTCAGGAGATTGGATCAGGGCGGGCTGTAGCGACCGATGGGCTTGTGGCGCAAACTGGTAACTTTTGGTTTTCGTCTCTTGTATAATGAGTTGGCCTGGACTTACGACTGGGTGAGTTGGGCTGTATCTCTGGGGCAGTGGCGGGGTTGGCAGCGGGCCGTTTTGCCCTACCTGGCCGGCCAGCGACTTTTGGAGGTGGCCTTCGGCACGGGCGATCTGCTGCTCGACCTGAACGCAGCCGGATATCGGTGTTATGGGGTCGATCTATCGCCCTACATGCTGCGCATAGCCTCGGCCAAGTTGCGGCGGAAGGGCCTGGAGGTCCCGCTGTGTCGGGCACGAGCGGAAGGGCTGCCATTTTGCGACGAAGCCTTCGACTCTATAGCCATCACTTTTCCCACCAACTTCATCCGCGATCGGCGCGTGGCCCGCGAACTGGCCCGCGTTCTGAAGCCAGGCGGACGGGCGGTGATCGTGGAGGAAGGCTATCTCGGCGGTCAACACCCCTTGAGCCTGTTCATCAACTGGCTTTACGTCATCACCGGCCAGCGAGGGTCATCGCCGCTGGTGGACGACCAGTTCGTTGAGTTCGTTGTGGCGCTCGGCCAGGCCGGGTTGACCGCCCGACGGGAGCAAGGCCGCGATCACACCAGTCAGGTAAAGCTGATTGTGGCTACTAAAAAGTGAGTGTGGTGAAGCCAGTGAATCCTTACATCACCAGCCGACCGATCGGCGATGAAAAGATGTTCTTTGGACGAGAGGAAGTTTTCACCTGGCTGGCCGAGAATCTATTCAGGGGCCGCCGGATATTTGTCCTGTATGGCCCGAAACGTATCGGTAAAACCTCGCTCCTCAGACAGTTGCCTCGCTATCTGCCGGCCGAGTACATTCCTCTCCAACTCCACCTGCAAATCGAAGGGCTGCCGGACGCCGACGCTCTGCTCCGCCAGGTGATCATCGATCTGAGGCGCAAGCTGGGCGAAGAAGGCTGGCTTGTCCCGTCTGAGCCTGCCTGGGACGACAACGAACTGTTTTATGAGCAGGTCGCTTCTCTGGCCGACCGCTTCCTGACCGCCATGGAACAGCAGATGGGGGAACGAACCCTGGTCCTGATCTTCGACAACGTAGAGGTTCTGCTGGAAGATGAAGTGGGGCGCGAGTTGTTCTGGTCCTTCGCCGCTCAGATGGCTACCTATCTGGACAAGGGTTCCGGGTTATGCTTTATCTTCGCTCTGGACGGGACTGATAGCTCAAAGTGGGAGGGGTTCCCGCTCTTAGATCATGCTCTCTATCTCCGTCTCGGCCCGCTGGGGAAGGAAGGGGCTACGGCGCTGGTGACCAGGCCGGTGGAGGGCGTATTGGATTACGATCCCCGGGCGGTGAACCGCCTCCTGGAACTGACCTCCAGGTATCCTTATTTCCTCCAACTGTTCTGTTACATGCTTTTTAACCGCTGCGCCAAGAGCGGCGGGTACGTCAGTCTTCACGATGTGGGCACCGTTTTGGACGCACTGTTGGAGCTGGAGATTTCCTATTTTGAGGGGTTGTGGGAAGCTTCCACTGCCGAGGAGAAACTGGTGCTGGCTGCGCTGGGTGTTCTACGTGGCGGACACGGCATCGCCACCCAGCAGGAGGTGGGTAACGCCCTGCGTGCACAAGGCACGCGCATCAGCCAGACAGGGGTAAGCACCGCCCTGGAGTCTCTGGCGCGTGGTGGGGTTTTGGAACGGCTGGGGGCCTTGAGCTACCGCTTCAGCGTGGATATGTTCCGGGTGTGGCTGGGCAGACACAAGGAAGTGGAAAAGGTGATAGAGGAATTACAGCCGCCAGCCAAAGTGCCGGCTATTCTGCCTCGTTCGCGCCGGGAGTTCTCCCTTATGGTGGTAACCCTGATTGTGCTGGGGTTGGCCGCTTTCGGTCTATGGCGGTTGATAGTGCCGCCGGGGCCAGGCCCGACCCCAACGGTCTCGCCCTCGCCAGTTCCCTCCCCGACCCTGACTGCCACCCCAGAAAAAGTGGCGGTCACGCCCATACCCACTCAAACGCCAGGGGCGACCCCGACGGTTACCCCGCCCCTGGTGGTGGCTCGCCCCATCCCTGCCATCGCCTACATGGTCAAAGTTATGGAGGACGCTCCCTGGCAGATATACGTCATGGATAGCGAAGGGGCCAACCCGGCCCCCCTGACCGACACCCCCAGTAATGATACCGCCCCCCTTTGGTCGCCTGATGGGCACCAAATTGCCTTCGTGTCCGACAGGAACGGCGACAGGGACATCTACGTCATGAATAGCGACGGCTCTGAGGCGGTGAATCTGACCGACAATGCGGCTGACGATTTAATGCCTACCTGGTCGCCAGATGGAGAGCAGATAGCCTTTGTGTCGCGCCGTGATGGCAACTGGGAGCTCTACGTTATGAAGGCCGATGGAACGGAGGTGGTACGGCTTACCTACAATGAGGCCGATGACTGGACGCCAGCCTGGTCGCCTGGTGGGGACGAGCTCGCTTTCGCCTCAAATCGGGATGGCAACTGGGAAATTTATCTCATGAACAGCGATGGCTCGTATTCGAGCAGGTTAACTTATAATACGGCCACAGATATTTCCCCGGCCTGGTCGCCTCGGGGGGACAGGATTGCCTTCGAGACCACCCGTGACGGCGACGCCGAGATATACCTGATGCGAGCCGATGGCAGCGGCCAGACTAACCTGAGCCGTGATCGTACGGCCGATGATCACTGGCCCAGTTGGGCGCCTGATGGCAGCAGAATTGCTTTTTGTTCCAACCGGCGAGGGGGCAATTGGGATATTTTTGTTATGAGCGATCAGGGCACCGACGTAATCAACCTGACCGAAGGCAGTGCGGCCAATGAGCAGGGCCCGGCCTGGCGACCTTGATCGCTGGCACCAGGCCCAGCGGCGTAAAGAGAACTGAACGTAAGGGCCGCGCCCTTCCACAGGGGGCGGCCCTGTGGTCGAGGGCCTACGCTTGCTCAGGATGGTACAGGTGGATGAAATGTTTGTTTACGATCACCATCTCGGCGGTGGGCGTTATAGGGGCTTTGGCCGTAAATAAGGGGAAAATCTGGGCCTTGGTGGCCGGCACGAAGGTGCCTATTATCGCATCAAACAGGTCTCGCACACGCATCTCGCCCCCCAGGTGAAAATCAGCCCGCAGCACGAAATAGGGCGTGTAGATAATGAGCCGTTCGATTTGCTGCAACAGGCGCACGGTGGCTCGGTTTTCCTCAGACAGAAGGCTGAAGAACACGATATCTTGTTTGTTCAGAAAGGCTTCCTTGGTGTTAATGGTGCTCAGGGGATTGGTGGCCAGCAGAGGGGTGGTGGTAGCTTCGTGAACGAGTAGGTAGTTTTTCCTGTCGTCGTTGACAACGCTTAGCAGTTCGCCGAAAGGTTCTATTTCGCCGTCGATCCGGCAGGAAGTGGTGTATATCTCTGACGGGTACACCCGGCGGGGTGGGGCTATACTCTCCATAATCCTGTACCATGTCCTTTCTTACTCTGTTACGTCAGGGCGCTGCTCCCATCGCTGTGCGGAATGCCGATTAGCGCTTTGCAGTACGAGGCAGAGTGATAACGAATTCGGCTCCCTGGCCGGCTTCGCTCTGCACCGAAATGTGGCCGCCATGATCCTCGATGATCTTCCTGGAGATAGCCAGGCCCAAGCCGGTGCCATGTGATTTGTTATAGGTGACGAAAGGTTCGAAGAGGGTATTCTTGATCTCCCCAGGGATGCCAGGGCCGTTATCGGACAGCCGAAATTCCACCTCGTCGTCCACCAGACGGGTGGCGATGGTGAAAACCCCTCCTTGCTTCAGAACGTCGCCAGCGTTTATGGCAATGTTGTAGAGGGCGCGCCGTATCTTTTCCCAATCAGCCGTGATCCAGCCCGTGAAGGCCAGATTGGTCTCTATCTTAATGCCTTTTTGAGTAAAGTCTCTTTCCAGAAATTGAAGCAGGTTCTTTATCAGATCCTTTATCTCGAAGGAGGCCATAGTCAGGGCGCTCTCTCCACGCGCGTAGTCGAGTATCTCCTGGGCCATGCCCACAAAGCTATCAATGGCCTTTGATATGGTCTGGGAGTAGTAGCGTCGAGTCTCAGAGGGGAGCTCGTCCATACCCAGAATTTCGGCAAAGCCCCTGATAGTGGTCATCGGCCCCTTGATATCGTGGATGATACTGCTAGCCATCCGCCCCACCGTGGACAGTCGTTCGGCCTTGATCAGTTCGTCCTGAGTCTCCCGCAACTCTGCTAAGGCGGCCTCTAACTCCCTGTTTTTGGCCTGGAGGTTTTCGTAGGTGCGCACCAGATGAATGGCGATGGCCGCCTGGTTGGCTACCGCGCTCAACAAAGCCACGTCGCTTTCCTGAAAAGGGCGGACGTGAAAGCGAGTATCGACGTAGATCGCTCCGATGAGTTCGTCCTTAAAGATCAGGGGCGCGGCCAGCACCGAGCGGATTTGATAGGT
Source organism: uncultured Anaerolineales bacterium (assembly GCA_964646625.1). Lineage (GTDB taxonomy): Bacteria > Chloroflexota > Anaerolineae > CAZYHC01 > CAZYHC01 > DAOULT01. The sequence goes on from CAZYHC010000065.1 coordinate 25,439, forward strand.
GATGATGCTTTGGCTATCCTGAAAGCGGGGGTCCTCCTGGGCGTTGGTGGTGATGACAGGCTCTCGCGTGCGCAACACGCGACGGATCAGATGACGGCTGAGCTTGGCCTGGGGATCATCTGGCGTTTCGGGAGCGAATTGACGGGCCACGGAGACGTAAAAGTCGTCCTGGTGCTGATCGTAGAGGACGATAAAACCTCTTTCCGCCTGAACCAGGAGGATGGTCCGATCCAGAATAAGCTCCAGCAAGGACATGAGGTCGAGAACGGAAGCGATCTCCTGCCCCACTTCGTAAAGGGTGGATAGTTCTACCTGACTCTGTAACAAGCTGGCGATCTCCTGGCGCACCCCTTTGAGGAGGTTGAAGGCTTCATCTAAAGCCCCACTGTCACCCTGCCCCAGCCGGGTTAAGGCCCATTCCAGAGATTCCACTTGCTCCTTCAGTTGAGTCATTATCTGCCCCCCGATTATTTTCACTGAGGCCCATACATTCTACTTTATTTTACACCACTACATTCCCGTTGTCAAAGCGGTGGCCATTCGGGTGCGTCTCATATTTTGGGTAGGGGCCTGGCACTTCCAAAAGTGCCAGGCCCCTATTATAATATTTGGGACAGATAAGGTCAAGTCCTCTTTGTCTTTAGACTGAAAGTAGGTTATAATATTTATAGAAGGGTTAGCAAATTGGTAGCGAGGGTAGGAACATGAGTCGAAAGTATATTTTTCTGGCCCTGGTAGCTTTGTCTTTGTTCATCTGCATCCAGGTCTCGGCCCAGGAGGAGGCCGCCCACGTCGATGTTCTGGAGGCCAAAGGGCCTGTCACTCCGGCTATGCTCAGTTA
>CAZYHC010000066.1:0-25922 GCA_964646625.1 uncultured Anaerolineales bacterium
ATTCCAACGATCCGATAATGTCCGAGTTTAAGCGATACGGGTTCAGGGGCGTGGTAGCCAAACCCTATGAAATCATGGATTTGAGTGAAGCAATGGATAAAGTGATGACGAGTGAGTGAGCCTTGTTGTAGGACTTGACAAGGGGATGAAGGGGTGGTAAAATAGGGCAGTGAGCTAAGTTCAGATAATGATACTTATCTTACCTTAATTGCATCAGGAGGTGATCCCGTGCCCGAACCACCCCCCTACCCAACGATTGCGCAGGCTGTCGAGAAGTACCTGAACGAGCCTGAACTGGACCCCTACGTCCGCGAGCAAACCCACAAGACCTACCGCACCGGGCTGGCCGCTTTCGCCAGTTTCCTGCCCGCCATTGACCTCTCCCCCACCGACACCAGCGACAGGCTGCCCCCTACCGTCTTGCGTGACTTTTACCGTTGGCTTCTGAAGCAGGCCCCGGCCCACGCCCCCGGCGAGCGTCTTTCTCCCCTTACAGTGAGCACTTACCTGGCGGCGACTGCCGGGTTGCTCCGTTATCTGGAATTACGTTATGCTTCCCAAAGTGCCCTATCTTTTGAACTGGAGCGGGCCAGAAGCATACTGGGCCAGGTGGAAACGCCCTACCCTCCCCTGATCATTCCTAAACAAATGCCGCGTATCATCACCTATTATGACAACTTGCCGCTGCCCGAAGATCTGTCCACCAAACGCGCCCAGAATGAATACCTCAACATCCTGCGCAACCGAGCCATCATGCACACCCTCTATTCCAGCGCCGGACGAATTTCGGAAGTGGCGGCCCTCAACCGCGCCGACGTCGAGGACGGATATCGTGAGGAAACGCTGATCGTGGGCAAAGGCGGAAAAGCGCGGCCAATTTACTTCACAGACGAGGCCAGGGCCGCCATCCGTGCTTACCTGGCCGCCCGTCAGGACAACGTCAGCGCCCTGTTCGTCAATCACCGCGTCCGTGACCCCAACAGGAGGCCCCGTCTCTCCAAGAAGTCCATCTGGCAGGTGGTCAAGGAGGCCGGGCGGGCGGTCGGTGTGCCGGAGGTCACGCCCCACTACTTTCGGCACTATCGTGGCTCGGTGCTGCTGGAAGCCGGTCTCTCCCTGCCGGAGGTGCAGCAGATTCTGGGCCACGAGAGCATCCAGACCACGCGGCGCATCTACATCCATCTGGACCATGAGAAGCTCAAGCGGGCCTTCTTCGAACGCTCTCCCTCCCCTCAAGAACTGCTTGAGGAACTGGAACAAGAAGAGCAGGAAAGAAAAAGCCAAAGAAAAAGCCCCTGAGCCCCCTACCCTGCTGGCGCAGGTTTGCCAGCAGAGATACCCCTCGCTGCGCGACAGATCGACGCGGGCAAGGCAGGATACAGCCCAGGGCTTTCTTCGCGTAGCCTTTTTCTTTTCGGTGGGTTTTCGTCTTTGTGTTTTGGTATAGCTCTATGACTATGCGAAGTCTGAGCAGGGGACAACCACCTTACAACGCTTGTGTGAGTATATACCGCACGTCCTCCTCACCCAGCGGGCGGGGGTTGTGCTTCAGGGAGCCCGAGGGTAGCGACTCAGCGATGATAGCTGGAAAATCTTCTTCGCGCACGCCGAACTGAGCCAGGCGCGAGGGGAGGTCGATGGCCTCCAGGATGTCCCACACTATTTCGACGGACGTGGCGGCGGCCTCTGCCTCATCCATGTCGGATGTATCCGCCCCCAGAAGGCGGGCCACCGTAGCGTATTTAGCGGCGGCATATTCCAGGTTATACTCCATGACGTAGGGCAGGAGCAGGCCGCAGACTGTACCATGAGGGATGTGGTAGCGCAGCCCCAGAGGATGAGCCATACCGTGTACTCCACCCAGGCGGGCGTTGGTCAAGGCCATGCCAGCCAGCAGACTACCATAGAGCATGTCGGCCCTGGCTTCCACATCCTCCCCGTCCTCGTAGGCCCACACCAGGCTGCGTCCGATGCGGGCGATGGCCTCTGAAGCCAGAGCATCGGTCACCGGCCCGGCCCCGATGGAAACGTAAGACTCGATGGCCTGGCATAGCGCATCGCTGCCGGTGGAGGCGGTGACCTCGGGCGGCATGGGTATGGTCAATTCGGGATCGAGCAGGGCCAGGCGAGCAAACCAATCGTCGCTGCGGATGCTGGCTTTGACCTGGCGCTCAGGGTCGGTCAGAACAGCATTCTTGGTCACTTCAGCTCCGGTGCCGGCCGTGGTGGGCACCGCTATCCAGGGCAAGACGTTGATCGCCTCCAGCATGTCCCATACCATCGAAACGGATATGGCGGCCACCTCTTGCTCATCCATACCGGATACGTCCACACTCACAGGACTTTCCAGCGCCCGTCCCTCATGATACTCCTTTACCGTGCCGGGCTGCTTCACCAGCCCGGCGATGGCCTTGGCCGCGTCCACAGCGCTGCCTCCGCCCAGGCCGATGATAACCTGGGTTTTTGTTTTTTCTCTACGGGCCAATTCGAGGCCGCCCTCCACCACCTCCAGGGTAGGCTCGCCCGCTACGGCATCGTAGACCTGGACCTCCAGGCCAGCCTGGCGCAGATAGGTCACGGCCCGGTCCAGGATGCCGGATTGGCGCATGGCCGTCCGGCCGCAGACCAGCAAGGCCCGCTGGCCGTAACGCTCCGCCGCACGCCCCAACCCGGCGAAGCAGCCCAGGCCGGTAACGATCTCTGTCGGGATGTAGAATCTTTTCATCTCTAAGCTCACCCTCCTCTCCTGACTCATCGTTGGGTTTGATTTGTACCATTATATCATGCCTGCTCTCCGTAGACAAGACCGCTAACACGGATTATGGTCACGGATTTCACAGAGAAGAGAATGGAAGTTGACACTACAAGGGACATGTGATATATTAATCATGTACCGGCGAGGCGGAGGCCAGGGCGGACCAGGCACCCCAACAAAGGGAGATGATCTTGTGGAAATAGAAAGAGACTTTGAAGAACGGCGGTCTCTCGTATCTGAAGAAGGCGAAAAACGGCGGTCTCCCGTACCTGAAGGAATCGAATTTGCAAAAAGCGAAGAACGGCAGCCTCTCGCGCTTCAAGAAAGGCAGCCTGACCTGTCGTCGGTAGAATTGCCACATACAGAAAGCGCTGAATCAAAGCTGTTAAAACCACTACGTAAAGAAATCGAGAAATATATTCAGGCTATGAGTTCTGATTTGCAGCGCGAGATGAGCAAGCTGGCAGAGGAAATGGCGGCATTGCGGAAGGAACTGGCGGAAGCAGTTGCTCGTCTTGAACCGCAGCCGGATGAATACGCCCGCCAGGTACTCGAGGAAGGGAGACGAAATCTTGAGGCCTATGAACGAGAAGAACCGGAGTTACTCGAGAGATACTCCGGGCAGTTTGCTGTCTTCTGTGACGGCGAACTGGTCGCCGTCGGTCCGGACAGGAGAGAGGTGATTCAAAAAGCGATGCAAGCCAGACCTAAGGCGCGGCCGTATGTCCGGCAAGTCGGAGTGGCAATCCCGTCGAGGCCACCTGGCCGCCCGTAGCAGTCTCACCGCGTGGGAGGAGGAAAGCCCATGGGCTCTGTTGTGACCCCCGATCCGCATCCGATGGATCCTTATGATCCGCCGTTCAAACCCGCACCAATCATGAGGGTAGCCGTTCGCCACAGGGATCGTGATGGCATAGCGTTCCTTCGCGCCTTCTTGGACACTGGAGCGGATGCATCCATCCTTGCTCCCCATAGCCTGGCTTTATTAGAAGAGGTAATTGGCCCAATGCCCTTTACGTTGAGGAGGGTTGGACGAGAATGGCGCCGCTTTTATGACCTGGTGTTTAGTTTCGATGGTGGAGAGAACTGGTTCGATCCAAGTGCCCCTGTAGAATATGCATTAGGCCGGTATAGATACCCATGGAATGAAGACATGTTAATCGGCCGTGATCTTCTCTGGCAGTTCGAGTTTTGCTGCGACGGGCCTGAGTCAACGTTCTCATTAAAGCATCCTCAGCATTGCTGACTCTTCGGGCGTTCAGGACACAAGAGAGGTATGGTGAGGTTTAAAGTGAATACAGGGCCTTGAGCCAGCGGGAGAGACTCGCAAAGAGCACCGAAGGGGCAAGCCGTCGAACGTCCCCCGTCCGAGGGCGAAACTCTCAGGTAAAAGGACCGCTGGCGATGGCCGTCCTGGAAAGTCGAGGATGACACCGAAGGGGCAACCCTCACTTGGCGAGACTGTTGTGGGAGGGGAAATCTCTCAGGTACAGATGACAGGGAGGCGTGGGGACATTTAATGCCGCGTGCCTCCTTTTTCGTTTTTTGCACCGCTGAGGCCGCTGAGAGCGCCGAGAACAACGAACGTTCGTTGTTGAAATCTCAGCGAACTCTGCGTACTCTGCGGTAAGAAAATATGTCAACACGAATGAATGAAAGGAGAGGAGTGATCATGAAAATTGACAAGGATTGCCGTTACACTGAGACCCACGAATGGGTGCGCGTCGAGGGAGACGAGGCCACCACAGGCATCACCGACTTCGCCCAGGAACAGTTGAGCGATATCGTCTTCGTGGAACTACCTGAGGTGGGCGACGAGTTCGAGCAGGGCGAGGTCTTTGCCACCGTCGAGTCGGTGAAAGCTGCTTCCGACTGTTACCTGCCCATCGGCGGCGAGATCACCGAGATCAACGAAGAACTGGAGGGCGCTCCCCAACTGGTCAACGAGGACCCGTATGGAGCGGCCTGGTTCGCCAGGTTCAGGGCCAGTGACCTCTCGGAGTTAGACGGCCTGATGGACCCGCAGGCTTACGAGAAGCACTGCGCCGAGGAACTGGAGAAGGGAGAGCATTAAAAATGTCCTACGTTCCCCACAGCGATGCCGATAGAAAGGCAATGCTGGCGGAGATCGGGGTGGGCTCTATCGACGACCTCTTTGTGGACGTACCGCAGGCGGTGCGCTACCCTGAAGTGAAGCTGCCCCAACCTCTCTCGGAGATGGAAATCCTCCGTGAGCTTCAGACCTTGAGCGAAAAGAACGCCGACCTGAACCACCACGCCTGTTTCCTGGGGGCAGGGGCTTATCGGCACTTCGTGCCCAGCGTGGTCAGCCACATCATCGGCCGCTCGGAGTTCTACACCGCTTACACCCCCTACCAGCCCGAGGTCAGTCAGGGTACTCTACAGTCCATCTTTGAGTACCAGAGCATGATCTGCGCCCTGACAGGCATGGAAGTGGCTAACGCCTCCCACTACGACGGGGCCACTTCGCTGGCCGAGGCGGTGATCATGGCCGTTAACGTGGCCCGCCTCAAGCGCAAAAAGGTCATCCTATCCCCGACTATCCACCCCGAATACCGCCAGACAGTCCGCACTTATACCCAGGGTATGGGTCTGAACGTAGTCGGCGACCAGGACTACGGTTTGCAGGAAATGCTCGATTTTGAGGTCACGGCCCTCAAGGAGCTCATCGACCAGGATACGGCCTGCCTGATCGTGCAGAACCCCGACTTTCTGGGTCGCCTGGAAAGCCAGACGGTGCTGAGCGAGTTGGCCGAAGCAGCGCATCAGGCCGGCGCCCTGTTCGTGGTCAGCGTCGATCCTATCTCCCTGGGCCTGTTCGTGCCCCCCGGCCAGTACGGGGCCGATATCGTGACCGGCGAAGGGCAGGCGATGGGCAACCCCCTGAACTTCGGCGGCCCTTACCTGGGTTTCTTCGCCTGCAAGGAAAAATACATGCGCAAGATGGCCGGCCGTCTGATCGGCCAGACGACGGACACCGAGGGACGGCGCGGCTTCGTGATGGTCCTGGCTACCCGCGAGCAGCACATCCGTCGCGAGAAAGCCACCTCCAACATCTGCACCAACCAGGCTCTATGCGCCCTGGCGGCCGGCGCTTACCTGGCGGCCCTGGGACGTTGCGGGCTGCGGCAGGTGGCCGAACTGTGCTACCACAAGGCCCACTACGCGGCCGCCCAGATCGATGCCCTGCCCGGTTTCGAGTTGGTGGGAGCAGAAATAGGTGCACGGCACTTTGGAAGTGCCGCGCACCTGAAACCGTTCTTCAAAGAGTTCGTGATACGCGGCCCCAGGCCGGTGAGCGAGATCAACAAAAGGCTTCTGGAGGAATGGTGCATCGTCGGCGGCTACGACCTGGGCCAGAATTGTATGTTGCTGTGCGTGACGGAGATGAACACCAAAGAGGAAATCGACTGCCTGGTGGCGGCCTTGCAGGAGGTGGGATCATGATAAGAGAGAAGCTGATCTACGAGATAAGTTCGCCGGGGCGTTGCGGCGCTTTCCTGCCGGAATGCGACGTGCCCGAAGCGGAGTTACCTCCCGATCTCCTGCGAGATGACCTGCCCCTGCCCGAAGTGAGCGAAGTCGATCTGGTCCGTCACTACGTGCGGCTCAGCCAGCTTAACTGGGGTGTGGACCTGGGGTTCTATCCTCTAGGCTCCTGCACCATGAAATACAACCCCAAGGTCAACGAGGAGGCCGCCAGGCTGCCCGGTTTCGTTCAGACTCACCCCTATCAAGATCATTGCTCGGTGCAGGGCGATCTGCAACTGATGTACGAGCTTCAGGAGTTCCTGAAAGAGCTGGGAGGCTTCGCGGAGGTCAGCCTTCAACCGGCGGCCGGCGCCCACGGCGAGTTCACCGGCATCCTGATGATGCGCGCCTATCACCTGGAACGAGGCGATGCCCAACGTACCAAAATCCTGATCCCGGATTCGGCCCACGGCACCAACCCGGCCTCCACTACCATGAGCGGCTATCAGATGGTGGAGTTGAAATCCGACCAGCGAGGCAACGTCGATCTGGAAGACCTGAAAGCCCATTGCGATGAGATGGTGGCCGGGCTGATGCTGACCAACCCCAACACCCTGGGCCTCTTCGACGAGAATATGCTGGAGATCTCCCGCCTGGTACACGAATGCGGGGGCCTGCTGTACGGGGATGGAGCCAACTTCAACGCCATCATGGGTATCGCCAAACCGGCCGATCTGGGCTTCGACGTGCTGCATTACAATCTGCACAAAACGTTCTCCACCCCCCACGGCGGAGGCGGGCCTGGGGCCGGCCCGGTAGGAGCGGTGGAGAAGCTAGCCAGGTACCTGCCGGGGCCCATCGTGGTCAAGGATGGCGATGGCGACTGCGGCTGCGATCACGAGGAGCACTGCTATCACCTGGCTATGCCGGAGGCTTCCATCGGTCGGATGAAGTCTTTTTACGGCAACTTCGGGGTTGCGGTCAAGGCTTACACTTACATCAGAATGCTGGGGGCCGAGGGGCTGAAAGCCGCCAGCCAGGACGCCGTCCTGAACGCCAACTACCTCCAGGCCAAACTGAAGAAGGTCTACCCCGTCTCTCACGACCGGGTTTGTATGCACGAGTTCGTGCTGGAAGGCCACTTGAAAGACGCGCCCGACGTCCACGCCCTGGACATCTCTAAGCGGCTCATCGACTACGGCTTCCATCCGCCCACCAACTACTTCCCGCTCATTGTCCCGGAGGCGCTCATGATCGAGCCCAACGAGACGGAAAGCAAAGAAACGCTGGATAGCTTTGCGGAGGCCCTGACCAAAATCGCGGAGGAGGCCAAAACCGACCCCGAAGTGCTGCACAGCGCCCCGCACGTCACCCCCGTCACTCGCCTGGACGACGTGACGGCCAACCGCAATCCTATCTTGCGCTGGGTGCCGGAGGAATAACTTTTCAGGTGCCTGGCACAACGAACGTTCGCTGTTGAAGTGCCAGGCACCTGATATGCATGGAGCAGGCTGCCCGAACAACGAACCTGGACGGGCGGCCTGTTTTTTTGACATTCGCCGCTAAACTTGCTATAATCGAGGTGATATCGAAATCGCCATTCCCAGACCGTCGAATAGACAAAAGAGGAAGAGCAATCATGAACGATAGAATAGAGATTAACCCTGACATCTTGTGCGGAAAGCCAGTGGTCGCTGGCACACGCATCCCGGTTTATCTCGTGCTGAATCTATTAGCCAATGGTTACGATTTCGAGCGTATCATTGAGGCTTATCCCGTGCTCATCGCTGAAGATATTGCGGCTTGTCTCGCTTTTGCAGAAGATCGGGTTTTGTAGAGGAGATAATTATGAAAGAAGCCATGCTTTACGAAAAATTGGACGGCGACGAGGTACGCTGTATTCTGTGCGCCCACCGTTGCCGGATCAAGCCGGAGCGAAAAGGCATCTGTGGGGTGCGGGAAAACCGCGCAGGGACGCTTTATAGCCTGGTCTACGCCCAGACCGTGGCCGCCAACGTGGACCCTATCGAGAAAAAGCCTCTCTACCACTTCCTGCCCGGCACCGGGTCTTTCTCCATCGCCACCGTGGGCTGTAATTTCCACTGCACCTTCTGCCAGAACGCCGACATCTCCCAGCATCCCAGGGAAGGGGGGCTGTCGTTCAGGGCCGGCAGGGAGTATCCTCCGGCGGCGGTGGTAAGGGATGCCGAGCGTTACGGATGCGCCAGCATCGCCTATACCTACACCGAGCCTACTATCTTCTTCGAATACGCTTACGACACGGCGGTTCTGGCCGCCGAGCGGGACATCAAAAACGTCTTCGTCACCAACGGCTACATGACCGAGGAGGCGCTGCAAACTATCAAGCCCTACCTGGACGCGGCCAACGTCGATCTGAAAGCTTTCGACGACAAATTCTATCGTCGTACCTGCGGGGGAACGCTCCAGCCGGTGCTGGATTCCATTCGCCTTATGCACGAGATGGGCATCTGGGTGGAGGTGACCACCCTGGTAATCCCCGATCACAACGACAGCGACGAGGAATTAAAGCAGATTGCCGAGTTTATGGTGGGGATCAGCCCTGATCTGCCCTGGCACGTTTCCCGCTTCGGGCCCCGCTACAAGATGCAGGATGTGCCTCCCACGCCGGTGTCCACTATTCACCGCGCCGTAGAGATCGGCTATAAAGCCGGTCTAAATTACGTCTACGCCGGAAACGTGCCGGGCGATGAGTACGAAAACACCCAGTGCCCCAACTGCGGCAGGTTGGTTATTGGACGGATCGGGTATCATACACGGGTGTATCTTGATGGAGAAAAATGCCCTGCCTGCGGAAAACCCGTAGCGGTAGTTACAGGCTAGTTTGGGGAGCAGGCTCAGAAGGAGTGGAGGCTATGAATGATAATAAAGATCGCAAAAGCCGTTTCCTGCCTATGCTGGGTGTGCTTATAGGCTTCATATTAGGCGTGGTGGTGACCCTGCTCTTCATCCCTGAGGAACGTGAGGAGCTCTTCAGGAAGGGCAACATCAGGCTTAGAGATAAAACACGCGCGCGCAGGCCGAAAGCAGGCGACAGACCGGTAGAGACGAGCGAGGGAAGAATAAGCGTTCCTCTGGAGGCATACTGTTTTAAATGTCAGGCCAAACGGGAAATGAGGGAGGCTATACCCGTTGTCTTACGGAACGACCGTCCCGCTACCAAGGGGGTATGCGCGGTGTGCGGGACCAGGATGTTTCGGTTCGGAAGTACCGGTTGAGCGAAATCGGTTTCCAAGACGGACAATGCCCTGAAAACTGCTGAAGAGTAATGATCTTGGGTTTTTTGTTGCTGAATCAGCGCCTTCTCTTCAGTCTTTTATACAACTCATCGTCGTTGCGCTTGCCTACCAGTTCGATATGGATCAGTTTCTCCCCGTCATCCACCTCGTAGTAGATACGATACTCTCCACTGCTCACACGCCGGCCTTCACCGATCTTCTTGCTATCAGGCGGATATGGCTCGAACTGGAGGGCTAATATCTTCCTGACAATCTGCCTGTGCACCTTAAGCGGATAGTTGTCTAGCTCTTTGATCACCGATTTGGGAATTGCGAGCCTATACATCTTCACTCAGTTGTTTTCCCGCCCGTCGTTCGTAGGCGGCAATCAACTCATTAGCTCCTACGTATTCCTCACCCTGGTTGGCCTGCTTGGCCAGTCTCAGTAATTCAGCATCGCGCTCGTCTTCCATAGTTTCAAGACGGTGCAAATCTTCGACGCTTATCAGAGCAGCCAGAGGTCGCCCGCGCTTATTGATCACGAACCGTTCTCCGCCGTAGAAGACCCTGGACAGGATATCTCCCAGGCGCTTACGAACTTCCATAGCGGTTAGAGATTCCATGTAGCTACCTCCTCAATTATAGCAATTGCTATAATTGATTATACTCGTTTTTCTCATTTTCGTCAACTCTCGCGGCGAGGGTGATCCCCAGCCCGGCCAGGCTTTTTCTCAGATCGGCCACCGCGCGGTCCAGGGCGGCCTCGACCTCTCCCCGGCCGCTCCCGGCCAGAGAGAGGGTGACGCGCAGCCTGACGTCAGGGCCGAAGCGTTTGGCCCTGGATTTGACGTAGACGGCAGGGTGGCGTTCGGCCACCTCTTTCAGTACGGGAGCCAACACAGACTCGTCCCCGCAATCCACCACCACCATCTTCTCCACGAAAAGGCTCTGGCCGAATAGCTCTTTGAGAGTCGGCTGCAACGAGGTGGTGAAGATGCCCTTCAGTTCAGCCGGGACGCCTGGCAGGCAAACGATGACCGTCTTTCCCGAACGTAGCAGGACGCCCGGCGCGGTTCCTACGGGGTTGGTCAGGGGTTGGGCTGTGCCAGGGAGGACGGCCATTTTGCGGCGTTGGTCGGTGAGCTCCGCATGATCGACGTAACCTTTATCAGCCAAGTCGGCGTATTTATCTCTAACGAAGGCCAGAGCCTCCTCGTTAAGTTCCAGCGGGGCCCTGGCTGCTTCGGCTACGGCGGCCAGGGTCATGTCATCGGCCGTGGGGCCCAGCCCGCCCGTGGTAAAGACCACATCGGGGCCACGAGCCAGGGCAGAGCGCACCTCGTCGGCGATGGCCCCCAGATCGTCCCTGACCATCACTGCCCAGCGTACCCGACCACCCAGGCCCGTAATCTCTTTACACAGCCAGTTAGTGTTAGTATCCAGCACGTCGCCGATGAGCAGTTCATTGCCCACGGCCACAATTTCGACGTTAATATCCATCCCCCACTCCCAAATCCCTTATTTCCCCTCCAGCACGGCCATGATGCCACCCACCACGTCGGTGATAGCCCGGGCCTCCCGAAAGGCTTCCACCCCCGCCCCCACCACCAGCAAGGGCACGGGGTTAGTGCTGTGCAGCTTGGTGCTGGCGTCTTCCAGGTTGCCGTGATCGCTGCTGAGAACAACGGTGACCGTTGGCTCGATTTCCTCTAGCAAGCCACCCAAGAAGCGATCCAGGGTGTTCAAAGTCTCCCGCGTCAGAGCCGGGTCCTGGCGATGGCCGGTCAGGTCGGGCAGGAAGGACTCGAACATCACCAGGTCGTGGTCACGGGCCAGCCGGGCCAGTCGTTTACCGGCTGTCTCCGGCTCGATGAGGGGCATGGGAGGGCGGAGATAGCCGTTCAAGTGTTTGTGGGTGATGTCCCAGCAGATGGCTCGCCCCCGCTTCAGCTCATCCAACATGCGGAAGGGCAGACCGGCGGCCAGGACGCTGAGGGTAGTGGCCGAATGGCGGCGTTTGCCTTCTTTAACCATCTGGAAATAGGTGGTGCTGTACGCGTTGGCGAAAGTGGCCCGGTATCCCCTGTCTGTGGCTTTTTTCAGGACGTTGTGCTGATCGAGAAGGGCGGTCAGAGCGGCGTTGGGGTAGGCCGTAAGGTGATAGCCCAGGTGTTTGGCAGCATTCAGGCCCGTAAAGAGAGCCGTTTGACCGGTGGCGCTCTGAGGCAGACCAGATACGCCCAAACGGGCATCGAGAGGTCTGAGCAACAGGCCGGGACGGTCCACCGCCAACCCTTGAACCAGTGGACGCCCCAGGAGTTGACGCAGTGTGGGGGTGGGAATGAACCAGAAAGGGTTGACCTCGGTGGCCGGGCCCAACCCCACCCCGTCTAGAAAAACGAAAATAACCGGTGAAGACAAAAGGCTACGCTCCCGAAAATCTCAACCTCTTTCCACTCGCCTACAGCTTGTAACCAATCTTACGCAGAAAGTCTCTGCGCCAGGCAATGTCGTCATCTCCCTCGACGCCCCTGGTCTTAAACCCGTCTATCACTCCCAGGATACCCCGGCCCTGTTCCGTCTCGGCAACGATGACCTCCACAGGGTTAGCGGTAGCGCAGAAAATGCGGCACACTTCCGGGACCAGCTTGACAGCGTTCAGGACGTTGATAGGATAGAAGCCCGCGCCCAGAAAGATTATGAACGCATGGCCGGCCGCGAGAGCCAGCGCGTTCTTTTTAGCCAGCTCGATCATCTCTTCGTCCGTGCCCACCCAACGGACCAGGCAGGGCCCGGAGGATTCACAGAACCCCAGCCCAAACTTGATCCCCGGCACGGTCTGGACCAGGACCTCGTAAATATCCTCAACCGTTTTTATAAAGTGACTTTGCCCCAGTATGAAATTGATCTCATCGGGTTTCTCTATTTTTACTGTGGTAAGCTCCATCCTTTCGCACCTCCCGTTGGATTCAGTCAGAGCACATTTTATCACACCTCATCGAAAAAGAAAAATGTGCCCGTGACAATGCCGTTAACTTGAGGGCCAATGGGTACACTCCAACCTGACAAGCCCTCGTGCCTTGGTCTCTAATCGTCCAATGAGGCCCGGAGCTTTTACTCTGTTCGTTGCTGATGAGTATATACACAAACATAACCGCCACAAAACTGCCACAAAACGCTAATAATATTCGGCCCCGTTTTATGTTATAATAATTGTAGGGTGAGTGTCCCTGGAAGTCAGGTCTCTGCTTACTATCGCTCAAATTAACGGGATTGGTGCCCATGACCCCGCCATTTTGATGGTGCAGCTATGGACGCACCCGATAAGGTGCCTGGCACTTGCGGAAGTGCCAGGCACCTACCAAAAATCTGGGACGCACTCGATGCAGACGAATAGTTGACAAAATCAGTTAACTATGCTATAATAGCCTTAGAGACTATTGCCAGTTGAGGAGGACTTCCGTGCGGCTTTCTACCAGAGGCAGGTACGCTTTACGGGCCATGATTGATCTGGCCTTGCACGAGGATGAGGGCCCGGTTCTCAGGAGCGACATCGCCGGGCGGCAAGAAATTTCGGCCCACTATATCGAACAGTTGTTCGTGAAGCTCCGGAAGGCAGGGCTTATCAAAAGCATCAAGGGCCCTGGCGGTGGCTACATCCTGGCTAAAAGCGCCGATAAGATAAGTGCCGGGGACATCATCAGGACGGTGGAGGGGCCAATCGCCCTGGTACACTGCGTTGCTCCGCAGAAAGAGGCCCATTGCCACCGGGTTGATGGCTGCGTGACTCACCTGCTCTGGGGGAGGCTCTCGGATAAAGTGGCGGAGGTTCTGGATTCCATTACTCTGAAGGAGCTGTGCGATCAGGCTTGTGAACTAAAGACAAGACCGGCCTTGCTCAAATCTGCTTCCAGCGTGGGGAAAGCGCCAGTAAAGTCTGCTTGATCCAAAACTTATTTGCGCTCACAGAAGTTTGAACATAAGGAGGTATAAAAAATAGCCAAACTAGATGTAATAACAGAACTTAGATAAGATCACGGATAGCCTCATTTCACATTCTGAAGAGGAGGCGGACAATGAAAAAGCGCGGAACAGATGGAGTTATGACTGCCCGCAACAAAGCTCGCGCCATTATTAAGAAAAGCGGTGCCGTCAGCGAAGAAGTATGTAATCTGGTGCGTCGGGTAATATGTGGGGACGAGGGGCTCAGCGTCGGCACTCTATTTACCGAAGCCGAAGCAGAGCAGATCGTGCAGGTCTGTGAGCTATTCTGTCCTCTGCCCACCCAGGTTCAGGCAGAGCACAAAGTCGGCGAAAAGCGATAGTCAAGTGGACGGTGGGCTGGCATTTCCCACACTACATATTTTAAAAAAATGAGGAGGTTACGGAAAATGACAAACAAAGGACAATACGTTTGGGTTGCGTTAAGAATAGCAATAGGATGGCTTTTCCTGTGGCCATTCCTGGATAAACTGTTTGGACTCGGCTTCACTACTGCTCCAGAAGCTGCATGGATCGCCGGAGGCTCTCCAACTGTCGGGTATCTACAGTTCGGCACATCTGGCCCATTTGCGCCTCTCTTCCAGAGTCTCGCAGGCAGTCCGGTCGTAGACTGGCTGTTCATGCTGGGCCTCTTGTTCGTAGGTCTGGCATTGCTGTCAGGCATTGGAATAAGCCTCGCCAGTTACTCGGGCACGGTGATGATGCTGTTGCTGTGGCTCTCATATCTGCCTCCAGAGCATAATCCGATCCTGGACGAGCACATCATCTATATGATCATCCTGATAGGTCTGGCAAGAGTAAAGGCAGGGCAATGGGTTGGTTTGGGCCAATGGAGGCCCCAACTGGTGAAGGACTATCCATTCCTGCAATAAATATAAGGTAGTTTCAGTTGAGCGGCGAGGGTCTCCTTCAAAAGGCTGCCTACCTGCGGCTGGCGCCGAAGGAGATCCATCGCCGCTCTGGTTATCCAATCACCTGGCCACCCGGCTACGAGCAGCGGCGCAGGAACCACTTGTTGATCTCGGCGGCGACGGCCGGCAGCAGAATGAAGGGGGCTATGGTCATCCATGCCTGCCCCCCCAGGGATACCGTGCCGAAAATAAGCTGCATGAAGGGGACGTAGATAATCAGCAACAGCAGGACCAGGGAAAAGGCCACCGCATACTGCATGTATCGGTTGCTGAAAGGCCCGATGGCCCACAAGGAATAGCGTTCCGAACGGGCGGTGTAAGCCCGTAATAGCTCAGAGAGGGACAGAGTGACGAAGGCCATAGTTTGGGCCACCTCCACGCTCTTTCCCAGGCCCAGGGCGAAGGCCGCCAGGGTAGCGACAGCCATAGCCGTGCTCTGGATCAGGATGCCCCAGGTCATCTCCCGGTTGATGACAGGCTCCCCCACAGGACGAGGGGGCCGTTTCATGATGTCGGGGTCGCCTTTTTCCAGACCCAGGGCCAGGGCTGGCGCGCCATCAGTGATGAGGTTCAACATCAGCAATTGAACGGCGGTCAGAGGCAAAGGCGCGCCGGCTATAGTAGCCAGGAAGATGATCAATATCTCCGCCACGTTGCAGGAGAGCAGGTAATAGACGAACTTGCGGATGTTGGAGTAGATGATCCGCCCCTCCTCTATAGCAGAGACGATGGAAACATAGTTGTCATCGGTCAGGACCATATCGGCCGTCTCTTTAGCCACGTCGGTGCCGGTGATGCCCATCGCCACCCCGATGTCGGCCTTTTTGAGAGCCGGGGCATCGTTCACCCCGTCCCCGGTCATAGCCACCACGTGCCCTTTGTCTCGAAGGGCCTCGACGATCATGACCTTGTGCTTAGGAGAGACGCGGGTGTAAACGTCCACCTTGTCGATGATCTCTGCCAGGCCCTCCTCCCCTCTCTCATCCAGCTCGACTCCCATCAAGGCCAGGCGGCCCGTTTTGTACAGCCCCAGCTCACGGGCGATGGCTACCGCCGTGTTCCTGTAATCGCCGGTGACCATCACCGTCCTGAGCCCCGCCTCCCTGGCTACCTGGATGGCGTCCTTGACTTCAGGTCGGACAGGATCGATCATGCCCACCAGGCCCAGAAAGATCAGGTCGTTCTCCACTGCGTCCGGGGTCAGGAGGTCGTCCATTCTTTTGTAGGCCACGCCCAGCACTCGCAGCGCACCACTGGACAGGGCATCGTTGGTCTCCAGAACTCTGACCCGCCCGGCATCGTCCAGAGGTTGCTCGTTGTTATTCTCGAAGATGCGGTTACACAAACCCAGAACGATGTCCGGCGCGCCCTTGACGTAGGCCACGTAGGACGATTGGGAAGATGAGGGCTGCCCCTCAACCTCCTTCTGGGGGGACACTTGATGGACGGTGATCATCCGTTTGCGTTCAGAGTCAAAGGGCACCTCGTCAACGCGAGGATAGAGCTTTTCCAACTCTTCCCGCCAGAGGCCGGCTTTGGCCGCCGCCACCACCATCGCCCCTTCGGTGGAATCGCCCACCATCCGCCAGGTGCCCTGGTCGCTTTCCAACCGCGCATCATTGCAGAGGAGAACAGCCTGTAACAGGAGGTCAAGGGCCGGATATTGCTTTATGTCAATAGGCTGGCTGTCATCGTAGAACTCGCCCTGCGGCTCGTATCCCCGGCCCGTGACCTGGATAAAAGTACGGTCGGCACAGAGCCGCACCACCGTCATCTCATTCTTGGTCAGCGTGCCGGTCTTGTCGGAACAGATGACCGTAGCACTGCCCAGGGTTTCTACCGCCGGCAGTTTGCGCAGCAGCGCGTGACGACGGGCCATGCGTTGCATGCCCAGGGCCAGACAGATAGTTACCACGGCGGGCAGCCCCTCCGGCACGGCGGCAATGGCCAGGCTGATGGCGGTCAGGAACATCTCCAGAGGGTTTATGCCGCGCAGGACACCGGCGATGAAGATAATGGCGCAGATAGCCAGGGCCGCCCCGCCTAACCATTTCCCCAACTGATCCAGTTTGACTTGCAGGGGGGTTGGTTCTGGCTCGTAGGCCTGGATCATCTCGGCGATATGGCCGATTTCGGTTTCCATGCCGGTGGCGACCACCACTCCCCGACCACGACCGTAAGACACCATAGTGCTCATGTAGGCCATGTTATCGCGGTCGCCCAGGGGGATATCTTCCTGGAGAGACACGGCGGTTTTTTTATCGACGGGCACCGACTCGCCGGTCAGGGAGGCCTCTTCGAGGCGCAGATTGGCGCTCTCCACCAGCCGCACGTCGGCGGGCACGTAGTTGCCTGCCTCCAGGAGCACCATGTCGCCAGGCACCAACTCGCGGGCCGGGATGGCGGTACGGTGTCCGGCGCGGATGACGTGAGCCTCCGGGGCGGCCATCTTTTTGAGGGCCTCCAGGGCTCTCTCAGCCCGCTGTTCCTGGATTACGCCCAGCGCGGCGTTCAGGATGACGATAGCCGCGATCGCCCCGGCATCCACGTATTCGCCCAGGAAAAGCGAAATCAGACAGGCTACCAGCAATATGAGGATCAGAAAATTATCGAACTGGCCGAGAAGCAACTGCCAGAAACCCGGCCTGGGCTGCTCGGCCAACTCGTTGGGGCCGTACCGGCTCAGCCTGGCCTGCGCCTCCTCGACGCTCAACCCCCCGGCGCGATGTGTTTCCAACGCGGAGAGGACTTCCTCAGCGGAAAGACTATGCCATTTTTTGACGCTTTCGGTGTTCATCGTCTACCTGTCTCACCTCACATTCCAAATTCAAGCCACAGAGAGAGGACACGGAGAACACAGAGAAAGAGGTCTTTTACCTCCTGTGCACTCTCTGTGCCCTCTGCGGGCTCATAGTTTTGCGAATTCCAACCGGCTACGCTCGATGGAGTGGGGCCGGTCGTCCAGGCCCAGCGCCTTCAGAACCTCGTCGGGTCGCCCGGTGGCCTGGCTATCGGCCCGCAAGCGCATTCCCAGGGCATAGTGGGGCGGCCCGGCCTCGATCCATAAATCCTCGATCAGGGGGCGCAAGTCGTACTCCCGTTCCCGCCCCCGACGTTTTCTGCGATGGGGCAGGCTATCAGCTTCCAGCATCCGATCCAGACGGGCCTGCATCTCTGGAGGGCTTTCGTCACCGAGGAACGTGACCCGATATTGGGCATAGCGCACCTGGGTTTGCAGAGCCGGAAGCTTTATGTAAACTTCCTCCACAGAGACCACGTCCAGGCCCGGCGGCAACCACCTCTTCACCCGTCTGGCGAAGTACAGAGGGGCAATATAGCGCCTCAGCCAGATGTCCATCACCTCGTTTCGTCCGCTGAAACCCACCGGTAGAGGAGCACCCAGGTTCAATTTAGGGCGGGGATTAAAACCCTGCGAATAGGCCAGGGGCACGCCGGCCCGACGCAAAACCCGTTCCCACAAACGGAACAGATCCAGGTGGGAGATATATTTGATTTCTTCGCCCTTGCTGAAAGTGACGCGCAGGCGTTGACACTTTTCCATAAAACCCGCCCTCCGACATCAGGTGCCTGGCACTTCAACAGCGAACGTTCGTTGTGCCAGGCACCTGGAAACCCACGATAGCTATATTATATCACACTTCGATTGCTTTTTGAAGCCAGAGCAGGTATAATGATCCGAAGAAGAGGAGACAACCAGGTAATGCCATGCACGTGCGCGAGATAGACGATGGTGATAGGGCACTGTGGAACGCCGCCCTGTTGAGGCTTCCCTGCCATCACGTGTTACAGTCTTACGAATGGGGGGAGTTCAAAGCCCGGTACGGCTGGAGGCCGACGCGCCTCCTTTTTGAAGAGGAGGGCCGGGTGCAGGCCGCTGCTTCCGTGTTGCAGCGCAGGTTTCCCTATCTGCCCTTGAGCGTGATGTACGTGCCCAAGGGCCCGGCCCTGGATTACGCCGATGGGGAGCTTTTGGACCGCGTGCTGGAAACTCTGGAGGAAGTGGCCAGACGCCAGCGGGCCATCTTCGTCAAGATCGATCCCGACGTTGAAGCAGGACCAGGCGATGGGGGCGTGGTGACCAGGCTGCGAAGCCGGGGGTGGCGCTTCTCGGCGGAGCAGATTCAGTTCAAAAACACCATCCTCATCGGTCTGAACCAGGACGAAGAAGAGCTGCTCGTGAATATGAAAGCCAAAACGCGCTACAACGTGCGTCTGGCCGGACGACGAGGGGTGACGGTGCGAGGCGCGGGGCTGGACGATCTGCCCCTGTTCTACCGCCTGTACGACCAGACGGCGGCCCGCGATCGGTTCATCATTCGCCCCCTGGCTTACTACCGGGACGCCTGGGGACTATTTATGGAAGCCGACCTGGCCCGCCTTTTCCTGGCCGAGCACGAAGGTCAGGTGTTGGCCGGCTTGCTTCTCTTCCGCTTCGGAGACAGGGTGTGGTACATGTATGGCGCTTCGTCCAACGACAAACGCCACCTGATGCCCAACCACCTGCTCCAATGGGAGGCCATCCGCTGGGCCAAAGCCCAGGGGTGCGAGGTGTACGACATGTGGGGCGCGCCCGACTCCCTGGACGAGAGCGACCCCCTGTGGGGCGTCTACCGCTTCAAGGACGGCTTTGGCGGGCGGTTTGTGCCTCACGTCGGGGCCTACGATTATCCTGCCTCGCCGCTCCTCTACCAGCTCTACCAGGTGGTCATGCCTCGCTACCTGGACTTTCTGCGTCGTAGACACCAGAGGCGGAGACCGCGCTGCGCGACCTGTTAAGCAGGTCGCGGACAGACCGCCATCTCAAGCATTGAGCCTCCAGATGGAAAAATTGAGAACGGCCGCAAAACTCACCCATAGAATGTAAGGTACGAGCAGCAGCCCCGCCACCATCGATATCTTGAAGAAATTCAGGATGGTCAGCAAGATAGCAATCCAGAGTATTACGATCTCGATGAACCCGGCCAGAGGGGATCTGAGTCCGAAGAACATCACCGACCACAAAGCATTGAGAATCAATTGGACTATGAAGATGCCCAGAGCAATTTTGACCTGTGGATCATCCAGACCTCTGCGCCACACCAGAAATGCTGATATCCCCATCAGCACAAACAGAGTAGTCCAGACCGGAGCAAACAACCAATTGGGCGGGGCGAAAGGTGGCCTTTTCAGGGTGGCGTACCAGGTCGGAATGGAAGGCGAGGTGAAAAACGAGCCAATAAAACCCGCTCCCAGACAAACGATGATGCTTACCACCAGCTTGACAACATCAATTACTTTGAACCCTTCCATCTCCTGCCTCCTCTTTATTTAATATCGCCTACAGTTTGGGCCATTACTCCCCTCATTTCGCCCTCATTCCGCAACCAGATACGCGCTGGTCCAGGGCGGCAGAGGTGGTTTGGGCGACATCGCCTGCCACACCTCGTCGGTGAGCCGATCTTTCATCGGGTGCTTGAACTCGTAGCACGAGAACACCGCCCCCCAATGATGGGTGCATTGTCCCTCCCGTTCGAGCTCCACGCAGATCAGGTACGGATCGCCTACCGCTTCTTCGAGCACCACGCCGCCTTCCAGATGGGTGTGCACGTCGGCCACCACCGCCATGCGGTCGTCGGTGCCCGACGTGATCTGGGCCATCAATTTCGGCGGGAAGTTAAGCAGAGCCTTCAACCGCCCACCGATGGCTGCCAGGCCATCCATTTCCGACTCATTGGGCCATTTGCCTTGTAACTCCCTCTCGGCGATGCCCGTTAGCTCAATCAGCAGCGCCTCGAACTCCGCCACCTTGTCGCCCACGGCTGGCTCAAGCATCCCCCAGCCTTTGAGCTGTTCCCGCATCTGGGCCACCATCGCGCCCAAACGCTCGTATACCTGGGGGTAGGGCTCCAGGTAAGCCAGCGACGGCGGCGGGATACTTATGCCGCGCGGCACCGAGGTGTAACTCTGCTTGATGTACAGGATGGTGTCGTGGCGCAACTCGGCCCAGGAGCCCAGGGCGGCGTTGAGTTGCTTGCGCGCCCAGGCTTCGTTCTGCGCAAACGCAGGGGCGCTATCCGGTGGAGCCGCCAACAGGACGCGCAACACGCCGAGCCAGCGGTGGTACAGGTCGCGTCCTAACTCGTCGCGGTCGTACAGGGCGCGCAGTTCGGACAGCTTTTCGGCGTAACCGGCGTACTCCGTATCACCTTCGTCATCCAGAATGCGCTCGGCCAGCCCGGAGCCAAAGGCGGCCAGCACGTCCAGGCCGCGGGGCACGGCCCGGTAGGGACCATCGTACAGCGAGACAAACAGCGTAAAGGGATTGCCCTGGCCCAAATAGTTGCCAATCCGATCCCACACCAGTTCGCTAAAGACGTGCGAATCAGGCACAAAGCGTTGGGGCATGAAGCGAAAACCCAGGGTGCCATCCTGCCAGCGCGGCGTTATGGCGTCGGCCTGTGTCCCGGACAGATAATAGGTGGAGAGAATGCGCGGCCGGGGCAACTGGCGCGCCGCAGCCAGGAAGGCGCTGAGCCGCTCATCGTCGGACAACTGCGCCAGGTCGGGCAGACCACCATAGACCTTCTGCGCCAGGGCCAGGTACTCGTCCGGGCCTGGGTCTTCGGCCCGGCCGGCAAACAGGGCCGTGGTTTCGTAGACGCCGCGCCACACCTCAACCGCGGCGCGGCCGCCGATGCGCTGCTGGTGCAAATTGCGGGTGATGAGCAACGCCTGACGGGCCAGCCGCTCGGTATCGGCCTGGGAGAGGTCGTGCGATTCGCTGGGGTAGACGAAAAAGCCCAGCCTGCCGTACCACATGGCCGCCAGGAAGTAGGTGCGAAAGGCGTCGTTGCGGGTGTAGTGGCCGCGGGGGATGTACTGCGTATAATCCTCGCGGACGCCTAGCACGGGCGACTTGGGCAGTGGGATCCCATCTTTTCGCTCTTCGATCAGGTCCAGTTCGGCCTGTACCAGGTCCTCGACCTCGGCCGGCGTCCGGCGCGTTGGATCGAGGAGCCTGGTCCCTACGGAGAAGAAGGCCAGGTTATGTAAAGCAGCTTCTTTGACTTTCGGATTATTGGCCTGAGCGAAGTCGCTCTCCGAGGCTTCGAGCAGCGTTTCGACCAGGGTTACCAACTGGGAACGCAAGGTGGTGATCTCGACGGCGCGCAGCAGGTAATCGAAGAACAGGTGAGCGGTGTGCAGCAAGGCGTCCGTGGTCACGAAGATGGGGAACTCCCTTTCCTTGAGGCTTTCGTAGACCTCGGCCATCCCGGCAAACTCTTCCGAGGGGACGACCACGAAGCCGTTACGGGCCATGTATTCTTCTTGAGTCGATGTTAGTCGGATCATCACTCTACTTCCTCCACCGCATACGTTACCTGTATCTGGACTTCGATCTCCAACTCGCCGGGAGCAATGTCGGTTGGGTCAGGGACCTCGCTGACGTTCAAAATCCGCCCCAACTCCACGCCGGTCAGTGCGGCCCATTCTTGGGCCCTGGCCTGAGCGTCGGCCAGGGCTCTGACCCTGGCTTCGGCCTGAAGCGAGGCCGGATCCCCCACGGTAAAGACCACGTCGATATCGCTGGCCCCGGCTTCCACCACCCGCTCCAGGATAGAGTCAACTTCGTCTAGCTCACGGATGACCACCCGCGCTTTGCTGACGACGTGGTAATTGGAATCCTGTCCCGACGCGCTTTCTTGATACTCGCTTTCAGTGTAGATGCTGAACCGGTCGGTTTGGATGTCCCCCTCCTCCACCCCGGCCTCTTTAAGCGCCTCCAGAACGGCCTGCATCGTCTCCCGATTTTCCTGGATGGCTCCTTGCGTGGTGGACATGAACGTGCCCACGCCGATGGTAGCCCAGGCTACATCGGGCCGAACCGCGACCCGCCCCCGGCCCACGACGGTCAGGCTTCGTTCCGATACCGTCAAGGACGCCTGATCCGCCGGGAGGCCGGTCGTTTTCGGCCAGCGCACGACCACCACCGCGCCCAGACCGATCAGCGCCAGTAGACCGATGATGAAGATGGGCGAAATGCTTTTAGACAAGTGGCCTCCTCCTTTCCACAGCCTGTGCTAAGTGCTCTCCACCCGTTCCCGCCAGAAACGCCACAGCAAAAAAATAGTCCCCCCCAGGAGCACGGCCGTCACCGCCACTCCTCCTTCCGGGCCAAAAGGTCCGCCCGTTATCCAATCCGGCCCGGTCTCGGTCAGATCGAAGAGTGGGTGAGCGGCTACGTCGGCCATTCCGCTGACCTCCAGACCTAAGAGACTGCCTTGCGCCCAGTTCCAGGCCGTGTGCCAGCCAAAAACGCCCCACAGCCCCTCTTCCTTCAGGGCATAAAGGCAGAAAAAGAAGCCCACCAGCACCAGGTTGAGAACGGGGATGGGGCCTACGTTGGCATTGAGCAGGTGAAGCACCGCGAAAATCAGGGAGGAGATGGCGATGCCTACCCAGAGACCACCCCTTGCTCCCAAAACAGGCAGCAGATAGCCCCGACACAATACCTCCTCGCCCGGCCCCTGGATGACGAAGAAAACGAACCAGCCCACGAGCCAGAAGATAAGGGAGCCGGAGGTGTCGCCTGCCCCGCCCATACGCTCGAAGGCTATGAAACCCGGCAGAGCCGAAATGCCGACGCTGAGTGCCAGCATCAGGATTCCCAGGCCCAGACCCCGCGCCCATTCCAGAAACGGGGTCGTGGTGCGCAGTCCAATGCTGCTCAGGGGCCGTCCTTCCCACCAGAGGAAAAGGGCGGTGACCAGGAACATGCCCACAAAAGGCGATATCTCCACCACCCATCTCGGAATGCTTCCCCTTTTCAGGATGTCCTCCCCCAACCCCAGGTACAGCGCGATGCCGATGAGCGTAGGAAAAACGATCATGCCTACTAGCACGGAGAGCACCAGATACAACGCCGCCCGCCAGTAGGCCGGTTTACGGCGGCCACTGCGGGCCAGGACGAACAGGAGGTTATCCTGCGACAAGGCTCTATGGGATGGGGTCATGCTGTCTCCTGCTCAGCCAGGGTCTGGCGGAGAATAGATTCCAGTTCCTCTTTGTCCCAGCCGGTGTAACGTTAATGTGGTCACTGGTAATAGCTGGTAGGCACCAGGGCCACAATTTCCAGATAAACCGATTTCACGCTTGCGATATCTCCTCAAAGATAAAGAAGGGGAGAGCCCAGGATAGGCTCTCCCATCTCCTCCAAACATTCCATTCGGCTGTGACTAAGGAGTCTCCGTAACCTTAGCCCGGGCCTTTTGCAGAGCCTGGATACCGTCGTAAACCAGGATCAGGGCGCAGATGATCAGGATCACGCCCAGCACGTCGGCGATGATCTCGCCTGTCATGAGCCCCTTGTCGAAAGAACGCACAACGTTGTCGATCAAGGCCGCAATGGTGGTCACGAACATGAAGATGAACGGGATGAAGGCCCAGTTGTAGTTTCTGCCTTTGGAGATCAGCCACAGGCTGACGATCAGCAAAGCCAGGGAGGCCATGAGTTGGTTGGCTCCACCGAAGAGGACCCAGATCTGCGACCAGAAGCCGGTCCAGATGAGGATGCCTGACAGAATCAGGGCCACGATGGAGCCCACATGGGCGTTCTTCATGACTGGCACCGCATCGCCCATGAACTCGGCGCTGGCCACGCGCATGAAGCGTGTCACCAGGTACATGATGGTCAGAGCCATGAGGGTCAGGAAGACCGAGCCATAAGGCAGACCAAAGTCGGTAGGCACCCCAATGCGGACCAGGAACTGGCTCAGGCCAACGGCAAAGACACCGGCGTTCTTACCAGCTCCGACCAACTCCACGTACGTGGCCCAACCCATACCTTCGGTGGCGCCGATACCCACCAGCGCGGTCAACAAAGCCAGGACGGCCAGGAACATCTCCAGGAACATAGCCCCGCCGCCCACCGGCAGGGCGTCGCTCTCCTTCTCCAACTGGCGGGCCGTACCCGAACTGGAGACCAGGCTGTGCCAGCCAGATATAGCTCCACAGGCGATGGTCACGAACAGCACGGGCCATAGCCAACCAAGAGGACCTAGTGCTACTTCGCCGGTTTCCGGATGGTAGAGGATGCCGTTCCAGTTGGTGTAGGTCGGGAAATCGGTCGGCACGTTGGGGAACCAGATCAGGAAGCCGATGGTCCCGCCCAGGATGCCCAGGAAGACGATCCAGAAGGACACGTAGTTGATCGGCTGTGCCCAACGCCAGATGGGTAACACCGCCCCGAAGTAGCAGATGATCAGCACCACCACGCTCCAGAAAATCCTGGGGTCGACCCCCTGACCAGTCAGAGCAACATTGAGGCTCTCAAAGAGACTCTTGAGCGGGAAAGCTCCCAGCCAGATGCCGACGAAAGAACCGACGACGGTGATGACGGTGGTCAGAATGATGTCCTGTTTCCAACTGTAGGTCATCTGCCCGGCCAGGATGCCCAGCACGATGACCGCCAGTACCCCGAAAGGCACAGCCGGGTTGGTCATCAGGTCGTAGCCGACGATTTTGCCAAAAGCACCCATAATCAGCAGCAGATAGCAGTAGATGAAGATCAGCAGGATGGTTCTGGCCCGTGGGGAAATGAGACGGTAGCTCAAAGCACCAAAAGTCTGGCCTTCTTCCCGCATGCCAACCACAATGCTGGAGTAGTCCTGCACCCAGCCGATGAAGAAAGTGCCCAGCAGAATCCATAACAGAGCGGGCAACCAGCCCCAGCGGATAGCTACAATAGGCCCCACGATAGGCCCCAGAGCGGCGACGGACTTGAACTGATAGCCGAAGAGCACGTTGCGACCAGCGGGGGTAAAGTCCACACCGTCCATAAACATCTTGGCTGGCGTTGTTTTCGCGTCGTCAGGCTGCACGACATTGGTATCGATATTCCTGGCATACAACCCGTAACCGACCGCGATCGCTACAATTGCCAGGATTAATATTACTATCGCAGGCATTTCTATACCTCCTTTGTATAAAATAGGGATTCAGCTTTTGAGCTGAACAGGGGATTTACCGCTACAAATCACTTCTAACGAAGCATCTTGAACTTTGAAGAACCTTTATCACCTCCCTCGTATAATATTTGCTCACGGTCGAAGGCGCTCGTTTACATTCAGCATCCACGTCCACACTGCCCGGCCCAATTTTTGAAGCGCCCCAAACCTCGACCGCGAAATGACTATCACCTCGAGTCCGGGCACATTATGCGCATATATTTTACTACCTATTGGATTATATACCGAATCCCGGATGCTGTCAAGCTCGAATTTGCCGGGCGTACGTCAGAATGGGGGTGAGTTTCAGGCGGCTTTCTGCCAGAGGGCGTCCCAGGCTTCCTCTCCTCTCGTTTCGCGATATCCCTATTGCACCTCAATTTCCTCCTGCCCCACAACTGAACCGCACCCCTCAATGCAAAAATGGCCCGAAGGCCGCACGTATTGCACAGCACAAACGTTCTGAAATTTTTAACCAAACCTTAACCTGAGCTTTACC
>CAZYHC010000067.1:0-25237 GCA_964646625.1 uncultured Anaerolineales bacterium
ACGGGCGAAGCATCTCCGCTTCCCCGCCCGGCCAGGATGACCGCCTGGCCGCTGACGAGGCAGGTCAATAAACCAAACAGGAGGGAGTTAAAATGACAGTAGAATTGGTTCAGGCGTTGTGCGACCTGCGGGAAACGCTTCAGGACGTGGTGGCGCAGGCCGAAGAAGTGCAGGCCCTGGCCAGGGAGCAGGAGCCGGACAGCGATATTCAGTTGCTCATCGCCCAGATGGATGCCTACACCATCCCTGGACTCCAGAATTGGGTTGACGGCCGATACCAGGCCGGCAGTATCCAAAGTCTGCTGAATATGTTGACCGGCAGCGACATTGAGGAATTAGTGGAGCAGGCTACTTGAGCCTGCTCCCGTGACCGAGGCAAGGCCACCAAACCGTCACACAATGAGGGACTCGGCCCGACGGTGTGGGTGAGCAGAAAAGAACGAACGGAGGAGGATACTGATGAACGAACGTACTGACTTGAGCTTGAAACAGCAGAAGGTGCAGCAGGCCCGCGATGCTTTCCTGGCCGGGAAGGCTCGCCTGGCTACAGGCGGCATCTCCATCGACGAGCTTCACCACCTGGCCCGCGCCTACGCCGAGGCCATGGCCGAGTACCACAAGCTCCGCTGGCCGGACAGGCGGTTCAGAAAACCCTCGCCAGGATATCTCATCCGGGCTCTGTGAGTAAACGGGGCGGCGCTGCTTGCCGCCCCGACTGGCAGCGGGATACACAAGCCCAACTGCCAAAGGTTGGCGGTTGAGCGCCAAACCGAGAAAGGAGAAAAAGATGAAAGCTTATCAGGTTAGATCGGGCGATGACACTTTCGGCCCGTACATCTGGCCGGGACAGGCGAGAAGCCATTTCAACCACCTGGAAGAACTGAACGAGAAATGGCCCGAACACGCAGAGCCAGCAGGCATCGAAGAGGTCGAGGTTGAAAAGCTGTCCAGTCAGGAAGTTGACGTCATCGGCAGCATCGTGGGATACCAATTCAGCCGCACGACCAATGGCCACCGCGTGGTGCGGCGGGCCATCCGTAACCTGCGTTGGGTGCGGGACCACGCAGAAGCCGAAGGGGAGGTCATCTTCTACGGGCGCAGGGTGTTGGTGCGACAGACTGAGTACTTCATGCCCTGGCGCACCGTTAAGCTTCTGCCGGACGAGGAAGAAGCAGGGGAGCGTGAGCTGCCCGACACCGTTATGTTTCCAGCGGGCGCCATCGCCACCTGCAACCGCAGCCACGATGATAACAAGCATCCGCTTCCGAGGGCTATGGAAGGGGTGCGTGAGAACCGCAACGCCTACCGGCTCAGGGAGATGTGTATTCTGGGCTGTGGACATCTGGATGGTCATTGGGTGTTTTTGAGCGACAACCCCAACGTAAGCTTGGAGGTGGAGGAGGGAGATCGTGCCTAAAGAGCCGAAAACAATTGCCTACAACGTGGCCTTGAATAGCCAGAGCCTTGAGGCCCTGGAGGGCTTGATGGAGCATTATCAGGCCTCGCAAGCCTGGACGGTTAGCTGGGCAGTGCGGTGTCTCCAGGCGGCGCTGGAAGAGCAGGATGCTATCCCTGAAGCGCCAAAAGGCAGGAACGTGAGAGGCATTACTGTCCGGCTGTCCCAGGGCATAGTCGATCTGATTCGCGCCTTAGCCGAGGAAACGCCTTTGAGGAAGCAGGCCAGGGCAGTAAAGGCCGCGCTCGTTTGGACGTGGCAGAAGGTTTTGGAAAAGCACGGAGTTCCTACGCCGTGATGGAGTTCAATCGGGCTCATGGGAAGGGTTTAACCGCTACAGCCCCACCTCCCGATCCCAGGTGTCCCAGGGGTTGGAAAGAGATATGAAAGTCCCCGTACACCCCCCATTCGCCCTGTCCGCCCATTCGTGATTCAAAAGCCCTTCACACAAAGCGCCTCCCACAACTGCGGCAGCGCAAGGCATCGGCGGAGTTATGATGGCCGCAGTCGGGGCAGGGGATGGTTTCCGTGGGGCGGGTGTCCTGGCTGCCGCCGGGTGGTTGGGAGGCAGGGGCTTCCGGGGGAACGGCCTGTCCCTCTTGCTGCCCGGCCATCTCCTCCTGGAGCTTCTCCACATACCGCTGCGCCGCCTGCGGCGAACCCAGCACCCGCACCAGGCCACTGCCAACCGTGTGACCACTCTTCGCCCAGCCGGGCCAGGTTAGCCTCCTTCAGCCCCAATCGTTCACCAGCCAGGCACAGGGATACAAGGTTTACGAACGTAGTCTTGGCAGAGCCAGGATCGCCCAACAAGGCCAGCCGTTCTTTGCGGTCGAGCATGGCCAGGGCAGAGAAGCGCTCCACTTCACCGCGCTCCATTCGTCCCTTTTGCTCCACAGCCATCGCTGCCATGCGGCGCACATCCTGCTCCCGCGGGGTGTAGGCGTCCAGGTCAGTATAGACCTCGGCCAGGGCCAGCTCTGCCTCAGCCCCTTTGGCCACTGCTTCGGGGTCGATGCCGCTCAGTTGCAGGCCGTAAGTATCTTCCACCAGGTAGAAGAGATAGGCCCTTTCCAGCGCTTCGTGCCTGGCTCTCGGTTCAGACGGGAGTTGCTGGATGAGCTTTTCGATCTTCATGCCGGTGACCATGTCGCCACGCACATCGCGGCCTACCGCCATGTTCCTTTCACCTTCCGCTTGGACTGTGGCTTTTAGTTCCTCCAGTTTGGCCTTTCTCCGCGCCAATTCTTCTTCTAACCGCCGCAACTCGGCTTGCTTCTTTTCGATGTCCTCCAGTTCGGTCATCCTTCACTCCTCAAGGCGCTCTCCGACCTCGTTTCTCTGGTCGCCATGCACCGTCTGGCCCCGCTTGTCAAAGGTAGTATATTTTGTGCCGGTTACCACGTCGCCATGCACATCACGGCCTACGGCTACAGCCCTCTCACCAGAAGCGATGATCTGCTGCTCGTCCGACGGAGCGTGGACTTGCGCAGAGAGGCCACGCAAAGGATCGGGCGCTTTCTCCACCCAGTTGCGGATGATGTGGGTCAGGTGGCGGCGCACCTCTCGCTCGAACCCGTCTGCACCCTCGTACTCCCAGTACAGGCCGCCTTTCTGGGCAAGCTCCTTCTTGAAGGCTAGCACTTTGCCCATCTGTTCCAACTCTGGCGCAGACGAGGGGTAGAAGGGTGTTTTGTTAAAATAGAACATAATCTGCGGCCGGCAGTACTGCTCCCACAGAGCATAAGCGCGGTTGAACTCCTCTTCCGTGCCCGATCCGGCACGACCCGTCGGCGTCCCGAAGCGCTTCCACATGATACCGATGAACACATCGTAGGGGCCGATCTCAAGGTTAATCATGTCCTGGGCGTCCTCGCCCATGGTGGGCCAGGCATGAGTCTCCCAGCGTACCAGTTCCAGCACCAGTCCCTTGTCCCCGGCGATGCCCGGGTTTAACTCGTCTATCACAGTCTTCAACCTATCCCGTTCTTCTTGCACGTCGCCCGGCGAGGCGACAAATATCTTGAGTTTGGTTATCAGTTCAGCCACGTTTCCCCCTTTTGAATAGATAATTCGTAAGATCACCCAAAATCCGCGGATGCGACCTTCTTCGACGGGTTGCTCTCCGGGAGAGAGGCACACTCCCTTTCCCAGACCCTTCCTTCTCAGAACCCAGAGTCCAGAACATCGGAGTTCAGAAGGATGGAGAAATGACAACTCGAATCCCAATACCTTCTACCCGATAGCAGGGGTTAGCCCCGAGACGGAAAGCACAGCGGACGCTCTGACGGACATTGTAGAACGACCCTCCATGCAACACGCGGATGCTCCCACTCTCAGAGTCCTCACGGCCGTCTTTTGCGTCATAAGGGTAGCTCTCATAAATAGAGCCTGTCCACTCCCACACGTTTCCGGCCATGCCTAGCACACTGTAGGGGCTGGCTCCTGCCGGAAAGAGACCCACCGCACTCGTCGTGCCGATCCTCGTCTCTACCATGTTACATAGCGTGGAGTCAAACTTGTTCCCCCAGGGCCATTCTCGCCCGTCCGTGCCCCGCGCTGCTTTCTCCCATTCCGCCTCTGTCGGCAGCCGCACCTTCTGTCCCTCTTCAAGCTCTCCCCGCTCCCGCAGATACTCCGTTAGCCAGCGGCAGTAAGCTATGGCGTCGTACCAGGAAACCAACACCACCGGGTGGTTAGCCCTATCCGGCGGATAGGTGCGCCCCCTGGGGTCCCAGTTGTAGGGCCCAGCCCAGTCAGCGTCAATATATGGGATCTCATGGTCGGGGTTGGCATCAATGAACTGCTTGTACTGAGCATTAGTCACCGGGTAGCGGCTGATGCGATAGCCATAGCCGATGTTGACCTGATGCTGTGGGTGCTCGTCTTCGTAAGCCAGCTCGTTGTCCTCTCTGCTGCCCATGATGAACGGCCCGGTGGGTATCTCCACCCAATCAGGCGGCAGGGTACATACCCCTGGCCGTGGGTCGCCCAGACGGGCCAGCAGGTTTCCGGCCTCGACCCGCTCGCGGGCGGTGAGGGCCCCGCGCTCCAACAGGGCCGCTAGCCATCTCAGCACGCGGGCCAGCACCTGTTCATGTCGCTCACAGGCTTTCACTTCCTCCAAACCGATCTCCAGCAGCGCTTCGCCGGCCAGGTGAGCAGCCCGCCAATCGGACTCGGACACGGCTTGGTCAGACACCTCACATGGGCACAGTGCCGCCGCCACATCCACTGCCACGTGGGTTATCTTTTTCAAGTGGGCCATGACCCCCACGGCGCACAGCACCGCCTCACGCCACTGCGCGTAGTTTTCACGGATCAAGCTGGCTGCCTTGTCCGGGAAGTCCGGTTGCACTGCCAGATAGGACCCGGCCAGGTACTCCTGGTAACTACGGTGCGGGAAAGCATATACTCCTGGTTCTAGCTCTATCAGCAGCGCGGCCCGTTCCTGGATGTAGGTCACCAACTCCCCGGCCCGGTCCCAACTCCCCTCTAAGTAGTCCTTCAGCACGCTACGTAGCACCACCTCACTGACATCGGCCGTCCCCTCTGGCCCCTCTTGAGCATGATGGGCGATAAAGGCCACCCGCTCCAGAGCTGATTCCAGCTTGCCCGCGCTCACCACCCGGGTCACGCCCATGTCTTCGCCCAGGCGAGCCTCTTGCCAGCGCACCAGTAACAGCTCGGCCATCTCCTGGTACAGCCTCACCCGGTCCTCAGGCAGTCGGCCCCAGGAGAAATGAAGCGAAGCCATCATTGTTAACTGTAAGGAGTTTCTAGCCAGGGAAGCTAGGTCGGGCCGCCGAGTAGCGGCTTGCAACCGACGGGTTAGGTCCTCAGCCTCGCTCTCACTCTTCCAACCCAGGCGGCACACCTCTTTGTACCAACAACCGATGAAGTTATCAATCTGCTTCTGGTTAAAGGGGGCCAAGGTATGGGCCGTAAAGCGCGCCAGTCGCCAGCGGGGGTCCTGGTAGGCATAGCTCCGGCAGGTCACCAGGTAGCGGTTGGCGGGGTGTCCGTAAGTGGCAGCGAAATCGGCTACCGCGTCGCGCATGACCTTCCGTTCCTCCGGATCGGCCACCTCGTCCAGACCGTCCAACAACACCATCACGCCACCGTTCAACAACTGCTGATGCAGGTAAGGAGCAAAGTCGGCCAGCCCTTGAGCGGTCAGCGTGTCGGCCACAAAGTTCCATAGCCCGGCGGCTGTGCCGTCACACCAATCGCTCCTGGCAAGGTGTCGCAGGGTGACCTGGAGGGGCAGCAGTGGGCCATGAGTCCAGGTCAGTTCTAGGCGGGCCAGCCACCCCTCGGCCCGCCTATCTGAAGGTGCCTCCAAACGCTCCAAGCGCGCCCCGGCCAGACAGAGAGCCAGGTAGTTGGCGAAAGTGGACTTGCCACTGCCAGGGCCACCCAGCAGCACCATCTGCCGGTCGCGGCCAGCGGCCTCCAAGGCGGTCAGAGTCCGGGTCTCGCGGCCCGGTTCCATCAGCCTCTCCAACTCGCGGCGCTTTCCCTTGTCCTCACTCTCCTCTCTTGCCACGGCAACCGCTGTATGGGTGTCGAGCGCTACGTACACGGCCAACAGGTTCATCGTCTGCTGGCGGGTCCGCTCCACAGCCCGGGGGTCAATCACCGCCAGGGGCAGGGCATTGCACGAGACCAGCACCCGACGCAGGTAGGACGCCTCCAAGCGGAGAGCAGGGTCCACAGCCTTCTTCATGGGGATAGGGGGCATCCCGAGCCTGCTTTCCACCGGCGCCTCACCCAGCGGCGATGGTAGCTCGAATGTGTACCGGCCATCTTCTACTTTCCGATAGGTCATCACATCCTTCGTCCAGAAGCCACCCTTCTGATCGCTGTACATCCGCAAGTAGATCGTCCCCTGAAGGGTTTCCAGGTCAAGCCGCACCAGGTTGTAGCCATTGCGCTGCTCACGGGCCTCGTAGCAGGCGCCAGTGGCAATGATCGTCGCCCTAGCGTCGGGCGTTTTCAGGCTGAGCAGCCCGGTACGGTGCAGATGCCCGTGCAGGATAAAGTCGCATTTGTCCACCAACAGCGCTTCGCAGTCTTCTCGGTCAAAGTCGCGCAGCCAGTCAAAAGGGTGATGTAACAGAGCGATCCGCACGTCGGCATTCTCGGCCACCCTCAGAGCCTGACGAACCTGACGCTCGCCCAATACCAATCGTCCACGGTCCTTGTCGCCGCCGTAGGCCAACCACGCCGAGTTGAGCCCCAGCACTGCCACACGTCGGTCTGCCAGGTCCAGGCTGCGGACATAGAAATAATGCTTGTCATCGAAGGGGAGATGACCGGCGAGATAGTCGCCCACGAACTGGGCATAGGCGTTGAACCTATGCAACATCAGGCTACGATCCTCATCGGCGGCCAGCACCTCATTTACCGCCTGTCGGTTGTCAAGGAGTGAAACGGTGGTGGCGGCTATACGGGTGATGGCCTTCCGATCCACATCATGGTTGCCAGGCACGATGAAGAGTCGTGTCTTCGGCAGATCGGTCGCCTCCAACAGCTCATCAAGGAATTGCTTGGCCAGGGCGTACTCTTCAGGCACGCTCTGGAAGGCGATGTCCCCCGACACTATGACAAAGTCGGGGCGCAGGCCCTCTGACATGATTTGTTCCTGCACGTCATCCAGCAACTTACTCAGGACAATGTCCTCATCCCACCGCTCGGCCTCTCTAAAATGTAGGTCAGATAGATGCAACCAGGTAATAGTTGACATGCTATACCTCCAAGTAGACGTCAGATGACCACCTGTCTATCATCTTTGGAAGAGACGCATCAATGGTCAAGAAATCCGTCCACTGAGCTTTGCAGCAACAAATGGGCAATAGCTACAATGTCCCTCACAACCTGCCCCAATGCCGTAGTGCAGTGAGTAGGATGTGGAGACGAAGTAAATCAGTCACTCGGGTCGTCTTGATAGCTGCCAGGACCACTTGTAGCGCCTGCCTCCAGTGTCCTTGCCTCAAATATAACTGCACTAACAGCAGAGAGGCTCCGGCCATCCTTCTTGCATCCCCGATTGCTTTGTAGATAGATATAGCTCCTCTAAGCAGATTGGCTGCGCTCTGTGTGCGCCCCCGGTGTGCCATTAGCTGTGCTTGAGACAGAAGTAGCCGTGCCAATTGGGGCCGATCACCAAGCCGAGTGACCGTCTTTAGCGCCTTACAATATATCTTCTCGGCTTCCTCATAACGCCCCTCGATCCGTGCTAAGTCCCCCAGGAGTCGCTGAGTGGCTGCCACCCGACGCAGGATACCGACTTGCTGGCTCAGTTGTAGGCTCATCTCCAATAATGCTCGGGCTTTGGACAGATCTCCCTCAAGCAGTGCCAGGTCTCCCAGGAAGTGCTGGCACTGTGCAATCATCGCCAACTCATCGGTATTGGCCAGGAGCGAAAGGCTTTCCTCTATCCATTGTTTGGCCTTTCGAAAGTCGCCTCGATCGCGGGCCAGAAGCCCTCGGACATAGAAAGGATGAGCCAGCCAACGATCCAGACCCAACTTCTGGGCTTCGGAGATCGTTGTCTCGCATAGACGTGTAGCCTCAGCTAGCTGCCCCTGAGAACGTACAATCAGTGACCGCATATGGCAGCTTCTGAGGGCCATCGCATCTTCACCCAAGGCACGATAGGCTTCTTCGCTGACTCGATACAGCCTCTCCGCTTCAGAGTACTCGCCTCGTTGGTGAAGGATATCAGCCCGGTCGTGAGTCCAGCGGGCAGCACTGACGGCATCTCCAAGAGCCAGTGCCGCTTCGCGAGCCCATTCGTTCAACGTAAGGCTCTGTGTCCAATAGCCACGCAAGTCCAGAAAGGGTTGTAGGGCATCTCGAAAGGCTGCTACGAATTCCCATGCTTTTTGCTCGTAGCTCTGCCGGGCTGCTTCCCAGAGATTAGGCAATTCCCGCTCCAGGGCTTGATGGTTACTGGCCTCTCTTCGGGCAAAAGACAGACGGTAGGAAATGGCCTCGGTCAGCACTTGGTGAAAGAAGACAACATTTTCAACCTGCCAGTCATGGGCTCTCACACTGTCCATCGCCTCTGTCCTACCGTCCAATCAAGAAGCTCATGCAAAGTGACAGCGAGCCGCTGGCGGTTGAGCATGCCCAGGCGCCAGTAGGTGGTCAGGCTCTGCCACAAATAGCGTACAGCGGCGACAGGATGTCCCATTCGGAGATGTGCGATGGCAAGGCGACGCAGGCTGCTGGCTGCACCGTGCTGGTTGCCTAATTGGCGACGAATGACCAGTGATCGCTCCAGGTGGGATAAAGCTTCCTTTCCCTGTTTCTCAGCTAGGGTGATGAGCCCCAATTGCTCGCAAGCGTCCGAGGTGCCTCGTGTGTCGCCGATTTCCTCGTACAGCACAATGGCTCGTCCACACAAATGCCGGGCCTGGGCCAATTCTCCTCGGTTAAGGTATACCCACGCCAGGTGATGGGCTGCGGCAGCTATGGCACCCCTGTTACGTTGCGTCTCGCCGCGCTCGAGTAGCCGCTGCAGATACATGATGGCCTTCTCATAGTCCCCTTTCTTCCGGTAGACGACGCCCAGCATCATCAGCGTATGATCCGATGCTTCAACTGCCCCGGCTTGTCTGCGAAGTTGATCCACTTCGAGGTAGAGGGAAAGCGCCTTGTCCAATTCTCCCCGGTTGAGGTGGTAGGCCGCGATCTCCGAACGAACTGAGGCCAATCCTTCATAGTCTGACTGTTCAGACAGCAGCGTTTCAGCCCTGGCTAGTGTTCCAAGAGCTACCTTATAGTCACCCTGGTTCAACTGTAAACGTCCAAGAGCCAAAACCGCCTGAGCATAAGTGCTCGGATCTTCTCCCTCACTTACCTTGATTGCTGCTTGGATGCTGGCTATGGTTTCATTCCACTGACCAAGCATATTCTGGGCCTCACTGCGGAGCAACAACAACCAGCCGGAATTCTGCTGTAACCTTTCACAAGCCCACAATCCAGCCTCACACCATTGCCACAGTTCAGCATTGAAACTTCTTTGACGAAGATAGGGAGCGAGAATCTCAATATAGGTAAGGAAACGCGCTGCCTCCTCGCTGCCCTGATTTACCAGCCAAGACTGGGATGCACGCAGGTTGGCAAACTCATCGTCCAGCCGCTCATACTGGTGTTGGTAACGGCGTGCCAGGTATAGGCGATGCTCTGCAGCCAAGCGATGGGCTGACTCCCAATAACGGACGGCTTGATTATCCAAGGCCATGGCTTCGGATGCAGTCTGAACTGCTTTGGTGAGATGAGAAGCACTCATAGCAGTCCTTGCTCCCGCCACATTTCAGGCAAATCACTGTTCACGAATTGGCGTGTAAGTTGGTGAATCCCATATCGAGTTTGACTGGCAGCGAAGGAAATATCAAGTAGAGAATAAGCGACCAGTTGGTCAATAGCTTCCATCAACTCTTCTTCATTCTCCGCAATACCCACACTGGTCAGTTCTTCCCAACTCACTGTAGTCACTACTGTTCTACCGATGTAGATAAGTACCCGTTGGGCTGCTGGCGAGATCTGCTCCCAACTTTGGCGGAAGATGAAGGGGTAAAGATTGCTACTTGCCTGCCGCAATTGTCTCAGCACCAAATCAAGGTCCAGAAACTTGGCCTGGGCCACAACCAGTTTCAGTGCTAAGGGTGCTCCACCAGTTATCTCGTGAATTTCGCTCAGTTTCTTTTCGGGCGCCTCCAAAATCTGTTGTACTCCCCGCCGTTCTGCATCTGTTCGTAAGAAGAATAGCGAGTCTTCCGCTTCAAGCCCTTGCAAGGAGAGGGCACAGACAAAATCATGGCGTACTTTCTTGCGACTGGTGACGATAGCCCGGCTGCCATCGAGGAGACCTCGAAGGTGAGCGATCAATGTATTAGCGTTCTCTGCTGTTTCTAGATTGTCTACCAAAACCAGGTAGCGATGTTGCCGAAAGAGGCGAGCCAGGGCAGCACGTTTCTCTTCCGCTTTCAGGATTGGTATTTCCCAGCGCCCCATCTGTCGAGCGATAGAGTCTAACAAGCTGCCGAAATCGAGAGTTGCTTCGCGCACCTGGACGATCTCTCCACCAGCAAGAAGCTCTTGTTTAGCACTGTCGCCAATGATGCCTTCGAACAGTCCTTGAAGCAGGGCACGCTGGGCTAATTCAACGGCCATTGCTGTTTTGCCCAGGCCACCCAACCCATCAATAACGACCACCGAGGGGCCCTGAGAAGCCTGTAGTACTTCCAATAATTGGTCCAGATCTCGCTCCCGGCCAGGCAGGGAGTAGTAACGTTCTTCCGGGATGTTGGGAGGCCACAGCACAGTCAGAGATTCAGCAGCCGTCTCTAGCTCGGCCAACTCTGCTTCAATCCGTGCAATCTCTCTCTCCTCATCCTCAATCTGGTTCAGTACCGAAATAGGCACATCAATACCGTACTTGGCACTTTTATTACGCAGGTGATAAAGATTGCGCTTGTGTTGAGCCAACTCCCGCTCTAGTAGAGCCCGCTGGATCAGTTTGCCCATCTCTATGCTCCTTTTTCCACAAGCTGGGTTGCGCCTGAGTCTAATCGATCACATGAACTTTTTGTGAGTCTCGAATCCTTTCTATCAACTGCTCAGCACATTTAACATTCCGGGCCATGCCTAACTCTTGAAAGACTTGTCGAGCTTGCTCGGCCAGAACCAGGGCATCGGACAAGTTTCCTAGTGACTCCTCCAATTCCGCCAGCCTGCGCTTGGCTTCTGCCGCCGCATCCTTTCTTCCTATCTCTTGGCAGATCGACAGGCATTGCTCAAACCATGCTCTCGATGTCTCAAAATTGCCGGCCAATGCTTCTACTGATCCCAGGTTGAGAAGAACTATGGTAAGCCTAACCCTGTCTTTTAGGTCCTCGTAGCCTCGCAGGGCTTGAAGGTACTGTTGTCTTGCTTCCTCCAAATTGCCGCGCTCGCGGGCCAGTTCTCCGAAGAGATTATGCAGCTCAACGATCATCCCGGTAAATGCTTCGGT
Source organism: uncultured Anaerolineales bacterium (assembly GCA_964646625.1). GTDB lineage: Bacteria > Chloroflexota > Anaerolineae > CAZYHC01 > CAZYHC01 > DAOULT01. The sequence continues at coordinate 11,484 of CAZYHC010000067.1, forward strand.
CTTGGCAATTTCCAAGGCTTCTCCCCATAACTTTTCGGCCGCATCGAAGTCATCTTGCCTAAAAGCTACCACGCCCAGATGTCTTAGAGTTATGGAAAGACTCCTCGAATCATCAATTTCTTTCGGGATTTTCGTAGCTGTAACAAGCAAGCTGTTCGCTTCCTTGAAATTTCCTTGCTCTATCGCTATCCAACTTAGATCATTGAAGATCAGTCCTTGTGCTTTTTTGTCATTTAGCTTCGTCGCTGCCTCTAGAGCCTGCCTTCCAGTTAAAATATACTCCTTCCAATACCCTTTAAACCACAGAAAGTCGGTTAACATCCTCCACAAATCCAGAACCTTGCCCCAATGTGAATTCTGATAACAATAATTCAAAGAGGCCAGCATGTTTGCCAGCTCTCTTTCAAATTCTGTATGTCTCTTTAGCAGTCTTTCCCCCAGAGCGAGTCGGCACTTGGCCGCCTTCATATGGGCATCTTGAAAAAACTCTATGACAAATCGTGTCCTATCCATGTGTTCGATATGGCGTGTGCTGAGTCAACTCGCTGGGCTAACTGGTGCTTCTGTGAGCATGGTCGCGACTCTCCCCGAAATGTTGAAGCCAGCACTGCTCGCTCTAGTTGCTCCAGTTCTGCCACTGGCTCCGCTTGCAGGTACTTTAGTTCTATTCACCTGACCTGCAGGATATCCAAGTAGGGAACGGCGCGGCACTGTTCATACACTCCATACCACCCTGCACCTCAGCGAATCAGGGCAGATTGGGCTCAGCACTCCTACGTTTTCCCAACGTTTGAGTAGCGCTTCTTGAGACTGGGAATCGAAACGAACCTGTGCAAAGTATGACCTCTTAGCTTGTTTGAATTCTTCAAAAAACTGATCCAGATTGAGAATCATCTCGCCAGTATCCGTGCAACTCCTGTGGATATCGGGCTCGCCCCAGCAAACGATGAGCTGTTCACCAACTGTATAGTTGTGGACGAGTCTGCAGCGAAGATCCCGGTACAACTCAAGTCCATCATACAACCCGTTGAAGAATTCATCCACGAAACCTTGATAGACTTTCCGGCAAGAATCTTCACCTTTCCAGAATGATGCGAGACAGTCAATAGCGCAACTTATCAGGATGTAGGCTGCTGCTCCCATTTCATTATCTATTGCTTTCTGAATCTCACCGATCACTTGGGCGTCAAAATACACCTCGAACTCATCAATGAATAGTGGGATGTCGATAGTTCCATCGAGGTGTATTGACTTGTCAGGAAACTGTATAACTTCCATAACTCCCCTCTTAAACACCTGGCCCAACACCGGTGGCAATATTGCTTCCACTTTCACAAATCATACATCCCCCCATGCTCTTTCAGCCATCGTTGACGGTCAGCATAGTCGGGGATGATGCGTTCCAGACGCTCCCAGAAATTGGCGTTGTGGCTGCGCTCGATGAGATGGACCAACTCATGGGCCACCAGGTACTCGATCATCGTGTGGGGGAGCAGAACCACGCGCCAATGGAAGTACAGATGCCTCCGCCGGTTGGACGATCCCCAGCGGTAGCCCAGATCTTGGATATGCACCTCGCGGGGCTTCGCGCCGACTCGATGGCTGAGCGCCGCAATATGTCGATCCAACACAGTACGCAGGCGGATCGTGTACCACCGGATAAAGTGTTCTCTTGCCTGGGGAAGAGCGTCCCGGCGCAGTTCAAAGCGGCTCCGATAGAGACGAAGCGGAGGCCCTCCCCCACCATCCACGATCTTGAGGCGATAACTGCGCCCCAGATAGTAAAAGCCTTCGCCCGATACGTACTCCTTTGGTAACTTGAGGCGAGCCTGGGCCTCTTTCTCCAACAGCCTGGTGTAAATCCAGACCCGGTTCTCCTCAACAAATTCCTCCAGCGTTTCCAGCGGCACATCCGGCGGCGTGGCCAACACCAGGCTACCATCGCGGTCCACAATGATCTCCATCGTGCGACGCCGGGCGCTCTCCCGGACTTCAAAATTGAGATCGTCTACCGTAAGGGTAAGGGTTTTGGTTCTCATTATCGCCTCGGAAACACTCTACGCATCGCGCTCTACTAACAGGGTATGATTCGCCTTGGCCGTCTGCACGATCTGATCCGCCAGGGCTTCCTGCTGCTCAAAGGGTACCAGATCGTTGTCGTCCAGGTACGTCACTAACTGACCGCGCAGTTGATTCTGGGCCACGATATTCCGCCAGAAGTCCACCCGGCTGATCTCGCCCTGGATCAGCTTGACCATCTCGACGGTGGCCTCGGCCAGGCGCTCCGGCTCCTCCTCCAGAGACTGGTCGCCGCTTGTGGCATCGGCCAGCAGGCGCAGGAAAGGCAGCAAGGCGCGATCATGCTGACTCTGTTGGGCGTGGGCGGTGCGGTACTCGCGTATAAAATCGCGCAGGGCTTCGACTAGCGCCTCCCAGTTATCCGCAAGAGTCTCGAGGATATCCTCCAAACGTTGGCTGAGCTTCTGATAGTAGACCGGGTCTTCCTGAAAGTGACGGCTGATGTGATGCCGGGCAGCAAATTCCATCTCAGCAGCCTGAGCGCGAGGGGAGCGGAGGCGTCCAACGTGTTGCTCAAATTCGGCGGCCAGGATGCTGATAGGCGGAACTTTGGGATCGATACCCTGAGCGAGCACATGGTCATCGATCAGCTTGCGAACTTTGGCCTCTGCCCCTTTAACGACAAGCTGGAGCTGTTCGTCGCGGGTGCGCTTGACAGCCTTAGCATGGATGAGGCCCAGCTTATGGGCATCTGACACGTAGCGGAGTGCCTCGGGCCGGGGCAGGACAGTGTTGAGCGACTGGAGAAAGTCCCCCAGGTAGAGAGCAAACTTTGCCCGCAACTTCCCGTCGTGGAGCAGGGTCACGCAGGCTTCGGTATCGTCCAGGTCACAGCCCCGCTGGGTAAAGAGCGAGACCACGCGCTGGTGCCGGTCGGCCAACCTGAGCAGTTCGTCGCCGATAGGGAGCAATGCACCCTCGATGTCGCCCTCGGCGTAAGCATCCAGCGCCTCTTTGAGGTGGTGCATGACGCCGAAGTAATCAACCACCAGCCCGTTCTCTTTTTTCCCAGAGACGCGGTTAACGCGGGCGATGGCCTGTAGCAACTCGTGCTCGCGAATGCTGCGGTCCAGGTAGAGGACCTGTTCCAGCGGGGCATCGAAGCCGGTGATAAGCATACTATGAACGATGAGGATGGCCGTATAGCCCTCGCTCTTCTCTTCGTCAAAGGGCTTTTTGAAATCCTCGACGTAGGCGTCCTGCCTGCTTTGAAGCGTCCATTCTCGCCAGGATGGTGGATCGTTATGATATGCGGAGATGATCGCTGCAAATTTCAGGCAGCGGATGCGATCCAGGTAGGGAAGGGCATTTCGTAGAAACTCATCCTCTCCATCTGAGCAGGATGCGCTATCCTGCGCCCCTCCCTGGCCCGACACCAGGGCCTCCAGTTGGGCCACCAGTTCTTGCTGTACTTGCACAAAGGCTCCCCGATAACGCACCGCGGCCCTGCGACTGACGGAGACGACCTGCGCCTTGTAGCCATCGGGCAGGGCGTTGGCGACGTAGTGGCGCAGCATGTCGCGGGCTTTGGCCTGGATGAGCTTTTCGGCTTCCAGAACATCGTCCGTGGTGGCATATTTGGCCTTGATAGCCTCCAGTTCCCTCAGGGTGTGCTCCTGGAACATATCCTCGAAGAGTTGATCCAGGGTGTCCCCGTTGGCGACTATGCCGGGAGCGGTGCGCCCCTCGTAGAGAATGGGCACGGTCGCGCCATCCTCCTGGGATTGTTTGATGGTATAGACATCAATGAAGGGCCCAAAGATTTCATGGGTCTTCTTTTTATGCTCCTGGATAATGGGCGTGCCCGTGAAGCCGATCTTGGCGCAGTTGGGTAGCGCTGCCATCAGGTTGGCGTGGAGGGCACTGGTGTGGGAGCGGTGGGCCTCATCCACCAGGAGCAGAATCTCCTCGGAATCGTTCAGGAGGGGGAAGGGAGGGATATCCTCATCCTCCGCCGAAGCCTCGTCCCGGCTCTGGGCCTTCTGGATCATCCCAAAGACCAACCCCGCGCCCGGTCGGCGCAGCTTCTCCTGGAATTTGACCACACTTTTGGCCTTCTCCAACGGTTCGCCGGTGAGAGCGGCGGTATCGTGCAATTGCTTCTCCAGCTTGGTGCGGTCGGTGACGGCCACGACCTTGAAGCGGCGCAATTCGGGCAGGGTGCGCATCTTGCGCACCAGGAAAACCATCGTGAGGCTCTTGCCCGAGCCCTGGGTATGCCAGATGATGCCGCCCCGTTGGTCGGCTTCGCCGTGCTGGCGGCGGGTCTGCCCACGAGTGAGGCGCTCGATGGCCTTGTGGACGGCGCGGTATTGCTGGTAGCGGGGCACGATCTTGACCGTCCGGCCGCTGACCTGGCTGAAGAGGGTAAAATTGCGGACGATGTCCAAGAGATGCTCCGGGCGCAGCATCCCCGCCACCAGCATCTGCTGGCCGGAGAGTTGCTCCACGCCCAACTCAGCGGCAACCTGGGGCAATGGTACTGGATAGGTATCCTTCCACTCCAGGTAATGCTCGTAGGAAGCTCCCACCGTGCCCACCCGCGCCGTGTCAAAACAGGTGGCGACCATCAACTGGGCGTAATAGAAAAGCCGCTCGGCTCCCTCTGGCTCAGTGACTTCTTCACGTTGGTTTGAATATCGCAGAAGCTGGTTGATGGCCTCGATCAGCGGAGCTTCCAGGTCCGGGTTCTTGGCCTCGACCACCACCAGGGGGGTGCCGTTGACGAAAAGAACCAGGTCGGGCACGACGTAGCCGCTCCCGCCGGTGGCCCAGGGTGGGTCAACGCGGAACTGATTGATGACCAGGAAATCGTTACGCTCCGGGTGCTCAAAGTCCAGGTAGTGGACGGTGACGTTCTTGCCGTCGAGACCTTCCACGGGCGTCCCCTTGAGCAGCAGGTCGGTGGCGGCCTGGTTGGCCTCCATCAGCTTGTGCTGGCCCAGGCGCTCCAGACGACTGACGACCTGGCTGACGCGGGCCTCGTCCAACCAGGGCTGCCCATCCTCGTCCAGGTTGAGGCGGGCGATGGCCTGGCGCAGTCGGTCGGTGAGCAACACCTGGCGAAAGTCCTCCCGCTCAGTGAGGTAGGGGACGTCGGTATCGCCCGGCAGGTAGCCCCAGCCCATCGAATGGAGTTGCTCAATGAAAGGACGTTCGACTTGAGTGTATTCCGGCGATTGGCTCATGTCACTCCCTATCCTCTCTTATGTACAGAGAGCACCTCTGCCATACTATTGCATCTTCTTGAGGTTTTTCAGACTCTTCTTGATGGCATCAAAGTCTTCAATCTCGCTGCACAGCATTTTAGGTGCTGGTTTCTGTGCTCCCAATGCATTACTATGCAAATGTCCTTCGATGTATCTGGAAAGAAGCTCGCATTTGGCGATCACTTGATGTACAATCGACTCATCCCACACAATATCACTCAAGCGTCCAAAGCTCACACGCTCTTCGAAGCGCATGACAACCTCATTAAAGAGTTCAAATATGATAAAAGCCTCATAGCACGCGCGGAGCACGCCGAATCCCTCTCGCAATAGCGTCTCCTGCCTCTCTGGGGGTGCATCTTTGGCTTCTTTGTAGATATCATGCGCCCGTGTGGTACTGCGATAGTCCCGTTCCAGTGCAGGGCTGTTATCCAGGAACACGTAGCCCGGCTTGTCGTCGGTTTCTCCTCGCTTTATCCAATGCGTTGCAAGCTCCATTTGCTCCTGTTCAGAGTGCTTCTTGAGGTGATAGAGAAAGGGAAGGTCGTGCGTGAATACAATCACCTGCCGACGCTTGGCCTCTGCAGCCAGAATGGACGCAATCAGTTCTCTCCATTCCAGATCAAGGGAGGTTACTGGGTCGTCCAGTATGATTCCGCTGCTGGTTGTATCCAGGGCTACCTCGGTCAAGAAATCTGCCAGCGCAACTGCGCGCTTCTCGCCCTCACTCAAAACCTTGTCTGGTGTGGCCTCTTCTAAAATGGATGCATCAGCCTCCAAAGCGATCTGCTTGTAAACTTCGCCTTTGCGTCCCCTGGTCTCTATCCTCACCTTAAGCGGACGCCCCAAGTCCTCCAATGTCTGTTCAAACAATTCAACATAGCGATTGGTGACCAATTGTCCGAATAGCTGGTTGTACTTTCCTGTGATGTGTCGAGTGCTGCCTCCAGATCGATCCGCTCGCTTTGCCCAGATTCTCTTCTGTACATAGTCCTCGATTTCGGAGAGGTGCTGACCCAGTAACTCGCGATGCTGTAAGCCCCGCATCTGCTGCTCCAGCTTCGCAATCTCTTTGGTAGGATCCTCATCTTCCAACTCTTTGAGACTTTCCTTCAGTGAGTTGATAAGTTCCCTAACATCAGAGATTCCGCTGTCGGGCGGAGAAAAAGCCTCAATATCTACCGCATGATCAGCGACCATTCTGCAAACGCTTTCTCGCCGTCTACAGCAAGCTGTAATAAATGTTTTTACCTTTTCCAACAGCTCCGGGTTATGCTCTTGCAGATATCTGTAGGAAACAGATTCTTCGTCAAAGAAATCAAGGTCAGTCTCGCTCAGTGCACTACACTTTTCTGCTAGAAGCGCTTGTGCTTTCTCCAATCTGGTTTGCGCCTCTCCCTCCAAGAACTCCCATAATCGCATCAGCAGCTCGCGCGCCTCGACCGACAAAGGTTGCTGACAAAGCAAGCAGCGGCTGTCAGCTTGTGGATATGGCCCTTCTGGCGTTTGCTCGGCATCGGCCAGAGCTCTCGCAGCCTCAATAAACCGATACCAGACATCGCTACCGGTTTGCGTAAGGTGTTCTGACTTGAACTGGTCAACGCTGACACGCTGAGCCGCAGACTGTCGATCAATATAGACCCGCATTGCTTTACAGATATCATCTACTGCCCTATTGCTTAATCCTTCTTGCGCCTTACACAACCTGCTGACCAGATTCTCCAGATCTTCTATTCTCTGTTTGAGATCTCCTATTTGCTTAGGAATGTCCTGGGTCTTAAGGTGAGCAATCTTAAGATCCAGCTCATGGATTTGCTCTTGTTGCTCTGGGGACAGAGTAGCCATTTGGCGCAACGCTTCGAGATCCGTGTCAGGCCCAAGGGTGGCTATTAACTCACTGACCTCCGAATCGCCTGGGAACAACACGTCAAAACAGTGTGGCTGTGAATACTCCTCGATCTTGGCTTTCAGACGCCCGCGAACCTCATCGGTTACCTCCGCCAATCGGGTTAGATACGAGAGACCTGCCGGAGAGAAACTGAGCGAGTTTGACTCGGTCAGATGAACACGCACACTGGTGCTGTCGAAAACATAAAACGAGGCGAGCTCAGGACATTTTCTGCCAACCTGGTAGGGGATTATATGGTTGGAATTTTCATAAGCTACCTCGATGTCAGCCGACGGCGCGACGGTATCATCAACAGGCTGCGTCACATCGGGAAGCACTTCTTTATCGCCGCGAGTGAAGCCGGCACAACCCAGAACCCGTGCGTATCCCGATTTGCCCGATCCGTTTCCTCCATAAATAGCCGTCAGGGCTGGACCAAACGTGAGAGTTTGCCCTGATACCAGGGCATTGACGCTTTGCAAGTTTGAGATCTTGACCAGTCGCACCGGCCCGGTAGACTGAGCATCGGCATCAGCATCCTCAGAAAAATGCAAAGCCGGACGCGACCCTATTGGCTCTTCCAGCTTGGCATCCTCTAACAAATATTGGAGCAATTCATCATAGTCTGACTCAGTAAACCGCACCCCGGTCATGATTTTATCCAGAGCAGCTTGTTCCCAGTACTTCAAGGCAGTTGCCCAATTGCATATCTCTGTCAAAACATTCGTCATACACTTACCCTCAATTTTCCCGTGAGCAAGTCGTCCATCAGCCCACGCTTGACCTGGCGGAGCTTTTCCAAGATGGCTTCCTCGGCGCGGATGCGGGCGTCGTGGACGTTGAGAATAGCGGCAATTCGGCGCTGCTCTTTTGGTGGGGGGTACACTAACTCTAACTGTTTGTATTCTTGAGCATTAATGTTGGGTTGAGCGCCTTGCCTGAGAGTTCGTTTGACCCACGACCAGTAGACCCCGGATTGTGTCCAGTAAAAGACAAAACGCGGCTTGCAAAGATCAAGGTCAAGGCTGAATTTAATCACATAGCCTGCATGGGCACATTCTCCATCAGTTTCGTCATACAAATAGGTCTTTCCGACTGTTGCACCGGATCTCGCAAAAACTAGATCGCCATAGCGCAAATAGTAGCCTTCAGCATCAGAGCCATGAATGCTAGCACGAGAATTCGGATCAAGGCGTCCATCATCGGTGATGTCTGTTATGCGAACATATCTTGGGAGATTAGGATTGTACTCTAAAGCAGCAGCACCACTCCCATACTCACCGCTGTTTCGGGCAAGGTCTCCCAATCGTCGTATCTCCCACTCCTCCGGAATCCTCCCCAGCGGCGAGTCCTTGAACTGTTCGGGGTGGGCCTGCGGGTCACGCAGGCGACCATGTTCGTCCAGGCCACGGGTGAGGAGGTCGTGCAGCAGCCCGGCCTTGACCGCCTTGAGCTTGGCGATGAGCCGCTCCGTCTGCCGGATGGCCTCGTCCGCTGTGTCCAGGGTTTCGGCGATGCGGCGCTGTTCAGGGAGAGAGGGAAGTGGCATGTGAAGTGCCTCAACCTCTTCCCGTTGAATACCCTGTATGATAGTTCCCTGTGCTAGCCTTTGGAGTTCTGGCCCAAGATGCGACAGTTGCCAATACAAATAACTTACATCTACTATGTCTTGCTTAAGGATTACACCAGTCAAGTCCTGGCTAATGGCAATGTCAACACCGGAAATACTGACTTTACCTACCCCAGTGCGAGTTACCAGCAGAATGTTGCCTTTCGGTACAATGTTAGTAGCACTTTCCCGTACACCACGTTCGGTTATACAGTTGCGTGCCTTAGTAGTAACTCTTTGTTCTGTGTCTGCACCAGTAATCCATGGTATTGTTCCGTCCCAGTAGTATGGAACACTTGTGCTCGGTGTGCCTCCATTCAAAAATGTATCTGTGATTTCATACAGGGGTAGTATTTGCCAGCCGGGTGGGTATTTCTTATTCAGCATAGCCCAACTCTTTCGTGAACCTTGCCAACTTGTCTACTAACCCATTGCGCCTACTCTCGATGTCTTGCAGGGAGACACGGTACTTGTCCCACCAATTCTCCACGGCGGCAATAACTTGCTGCCGGTGGGCGGTCACGTAGCGATCCATCTCCGCTTCCAGCCGCTCCCGCTCGATCCCCAATACGAGAGCCTGAACGTCTTCGGCAGTCAATGCGGCGCGGGCGGCGTCCAACTGGCTCAAAAACTCGTCCTGTAAAGTCTTCAGCCCGCTACGCTTATCGCTCAGTTCCCGCCTCAATTCTTTGATCTCCTCCTGGCTCAATGGCTCGGTGTCCTCCTCGTCGCCCTCATCCTCGTCAGGCTCTCGGTTTGCCTCGGCAACCTGGGCCTTGAGTTCGGCTATCTCGGCCTCTAGTTCCTCCAGTTGGGCCAGGTAGTCAGGCAACAGCCGCTGCACCAGGGGATATTCCAGCGGGTCGTCGTTGCCACGCACCTCCACATCCTCCACAGCAGCGTGGATGGAGGTGATCCAGCTATCCACCAGCCCGGCGAAGTTCTGGGCCGCCAGGGTTTTCAGGTCGTACTGGATGGCGTTCCACCAGGAGGCCACTACGCCCGCCACCTGGAAGCGATCCAGCATCCCCACCGGCCGCAGCGCCTCCTCGAAGGAGGTGAGCAAACCGGCGCGGGTGTCCATCAGGCTGTTGCCATGAGGCAGGGCGATAAGGTGCGATTCCTGGGCCTCCCACCAGGCGGCGAAGGCATCGTACAGGCGGGCTTCCTGGGCCTGCACGCCGGGGTCATCTTCGACGAGGGCCTTGATCTGCGCCTGCTCAGTAAGGTCGGGGTGAAAGTCGAAATACGCCTCGTCCCTGGGGCGGAAGATGGCTACGGTCTTCAGCCCTATGGTCTTCAGAAGCGCATGACTGGCTTCCACTTCGGACTGGGGCACACCGCCCAGCAGGTGAGCACGCACATCGTGGATCTCTGGAGGCGGGGCGTTATCGGCGTAGCGGCGGATGTTGAGGTTGTAGTCGTTGTCGGCCAGTTCGTCTAGTTCCACCACGCGGGCGTAGCGCTCCACGTCCTTGAAGGCGTCGAAGGTAGAGACGATCTTTTCGATGTGTTCAGGCCGCAGAAAGTTCTGGGCGCGTCCGGCGTGGTACTCGGCATCGGCGTTGATGAAGAGCACCTTTCCCCGGCGCTCCGGCGGCTTGGCTTTGGGGGCGCGCAGCACCAGGATGCAAGCCGGAATGCCTGTCCCATAGAAGAGGTTGGGCGGCAGCCCGATGACCGCCTCCAGCAGGTCCTCCTTGACGATTTTCGAGCGGATCACCTGCTCTACCCCGCCACGGAAGAGGACACCGTGGGGCATCACGGTAGCCATCATCCCATTGGGGAGCAACACTGCCAGCATGTGCTGGAGGAACATCAGATCGGCCTTCTTGCCGCTCTCCGGGCAGAAGCCGTGACGGAAGCGCGCCTCGAACTTCATCCCCTGGCGATCATAGTTTTGGGAGAAGGGCGGGTTGCTGATCACGCGGTCGAAGTGTATCAGATCGCCTCCGTCCCGGTGTTGTGGGTTGAGGAGCGTGTCTTCGTTCTGGATGTCGGCGTCGCGGATGCCGTGGAACAGCAGGTTCATTTTGCAGATGGACCAGACGCTGCCATTGTACTCCTGCCCGTAGAGGCGCAGATCGTGGACGTTGCCGCCGGTCTCTGCCACGTACTCGCGGGAGAGGATGAGCATACCGCCGGAGCCCACACAAGGGTCGTAAATACGCATCCCTGGCTGGGGTTTTAACAGACGGACCATCAACTGCACCACCTCGCGAGGGGTGTAGAACTCGCCGCCTTTCTTGCCCGCCGAATCGGCGAAGTACTTGATGAGATATTCGTAGGCTGAGCCTAGCATGTCGGGGAACTCAAAGTCCTCATCACGTAAACGGACTTTGCTAAAGTGCAGGATCAACTGGCGCAGCTTGCCGTCGGAGAGGCGGGTGCGCCCCACCTGCCGGTTGAAATCAATGTGGGCCAGAACGCCCTCCAGGACAGAATGGTTCGCCCTTTCGAGCTCACCTAACGCCTTGTTGAGGCCATTATTCACATCGTGGTGTAGCTCGTCGCGGAGCTTGGCCCAGCGGGAGTGAGGCGGCACGAAGAAGGTATCTTCGTAAGAAACGGGGCGCTCGGCGCGCTTTCGCGCCTCGTCTTCGGTGCGGCCTCGCTCCTCACGCTGCTCGCGGATGATCTTCTCATGGCGCTCCTCGAAGACATCGGAGGCGTGCTTCAGGAAGAGCATCCCGAAGATGTACTCCTTGAACTCCGAAGCGTCCATCTTGCCGCGTAGTATGTCGGCCGCGGCGAAGAGATGGCGCTCCAGTTGGGATAGCGTTAGTTTAGGCATTACAGTGAATGAATCCTTTCTCAGTTCTCAGGATGTGTCCTTTGCGAATAGGTTTCTTTATGCGCGTCCCTCTCGACTATCAAAAAGTTCGCTTGGCCCTGTATAGCCCAAGACAGCAAGCAAAGCTCTCTCAAACAAACTGGCAGCACCTTCAACCTGCTCCCATGCCTTAGATGTGTCATCCAATGGGTTTCCATGGATGATCCTGTTACGAATGTCGATGAAGGAATGAAGTTCACGGTTGTGATAACTGACTTTAAGCTGATCGAGCATTGCCCGAAGTTGTGTCCTATACGAGCGTCCTTTGAGGTTCTTCAGTTGCGCTTTCAGGCTATTTCTTTCACTACTCCGTAAGTCACAAAATCTCGGAAAATGTTTGCAGAGTACGCTGATAAGCTCATCGAACATCTCTGCCTTATTCTCGAAGTCATCAGGTGGTACAACCCAGAACGCGAACTTTGCATTCTCATTCTCCGTTTGGCGGAAAAAGGCTGCTTTCAAGGTCTCCATAGCCGTAAAGATGCCGAGTGAGAGCGGCCACGCGGAAGGCAGGGTTAGGGTCTGCAAGTAATGATCAATCACGTTGCCCAGGTTCAGGCTTTGATACTTGGTCGTTAGGTGTGGATAAGCTGCCGTCAGGAAATCTCCCAGAGCCTTGTCAGGGATGAGCTTACGAAGCCAACCACGCGCTGTAAAGGGTGGTCCAACGAACTGGCTATCCAACCGTTGATCCTCTACATCATATTTATGACGGGCTGTCAGGCAAGCACGCCCGCGGCATGCGACTGAGAGCAGTTCCGTGATATTTTGCAGACACTTGATTGCTCTGTCCTGCTCCACAATGGGAACATCCCGAATCTTAAGATACGTTGAAACAGTCGCATGTCTATAAGCGTTGCTATGTTCCTCGATTTCCCTCCAATCTCGCCAATCAAGCCGCCCAATTTCCACAGCAAAGTCTCCAGTCTGAACGGTCACGGGGGACGCTAAAAGAGTGAGGCGGAAACTGATCAATTCATCCCGAATCGTGATTGCGCCGGAATACGATCCCCTCTCTGTGTGGCGGAAAGCAGATTGTGCATATCCTATCAGGATGTCACGAGAGTCACGCTCGGGGGTAAAGGTATGAGTAGTAATATGTATATCTTGTACTGAGACTTGATTGCCATGTCTATCTGTCCCTTCAATCTTGAAAGGTCTACGCTGCCTGAGCCGGTAGTATATCGAGTCGGGCACAACACTGACTTGCAAGCGCCCGTTCAGAAGATGCATAATTGAAAAGTCACAATCCCAGGTTGTTCCGTGCTGGTAGTGCAAGCGTCCCTTACCATCAAGCCGCCGCAAAACCATCATAGATAGTTGTTGGTTTGCGGAATCATTGGACATTCCACTCTCTCCATAACAAAAAATCCCACCAGAGTGGGTTTGCCTCCAGCGGGATTCTATGTTATACTTCCTATCGCCGGGGTGTTCCCACCACCCTGGCCGCCGCCTCGGGCTCCATACAAGCGCCGAGGCTTCATTATTTAAAACCATGATAAAGTGCCGTTGGACTCTATCTTACGTAAGCGAGAATCTCCCTCTAGACCATTATTGTACCATAACCTGCCTTTTCTCGCAACGGTTCCACCTTTGTCCCCAACGTGATACGCTCACCAACCTTTGTCATTGACTGACCAATCACGTCACTTGCCTGCAACGTCCCCCCAAATATTATACCACAAAAAGGTTATTATCAGGTAAAGCTCAGGTTAAGATTTGGTTAAAAATTTCAGAACGTTTGTGCTGTGCACACGCGTGGCCTTCGGGCCATTTTTGCGTTGAAAATGCGAATTTGACAAAACCGAAAATTTGTGCTATTATGAGGATAACCCTCCCCGTAGGGAGGGCTGTGTTGCAGATCACTGTCCTTGTAGATGGGCAAAGGCACGAAATTGGAGGGCGGGTCGCACTGATAGTGCGTTGGCTTCTCCAGCATCTCGAACAAGTGAATAATCAAGCGGGGGACAAACGAGGCAAAATCGTGCTCAGTTACAAGGGGAAAAGCCTCACGGTCTCCTTCGAGCAAATAGAGGATTTGTAATCGCGTAACCTGGTGATGCAGGGCGCATCGACTTCCTTAACGGAAGCGGTGCGCCTTTTTGTTTTACCAAAACCAAACGATGGAGGTGTCAA